>NZ_JAFLXB010000006.1:0-354556 GCF_019891455.1 Pseudomonas sp. P867 | reverse complement strand
CAACCACTTGCGCTTAAGATCTCTCCGAAGCGGGAGGCGAATTCTACAGCGTTACACGCTGCTGTCAACACCTCTTTTTCAACTTCCTTTTGGCTTCGATGAACTGAAGCAGCCTGCTGCCGAAAACTACGTAACTCATTGTTTACCAAGGAGTTTTCCGTTTCGACTGCGCCGGAAGTGGGGCGAATTATAGGCTTCCAGAATCTGCCGTCAAGGGTTAATTACACTTTTGTGGCAGAAGGTGTCTTTTTAGCAATAAGGCGAGGGATTCGGCGCATCACCGGTGGCACCCGCAACAAAAGAAGCAGTGCACCAATGGAAGCGTAGACAGCCCATTCCTTCAGATCAGCCCGAACTATCCAGAGCATGTGCAGCAAACCCAGGCCCAGGATCACATAGGTCAAGCGATGCAACTTCTTCCAGCGGCTACCCAATCGACGCTGGCTATAGCGGTTGGATGTGACAGCCAGCACCAATAGAGCCATAAACCCCAGCGCCCCCACAATTATGTAGGGCCGCTTGCGCAGTTCTACGCCGAGCTGCGACCAATCGAGCCCAAGGACGAACACGCAGTATGCCGCCAAATGCAGTACTACATAGGCGAAGCACCACAGCCCCAACTGCCGGCGTACCGCGATCCACCCTGCCCAACCGCTCAACTTCTGCAGCGGCGTCATCCCGAGCGTGATCAGCAGCAGGATCAACGTACCCAGCCCCAAGCGATCGACCAGCACTTTGCCCGGATCAGGCCCCAGGGCAAAACTCCATGCTTCATACAACCAGAGCAATGGCCAAACCGCCGCAGCTATAAAGACTCCAATGCGCCAGATTGGAAAGCGCATCAGTAGTTCTTCCGCAGATCGAGACCTGTATATAAAGACGCGACCTCATCCGCGTAGCCATTGAACATCTGCGTATCGCGCACGTTCGGGCTGAACAGGCCACTGGGTAGACGTCGCTCCCGCGCCTGGGTCCACCGCGGATGATCGACCGTAGGGTTCACATTTGCGTAGAACCCATACTCATCAGCCGCAATGCTCTGCCAGGTGGTTTTCGGCTGCTCGCTGACAAGGCTGATCCGCACGATGGATTTGACACTTTTGAAGCCGTACTTCCACGGCACCACCAAGCGCAACGGCGCACCATTCTGATTAGGCAGCTCGCGCCCATACATACCTACGGCGAGAATCGCCAGCGGGTTCATCGCTTCGTCCAGACGCAGCCCTTCTACATAAGGCCAGTCGATCAAGCCGAAACTGGAGCGCTGCCCAGGCATGCTCTTCGGGTCCTGGAGGGTTTCAAAACGGATGTACTTCGCTTTGGAGGTAGGTTCAACCTGCTTGAGCAAGGCCGAGATCGGGAAACCGATCCACGGAATCACCATCGACCAGGCTTCAACGCAGCGCAATCGATAGATCCGTTCTTCCAGCTCATAGGGTTTCATGAAGTCTTCCAAGGCATAACGCCCAGGCTTGGCCACTTCACCATCGATCACAACACTCCACGGCTCGGTCTTGAGCGCACCTGCATTCGCCGCCGGGTCGCCCTTGTCGGTACCGAACTCATAAAAATTGTTGTAGTGGGTTGCATCCTTGAACGGCGTGATCGCCTCGTCCTTGACCGTCACCGCCTGCCATTTCGTACCAGGAAGCTTCTCGGCAAACCAGTTGGGCGCCCTGCCCGCTTCGACATCGGCATAACGCGCCGCATCGCCCGCACTGGCCCAACGCGGCAAGCTACTGGCGGCAATACCGGCCAGCGCACCGCCGAGCAAACTGCGACGAGAGAAATAGAGGGATTCAGGCGTGACATCCGATTCATGGCAATCGGACGCTTTGGGTAGTTTGATTAACATGGCAACTCCGCAGCATTGGAGAACTGATGCACCAATAGACTGCGGAGTATGGGGGAAATTACATTAAGGCAATGTTTTGTCCCGGCGCAGATGCAGCAAATACTGAATCGGACCAGACGCGGCGTAAACCAGGAACGCCAGCAGCAGAATCCGCGGCGGATCACTGAACACCACTGCAAACACAAGCACCACCACAAGGATCGCCACGAAAGGCACGCGCCCTTTGAGGTCCAGCTCCTTGAAGCTGTTGTACTTGATATTGCTGACCATCAGCATCCCGGCCGCTGCAACCATCAACGCTACCAGGAACGACATCTTCGACCCCTGGATGCCGTAATCACTGAACGCCCAGACGATACCCGCCACGACGCCGGCGGCTGCCGGGCTGGCAAGCCCGATGAAGTAACGCTTGTCGGCAGTGCCCACCTGCGTATTGAAACGCGCCAGTCGCAACGCGGCACCGGCGACATAGATGAAGGCAACCATCCAGCCGACCTTGCCCATGTCACCCAATGCCCAAGCAAAAGCCAGCAGCGCAGGGGCGACACCAAAGGCAACCATGTCCGACAGCGAGTCGTACTCGGCGCCAAAAGCACTTTGGGTGTTGGTCATCCGCGCTACGCGCCCATCCAGGCCGTCGAGCACCATGGCCACGAAGATTGCGATGGCAGCAAAACCAAAGTACTTGCTGGCACTCGCCGCATCACCTGCCGCCAGCGCACTTTGGGCACTCATGGAGTTGATGATGGAATAAAAGCCGGCAAACAGGTTCGCCGTCGTAAACAGATTGGGCAGAAGATAGATGCCACGATGCCGGACCTTACGGCCTTCGGCGTCATGCCCTTCTTCGACATGTTCATCGATCGGCAGCATGCTTTCGGCGTCGGAAGCCTGGTTTGGCTCTTCGGGACGTTCGCTCATGGACTTTACCTTGCAACGGTGTGAAAAAAATTCGACAGATACTTGCGGCGAGTGTTCGCCCGCAAACGATGCAGCTTTATACCAGAACCGGCCCCTCAAACGAAAAAACGCGGCCTAAGCCGCGTTTTCCCTTGATGCGTACGACTTAGTTCTTGGCTTTGTCGACGATCTTGTTGGCACCGATCCACGGCATCATGGAGCGCAGTTGCTCGCCGATGACTTCGATACCGTGAGCGGCGTTGTTACGGCGCTTGGCGGTCATCGAAGGGTAGCCGGTAGCGCCTTCGCTGATGAACATTTTGGCGTATTCGCCGTCCTGAATACGTTTCAGGGCGTTGCGCATGGCCTGGCGGGACTCGGCGTTGATCACTTCCGGACCGGTCACGTACTCGCCGTACTCGGCGTTGTTGGAGATCGAGTAGTTCATGTTGGCGATACCGCCTTCGTACATGAGGTCAACGATCAGCTTCAGTTCGTGCAGGCATTCGAAGTAGGCCATTTCCGGCGCATAACCAGCTTCAACCAAGGTTTCGAAACCGGCCTTGACCAGCTCAACGGTACCGCCGCACAGAACGGCTTGCTCGCCGAACAGGTCGGTTTCGGTCTCGTCCTTGAACGTGGTTTCGATGATGCCGGTACGACCGCCACCGACGCCAGCAGCGTAGGACAGTGCAACGTTTTTGGCGTTGCCCGACGCGTCCTGGTAGATCGCGATCAGGTCAGGGATACCACCGCCTTTGACGAACTCGGAACGCACGGTGTGGCCCGGCGCTTTCGGCGCGATCATGATCACGTCGAGGTCAGCGCGCGGCACAACCTGGTTGTAGTGAATCGCGAAGCCGTGGGAGAAGGCCAGGGTGGCGCCCTTCTTGATGTTCGGCTCGATTTCGTTCTTGTACAGCGAGGACTGGAACTCGTCCGGGGTCAGGATCATGACCAGGTCGGCAGCCGCTACGGCGGAAGCAACGTCGGTCACTTTCAGGCCGTGGGCTTCAGCCTTGGCAACAGTAGCCGAACCTTTGCGCAGGCCAACGGTGACGTCCACGCCGGAATCTTTCAGGTTGCACGCTTGTGCGTGGCCCTGGGAACCGTAGCCGATGATGGCGACTTTCTTGCCCTGGATGATCGACAGGTCACAATCTTTATCGTAATAAACTTTCATGAGGTTCCTCTATATATCCAGGCCGTAAGGCCATTCGCTAATTTGGGTTAGATGCTGAGTACTTTGTCGCCACGGGCAATCCCGGTGACACCACTGCGTACGGTTTCCAGAATCGAGGCTGTCCCGATCGACTGGATGAAGCTGTCCAGCTTGTCGCTTGTACCGGTCAGTTGAACGGTATAAACGCTGGCGCTCACATCGACGATCTGCCCGCGATAAATATCGGTAGTGCGCTTGATCTCGGCACGCTGGGCACCCGTGGCCTTGACCTTGACGAGCATCAGTTCGCGCTCGATGTGGGCGCTTTCCGACAGGTCGACCAGCTTGACCACTTCGATCAGCTTGTTGAGGTTCTTGGTGATCTGCTCGATCACCTCATCGTGGCCAACAGTGGTCAACGTCAGGCGCGACAGGGTCGGGTCTTCGGTCGGCGCCACGGTCAGGCTTTCGATGTTGTAGTTGCGTTGCGAAAACAGGCCGACAACACGGGACAAGGCGCCGGGCTCGTTCTCCAGAAGCAGGGAGATAATATGCCGCATGATTAAGTACGCTCCGTCTTGTTCAGCCACATGTCGCGCATGGAGCCGTCTTTGATTTGCATCGGATAGACGTGCTCGCTGGTATCGACCTGAATATCGATGAACACCAGGCGGTCTTTCATGGCGAACGCTTCTTCCATCTTCGGCTTCAGATCTTTCAAATCAGTGATGCGAATGCCGACGTGGCCATAGGCTTCAACCAACTTGATGAAATCCGGCAACGATTCCATGTAGGAGTGGGAGTGACGGCTACCGTAGCTCATGTCCTGCCATTGACGAACCATGCCGAGCACGCCGTTGTTCAAGCAGACGATCTTCACTGGAAGACCATATTGCAGGCACGTCGACAGCTCCTGGATGTTCATCTGGATGCTGCCTTCGCCGGTGACGCAGGCAACGTCGGCATCCGGGAAGCTCAGTTTCACACCCATGGCCGCAGGGAAACCAAAGCCCATCGTGCCCAGGCCACCGGAGTTGATCCAGCGGTTAGGCTTGTCGAACTTGTAGTACTGCGCCGCGAACATCTGGTGCTGGCCCACGTCGGAGGTTACAAAGGCGTCGCCCTTGGTCACTTCGCACAGGGTTTCGATCACGGTTTGTGGCTTGATGATGCTGCCGTCGCCCTTGTCATAAGGGAACAGGCCGCGATCACCACGCCATTCGTCAATCTGCTTCCACCAGCTGGCAACGGACTCCTTGTTCGGTGCCTCGCCGATGTCCTTGAGCGCTGCGACCATTTCGGTCAACACGCTCTCCACCGGCCCCACGATCGGCACATCGGCCTTGATGGTCTTGGAGATGGACGCCGGGTCGATGTCGATATGGATGATCTTGGCATTCGGGCAGAACTTGCTCGCACCATTGATCACACGGTCATCGAACCGCGCGCCCACGGCCAGGATCACGTCAGCGTGGTGCATGGTCAGGTTGGCGGTGTAGCTGCCGTGCATACCGAGCATACCGACGAACTGGCGGTCCGTACCCGGGAATGCGCCGAGGCCCATCAGGGTGTTGGTCACCGGCAGGTTGAGCAGCTTGGCCAGTTCGGTCAGCGGAGCGGAACCGCCGCCCAGAATCACGCCACCGCCGGAGTACAACACGGGGCGTTTGGCTGCCAGGAGCATTTCTGCCGCCTTGCGGATTTGCCCCGAGTGCCCGCGGACGGCCGGGCTGTAGGAACGCAGCTTGGCTTTCTTGGGGAAGATGTATTCGAATTTTTCGGCCGGGTTGGTCATGTCTTTCGGGATATCCACCACCACAGGGCCCGGACGACCGGACTGTGCGAGGTAGAACGCCTTCTTCATGACTTCCGGGATTTCCGACGCGTGCTTGATCATGAAGCTGTGTTTCACGATCGGGCGGGAAATACCGATCATGTCGGTTTCCTGGAAAGCGTCGGTGCCGACCATGGTGCTTGGCACCTGGCCAGAAATGATCACCATCGGGATGGAGTCCATATACGCAGTCGCAATACCGGTAATGGCATTGGTTGCGCCTGGGCCAGACGTTACCAGTACCACGCCGGCTTTACCGGTGGCACGGGCGTAACCGTCAGCCATATGGGTCGCGGCCTGTTCGTGGCGAACCAGGATGTGGGTAACAGCCGGTTCCTTGAACAGTGCGTCGTAGACATGCAGCAGAGCACCACCTGGGTACCCGTAGATATAGTCGACGCCTTCGTCACGCAAAAAGCGGACGAGCATCTCACCGCCAGATAAAAGCTCCACGTTGTTCACCTCTAAAACGCCAGAATACCGTCCGTTAAAAACCGACGGGTCTTAATAGGTTTACTTCTCAACAGAGCATGAGCGACGGTGGTCGCCGACTACGTCAGCACTGACTGAGCAAGTATTGGGATCGTCCCAAGTGTTGCGGGCTTTTCCCACCCAGCGCGAGGTAACGCGTTGCGGGTGTTACAGGTCGGCGCGGGTGTGCGCCTCATGATCTGCTGAGCGGGCCTGCTTCTGGCAGTCCCGATACAGCGGACTTTGGATTCTTCTGTTTCAGGCCCTTCAAGTCAAGCAATAATTGCGCTTTTTTCCAACTAAGCGCATGAGAACGTAGAAGAAAGGGCTTTGAGGAGGGATAAAACTCGCCTGAATGTCGTCAAGCGGTAGAAATGTGCGCAAGACTGCCGGAAAACCCGGCAGTCAGGCAATTAACGAGCGTCGACGATCAATTGATCGAACTTTTTCAGCGCGTTACGCAAGCCGAGGCTCTCCCGCGGTCGGTCGGCATAGACCATCTCGGCCATTTCCAGGATCCCCGATGCATTCGGCAAGGGCAGGTCCTGTTCAAGGATCTGCTTCATGCGTACCAGGAAGATCCATTGCAGCCACTGGTGGAAGTCCAGGGTATCGACTGAAAAGGGTTCGACACTGCTGAGCGCTTCAGCACCGGGGGACTCTTCATCCCACCAGCCCTGCACGCGCAGTTCTCGCTCGATCAGCAATAGCTGTTCGGCGATCGCTGGGAAACGTGCATCCATCAGAGGCTGACCTTGGCTTTCTGTCGCGCCTGGGCGGCACCCGCTGCATCGCCCTGGGCGGCACGCGCATCACCGATCAAGGCCCAAAGGCTGGCTTGCAGGTCTGGGCGGCCATTGGCCAGGCTCAGGCCACGGCGAGCGAATTGCTCCGCCTGGGGCGCATCGCCCTGGGCCATGCGCACCTGGGCCAGGCGATACAGCACTTGTGGCTCACGCGGCGCCACGCGCTGGGCACGTTCAAGGCTCGACGAGGCGCCATTCAAATCGCCACCCGCCTGCTGCTGCTGAGCGGTGGTGAGCAGCGCCAGCACCGGGCCATCGAGTTGTTCGTCAGCCGACAACCCGCCCGCATTGGACGATGACGGAATACCGCTCGGCGTCGAAGGCATGTTGTAGGTGCCCTGGTTGACCGGCGCGGTTTGAATCGGCGTGGCGTTAACCGGCCCGGAAGTGCTAGGGCCTGGGGTCCATGGCTCGGCGCTGATAGGCGCCGAGGTTGCAGCACCACTGCCAGGCACCATCACCACGACGCCGGAGTCCTGGGGAATTGCCTGGGTTGCAGCCTGGGCAGGCCGCTTGACTACCGTCTGACGGAAGCCGCCATTGGCCGAAATGCGGTCGTTATTGGAGACGGACGTGCTTGAGTCCACCACAGGGATGGAGCCGCGCTGCACGCTGGAGCAACCGCCGAGCAAAGCCAGAGCCGTAATTGCTGGAATCCACAACTTGTTCACTTGAAACCCTCTTTGCTTAATTCATCCAGCCCTTGACCCAATCCATCACCGAATCCGCGTCAGCAGGGGCAATGCCACCGCACGCAGGGCCGGGTGGTGGTTCGCTGCCGCGAATATACGGCATCTGCACCGCCCCCGGACAGTTGGCATCAGAGCCCTGGCCGGTGTGCGGATCAATCCAGGCCTGCACGATATTGTCCGGCTGGGGCATGTTGAGCGGCAACGGGTCAGCCTTGCGCATGAAACTGGTCCATACCTGCAGCGCGCCGGTCGCACCGGTGAACGGCGTCTTGCCGTTATCGTCACGCCCCAGCCACACCACGGCCAATACATCCTGGCCGAAACCCGCAAACCAGCTGTCACGCGAGTCGTTACTGGTACCGGTCTTGCCCGCCAGCGTCAGGTTCGACGGCAGCACGCTGTACACCGAGCGCCCTGTACCCTCACGCATCACACGCTGCATGGCGTTCTGGATCAGGTAGATAGAGCCCGCGTCAAAACGCTGCTGGATCTGGAACGGGTAGCGCTTGAGCGGTTCGCCTTCGGCGGTCAGCACACTGCGGATCCCGCGCATCGGTGTATTGAAGCCACCGTTGGCGAGGGTCTGGTACATGGTCGCCACTTCCATCGGGGTCATGGCCGCAGCGCCCAGAAGCATGGACGGGAATGCCGGGAACTCACGCTCCACCCCCAGTCGCGCGATGGTTTTCAGGACATTTGGCACGCCGACCTCAAGCCCCAGGCGCGAGGTGGAAATATTGTAGGAATGCGCCAGCCCCTGATACAGGAACACCGTGCCGTGGGAACGGCGATCGAAGTTCTTCGGCGTCCATACCTGGCCATTCGCGCCTTTGACCGACAACGGGTCATCCGACAGCCAACTGGTCAGCGTGTACTTGCTGGGTTTTTCCAACGCACTCAAGTAGACCGCAGGCTTGACCAGCGAGCCAATCGGCCGCACGGCGTCCAGTGCGCGGTTGAAGCCGGCGAAACTGGCCTGGCGGCTGCCGATCATGGCCTGGACTTCACCGGTTTCCGGGTTGGTCACGACCATGGCGGCTTCGACTTCATCCGAGCCTTTACGGCCGGTCAGGCGTTTGAAGGTGTCGTTGACGGACGCTTCGGCCTTCATCTGCAGGATCGGGTCGAAGCTGGTGAAAATCCGCAAGCCCTCTTCGGTCAAGTCTTCGTCGCGGTAGTCTTCACGCAACTGGCGCTTGACCAGATCGATAAAGCCGGGGAACGAGCTATCGGCCAACTTGCCGCGAGTGGTCACACCCAACGGCATTTTCTTCGCGGCGGCCACTTGTTCAGCCGTCGCGACACCCTGCTGCTCCAATACATCGAGTACCAGATTGCGACGTTCGAGCGCACGCTCCGGGTTGCGACGCGGATTGTAATAGGACGGCCCCTTGACCATGCCCACCAGCAGCGCGACCTGATGCAACTTCAACTCGGATAACGGTTGCCCAAAGAAGAACTGGCTGGCCAAACCGAAACCGTGCACCGCGCGCTGGCCATCCTGACCGACGAATACCTCGTTGAGGTACGCCTCAAGGATTTCCTGCTTGCTGTAATGCAGCTCCAGCAACATCGCCATCATGGCTTCGGTGAGTTTACGGGTGAGGCTGCGCTCGTTGGTCAGGTAGAAGTTCTTGACCAATTGTTGCGTGAGCGTACTGCCGCCCTGGGTCATCTTGCCACCGGAGGTGTTGACCCAGACAGCGCGGGCAATCGACTTCGGCGAGACGCCCCAATGGCTGTAGAAATCGCGGTCTTCGACCGCCACCAGGGTTTCCAGCAAATAAGGCGGTACCTGATCAAGCTTGATCAGGATGCGATCTTCTAGGTTTTTCGGATAAATACCGCCAATCATCAACGGTTCCAGGCGCACTACCGGCAGCTTGGAGCCATTGAGCGAGGACAGTTCAGCCACATAATCGCCGGAGAAACGCACGCGTACCGGCTGAGCTTTTTCCAGGCCTTCGTAGAACTGGAACCCACGGGTGTTCAGGTCGACGGTGTTGCCGCTGACGGCTGCGGCGCCGGGGCCATTGCTCACAGGTTCGCGGCGATAGCCCAGTGCGTCGAGCTCGGTAAGGAAGTCCTCCTTGCTCAGCTTCTGCCCGGAGAACAGTTCCAGCGGGCGTGCATACACCTTGGCCGGAATCGTCCAGCGCTTGCCAGAGAATTTTTCCTGCACCACGGCATCGAGGTACACCGCAAAGCCGGCGACCACCACAAGGCCAACCAGGCCCAGCTTGAGCGCCCAGCCCAACCAGGGGCGCAAGCTGCGGGAAGGAGGTTTTTTACGGGAACGGGGAGATCGGGTTCGAGTCATGGCGGCGGATTATACGCACTTTATTGATGATCAACATGAGCCGGACAGCGGTTTGCACGACTGGCATCAGCAGCCATAATGGCCACGATGATTTCTCCCAGACTTTGAAGGATCGCCCGTGAGCCAGTCCCTGATCGCTGCCCTGCAAAACCCGGCTTTATACCCTCATCCGGTTGAAGCATTTCAAGTCATCGAGACCCATATTTCCTGGGTGGTTCTGACAGGTCCCTATGCTTACAAATTGAAGAAACCGATGAACTTCGGATTTCTGGATTTCACCGATCTGGAAAAACGTGGCCACTTCTGCAATGAGGAGCTGCGTCTCAACCAGCGCTTGACCAAAGATTTGTATCTTGAAGTGTTGCCGATTACCGGCACTGCCGACGCGCCGCAGTTGGGCGGCGACGGCCCGGTCATCGAGTACGCACTGAAAATGCGCCAGTTCCCGCAAAGCCAGATGCTCAGCACCCTGCAAGCCAACAGCGAACTGACCAACGCCCACATCGACGAGATGGCCAGTCAGATTGCGCACTTTCACCTCACTGCCCCCAAGGTCCCGCAAGAGCACCCGGCCGGCACGCCGGATGAAGTCATGGCGCCGGTACGCCAGAACTTCGACCAGATTCGCCCATTCCTCAGCGACAAAGCTGACCTGACTCAACTTGAGGCCCTGCAAGCCTGGGCCGAAAGCAGCTTCGAGCGCCTCAAGCCGCTGCTTGAACAACGCAAGCTCGATGGTTTCACTCGCGAATGCCACGGTGACATCCACCTGGGCAACGCCACCCTGATTGACGGCCACGTCGTGATCTTCGACTGCATCGAGTTCAACGAGCCTTTCCGCTTTACCGATGTGTACGCCGATACCGCCTTCCTCGCCATGGACCTTGAAGACCGTGGGCTCAAGTCTCTGGCGCGCCGCTTCATCAGCCAGTACCTGGAACTGACCGGCGACTATCAAGGCCTGGAAGTGCTGAATTTCTATAAAGCCTACCGTGCGCTGGTACGTGCAAAGGTTGCGCTGTTCAGCATGCCGAGCGAGGCAAGCCCGGTGCAGCGCGCCACTACCCTGCGCCAGTACCGCAACTACGCCAACCTGGCGGAAAGCTACAGCACCATTCCGTCGCGCTTTCTGGCAATCACCCATGGTGTTTCAGCGGTAGGCAAGAGCCATGTTGCCATGCGCCTGGTCGAGGCCCTGGGCGCCGTACGCCTGCGTTCGGATGTGGAGCGCAAGCGTCTGTTTGGCGAGCAGCAGGTCGAAAACGCGCCACAGGCCGGCATCTACAATCAGGACGCCAGCATTGCCACCTATACACGCTTGAACGAAATTGCCGAGACCGTACTACGCGCAGGTTACCCGGTGGTGCTGGATGCGACCTTCTTGAAACGCGCTCAACGTGATGCGGCAGCCCAGATCGCCGAAGCCACCGGCGCGCCATTCCTGATCCTCGATTGCAACGCACCTCAAGCGGTTATCAGCAGTTGGCTGGCACAACGTCAGGCGGATCAAAACGATCCGTCCGACGCAACGCTGAGCGTTATCCAAGAGCAGCAAGCCAGTCGTGAGCCGTTGACGGCGCAAGAGCTGTTGCTGAGCAAGCGCGTGGAAACCAATGAAAGCGGAACGCTGGATGCGTTGGTCGCGCATATTCGCCAGCGCCTCCCGGGCTTGTAAGCAATATTTCCTGGTCGTGTCGCCCACATGGCGCACGACCCGGCAATATAGCCACTATAATGACATCACCACCTAACAGGAGTCGCTATCGTGAGTCAGCCCAAGCTTCTTGATACCCCGCTTTATGCGCTCCTGCACAAGGATGACATCCGCGGCTTCAACCAGCAGCGCCCTCAAGACGGCACCATCGATATGCGCGGTGGCGACTTCCGAGGGCTGGACCTGCGAGATCTGAACGCCGCAGGCGTTGACTTCACCGACGCCTATTTTCGCTCTGCCGACTTGCGCGGCCTGGATTTACGCGACTGCTCGATGGAAGGCGCGAGCCTGGCCCACGCGCAGATTTCCGGCACTTACTTCCCACCCGAGCTCACGGCTGACGAGATCCTGATGTCAGTCAACTTCGGCACTCGCCTACGCTACCGCACCAAGTAATCCACCTTCTGAACCCCGGCTTCGCCTCAAGCGTGCCGGGCGTTTCACGCCTGCCCGTCAGCTAAAGCATCGCCACATTCTTATAAGCTTTTCAGCCGTTCCTGCCCAAAGAACTGCGTTTTTCCTACTGAGCGCTACACTCATTTTCAGGCTGCCTGGTCACGATACCCACCGCACCATTCGGCCGTCGCAAGGAGGCTTGATGAACGATGAGCTGCAACACCTGAAAAACCTCGGCAAGACATCAGCGCAGTGGCTGCATGCGGTGGGTATCCACAGCGCGTCTGACTTGCGCCGCCTGGGCGCGGTCGATGCTTACCGAGCCGTACGGACTCGCGGCTTCCGAGCTTCGAAAGTTCTGCTGTACGCCATTGAAGGCGCATTGATGGATGTGCACTGGAACGACCTCCCCTCTGAACGCAAGGAGGCGCTGAACCGCCAGTTGGATGCCCTGTCAGCGCGGCAGAAAAACTAGATCGGCCCTCAAGCCCAATGTTTACAGGCATTACAAACGAGCGTTTGAGAAAAACTGGATGAGCAGATAAAACAATAGTTGACTCTCAAATGAGAATCGTTATGATTATCACAACTGGTCGCGAGATCAGCCGATAACTGAAAGACCATTGGTTCGGACTCTCAGATTATCTCCTCATCAGGCTAATCACGGTTATTTGACCCGGCTCTTGCCGGGTCTTTTTTTGCCTGCAAATTACTGACTTCAGCGCGCAATGATCAGCGGATGCCCCCGCTCCGGATGCGGTTGTACCAGCACATCCAGACCAAATACAGCCTTGAGTGGCTCAGGTTGCAGGACTGTTGCGGGCCTATCCAGAGCATGGGGGCGCCCGCCTTCCAGCAGCAGGATCCGGTCGCAGTAACGCGCCGCGAGGTTCAAGTCATGCAGGATCACCAGCACCGCAGCCCCCTTGTCGGCAAAGCTGCGAATCGCCTGCAAGGTGGTGTGCTGGTGCAGGGGATCAAGCATCGACGTTGGCTCGTCCAACAACAACGTTTGCCCCGCCTCACCTGGCCATAACTGCGCCAACACCCGCGCCAAGTGCACCCTTTGTCGCTCGCCGCCCGACAAGGCCAGGTAGCTGCGGCCACTCAGGTGGCCCACGTCGGCCGCGTGCAGCGCCGCGCGGATGATTTGATCGTCGCGCACTCGCCCGGCCTGATGAGGCAAGCGCCCCATGCCCACCACCTCTTCGACACGAAAGGCGAAGTCCAGGGTGGACGTCTGTGGCAACACCGCCAGACGCTGGGCACGTTGCGCCCCTCCCAGACTCTTCAATTCTTGCTGGTCCAACCAGATCTTGCCCTCATCAGGCGACAACTCCCCGCACAGCGCTCCGAGCAAGGTACTTTTGCCCGCACCATTGGGCCCCAGCACGCCCAGCACTTCGCCCGGCAGCAGGTCCAAGGTGACATCGGACAACACGGTTTTACCACCGCGCCGAATCTGCAACGCTTCTACCCGCAGCATCAGGCGCGCCCTCGTAACAATAAATAGAGGAAAAATGGCGCACCGATAAATGCAGTGACAATACCGATCGGCAGTTCCGCCGGCGCCAACGCCAAGCGCGCCACCAGGTCGGCAAACAACAGCAGGCTCGCGCCCGCCAGCACTGACGCCGGCAACAGCACCCGATGATCCGGCCCCGCCAGCAGCCGCACCAGATGTGGCACCACCAAACCGACAAAACCAATCATGCCCGCAGCCGCCACGGCTGCGCCAACGCCCAGGGCCGTGCAGAACACCAACTCGCGCTTGAGCCCCTCAACATCAATGCCCAGATGATTGGCCTCCGACTCACCCAGCAGCAATGCGTTCAGCGCTTTCGCCCGGCGCGGCAACCACAGCGCCACGCCCGCGCTTACCAACAGCAAGGGCCACAACCGCGAATAGCTCGCGCCATTGAGGCTGCCCAGGTTCCAGAACGTCAGGGTGCGCAAGGTGGCATCGTCGGCCAGATAGGTAAACAGCCCCACCGTTGAGCTGGCTAGTGCCGTCAGCGCGATACCGGCAAGCAGCATCGTCGCGACATTGGTCTGGCCATTGCGACGCCCCAACCGGTAGACCAGTGCGGTAACGCCCAGCCCCCCCAGAAATGCGCACAGCGACAACAAATAGGGACCGAACGCATCCGGCAGCCCACCGAAGAACGAACCGCCGACAATCGCCACCGCTGCCCCCAACGCCGCACCGCTGGACACACCCACCAACCCAGGATCGGCCAGCGGGTTGCGAAACAACCCCTGCATCGCCACGCCCGACAACGCAAGGACACCGCCGACGGCCAGCCCCAAGAGGGTCCGCGGCAGGCGAATCTGCCCCAGAATCAATTCAGCCTGCTCCAACCCCGCCGCCTCAATCGGCACGCCCAATAGCCTTAACGCGGCTCTGAGCGTATCAATCAACGGCAAGCTGACCGGTCCGAGGGCCAATGAAAGCCAGATCGCCAACACACACAGCAGCGACAGGCCAATAAACAGTGTCTTGGGCTTAAGCAGAGTGGTCATGGAGCCGATTTAGCCTGGGACGGATAAAAACCAGCGGACAGTTTCACCAGGTTTTCTGGCAATCGCGGCCCCAGGCCACCCACCAGCAAGGTCGGATCCAGTTCAAACACTCGCCCACGCTTGGCTGCCGGTGTCGACGCGAGAATCGGGTTTTCCTTGAACAAGGCAGCGCGCGCCGCATCACCGGTCAGCGCGCGATCGGCAAACACCAGCACATCAGGACTCAACCCCGCCAAAGACTCGACTGAAAAGGGCTTATAGCCCGAGTGCGTGGCCAGGTTACGTCCGCCCGCCTGCTGCAATATCCAATCGGCGGCCGTGTCCTTGCCCGCGATCAGCGGCTTGCCACCGGCATGGCCCAGCAACAACAGCACGCCCGGAGCCTTTTGCGCCGCCTGGGCCTTGGTCACCCAGCTTTTTTGCTGCTCCAGCGCCTGCCCGTATTTGGCAAACAGTGCGTCTGCCCGGGTCTCACTGCCCAGCAGTTTTCCCAAGTGTTCAAGGTTGCCCTTCAATGTCGGCAAATCCGGCTGGGCCGAAAACATCTCGACCTGCACGCCGGCATTGCGAATCTGCGCCAGTACCGGCGGCGGCCCCATTTCCTCAGTGCCCACAAGGATTTGCGGGCGCAGGCTGAGAATGCCTTCAGCCGACAGCTGCCGCTGGTAGCCAATGCTCGGCAACGCCTTGAGCGACTGCGGATGCTGGCTGGTGGTGTCGACCCCGACCAATTTCGATTCGCCGCCTAAAGCCGTCACCCATTCCGATAGCGCCCCTCCAGCACTGACCCAGCGTTGTGGCAGTTCAGAGGCGTGTGCCCCGTGGTTGACCAGTAATGAGGCAACAAGCGCAATAGCGCTGGTACTCAGGCGCATAACAGGGTTTCCTTCCTAGAGCAGGGCCATTCAGGCACTCATCAATGTGACAGAACATTGCTGCCGGACATCGTATTAAGCACCCAGTCAGCTGACGGGCGAAGCGGCCATTTGATAATTGTTTGCATTTGAACGTCAAGGCACTTAAGGATTGAAATGAAGTTTCTCTGCCCCTCAAGCGACCTCGCACCCAACAGCAGCCGCGGTTTTGATATCGATGGCCATAAACTGCTGGCCGTGCGCCGAGACGGCATTGCCTACTTTTATCGCAACCGCTGCCCCCATCGCGGCGTCCCGCTGGAATGGCAGCCCGACCGCTTCCTCGACGCCAGCGCCAGCCTGATCCAATGCGCCACCCATGGCGCCCTATTCCTGATCGAGAGCGGCGAGTGCATCGCCGGCCCGTGCGCAGGCCAGAGTCTCACCGCCCTGCCCGGCCATGAGGATGAACAAGGCTTGTGGGTAGAACTCTAGTCGCCCAACAACACCTTCAGTCGACGCTCGACATACATCTCTTGCGGCGTAACCCGCACGCCGTACGCCAGCACCTCCACACCCGCGGCCTTGGCCTCGCGTAACGCCGCAGCGTAACCGGCGTCAATTTCCACCGCTGGGCGAACCGCATCGATGCCCGACAAATTCACGCAATACAACTGCACCGCCCGCACACCTTCACGCGCCAGGTGAGCCAGTTCGCGCAAGTGCTTGGCGCCGCGCTGCGTCACTGCATCAGGAAAAGCCGCCACCGAGGTTGCGTCAAAACCCAGGGTGACGCTTTTGACCTCCACGAAGGCGGCGCCCTGTGGGTAATCCAGGCGGAAGTCAATGCGGCTCTTCTCCTGACCGTAAGGCACTTCACGCTTTAGCGCCGTAAAGCCATTGAGTTCAGTGATCACGCCAGCCAGCAGCGCCTCTTCAACCAGCTGATTGGCTCGCGCGGTGTTGACGCACGCCAGCCGGCCCTGAGGCGTTTCGGCAATTTCCCAGGTGCCTGGCAACTTGCGCTTGGGGTCCGAGGCCCGGCTGAACCAGACCTGGCCACCTTCGACCATGCAATTGAGCATCGAGCCGGTGTTCGGGCAATGGATGGTGAGCAACTCGCCGGTAACGGTTTCGATATCGGTGAGAAAACGCTTGTAGCGGCGGATCAGCCGCCCTTCTTCAAGAGGAGGATAAAAGCGCATCAGCCTTGCCAGCTCCGCAGGCCACGAGCGATGCGCTCCACCGCTTCTTGCAGCCGGTCAATATTTTGCGTGTAGGCAAAACGCACATGGTGGCCCGCTTGATAACGACCGAAATCCAGCCCGGGTGTAAAAGCCACGTGCTCGGTCTCCAGAAAGTGACGGCAGAACGCGAAGGCATCGCCGCCGAACGCGCTGATATCGGCATACAAATAAAACGCCCCTTCCGGCTCCACGGCGATACTGAATCCAAGCTCGCGCAGCGCCGGCAGCAGAAAGTCACGACGCCGGCCGAATTCGGCGCGGCGCTCTTCAAGAATGCTCAGGGTCTGCGGGGTAAAACAGGCCAAGGCAGCGTACTGGGCCATGCTCGGCGCACTGATGTAGAGGTTCTGCGCCAGTTTTTCCAATTCGCTGATCGCAGCAGGAGGCGCTATCAGCCAACCGAGGCGCCATCCGGTCATGCCGAAATACTTCGAAAAACTATTCAAGACGAAGGCGTCATCGTCGACTTCCAGCACGCTGGCGGCATCGGTGCCGTAGGTGAGGCCGTGGTAGATCTCGTCCACTACCAAGTGGCCGTTACGCGCTTTGACTGCACTCGACAAGCCTGCCAGTTCGTCCCTCGTGAGGACTGTGCCGGTAGGGTTGGCCGGTGACGCAACCAGCGCGCCCACGCTGTCCTGGTCCCAATGCCTGGCGACCAGATCGGCGGTCAACTGATAGCGGACCTCAGGCCCCACCGGCACCAATTGCGCCGCGCCCTCTACCAGCCGCAGAAAGTGTCGATTGCAGGGGTAGCCTGGATCAGCCAGCAGCCAGTGCTTGCCAGGGTCGACCAGCAAGCTGCTGGCCAACAGCAACGCGCCGGAGCCACCGGGCGTAATCAAGATACGCTCGGGATCGACACTCAAGCCGTAGCGCTGCTGGTAAAACCCGCTGATGGCCTCGCGCAACTCGGGCACCCCACGGGCCGCCGTGTAGCGCGTCTTGCCGTTGGCCAGCGCAGCCTGGCCGGCCTGGATGATCGGCTCGGCGGTGGTAAAGTCCGGTTCGCCGATTTCCAGATGGATCACGTCGTGGCCGGCAGCCTGCAGCTCATTGGCGCGTGCCAGCAACGCCATGACATGAAAAGGTTCGATGGCGCGACTGCGCGCACTGTAGGGCTGAGCCATTAGCCTTCCTTAACGGTGAGGACAAAATCAGGATTCTACCGAACCCTCGCGGTAAAACATGCTCTATTGCCTGATTGGGGCTGCAAGTGCACCCTGCGCACGCTCGTAAAACAGCTAAAATCAACATTCGAGGCGATACATACCCAGTCATGGCGGGCTGCTGCAGTTTGCAACCCCTTTGCCCTGGAGCTCGACAACCGGGAGTAGCGCACCCTGAATCTATCTGGTAAGTTCGCCCGCTTGCAGCCGCAGGGCCGGCAGGTGTCGGTGACGTTGCAATCCTGCGCAATGGATTAGAAGAGTGAGAGGCGGTCTATTCATGTCCACCCAAGCAAAGCAACAGAGCATCAGCGGTTTCCAGCCCTACGTTGAATCCAAGGGCGAGGAATACATGGGCAAGCCCATGCGCGAGCACTTCTCCAAAATCCTGAAGCAGTGGAAGCAGGACTTGATGCAGGAAGTCGACCGCACGGTTGACCATATGAAGGACGAAGCAGCCAACTTCCCGGACCCGGCAGACCGTGCCAGCCAGGAAGAGGAATTCGCCCTTGAACTGCGCGCTCGTGATCGCGAACGCAAGTTGATCAAGAAGATCGACAAGACCCTGCAATTGATCGAAGACGAAGAGTATGGCTGGTGCGAATCCTGCGGCGTCGAGATCGGTATTCGCCGCCTCGAAGCCCGCCCGACTGCGGACCTGTGCGTAGACTGCAAGACCTTGGCTGAAATCAAGGAAAAACAGGTCGGCAAGTAACCCTGTCGAGCTGAACGAATGGGGCGTGCAAACGCCCCATTTTTGTTTCTGGCGTTTACCGGTTTTGCAGTAGTATCCGCCCATGACAGCCTCTACCTATATCGGGCGTTTCGCCCCCACGCCCAGCGGCCATTTGCACTTCGGCTCCCTGGTTGCTGCCCTCGCCTCCTACCTCGACGCACGCGCCCAACATGGCCGCTGGTTGATGCGCATGGAAGACCTTGACCCTCCCCGTGAAGAGCCCGGCGCCCAGGCGGCGATCCTGCATGCCCTGCAAAGCTACGGCTTTGAATGGGATGGCGAGCTGGTTCGACAGAGCGAGCGGCATGACGCCTACGCCAAAGTGCTGAATGACCTGTTCAACCATGGCCTGGCCTATGCCTGCACATGCTCGCGCAAGCAACTGGAACCCTACAACGGGATTTACCCAGGCTTGTGCCGCAATGCCGGCCACGACCAGCAGGATGCCGCCATCCGTCTGCGTGTGCCTGAACTGGAATACCACTTTACCGACCGCGTGCAGGGCGAGTTCCGACAGCATCTGGGCCGCGACGCCGGCGACTTCATCATCCGGCGCCGCGACGGCCTCTACGCCTATCAGTTGGCCGTGGTCCTCGACGATGCCTGGCAAGGGGTTACCGATATCGTGCGCGGCGCCGACCTGCTGGACTCCACGCCGCGCCAGCTTTACTTGCAAGAGCTGCTCGGCCTGCGCCAGCCACGTTACCTGCATGTACCACTGATTGTGCAGCCGGACGGCAACAAACTGGGAAAATCCTACCGCTCTCCACCGTTGACCGCCGACCAGGCCACGCCCTTGCTGCTTCGCGCACTGCGCGCCCTCGGCCAGCCAGCCGGTAACGAACTGCTTTACGCAAGCCCACGGGAACTGCTGGATTGGGGCATTACGCACTGGGACGCGACGCAGATCCCGCGCACACTCACGCTGGCCGAAGCGCAATTGAGTTGAAGGCGCTTGCAGGTTGCCCGCCATCCGTTACCATCGCCGCAGATTTTTAATCAGAGGCCAATATGTACATCTATCGATTGGTCCTGTTGCTGGTCGTCGGGATCTACCTGTTCTCCCCCGCCATCATGGATTGGTGGATCGACGCCACGGGCGCCTGGTATCGCCCTTATCTGCTATGGCTGATCCTGATCGTCGTGACCTTCATCCTGCAGAGCCAAAAAGATGCCGATGAGCTTTAGCCTCACCCAGATGCTGCTGATCAGCGCCGCCTACCTGGCTGCGTTGTTCGGCGTGGCCTGGATCAGTGAGCGCGGAATGATTCCGCGGGCGATCATTCGCCATCCGCTGACCTACACCTTGTCCCTGGGCGTGTACGCCAGCGCCTGGGCGTTCTACGGTACGGTGGGCCTGGCCTATCAGTACGGCTACGGCTTTCTGTCCAGTTACCTGGGGGTGTCCGGTGCGTTCCTGCTGGCGCCGGTGTTGCTGTACCCGATCCTGAAAATCACTCGTACCTACCAGTTATCATCCCTGGCGGACCTGTTTGCCTTCCGCTTTCGCAGTACCTGGGCCGGTGCGCTGACCACGATTTTCATGCTGATCGGCGTACTGCCGTTGCTGGCCCTGCAGATTCAAGCAGTGGCAGACTCCATCAGCATCCTGACCCGCGAACCCGTGCAACACCGTGTTGCCCTGGCTTTCTGTGCACTGATCAGCCTGTTCACAATTTTCTTCGGCTCGCGCCATATTGCTACCCGCGAGAAACACGAAGGTTTGGTGTTCGCAATTGCCTTTGAGTCGGTCATCAAGCTGATCGCCATTGGCGGCGTCGGCCTGTATGCGCTCTACGGCGTGTTCGACGGCCCGCAACAGCTGGAGCTGTGGCTGCTGCAAAACCAGACTGCCCTCGCCGCGCTGCACACACCCTTGCAGGAAGGCCCATGGCGCACGCTGCTGTTGGTGTTCTTCGCCTCGGCGATCGTAATGCCGCACATGTACCACATGACCTTCACCGAAAACCTCAACCCACGCTCACTGGTGAGTGCGAGCTGGGGTTTGCCGCTGTTCCTGTTACTGATGAGCCTGGCGGTGCCGTTGATCCTGTGGGCCGGCCTGAAACTGGGGGCCACCACCAACCCTGAGTATTTCACCCTGGGCATCGGCATTGCCGCCAACAGCCCGGCGTTGGCACTGCTGGCGTATGTCGGCGGTTTGTCGGCGGCCAGTGGATTGATCATTGTCACCACGCTGGCGCTATCGGGCATGGCACTCAACCACTTGGTGCTGCCGCTGTACCAGCCGCCGGCTGAGGGCAATATCTACCGCTGGTTGAAATGGACCCGCCGCGCGCTGATCGTTGCGATCATTACCGCCGGCTACGGGTTCTACCTGCTGCTCGGCGCCGGGCAAGACCTGGCCAACCTTGGCATTGTCGCGTTTGTCGCCACCTTGCAGTTCCTGCCGGGGGTGTTGTCGGTGCTGTACTGGCCGACCGCCAACCGCCGTGGTTTTATCGCAGGGCTGCTGGCGGGGATCCTGGTGTGGATCGTCACCATGTTGCTACCACTGGTCGGCAACTTGCAGGGCTTCTACATCCCGTTGCTGAACATGATTTACGTGCTCGACGACACCAGTTGGCACATGGCGGCCATTGCCTCGCTGGCCGCCAACGTACTGATGTTTACCCTGATCTCATTGTTCACCAACGCCAGTGCCGAAGAAACCAGCGCCGCCGAAGCCTGCGCAGTGGACAACGTGCGTCGCCCGCAACGCCGCGAACTGCACGCAGCCTCGCCCCAGGAGTTTGCCACGCAACTGGCCAAGCCTCTGGGCGCCAAGGCGGCGCAAAAGGAGGTCGAGCAAGCGCTGCGTGACCTCTACCTGCCGTTCGACGAGCGTCGCCCCTATGCCCTGCGCCGTCTGCGTGACCGTATCGAGGCCAACCTCTCCGGCCTGATGGGCCCCAGCGTGTCCCAGGACATGGTCGAAACCTTCCTGCCCTACAAGGCGGGCGGCGAAAACTACGTGACCGAAGACATCCATTTCATCGAAAGCCGGCTGGAGGATTACCACTCACGCCTCACCGGCCTGGCCGCCGAACTCGATGCCTTGCGCCGTTACCACCGCCAGACCTTGCAGGAACTGCCGATGGGTGTCTGTTCCCTGGCCAAGGACCAGGAAATCCTGATGTGGAACAAGGCCATGGAAGAACTCACCGGCATCGCCGCCCAGCGGGTAGTGGGCTCGCGCCTCAATACCCTGGCCGATCCGTGGAAAGAACTGCTTCAGGGGTTTATCAACCTGCCCGACGAGCACTTGCACAAGCAGCACCTGGCCCTCGATGGCCAGACCCGCTGGCTCAACCTGCACAAAGCCGCCATTGATGAGCCCCTGGCCCCCGGTAACAGCGGCCTGGTTTTGCTGGTGGAAGACCTCACCGACACGCAGATGCTCGAAGACAAGCTGGTGCATTCCGAGCGCCTGGCCAGTATTGGTCGTCTCGCAGCCGGCGTGGCCCACGAAATCGGCAACCCGATCACCGGTATCGCCTGCCTGGCGCAGAACCTGCGCGAAGAGCGCGAGGAAGACGGTGAAATCACTGAAATCAGCGGGCAGATCCTTGAACAGACCAAGCGCGTTTCGCGCATCGTGCAGTCGCTGATGAGCTTCGCCCACTCCGGCGCGCATCAAAACCAGGACGAAGCGGTGTGCCTGGCCGAGGTCGCGCAGGACGCCATTGGGCTTCTGGCCTTGAATCGGCGCAATTTCGAAGTACAGTTCTTTAATCTGTGTGATCCGGAACATTGGGTCGATGGCGACTCGCAACGCCTGGCCCAAGTGCTGATCAACCTGCTGTCCAACGCACGCGATGCATCGCCGGCCGGCAGCGCAGTGCGCGTCAAGAGCGAGGCTTTCGAGCACACGGTCGACCTGATCGTGGAGGACGAAGGCAGCGGCATCCCACAGAACATCATGGACCGATTGTTCGAACCCTTCTTCACCACCAAGGACCCCGGTGAAGGTACCGGTCTGGGCCTTGCACTGGTCTATTCCATCGTTGAAGAGCATTATGGACAAATCACCATCGACAGCCCGGCTGACACCGAAAGCCAACGCGGCACCCGTATCCGGGTGACCTTGCCGCGTCATGTCGAAGCGACGTCCGCTGTGAACTGAGACCGTCGAGAGAATTGAATCAATGCCGCACATTTTGATCGTCGAAGACGAAACCATTATCCGCTCTGCCTTGCGTCGCCTGCTTGAACGAAATCAGTACCAGGTCAGCGAAGCCGGCTCGGTGCAGGAAGCCCAGGAGCGGTTCAGCATCCCCACGTTCGACCTGATTGTCAGCGACCTGCGCCTGCCTGGAGCTCCGGGCACCGAGCTGATCAAGCTGGGCCAAGGCACCCCGGTGCTGATCATGACCAGCTACGCCAGCCTGCGCTCGGCGGTCGACTCGATGAAGATGGGCGCGGTGGACTATATCGCCAAGCCTTTCGATCACGATGAGATGCTCCAAGCCGTGGCCCGCATCCTGCGTGACCGTCAGTCGGCCAGCAGCGCGCCTGCCGAACAGCGTCCAGTCGGCAAAGCGACCAACGGCGCCGACAAGCCCGGTGTGGACAACAGCAATGGCGAGATCGGCATCATCGGCTCCTGCCCGCCGATGCAGGATCTGTACAGCAAGATCCGCAAAGTGGCGCCGACCGATTCCAATGTATTGATCCAGGGCGAGTCGGGCACTGGCAAGGAGCTGGTTGCCCGCGCCCTGCACAACCTGTCCAAGCGCGCCAAGGCACCGATGATCTCGGTGAACTGCGCGGCAATCCCTGAATCGCTGATCGAGTCCGAACTGTTCGGTCACGAGAAAGGCGCGTTCACCGGCGCCAGCGCCGGGCGTGCTGGCCTGGTTGAAGCGGCGGACGGCGGCACCTTGTTCCTCGATGAAATCGGCGAGCTGCCACTGGAAGCCCAGGCGCGCTTGTTGCGGGTGTTGCAGGAAGGCGAGATTCGCCGCGTCGGTTCGGTGCAATCGCAAAAGGTTGATGTGCGGCTTATTGCAGCGACGCACCGTGACCTCAAGAGCCTGGCCAAGATCGGCCAGTTCCGTGAAGACTTGTATTACCGCCTGCACGTGATCGCCCTCAAATTGCCGGCCCTGCGCGAGCGCGGCGCCGACGTCAACGAGATCGCCAGTGCGTTCCTGTTACGCCAGAGCGCACGCATCAACCGTACCGACCTGAAGTTTGCCGCGGACGCCGAGCAGGCAATCCGGCATTACTCGTGGCCGGGTAACGTGCGGGAATTGGAGAACGCCGTGGAGCGCGCGGTGATCCTGTCGGAAAGCCCGGAGATTTCCGCCGAGCTTTTGGGCATCGATATCGAGCTCAGTGACCTGGAAGACGATGACTTCATCGGCCTGGCCCCACAACAGGGCGGCAGTAGCAATACCAGTCATGAGCCGACGGAGGATTTGTCACTGGAAGACTACTTCCAGCATTTCGTCCTGGAACATCAGGACCATATGACCGAGACCGAACTGGCCCGCAAACTGGGCGTGAGTCGCAAGTGCCTGTGGGAGCGGCGCCAGCGCCTGGGCATTCCGCGGCGCAAGACCGGGGTTGCCAGCGAGAGCTGAGGGTGCGCCCCCATGGGTAACACCTGTTGATGTGAAAAAACTGTTACCGCTGACTTTTCACGTAACAAAAGCCGGGGCTTACGGTAACGAAGCCCCGGCTTTTTTTGCCCTCGAAAACTGCAAAACCACCTCACCCCCCTGATTTTGCTGGCCGGTACAAAAGTTGGCACGCACCCTGCTATATGCTTAGTACAAAAACAATAACAAGCTATGTACAAGACAATAAAAATAAGACGAATCGACTCACGCATAACAAAAACAACATGGCGGAGGCGCAGCTAACTGATTCTTTTGGAGAGGCGTTGCATTTGGGGCTTGCCCCGCAACCAGGCCGAGAACAACAAAAACTGCCCTAAGGCAGAGCCTGAACTGGTTGGATCGTAGATCAGCAACACAGCGACCAAAGCAATCCGTTTGCTCTTGACTCTCGATTGGGAGTGTCATGAAGGTGAAGCTTCATGGCGAGGGCGATCAACAAAAACAAGAAGCCCGAAATCAATAATAAAAATAGAGCACGCAACTACTTCTGGGGGAGCTTCGGCTCCCCTTGTAGTTTCCGGGATTTGACTCCAAAACGCTTAAGGCGCAATGCCTGTAGCTTGTTCCTACACCATCCCCTGACTAAATGCTAGAATCCCCGCCCATCATGCGGTCATTCTTCGTTATGGCCGAACATTCCTTCAAACAGTGCATCCCATGCTGAAGAAGTTGTTCCAGTCATTCCGTTCTCCCTTGCGTCGTACGCAACACAAACGCAGCACGCCTGAAGTGCTCAA
Source organism: Pseudomonas sp. P867 (assembly GCF_019891455.1). NCBI lineage: Bacteria > Pseudomonadati > Pseudomonadota > Gammaproteobacteria > Pseudomonadales > Pseudomonadaceae > Pseudomonas > Pseudomonas sp. P867. Next base: position 329,513 of record NZ_JAFLXB010000006.1, on the reverse strand, counting down.
CAGCAGCCAGCATTCGTTGCAGCGCGCTCAATTCAGCCGTTATGCAGTGAACATCGTCGAACGTTTGCAGAACGCCGGCTACCAGGCTTACCTGGTGGGTGGTTGCGTACGCGACATGCTGCTCAATATCACGCCCAAGGATTTCGACGTCGCCACCAGCGCCACGCCTGAACAAGTGCGCGCCGAGTTTCGTAACGCACGAATCATCGGCCGGCGCTTCAAGCTGGTGCATATCCATTTTGGTCGCGAAATCATCGAGGTTGCGACCTTCCGCGCCGGCCACCCGCAAAACGATGAAGAGGAAGACACCAATCAGTCTTCCCGCAACGAGAGCGGGCGCATCCTGCGTGATAACGTCTACGGCACCCTGGAAGAGGACGCGCAACGTCGCGACTTCACCATCAATGCCCTTTATTACGATCCGGTCAGCGAGCGCATCCTCGATTACGCCAATGGCGTACACGACATTCGCAATAACCTGATCCGCCTGATCGGTGACCCGACCCAGCGCTATCAGGAAGATCCGGTGCGTATGCTGCGCGCCGTGCGGTTCGCGGCCAAACTCAACTTCGGTATCGAGAAGCACACTGCCGCGCCGATTCGCGAGCTGGCGCCCATGCTGCGGGAAATCCCCTCGGCACGCCTGTTCGAAGAGGTGCTCAAGTTGTTCCTCTCGGGGTATGCCGCCGACACCTTCGAAATGCTCGTCGACCTGCAGTTGTTCGACCCGCTGTTCCCGGCCAGTGCCGAGGCGCTGGAATATAACCCCACGTACACCCACACGCTGATCAGCGAAGCGTTGGTCAACACCGACCTGCGCATCAAGCAGAACAAACCGGTAACCCCGGCATTCCTGTTTGCCGCCCTGCTGTGGCCAGCGCTGCCCAAGCGCGTACTGCGCCTGCAGGACCGTGGCATGCCGCCGATCCCGGCCATGCAGGAAGCCGCTCACGAACTGATCGCCGAGCAGTGCCAACGCATCGCCATCCCGAAACGCTTCACCATGCCGATCCGCGAAATCTGGGACATGCAGGAACGTTTGCCGCGTCGCAGCGGTAAGCGTGCTGACCTGCTGCTGGACAACCCACGCTTCCGTGCCGGCTACGACTTCCTGCTGCTGCGCGAAAGCGCCGGTGAGCAGACCGATGGCCTGGGCGAATGGTGGACTGACTATCAGGACGCCAATGACAGCCAGCGTCGCGAAATGATTCGTGAGCTTGGCAGCAAAGGCGATGGTGCCGGTGAAGGGCCGAAAAAGCGTCGCCGCAGCGGCAGCAAGCGTAAACGCAGCAGTGCCGATGCCTCGGGCGCCGCGGGCGAATAAACGTGGAACGTATCTACATCGGCATGGGCAGCAACCTGGCTGCCCCGCAACAGCAATTGCGCAGCGCGATCGAGGCGCTGGCGCAACTGCCTGGCACCCACCTCGCTGGTGTGTCCGCCTTCTATCAAAGTGACTCCCTGCTCCCGGGCCAACCGCGCTACACCAACGCGGTTGCGGCACTGGACAGCAGCCTGGCGCCGCTGGACCTGCTCGACGCACTGCAAGCCATCGAGAATGACCAGGGCCGCAAACGTCTTGAGCGCTGGGGCCCACGCACACTGGATCTGGATATCTTGCTGTTCGGTGATCGCCTGATCGACGAACCGCGCCTCAAGGTGCCGCACTACCAGATGCATCTGCGCGCCTTTGTGCTGTATCCGCTGGCTGAATTGGCGTCAACCGACCTGCAACTGCCTGACGGCCAACGCTTGAGCACCCTGCTCACAGCCTGCCCATTCGTCGGCCTGGAACGCTTACCGCAAGAATGACTCGGTCAATGTGGGAGCTGGCTTGCCTGCGATACAAGCGACTCGGTGTATCAGCCACACCGCGTGGATGCCATCGCAGGCAAGCCAGCTCCCACATTTGATCTGCGCTGCCGTAAACCGCGCACAAGTTGCGCAATCGCGTCAGTAACAGCGGTAACACCGCCATCGTAACAATGCGGTAACACATCCAATTGACTTCCCGTGTCCTCCTCACGACTATAGGCGTCCCGCTGCCGCCAACCCGGCGCTACAGGGCGCAATCCAGGCCTTATAAGCACTGCTTTCAAGACAGTGCGCCTGTATAAACGAAGACTCACGCGCGTTACTCGCTGTTTCCAAGCGCCTGAACGAGGACCCTTTTCATGCCAGACATTACCCTGACCACCTTGCAGAGCCTCAAGCTCAAGGGTGAAAAAATCACCATGCTGACCTGCTATGACGCCACCTTCGCCAACGCCTGTTGCCAGGCCGGGGTTGAAGTGTTGTTAGTGGGCGACTCCCTGGGCATGGTTCTTCAAGGGAATGACAGCACCCTGCCCGTGACCACGGATGAACTGGCCTACCACACCGCCAGCGTCAAGCGTGGCAACGACGGCGCCTTGATCATCGCCGACCTGCCGTTCATGGGGTACGCCACGCTTGAGCAAACCTTCCAGAACGCCGGCAAGCTGATGCAGGCCGGCGCCCATATGGTCAAAGTCGAAGGCGCCGTGTGGCTGGCCGAGTCGATCAGGCTGCTGGCTGAACGCGGTGTACCGGTATGTGCACACATGGGCCTGACCCCGCAGTCGGTGAACATCCTCGGCGGCTACAAGGTACAGGGTCGCAATGAAGCCCAGGCGCGCCAGATGCGCGCCGATGCCATCGCCCTGGAACAAGCCGGTGCCGCGATGATTGTGCTGGAGTGCGTCCCCAGCGAACTGGCCGCAGAAATCACCCAGGCCGTCAAAGTGCCGGTAATCGGCATTGGCGCCGGCTCCGCCACCGATGGTCAGGTGCTGGTCCTACACGACATGCTCGGCCTGTCGATTAGCGGTCACGTACCCAAGTTCGTGAAGAACTTCATGGCCGGCCAGGACAGCATTCACGCAGCCCTGAGCGCTTACGTCAGCGAAGTCAAGAATGTGACTTTCCCAGGCGTTGAACACGGATTCTCGGCATGAACACCGTTAAAACCGTCCGCGAACTGCGGGCTGCCGTGACCCACGCCCGCAGCGCCGGCAAACGCATCGGCTTTGTGCCTACCATGGGCAACCTGCATAGCGGCCATGCCACCCTGGTGACCAAGGCCGCGCAGCAGGCAGATTTCGTGGTGGCGAGCATTTTCGTCAACCCACTGCAATTCGGTGCCGGCGAAGATCTGGATAAATACCCGCGCACATTGGCCGCCGACCAGGAAAAACTCCTGCAGGCGGGCTGCAACCTGCTGTTTGCGCCCACTGTCGAGGAAATGTACCCCGATGGCATGAACGGCCAGACCCGCGTCAGCGTGCCACAACTGTCCGAAGGCTTGTGCGGCGCCAGCCGCCCAGGGCATTTCGAAGGCGTGGCCACGGTGGTCAGCAAGTTGTTCAACATGGTCCAGCCCGACATGGCCGTATTTGGCCAGAAGGACTACCAGCAGTTGGCGGTCATTCGCGCCATGGTCCGCGATCTGAACATGCCGATCCAGATCATCGGCGAACCCACCGTGCGTGCAGCGGACGGCCTCGCGCTGTCATCACGCAACGGTTACCTCACCGAGGAGCAACGTGCGGTCGCGCCGGTGCTGTACCGCGCCCTCAGCCAGATCGCCACGGCCATCCAAGACGGTGATCATGATTTCGCCAAGCTTCGCGCCGAGCAAATCCGGCAGATTGAAGCCGCAGGGCTACGCATGGACTACCTGGAAGTGCGCCAAGGCGTACATCTGCGCCCGGCCACGGCTGAAGATCGGGATGTGGTGATCCTGGTCGCCGCTTATCTGGGCGCCACACGCCTGATCGATAACCTGCACCTGAACCTCGCCTGACCCCACTTTACCCTCCACCTGTTGCCCCGACGGCTGTGCCGGTATAAAAAAGTACCGGCCACAGCGCAGACAAAGCCAAGACATATCCACACGCTAGGTTTAATGTAATCGCCCTGCGCTATGGTTAGCGCTGTCTGGAACCCAGTCGTTGAGACAAGAATGGATGTTCCGGGCTTTTAAGTGTCCTAAAGGCAGTCCCTGTAATAAAAGGAAACCCGCAGCGATGGCGTACTACCGCACCCCTCATGACGTTACCGCTCTGCCCGCCTGGCAAGCGCTTGTTCAACATCGCCAAGCCATGCAGGATTTCAGCATGCGCGAAGCGTTCAATGCCGACCCTCAGCGCTTTTCCCAATTTACCTTGAGCAGCTGCGGACTTTTCCTCGATTATTCGAAAAACCTGATCACCAGCGAAACCCGCGACCTGCTGGTGGACCTGGCCAAGGAAGTGAACCTTAAAGGCGCGATTGATGCGCTGTACGCCGGCGAGCCCGTCAACTCTTCCGAAGGCCGCCCGGCGCTGCATACCGCCCTGCGCCGCCCGGTGGGTGACAAGCTGTCGGTCAACGGCGTGAACATCATGCCGGACGTGCACAAGGTGCTGAACCAGATCACTGACCTGGTCGGTCGCATCCACGACGGCCTGTGGCGTGGCTACACCGAAAAGCCGATCACCGACGTGGTGAACATCGGCATCGGTGGTTCGTTCCTCGGTCCGGAACTGGTCTCCGAAGCGCTGTTGTCCTACGCCCACAAAGGCGTGCGTTGCCACTACCTGGCGAATATCGACGGCAGCGAGTTCCACGAGCTGACCATGAAGCTGCGCGCCGAGACCACGCTGTTCATTGTTTCGTCCAAATCCTTCAACACCCTTGAAACCCTGAAGAACGCCCAGGCCGCCCGCGCCTGGTACCTGGCCCAGGGTGGTTCGGAAGCTGAGCTGTATCGCCACTTCATCGCCGTTTCGAGCAACAACGCAGCGGCCGTAGCCTTTGGTATTCGCGAAGAGAACATCTTCCCGATGTGGGATTGGGTAGGCGGGCGTTACTCGCTGTGGTCGGCGATTGGCTTGCCAATCGCCCTGGCCATCGGCATGTCCAACTTCAAGGAACTGCTGTCGGGTGCCTACACCATGGACCAGCACTTCCTGAACGCGCCGTTCGAAGCCAACATGCCCGTACTGCTGGGTTTGCTGGGCGTGTGGTACGGCAACTTCTGGGGCGCGCAGAGCCACGCGATCCTGCCGTACGACCATTACCTGCGTAATATCACCAAGCATTTACAACAGCTGGACATGGAATCCAACGGCAAGAGCGTCCGCCAGGACGGCACGCCAGTGTCCACTGATACCGGCCCGGTGATCTGGGGTGGCGTAGGCTGCAACGGGCAGCACGCTTACCACCAGTTGCTGCACCAAGGGACGCAACTGATCCCGGCCGACTTCATCGTGCCGATCGTCAGCTTCAACCCGGTCTCCGATCACCACCAGTGGCTATACGCCAACTGCCTGTCCCAGAGCCAGGCACTGATGCTCGGCAAGACCCGTAGTGAGGCCGAAGCCGAGCTGCGTGAGAAGGGCCTGCCGGAAGCGGAAGTGCAGAAGCTGGCACCGCACAAGGTGATCCCGGGCAACCGTCCGAGCAACACCATCGTGGTCGAACGCATCAGCCCTCGTCGCCTCGGCGCGCTGGTGGCGATGTATGAGCACAAGGTGTTCGTGCAGAGCGTGGTCTGGGGCATCAACGCTTTTGACCAATGGGGCGTTGAACTGGGCAAGGAACTGGGCAAAGGCGTTTACAACCGCCTGACGGGCGCCGAAGAAACCTCAGCCGAGGACGCTTCGACCCAGGGCCTGATCAACTACTTCCGCGGTCGTCACCGCGGCTGATGCTGATCACTCAAGGCCAACGTCTGTTTGGACGTTGGCCTTGAACCCTCCCACCACAGGGTGCATCTTTATCACTTGTCGCAAAAACAAGAATAAGGATCGCTCATGTTCGATATCAGCACGTTTCCCACCGCCGATGCCGTCCGCCGGGCTGCGCAACTCAGTCAAGAAGACTATCAGCGCCTCTATCGCCAATCCATCGAGCAGCCAGAGACCTTCTGGGCCGAACAGGCCAAGGGCTTTCTGGACGGGATAACACCGTGGCACACCGTCCAGCAGTCAGACATCAATACCGGTGCCGCCCAATGGTTTGCCGGCGGCCAACTGAACGTCAGCTACAACTGCATTGACCGTCACCTGGCGCAACGCGCCGATCAGCCGGCCTTCATCTGGGAGGGCGACGATCCGTCAAAATCCTCCACGATCACTTACCGCCAACTGCATCAAAACGTCAGCCGCCTGGCCAATGTGCTGAAAAACCGTGGCGTGAAAAAAGGCGACCGCGTGTGCATCTACATGCCGATGATCCCGGAAGCGGCCTACGCCATGCTGGCCTGCACGCGAATTGGCGCGGTGCACTCGGTGGTGTTTGGCGGGTTTTCGCCTGACGCCCTGCGTGACCGTATTCTCGATGCCGATTGCCGCACCGTGATCACCGCCGACGAAGGTGTGCGCGGGGGCAAGCCCGTGGCGCTGAAACAGAATGTCGATAAAGCCCTGGCCAGTTGCCCGAACGTCAGCACGGTGCTGGTGGTCGAGCGCACCGGAGCCAGCGTGAACTGGAACGAGGGCTGCGACCTCAAGTATCAAGCGGCCCTGGACGCCGCCAGCGACAACTGCCCACCCGAGCCGATGGACGCCGAGGATCCGCTGTTCATCCTCTACACCTCCGGCAGCACCGGCAAACCCAAGGGCGTGCTGCACACCACTGGCGGCTACCTGCTGCAAGCGGCGATGACCTTCAAGTACGTACTCGACTACCAAGAGGGCGAAGTGTTCTGGTGCACCGCCGATGTGGGCTGGGTTACCGGGCATAGCTACATCGTCTACGGTCCGCTGGCCAATGGCGCCACTTCGCTGATGTTCGAGGGCGTGCCGAGTTATCCGGACAGCTCGCGCTTCTGGCAGGTGATCGATAAACATCAGGTGAATATTTTCTACACCGCGCCCACCGCTTTGCGCGCCCTGATGCGTGAAGGCCACGGCCCATTGGAGAGCACCTCCCGCGCCAGCCTGCGCCTGCTGGGCAGTGTCGGTGAGCCGATCAACTCGGAGGCCTGGGACTGGTACTTCAATGCGGTGGGCGAGCAGCGCTGCCCCATCGTCGATACCTGGTGGCAAACCGAAACCGGCGGCATCATGCTCAGCCCGCTGGTCAGCGCCCAGCGCATCAAGCCGGGCTGCGCGACACAGCCGATGTTCGGCGTACAACCGGTGCTGCTCGATGAGCAGGGCAAGGAAATCAGCGGCGCCGGCAGCGGCGTCCTCGCTATCAAATCAAGCTGGCCGGGGCAGATTCGCAGCGTCTACGGCGACCCGCAGCGTATGATCGACACTTACTTCAAGCCCTATCCCGGCTACTACTTCACCGGCGACGGCGCGCGCCGCGATGAAGACGGCGACTACTGGATCACCGGCCGCATCGATGATGTGATCAACGTGTCCGGCCATCGCATCGGCACCGCCGAGGTCGAAAGCGCCCTAGTGCTGCATGACCAGGTCGCTGAAGCCGCTGTGGTCGGCTATCCCCATGACGTCAAGGGCCAGGGCATCTATGCCTTTGTAACGCCAATGAACGGCGTCGAGCCCAGCGATACGCTGAAAAAGCACTTGCTGGACCTGGTCAGCAAGGAAATTGGCAGCTTTGCCAAACCGGAACTGATCCAGTGGGCGCCTGCCTTGCCGAAAACCCGCTCCGGAAAGATCATGCGGCGCATCTTGCGCAAGATCGCCTGCAACGAACTGGACAGCCTGGGCGATACCTCAACCCTGGCTGACCCAAGCGTCGTAGACGGGTTGATCGACAAACGCCTGAACCGATAGCGCTCAGGATAATCCCCGGCCTGTGCAGGCCGGGGTTAACTGTTAAACTCCGCGCCCCGATTTTCTTATTTTTCTGCAAGCAAGGCGCGCTTCATGACCCCCCTGAATCAGGCGCTGCGCGCCGCCCTCGATCACCGCCAAGACCTGATCAACGAACTGCACGCCCAGGGTACAGACTGCTACCGGCTGTTCCACGGCAGCCAGGAAGGCGCCGGCGGCTTGACCATCGACCGCTACGGCCCGCAATTGCTGGTGCAGAGCTTCCATCAGTCGCTGGACAGCGCAGACCTTCTGGACCTGCATCAACTGATCAACCAATACATGGGCCTGGAATTGCTGCTGGTGTACAACGACCGTGCCCGAGGCAACTCGCGTATCGATCGTGAAGACACGGTATACCGCGCAGAGCCTGCGGCGCTCGAAGACCTGGTCGGCCACGAGTGGGGCCTCAGCTACCGTGTGCGGGGGCGCCATGCCGGGCAGGACCCGTTACTGTTCCTCGACCTGCGTAACACCCGTGGTTGGGTGAAGGATCACAGCGCCGGCAAAAGCGTGCTGAACCTGTTCGCCTACACCTGCGGCGTGGGCTTGAGCGCGGCCGCCGGCGGCGCACGCGAAGTGTGCAACCTGGATTTTGCCGAGGGCAACCTGGCGGTGGGGCGTGAAAATGGCCTGCTCAATCCACAATTGCCGAGCATGGAGTTCATACAGTCCGATTACTTCCCGGCCATTCGCCAACTGGCGGGCCTGCCGATCACCCAGCGTCGCGGCCAAAAGCTGCCGAGCTATCCGCGCCTGGAGCAGCGCCAGTACGACCTGGTCCTGCTTGATCCGCCCGCCTGGGCCAAAAGCGCGTTCGGCACCGTCGACCTGCTGCGCGACTATCAGAGCTTGCTCAAGCCCGCGCTGCTGACCACCGCTGACAATGGGGTACTGATCTGTTGTAACAACCTGGCGAAAGTCAGCATGGATGACTGGCGTGAACAGGTGCTGCGTTGCGCAGAAAAAGCCGGCCGCCCAGTGCGCGACTGGCAGGTCATGACACCTGGGGCAGACTTTCCTTCCACGGATCAGCAGCCTCCGTTAAAGACCTTGATCCTGCATTTGTAGGAAGTTTCCCAGCAGCCACTGTTCTTCGGAACCGAATTACCGTGCCATACTCCAAGGCACTCTCGTTCGACACAGATGGCGTCACCCATGCCCAAAGGATTGATCCGCGCCGCAGGCGCCTTGTTGACCGCCCTTGCTTTGTACAGCTTGCTGGGCTTTCTGATTTTACCCGGCATCGCTCTTCGCATTGCCAACCAACAGTTGGCGAATTACGCCACGGTGCCGGCGCGAATCGAGCGCATCGAGCTCAACCCGTTCAGCCTGGAACTCACGCTGTGGGGCCTGAAGATCGGTGAGCCGGGCAAAGAACAAGTGGGCTTCCAGCGCTTCTACGCCAACCTGCAGGCCGACAGTCTCTGGACCCGCGCCCTGCACCTGGCTGATGTGCAACTGGACCAGCCCAAGACCGAACTGCTGTTCGACAAATCCGGCCAGTTGAACCTGGCGCAGTTGTTCAAACTGCCGCCGAGCGAACCGACTCCCGCAGATCCCGATGCCAAACCGTTCCCGCTGCGTATCGACAGCATCAAACTGGCGGGCGGCAATCTGCATTTCCGAGATCTGCGCCCCAGCGAACCTATCGAATTCCTCTACGACAAACTCGACTTCGAGCTGAAAAACCTCAGCACCTTGCCCGAAGACAACGCCGACATGACCCTGGTGGCCGCTGGCCCTGACGGCGGGCAGATTGACTGGAAAGGTAATGTCAGCCTGGTACCGATCACCTCCGAAGGTACCTTGAAGGTCACCGACGGCAAGATGAAAGCCTGGTGGCCGTATGTACGTGACGCCTTGCCACTGGTGCTGGAAGACGGCGTGCTTAACTTCAGCACCGACTATAAGTTCAGCCTGGCCAAAGAGACCGAGCTGAACCTGACCAACACCGCCGCCAGCATTGCGCCCTTCGCGATCAAGGCGCCGGATGGCCGGCCATTGGTACGCCTGGAACGCCTGGATGTCAGCGAAACTACGGTAGACCTGGCCAAGCAGCAGGTAGTCGTCGGCAAAATCCGCAGCAACAAGCTGGAAACCTGGGCCGCTCTTGAAGCCGATGGCCAACTCGACTGGCAGAAACTGTTCGCCAGCCAGCCAAGCAAGCCAACACCGGCACCGGCACCGGCACCGGCCAACGCCGACACGCCTGAAGCCCAACCGGCAGCGCCAAGCAAACCCTGGCAAGTGATGCTCAAGGATGTGCAACTGCGTAACTATCAGGTACACCTGGCCGACCGCCAGGCCAAACCTGCGGTGGCGCTGGAACTGGGCCCGTTGAATGTCGACATGCAGAACTTCGACAGCCTCAACCAAAGCCCCTTCACCTTGAAGGTCGATAGTGGCGTGGGCAAGCAAGGCAAGATCCAGGCAACCGGCGAGGTTAACCTCAACCCGGTCAGCGCCAAGCTGAAAGTGAATACCCAGGACATCGACCTGCGGGTGGCCCAGTCGTATATCAGCCCGTTTATTCGCCTGGAACTGCGCAGCGGCATGTTGGGCGGCAACCTGGATGTGAACCTCAAGAGCACCGAGCCGTTGGCCCTGCAAATCACCGGCCGCGCTCAGGTCGATCAGTTGCATACCCTGGACACCCTCAAGACCCGCGACTTCCTCAAGTGGCAGCGCCTGGTACTGGAGGGTGTGAACTATCAGCACGGTCAGAGCCTGTCGATCGACAAGGTCAACCTGCTGCAGCCGTATGCGCGCTTCATGATCAACGACGATCGCACCACCAACATCGATGACTTGCTGATTCCCCAGCCTGCCGACAGTGGTGCCAAATCAGCCGCCAAGCCGGCGGCCAGCAAAGACAAGCCCTTGGGCATCCACATCGGGCAGATCGCAATTAACGATGGTTCGGCCAACTTTGCCGACTTCAGCCTCACGCCCAACTTCGCCACCGCGATTCAACAGCTCAACGGCCAGATTGGCACCATCGATAGTCGCCAGGCCAAACCGGCCAGCGTCGATATCAAGGGTAAGGTAGACCGTTACGCCCCAGTGACCATCAAGGGCAGCGTGAACCCGTTTGATCCGATGGCAGCCCTGGATATCGCGACCAGCTTCAAACGTGTCGAGTTGACCAACTTGACACCTTACTCGGGCAAGTTCGCAGGCTTCCGTATCCGCAAGGGCCGGCTGAATCTCGACTTGCACTACGTGATCACCAAGGGCCAGTTGAAGGCCGAAAACAAAGTGGTGGTCGAACAGTTGCAACTGGGTGAGAAAGTCGACAGCTCCGATGCGGTGGACTTGCCGATTCGCCTGGCCATCGCCCTGCTCAAGGACAGCGACGGCAAGATCTCGATCGAACTGCCGGTCAGTGGCGACCTGAACAACCCGCAATTCAGCGTGATGCCGATTGTGTGGCAGACCCTGCGTAACCTCGTCGTCCGCGCAGCGACCGCGCCCTTCAAGTTTATTGGCGGGCTGGTGACGGGTGGCGGCTCTGAAGACCTGGGTAATGTTTCGTTCGCCGCCGGCTCCAGTGAGCTGAACAAAGATGCCGAGGGCGCGCTGAACACCTTGGCCAAGGCACTGAAAGAGCGCCCTACCCTGCGCCTGGAAATCGAAGGCACGGCTGCTGCCAGCAGCGATGGGCCGTTCCTGGCGGCGCAGCGGCTGGAACGTGAATACCAGTACAACTACTACAAGATCCTCCAGCGCCGTGGCGACAAAGTCCCGGCCCAAGCTTCGTTGCTTGAAGTGCCCGAGAAAGAAAAAGCACCGTTGCTGGAAGGTATCTACCGCACCCGTCTTAAACAGCAACCTCCCGCCGAATGGAAAAACCTTGGCAGCGATGAGCGCTCGGCGAAGCTCAAAGAGGGTGTGATCAAGTTCTGGAGCGGCAGTGATGTGCTGCTGCGCCAACTGGGCCAGGAGCGCGCCAGTACCATCAAGGATTACTTGGTGGACAAGGGCCAGTTGGAAGATGAGCGGGTGTACTTCATTGATGCGCAACTGGGGCAGGCGGAGAAAGATGGTCGGGTCATCACCCCAATGCATCTGGATGCCGAGTAACTTCTGAGCAACGCCTATCCTAATGTGGGAGCTGGCTTGCCTGCGATAGCATCACCTCGGTGCAACCGAATGACTGAGGTGCCAACATCGCTGGCAAGCCAGCTCCCACATTTTTTTTGGGGGGTTGGCTGGCAGTTTTGTTTCAACCCCAAAATAGAACAGGCCCCGACACAAGTGCCGGGGCCTGTAATGACCACATCCGTGTGGTCGGTCGCATGAACTCCAGAGGTGCATCGGGTGGATAACTAGCTCACCCTAAGCCGCCGCTATATCGTTCAAACGAAACCTTTAACGTTACTCTGCTTTCAGGCCGTCGGCCGATACAGCTTTAACGCCTTTGATTTTCTTGGTGATGGCAACCGCAGTTTCTTTCTGCGATGCAGTCACGGCAGTCGGAGACGACAGGGACACTACGCCCTTGTTGGTCTCAACCTTGATGTCAGTGCCAGGAATGCCCTTCTCGGTAACCAGGTCAGCCTTCACTTTGGTAGTGATCCAAGTGTCGCTGGTGGTTTCTTTAGCGTCGTGTGCCGCACCTTTGGTTTTGTCGATGCCGTCAGCTTTGACAGCGCCGCCAGCCAGCAGACCGTCAGCCGAAACAGCATTCACACCTTTGATTTTCTTGGTGATGGCTACAGCAGTGGCTTTCTGCGAATCCGAGACTGCTACGTCGGAGGACAGGGAAACCACACCTTTGTTGGTCTCAACCTTGATGTCCGAACCCGGAATGCCTTTTTCGGTCAGCAGGTCGGCTTTGACTTTAGTGGTGATCCAAGTATCCGAAACGCTTTCCTTAGCCTTGGTCGCTTCACCGGCCGCCAAAGTCATAGGGGCTTGGGAAGTCTGAGCAAAGGCTACGTTAGCACCCATGGCCAGGGTCAGAGCGGTAGCAGTAGCGAGAGCGAACTTCTTCATACGAATAACTCCTGTTTTATTAAAAGTCTGCAGACGTAAACCTTGATGCTGCAGCGCTAACAGGGATAGTGCAGGCGGCGTGCCAAGTGGGACAACAGAAAAAAACCTTACAAAACAACAAGTTAAAAAACAGCGTGCTTTTCGAAATCGTGCAAGTTGCATGAAGCAGGTCGTGCCTGCGTGCAAGTTGCGGTTTTTTGCAGGCGACTAAACAACTGATTTTAGGGGGATTTCCTTCTCCCACAAAAAAGGGACTCCGAAGAGTCCCTTTTTTTCAGCTAGAACGCGGGGTGATTAAACGCCCGAAGCCTTGGCTGCTGCTACGTCCTTGATGGACAGCTTGATACGGCCGCGGTTGTCCACGTCCAGTACCAGCACTTCCACTTCCTGGCCTTCTTTGAGAATGTCGGTCACTTTCTCAACACGAGCGTCGCTCAGCATGGAGATGTGAACCAGACCATCTTTGCCCGGCAGGATGTTGACGAATGCGCCGAAGTCGACGATGCGCTCAACCTTGCCGACGTAGATCTTGCCGATCTCGGCCTCAGCGGTGATGCCCAGGACGCGTTGGCGTGCAGCTTCAGCCGCTTCCTTGGTTTCGCCGAAGATCTTGATCGAGCCGTCGTCTTCGATGTCGATCGAAGCCTTGGTTTCTTCACAGATCGCACGGATGGTAGCGCCGCCTTTACCGATAACATCACGGATTTTGTCGGTGTCGATTTTCATCGCGATCATGGTCGGAGCGTTTTCCGACAGTTCGGTACGCGACTGGCCAATGATCTGGTTCATCTGGCCGAGGATGTTCAGGCGCGCTTCCAGGGCTTGGCCCAGAGCGATTTCCATGATCTCTTCGGTGATGCCCTTGATCTTGATGTCCATCTGCAGCGCGGTTACGCCTTTAGCGGTACCGGCTACTTTGAAGTCCATGTCGCCCAGGTGGTCTTCGTCGCCCAGGATGTCGGTCAGGATGGCGAACTTCTCGCCTTCTTTAACCAGGCCCATGGCGATACCGGCAACCGGCGCCTTCATCGGCACACCAGCGTCCATCAGCGCCAGGGAAGCACCGCAAACGGAAGCCATCGAGCTGGAACCGTTGGACTCAGTGATTTCCGATACGACACGGATGGTGTACGGGAACACATCGGCAGCCGGCAGCATCGCTGCAATCGAACGACGGGCCAGACGGCCGTGACCGATTTCACGACGACCAGCACCACCCATGCGGCCACACTCGCCCACCGAGAACGGAGGGAAGTTGTAGTGCAGCATGAACGGGTCTTTTTTCTCGCCTTCCAGGGTGTCCAGCAGCTGTGCGTCACGGGCAGTACCCAGAGTCGCGACTACCAGGGCCTGGGTTTCACCACGGGTGAACAGCGCCGAACCGTGAGTCTTGGGCAGCACGCCGACTTCGATGTTCAGCGGGCGCACGGTGCGAGTGTCGCGACCGTCGATACGTGGCTTGCCGTTAACGATGTTTTCGCGAACGGTGCGGTATTCGATTTCGCCGAATGCAGCCTTGACGTCGCTGGCAGAAGGCTGGCCTTCTTCACCGGACAACTTGGCGACAACCTGGTCCTTCAACTCGCCCAGGCGAGCGTAACGGTCGGCCTTGACGGTGATGGTGTAGGCGTCGGAGATGGCAGCGCCGAACTCGGAGCGGATAGCGCCCAGCAGGTCGGTGGCTTCCGGGGCAGCAGCCCAGGTCCAGGTTGGCTTGGCAGCTTCGGCAGCCAATTCCTTGACCGCGTTGATTACCACCTGGAACTCGTCGTGAGCAAACAGTACGGCGCCCAGCATCTGGTCTTCGGTCAGCTCTTTGGCTTCCGACTCAACCATCAATACGGCTTCGGAGGTACCGGCAACGACCATGTCCAGGCTCGAAGCTTTCTGCTGCTCGTAAGATGGGTTCAGCAGGTAACCGGTGCTTTCATGGAAAGCAACGCGAGCGGCACCGATAGGACCATCGAACGGAATGCCCGAGATCGCCAGCGCAGCCGAAGTACCGATCATCGCAGCGATGTCCGGATCGGTCTTTTTGCTGGTGGAAACGACGGTGCAGACAACCTGCACTTCGTTCATGAAGCCTTCTGGGAACAGCGGACGGATCGGACGGTCGATCAGTCGGGATGTCAGGGTTTCTTTCTCGGAAGGACGGCCTTCGCGCTTGAAGAAACCGCCAGGGATCTTACCGGCAGCGTAAGTCTTTTCCTGGTAGTGAACGGACAGAGGGAAGAAGCCCTTGCTCGGGTCAGCGGTCTTGGCGCCAACCACGGTCACCAGTACGGTAACGTCGTCGTCAACGGTAACCAGCACTGCGCCGGAGGCTTGACGGGCGATACGGCCTGTCTCGAGGGTAACGGTCGACTGACCGAACTGGAATTTTTTGATAACCGGGTTCACGGTGTCCTACCTTCTTTGTGGCTCTTGGGGGAACTTGTCTTCTTGCGAAATTCTTGGGCAATGTCGGGAATCGGCCCGACCCTCGTCCAGGGTAAAACGTGCATCCAGATAAAACTTGAGGCTGGGAGCCTACCATGGGCCAGCGGGAATCCCACTGGCACACGGCAGACAACCAACCTCTAGCGCAATCGCTGATTAGCGACGCAGACCCAGGCGACCGATCAGAGTCTGATAACGACCCAGATCCTTGCCTTTCAGGTAGTCCAGCAGCTTACGGCGCTGGTTTACCATGCGGATCAGACCACGACGGGAGTGGTGGTCTTTACCGTTGGCCTTGAAGTGACCTTGCAGTTTGTTGATGTTGTGGGTCAGCAGTGCAACTTGCACTTCTGGCGAACCAGTGTCACCAACAGCTTGCTGATAGTCAGCTACGATTTGTGCTTTTTCTTGAACGTCGAGAGCCATGAGGCAATCCTTTTTTCAGGAAACCACCCAAGGGGTGATCCAATAGGCCGAGGGCATACCCCCGTATCTATAAATGAGAAGTGACCATGCCTATTAACAGCCACCCTCGTTCGGTCATTCTGACCGAATCAGTCGACGCGGCGCGATGCGCCCGTCTTCGCTCACTTCACCGATACCGATAAAGCGACCGTTATGATCCTGTACTCGCACCATGCCGAACTTCGGGGCATCCGGGGCGCGTACCGGCTGGCCGTTGAGCCAGTAGAACGCGCTGTGCTCCGAGAAGTGCAGCAATGGCCAATCCAGCAAACCGCTGTCCGAGGGCATCAGGAAGCGATCAACCGCTTCGTTGCCGCCTTCGGCGTGCACCGCTTCCAGCTCTTCCAGCGTGACCGTCTGGGCCAGGGTGAAAGGGCCTGCCTGGGTACGTCGCAGTTCAGCTACATAAGCACCGCAGCCCAGCTTCTCACCAATATCTTCCACGAGGGTACGGATATAGGTGCCTTTGCTGCAGTCCACCGCCAATCGAGCAGTGTCACCTTCACAGGCGAGCAGTTCCAGCCGGGCAATAGTAACAGAACGCGGTTCGCGCTCCACCACTTCGCCCGCACGTGCCAGCTTATAAAGAGGTTGCCCATCCCGCTTGAGCGCCGAGTACATCGGCGGTATCTGACTGATTTGCCCACGAAAAGCAGGTAATGCAGCTTCGATATCCGCACGACCAACGGTCACGTCGCGAACCTGCAAAACATCACCTTCGGCGTCTGCCGTGGTGGTTGTCTTGCCCAGTTGCATGAGGGTTTCATAACCCTTGTCCGAATCAAGCAGGTACTGCGAGAACTTGGTGGCCTCACCAAAGCACAACGGCAGAACGCCGGTGGCCAGTGGATCCAGGCTGCCGGTGTGTCCCGCCTTCTCGGCGTTAAGCAGCCAGCGGACCTTCTGCAGCGCCGCATTGGAGGTAAAACCAATGGGCTTGTCGAGCAGAATGATGCCACTGACGTTGCGACGGATACGTTTGACCTGAGCCACCGCTTACTCCTTGGCGTCTTCAGGTGTGGACGGATGCTGACTGTCTTCAGCCACGGCGCGCTCGATCAAGGCCGAGAGGTGCGCGCCACGCACGACGCTTTCGTCGTAATGGAAGTGCAACTGCGGAACGCTGCGCAGCTTCATTTCGCGGGCCAACTGCATCCGCAGGAAACCTGCGGCGGAGTTGAGCACCTTGATGCTTTGCGCGATTTCTTCGCTGTTGTCCTGCCCCATCACGGTGATGAAGATTTTGGCATGACCCACGTCACGGCTCACTTCAACGGCGGTGATGGTGACCAGGCCAACGCGGGGGTCTTTGACTTCGCGACGGATCAGTTGAGCCAGCTCACGCTGCATCTGATCGCCGATACGCTGGGTACGGCTGTATTCTTTTGCCATGTCTTGTTACCTGTTACTGCCACACGGTGAAACCCGTGGGGTCTGAAAGCGGCAAACGCCCGGCCTGACAAAAGCCAGACCGGGCGTTGCGTTTAGAGTCCGGACACGGCGCGGGGCAAATACATGCCCACGCGCTGTGTGGCTCCTGAAGTGCGCGAGTTAGAGGCTGCGAGCAACCTGAACCTTCTCGAAGACTTCGATCTTGTCGCCAACCTTGACGTCGTTGTAGCTCTTGACGCCGATACCGCATTCCATGCCGGCACGTACTTCGGCAGCGTCATCCTTGAAGCGGCGCAGGGATTCCAGCTCGCCTTCGAAGATAACGATGTCTTCACGCAGTACACGGATCGGACGGTTACGGTACACGGTGCCTTCGACAACCATGCAACCGGCGATCGCGCCGAATTTCGGCGAGCGGAACACGTCACGCACCTCGGCGATACCCAGGATGTTCTCCCGGACATCGCTGCCAAGCATACCGGTAAGGGCTTTCTTGACGTCTTCGATGATGTCGTAGATGACGTTGTAGTAACGCATGTCCAGACCTTCCTGCTCGACGATCTTGCGAGCGCCAGCATCGGCACGCACGTTGAAGCCGAACAGTACAGCGTTGGAAGCCAGTGCCAGGTTGGCGTCGGACTCGGTGATACCACCGACACCGCCACCGACAACACGCACTTGCACTTCGTCGTTACCCAGGCCGTTCAAGGCGCCGTTCAACGCTTCGAGGGAACCACGGACGTCGGATTTGAGGACGATGTTAAGCGTCTTCTTCTCTTCCTGGCCCATGTTCTCGAAGATGTTTTCCAGCTTGCCGGCGTGAGCACGGGCCAGCTTGACTTCGCGGAACTTGCCTTGACGGAACAGAGCCACTTCACGGGCTTTCTTCTCGTCGGCAACTACGCTCATCTCGTCGCCAGCGTCCGGCGTACCGTCCAGGCCGAGGATCTCGACCGGGATAGCAGGACCTGCTTCCTTGATTGGCTTGCCGTTCTCGTCGAGCATGGCACGTACACGGCCGTAGTTCGAACCGACCAGCACCATGTCGCCTTGGCGCAGGGTACCGTCTTGAACCAGCACGGTCGCGACCGGGCCACGGCCCTTGTCGAGGCGCGATTCAACTACCACACCACGGCCAGGAGCCGAAGGCGTAGCAGTCAATTCCAGGACTTCAGCTTGCAACAGGACCGCTTCGAGCAGTTCGTCAACGCCGGTACCCATTTTCGCCGAGACCGATACGAATGGCGTCTCGCCACCCCATTCCTCGGATGTCACGCCGTGAACCGACAGTTCGCTACGGATGCGATCGAGATCGGCGCCGGGCTTGTCGATTTTGTTCACGGCTACAACCAGAGGAACACCGGCAGCCTTGGCGTGCTGGACAGCTTCAATGGTCTGCGGCATTACGCCGTCGTCCGCTGCAACCACCAGGATCACGATGTCGGTCGCCTTGGCACCACGGGCACGCATTGCGGTAAACGCGGCGTGACCTGGAGTGTCGAGGAAGGTGACCATGCCGCGTTCGGTTTCAACGTGGTATGCACCGATGTGCTGGGTAATACCACCGGCTTCGCCTGCGGCAACCTTGGCACGACGGATGTAGTCGAGCAGGGAAGTTTTACCGTGGTCAACGTGGCCCATTACGGTCACAACCGGTGCACGGGAAACTGCCTCGCCTTCAAACTTCAGGGACTCGGCCAGGGAATCTTCCAGGGCGGTGTCGCTGACCAGGGTCACTTTGTGGCCCAGCTCTTCAGCAACCAACTGGGCAGTTTCCTGATCCAGTACCTGGTTGATGGTGGCCGGGGTGCCCAGCTTGAACATGAACTTGATGATTTCAGCAGCCTTGACCGACATCTGCTGGGCCAGATCGCCCACAGTGATGGTCTCGCCGATCTTCACTTCACGCACGACAGGGCCGGTTGGGCTCTGGAAACCGTGGGCGTTGCGTTTTTTCAGCTTGGCCTTGCCGCGACCACCGCGACGGAAGCCATCGCTTTCTTCGTCGGTAGTACGTGGGGCAACGCGTGGAGCAGGCGCTTTCTCTTTGACCGAGGCACGATGCGGAGCGTTTTTGCGCTCGCCATCGCCACCACCACCGCGACGATTGTTATCGTCGGCACGTGGTTTGTCCGGACGACGAGGTTCGTCGCGCTTGCGGGCGTCAGCTGCAGGAGCAGGCGCAGCAGCAACCGGGGCGGCCTCACGCACAGCTTCAACAGGAGCGGCAACCGCTTCAGTGTTGGCAGGTTGCGCAGCAGCAGGCTGGCGACGCGCTTCTTCTTCGGCGCGACGCTTGGCTTCTTCTTCAGCCTTCTGGCGAGCAGCATTTTCTACTGCGCGACGTTCATCCAGCTCGCGTTTGCGCTCGGCTTCGATTTCTTCCGGGCTGCGCTGTACGAAGACTTTCTTCTTGCGTACTTCTACGCTGATGCTCTTGCTACCCGCAACACGCAGGGTGCTGGTGGTTTTGCGCTGCAATGTAATCTTGCGCGGTTCTTCCACTTTCGCCTTGTGGCTGCTCTTCAAGTGAGTCAGCAAAGACTGCTTCTCACTATCGCTCACACCTTCATCGGCGGCGGTGTGCGGCAGACCTGCCTCACGCATCTGCTGCAACAGGCGCTCTACCGGTGTTTTGACCTCATCGGCCAGTTGTTTCACCGTGACTTGCGTCATGCACTTCTCTCCTCAGGCCGCGCCTAATTACTCGAACCAATGGGCTCGGGCGGCCATGATCAACTTGCCGGCACGATCTTCGTCAATGCCGTCGATGTCGAGCAGATCGTCAATAGACTGCTCGGCCAGGTCTTCGCGGGTAATTACGCCGCGCACCGCCAGTTCCATCGCCAAATCCTTGTCCATACCCTCAAGCGAGAGCAGGTCTTCGGCCGGATGGGCGTCTGCCAGCTTTTCCTCAGTAGCGATGGCTTTAGTCAACAAACGATCCTTGGCCCGAGCGCGAAGCTCGTTGACGGTGTCTTCGTCAAAGCCGTCGATGTTGAGCATTTCTTCCAACGGTACGTAGGCAATCTCTTCCAGGCTGGTGAAGCCTTCATCTACCAGTACCTGTGCCAGGTCTTCATCGACTTCCAACTCTTCGATGAAGTTGCGCAGGATGTCACCGGTTTCAGCTTGCTGCTTAGCCTGGATGTCCGATTCGGTCATCACGTTCAGGGTCCAGCCGGTCAGTTGGCTGGCCAGACGCACGTTCTGACCACCACGACCAATGGCCTGAGCCAGATTGTCTGCGCCAACGGCGATGTCCATTGCATGGGCATCTTCGTCAACGATAATTGCCGCCACTTCAGCCGGCGACATGGCGTTGATCACGAACTGCGCCGGGTTATCGTCCCACAGGACGATATCCACACGCTCACCGCCCAATTCGCCCGACACTGCCTGGACGCGCGAACCGCGCATACCGATGCAAGCGCCTTGCGGGTCGATGCGTTTGTCCTTGGAGCGAACCGCGATCTTGGCACGCGAACCCGGATCGCGGGACGCAGCCATGACTTCGATCAGACCTTCGGCAATTTCCGGCACTTCGATGCGGAACAGCTCGATCAGCATTTCCGGCGCGGTACGCGACAGGATCAGCTGAGGACCGCGGTTCTCGGTGCGGATTTCCTTGAGCAGCGCACGCAGACGCACGCCGACACGGAAGGTTTCGCGAGAGATGATGTCTTCGCGGGCCAGCAACGCTTCGGCGTTGTTGCCCAGGTCGACGATCACATTGTCGCGGGTAACTTTTTTCACGGTGCCGGAGATGATTTCCCCCAGGCGCTCGCGATAAGCGTCAACGACTTGAGCTCGCTCGGCTTCACGAACCTTCTGCACGATGACCTGCTTGGCGGTCTGTGCAGCAATACGGCCGAATTCGATCGATTCGATCTTTTCTTCGACGACATCACCGACCTGGGCGCCCGGGTGCGTTTGCGCAACCTTGCTCGGCCAGGTTTCGATGGCCGGATCATCAAGATCGGCTTCTTCGACGACCGTCCAGCGACGGAAAGTCTCATAGGCACCGGTGTGGCGGTTGATTTCCACACGCAGATCAACTTCGTCTTCAAAACGCTTTTTGGTAGCAGTGGCCAGGGCCAGCTCCAGCGCTTCAAAAATCACGTTTGCCGGTACGCCCTTTTCATTGGATACCGACTCAACAACCAGCAGTACTTCTTTGCTCATCGTACGCCTCGCCTTTCGCAAGCCATTGGATCCGCGGGATCCGCGTCTCAGTCAAAACTGGGAATAATGTTGGCCTTGTCGATCATATCGATCGGCAACAGGAACTCATGGTCTTCTACCTGCACCACGACATCCTGTTCTTCTACACCGCGCAGAAGGCCCTGAAAGTTGCGTCGCCCTTCGAAGGGCGAACGCAGCTTGATCTTCACTTGTTCACCGGCAAATTTTGCAAACTGATCAATAGTGAACAGTGGGCGTTCCATGCCTGGCGAGGAAACTTCAAGGGTGTACTCAACGGAAATCGGATCTTCAACATCCAGCACACCGCTGATCTGACGGCTGACAATGGCACAATCGTCCACCAGCACGCCGCCCTCTTTATCGATATAAACGCGCAACATTGAGTGGCGACCTTGAGCCGAAAACTCAATACCCCAGCATTCATAGCCTAGGGCCACGACCACCGGGGCCAGCAAGGCCTGCAACTCTTCTAGCTTGCTCGACACCTGAACCCCCTCGTGCATGTATGTGCATGCTGTGCAAAATAAAAAAATGGGCGAAACGCCCATCCTTGAAACGCCGTCGAACAGCGGCGTTGAAAGTGTCCAGCTAACAAAAAGCCCCTTAAAAGGGGCTCCGCTAAAACTGGTTGCGGGGGCCGGATTTGAACCGACGACCTTCGGGTTATGAGCCCGACGAGCTACCAGACTGCTCCACCCCGCGACAAAGCTGGGGCGGAAGTATACGACCGATCCCTTACAGGGTCAATGTAACCTTCCACCTACAAGAAAGCCCGCAACAGCGGGCTCTCCTGATAATTGGTACCGAGAAGGGGACTCGAACCCCTACACCCTATGGGCACAACCACCTCAAGGTTGCGTGTCTACCAATTCCACCACCTCGGCAATACAGCGCTTACAACCCTTCTTACTTCTGCTCTTGAGCTGGAGGTACGTCAGTCGCTGGAGTAGCCGACTTTTGCTCTTGAAGCACCGGGACATCATCAGAAGCCGGTTTTGCTTTTGGAACTTCCAACACTGCTGGGTTTGGCAAACCTACCTGAGTCAGCACATGAGCTTTCTCTTTAGCAAAGTAACCTAACCCTAAGCTGGTTATGAAGAAACCTGCGGCAAGTATAGCAGTAAACTTACTAAGAAAGGTAGAGGAACCTTGGCTTCCGAACACAGTATTTGAAGCACCTGCACCGAAAGACGCACCAGCATCCGCACCTTTACCCTGTTGCAACAAAACCAGAGCAACTACGCTCAGGGCAGCCAACAGATGAAAAACGACTACGACTGTTTCCAGCATTTTTTCAGTTTCCCGCGGCGCGACAGATCGCACCGAACTCATCTGCATTCAGGGAAGCTCCACCAATGAGCCCCCCATCGATATCCGGCATGCCGAACAGTTCGACCGCATTGGCCGCCTTCACGCTGCCGCCGTATAGAAGCCGCACACCTTGCGCGACTTCAGAATTCTCTGCCGCCAACTGCGCGCGGATGGCTGCGTGCACATCCTGCGCCTGTTGCGGTGTAGCAGTCAGTCCGGTGCCAATGGCCCAGACCGGCTCGTAAGCAATAACCGCCTTTGCAAACGCACCAACACCCAACTCCTCGATGATGCTGCCCAGCTGACGCGAGACAACCTCAAGAGTCTTGCCCGATTCGCGCTGCTCAAGGGTCTCCCCTATGCACAACACCGGAACCAAGCCACAAGCCTGTGCCGCGGCGAACTTGCGATTGAGCGTCGCATCCCGCTCGCCCATCATCTGACGGCGCTCGGAGTGCCCAACGAGTACATAGGCACAACCCGCATCAACCAACTGACTCGGCGAAATCTCACCGGTCAATGCGCCTTGCATGGGCTCCACCGCAGAATTCTGCGCGCCGACCTGGATCGACTTGCCCTTCAAGCCATCAACCACTTGGTTGATATGCAAGCAAGGTGGGAAAACCGCGACATCAACACCGCTAGGCAAGGCCAAGTGACGAAGGCCATTGATCAGCTCAGCGACACTGGCGCGGGTACCGTGCATCTTCCAGTTACCAGCTACCATAGTGCGACGCATGCTGTACCCCGTCGGTCAAAGTGGGCGCAGATGTTACCCAACCACACCATCACTGGCAAGCCGAATTCAGGCGCAAACTTCAGTTACCAGTTTTGCCAGGTCTTCGGCATGGCCGCGAACCTGAGTTTCGTCCTCGCCTTCGACCATGACACGCACCAGAGGCTCAGTGCCCGACTTGCGCAACAACACACGCCCACGCCCAGCCATTGCCTGGGTAACACGCTCACAAGCCTCTTTGACGGCAGGGTGCTCGATCGGATTTTCACCACCGGCAAAACGCACATTGAGCAGCACCTGCGGACACTTGCGCAGGGCCTGACGCGCCTGCGCCAGGCTCTCGTCACGACGACGCAAGGCCAGAAGCACCTGCAGCGCAGCGATGATGGCGTCGCCCGTAGTCGTATGCTGGAAGCATACGACGTGTCCCGAGTTCTCGCCGCCTACCAGCCAGTTACGCTCCAGAAGCTCGGCGATCACATAACGGTCGCCGACATTGGCGCGGATAAACGGAATACCCAACTCCGCCAATGCCAACTCAAGCCCCAGGTTGCTCATGAGGGTACCCACGACGCCGCCCTGCAGCTTGTTACGCTCATGCAGATCACGGGCAATGATGAACAGCAAATCATCACCATCCACAATCATGCCGGTGTGATCCACCATCAGCACACGATCGCCGTCGCCATCGAACGCGATACCCAGGTCCGCATGTTCGGCCAGAACCGCCGCCTGCAGTTGCTCCATATGCGTGGAGCCGCAGTTGTCGTTGATGTTCAAGCCGTTAGGCTGAGCCGATAGTACAGTGACCTGCGCTCCCAGCTCCTTGAAAACACTTGGCGCTACCTTGTAGGTCGCACCATGGGCACAATCGACAACGATCTTCAGCCCGGCAAAATTGGTACTGCTCGGCACGCTGCTTTTGCAGAATTCGATATAACGGCCGGACGCATCATTGATACGCGACACCTTGCCCAGCTTGCTGGATTCGACCACCGTCATCGGCGCATCCAGCAGCTCTTCGATCATCAACTCGATCTCGTCAGGCAACTTGGTGCCCTGCCCCGAGAAGAACTTGATGCCATTGTCGTCATGCGGGTTGTGCGACGCACTGATCACAATACCGGCTTCAGCGTGAAAGGTACGCGTCAGGTAAGCGATCGCTGGCGTCGGCATGGGCCCCAACAGCATTACGTCGGCGCCGGCAGCAGATAAGCCTGCCTCAAGCGCGGATTCAAACATATAACCCGAAATACGGGTGTCCTTGCCAACCAGGATCCGGCACGCCCCCATGCTGCGGAACGCCATGCCTGCCGCCCAACCCAACTTGAGCATGAAATCAGGGGTAATCGGAAACTCGCCGACCCGACCACGGATGCCGTCGGTGCCAAAGTATTTTTTAGTCATAAGTGCTCCATCATTCTTATTCGGCTGATTCTACAGCGGCAATCATGCGCACCACATCCACCGTCTCGGCGACATCATGCACACGCAAAATACGAGCGCCCTTGGTCACGGCAAGCGCTGCAAGGGCGAGGCCGCCGTACAAGCGCTCACCCACCGGGCGATTCAAGGCCAGCCCTATCATGCTCTTGCGCGACACACCGACCAGCAGCGGCCGACCAAGGGCATGCAGCGCCTCCATATGCTTGAACAGGCTTAAATTATGTTGCAGGGTCTTGGCGAAGCCAAACCCCGGGTCAAGGATGATCTTTTCGCACGCGATGCCCACCTCGACACACTGAGCGATCCTGTCTGCCAGGAACCCAGTGACCTCACCGACCAGGTTGTCGTAGTGAGGACTGTCCTGCATGTTACCGGGCTCACCCAGCATGTGCATCAGGCACACCGGCAGGCCGGTCGCTGCAGCTGCATCGAGAGCACCGTCACGCCGCAACGAACGCACATCATTGATGAGCCCCGCCCCCAGACGCGCGGTTTCACGCATTACCGCGGGAGTTGAAGTGTCCACAGAAATGATCACATCCAGCTCACGGGCGATACGCTCGACAATTGGCGCTACCCGCTCAAGCTCTTCCAACGGGGATACCACACGAGCCCCAGGCCGAGTGGACTCGCCGCCCACATCAATCAAGGTCGCGCCGGCAGCCACCATCGCCTCGGCATGACGCAACGCGGCATCCAGCTGGCTGAAACGGCCACCATCGGAAAAGGAATCAGGAGTTACATTGAGAATACCCATGACATGCGTATGGGCCAAATCAAGAACCCGGTTGCCGCAAGGCAACCGGGTAGAGGACAAAGCAGAAGTCATTTCAAACCTTAGTGGTCAGCTGCCGGGCCGCCGATCGGGGTCTCAGGGCGTTCGTTCTGAACGACGGGTGGGGTACCCGAAGTACCTGAACCACCTTCCCAATCGCGAGGCTCACGCGGTGTACGACCAGCCATGATGTCATCGATCTGATCGGCATCAATGGTCTCGTACTTCATCAGCGCATCAGCCATGGCATCAAGCTTGTCGCGGTTATCGGTGAGGATCTGCTTGGCCGTGCCATAACACTGGTCAATGATGCTGCGAACTTCGGAGTCGATCAGCTTGGCAGTCTCACCGGAGAAGCTGGCACTTTGACCGCCACCACCACGACCGAGGAACACCTCACCCTCTTCCTCTGCATACATCAAAGGACCGAGTTTTTCCGACAAGCCCCACTTGGTCACCATATTTCGTGCAATCTGGCTGGCACGCATGATGTCATTGGAAGCACCTGTGGTGACGCCATCGAAGCCCAGGGTCATCTCCTCGGCAATCCGCCCGCCATACAGCGAACAGATCTGGCTGATCAATGCACGCTTGGAGAGGCTGTAGCGATCCTCTTCCGGCAGGAACATCGTCACACCCAGCGCACGGCCACGAGGAATGATCGACACCTTGTAGACCGGGTCATGCTCAGGCACAACGCGACCAACAATGGCGTGACCGGCTTCGTGATAAGCCGTGTTCTGCTTCTCTTTCTCGGACATGACCATGGATTTGCGTTCAGCGCCCATCATGATCTTGTCTTTTGCCAATTCGAACTCTTTCATTTCAACAATGCGCTTGCCGGTACGGGCAGCAAACAACGAAGCCTCGTTGACCAGGTTGGCCAGGTCGGCACCGGAGAAGCCAGGCGTACCACGGGCAATCACAGCCGGAGCCACGTCGTCACCCATTGGCACCTTGCGCATGTGTACTTTCAAAATCTGTTCACGACCGCGGATATCCGGCAGGCCAACCACGACCTGACGGTCGAAACGGCCCGGGCGCAGCAACGCCGGGTCCAGTACGTCCGGACGGTTGGTCGCGGCGATGACGATAATGCCGTCATTCATCTCGAAACCATCCATCTCTACCAGCAACTGGTTGAGGGTCTGCTCACGTTCATCATGACCACCACCCATGCCAGCGCCACGATGGCGACCAACGGCATCGATCTCATCGATGAAGATGATGCACGGCGCATGCTTCTTGGCCTGTTCGAACATATCGCGAACACGGCTGGCGCCCACACCGACGAACATCTCGACGAAGTCAGAACCGGAAATAGTGAAGAAAGGCACCTTGGCTTCGCCGGCAATCGCCTTGGCCAGCAAGGTTTTACCGGTACCTGGTGGACCTACCATCAACACGCCGCGAGGAATACGACCACCCAGGCGCTGGAACTTGCCCGGATCACGCAGGAACTCGACCAACTCACCCACTTCTTCCTTGGCTTCGTCGCAACCTGCAACGTCAGCCAAGGTAGTCTTGACCTGGTCCTCGGAGAGCAGACGTGCCTTGCTCTTGCCAAAGCTCATCGGCCCGCCCTTGCCTCCCGCACCACCTTGCATCTGGCGCATGAAGAACATGAACACGGCGATAATCACCAGGATCGGGAAGCTTGCCACCAGGAGCTGAGTCCAGATGCTTTGCTGTTCAGGCTGCTTGCCTTCGACAACCACGTGGTTATCCACCAGGTCACCGATCAGACCGTTGTCCTGGATTGCCGGACGAATGGTCTTGAAGCTGTCGCCGTCGTTGCGCTTACCGGTAATCACGTAGCCATCAACCGCTACGCGCTCGACCTTGCCATCCTTAACTTGCTGGATGAAGTCGGAATAGTTGAGGGTCTGCGGCTCGTTAGGGCTGGAGAAGTTGTTCATCACCGTCACCAGGACAGCCGCGATGATCAACCACAGGATCAGATTCTTTGCCATATCGTTCAATTAACTACCCTCTGAAGCAAGCTCCGCTACTGGCGCGCGCTTCGCATGATATTCACCGGCCTAACTTACTACATTACCTACAACTCTGGCAGGCGCCGTCTGTAACCCTTTGTGAAACTTTGACTACACAATATTCGTAAAGCTTCGTGACGAAAGCGATATAAAAAAACCTATCGCCCTCCTCGAATTTCTCAAAAACGCTCTTCGCTCGCTGCGCCTTCCACACCGCGGTAGCCACGGCACAGCAGATACTGCTCCCTGGACCGGTCACGGGAAGAGTCCGGTTTACGGGTCTGCACCTTGTCGAACAACTTGCGAATGTTCTTGTGGTACTCGTCGAAACCTTCGCCCTGGAAGACCTTCACCAGGAAATCGCCACCCGGACGCAATACCCGACCTGCCAAATCCAGCGCCAGCTCACACAGGAACATGGCACGCGGCATATCAACAGCCGGTAATCCACTCATATTGGGGGCCATGTCGGAAATCACAAGGTCTACCTGCGAATTTCCCACAGCCTCCAGGATCTCGGCCAATACCTTGTCTTCGGTAAAGTCGCCGTGAACAAAGGTCACGTCCGGGATGCTGTCCATCTCGAGGATGTCGGAGGCGATCAATCGGCCTTGCCCACCAATCAGACGACTGGTCACCTGGGACCAGCCACCGGGGGCCGCGCCGAGATCGATAACGCTCATGCCCGGACGGATCAGTTTATCCTTGTCCTGGATCTCCAGCAGCTTGTAGCTGGCCCGGGAACGGTAGCCGTCCTTTTGCGCCTTTTTGACGTAAGGATCATTGAAATGTTCTTGTAGCCACTTAAGGCTGGTTTTGGAACGGGCCACGGGCCACCTCGAAAAATAAAACGGGTCGTGATTAACTGGGCGGTCCCGGACTCGCTCGGGTAAACTGGCCGCCGCTTTTTACAAGATCAGACGCAGGGGTCAGATTATGCCGCTCACTCAAGAGCAGAAGAAACAGTACAAATCCATTGGCCACCATCTGAAACCAGTTCTGATTGTGGCAGACAACGGGTTGACTGAAGGTGTTTTAGCCGAATTTGAACGCGCACTGAACGATCACGAACTGATCAAGATCAAGGTCAATATCCTTGATCGCGAAGCGCGTTTGGCCGCCGTTGCAGAACTGTGCAAGGTGGGCAAAGCGGACCTGGTTCAGGTCATCGGCAAGATGGCGCTGCTGTATCGCAAGAACTTCAGCGTCAACAAGCAACTGTCGAACGTTCATCGCTTCAAATGATGAAAAGGGTCACGGGCGTGCTTCGCGCGCCCTGCCACTCCACCCCGGCGCCGGCTGCATGACCAGCACCAAACCGGAAAACCCTAGCACAAGATAGCTGAATAACTGCCAGCGCAACGCTTGCGGCAGCCAAATATACACCACGCAAAACATCGCGCACGCATACAGCGCCATCAACAGCAGTTGCCCGCGAATGTCCCGCCACAAACTCTCAAAGCCCTCAGCCTTGACCAGCACTAACGCCTGGAGCAACACACACGCCGCCGCAAAACCCACCAGCAGCGCGCTCAGCAATTTGTCGATCTCATCGATCAGTAACGGTGCCAGACCAATAAGGCCCAGCACCGGTAATACACCCATATGCAACAGCCACAGGCCGCCCACCCAAAGCATCTGAGAGAGCTGCCAAAGCATGGCGCCCACACGTAGCGGACGCCGTCTTTCAGATGTGGCGGACTTCGACAATCTCGTACTCAATGACGCCGCTCGGCGTTTTCACGGCAACGACGTCACCCTCTTCCTTGGCAATCAAGGCGCGAGCGATCGGCGAGCCGACAGAGATCTTGCCTTGCTTGAAATCAGCCTCATCCTCACCCACGATCTGGTAAGTCACGCTTTCGTCAGTCTCGACGTTGGCGATTTCCACGGTCGTGCCGAAAATCACCTTGCCGGTATGCGGGATGGTCGTGACATCAATAATCACCGCATTCTGCATACGGCCCTCGATATCACGAATCCGCGCCTCGACCATACCCTGCTGCTCGCGAGCAGCGTGGTATTCGGCGTTTTCCTTCAAGTCACCCAGCTCGCGGGCCGTACCGATGTCCTGGCTCAGCTTCGGACGTACAACCTTGGTCAGATGGGCGTGCTCCTCTTCCAGGGCCTTGGCGCCCTGGACGGTCATTGGGTATTTGATCATGCCTTCAATCCTGCGTGTAGATCCTGCAAGCGACGCACGGTCTTTTCCGGACCGAACTTGAGCGCTTCGCAGATAGCTTCGCCAGCAGCAATGGTGGTGGTGCAGTAGATCTTGTGCTGCAAGGCATTACGACGAATGGAGTAGGAATCCGCGATCGACTGACGACCTTCGGTGGTGTTGATGATCAGCGTGACTTCGTCATTCTTGATCATGTCGACCACATGCGGACGGCCTTCCGTCACCTTGTTCACGCGACGTACTTTCAGGCCCGCAGCCTCGATCAGCTTGGCGGTCCCGGCAGTCGCGACAACTTCAAAGCCCAAGTTGATCAGATCACGGGCCACGCCCGCAACCAGTGGCTTGTCGTCATCACGCACGCTGATAAACGCAGTACCGCCGGTCGGCAACACTTCGCTGGCACCCATCTGGGCCTTGGCGAACGCTTCACCGAAAGTATCGCCCACGCCCATCACTTCACCGGTGGACTTCATCTCTGGGCCCAGGATCGGGTCCACACCAGGGAATTTGGCGAATGGGAACACCGCCTCTTTCACGCTGTAGAAGTTGGGAATGATTTCCTTGGTAAAGCCGATTTCCTTCAAGGTCTTACCGGCCATCACACGGGCAGCGATCATGGCCAGGGACACACCGATGCACTTGGATACAAACGGCACGGTACGCGAGGCACGCGGGTTGACTTCAATGACGTAAATGTCTTCGCCTTGCAGCGCCAACTGAACGTTCATCAGGCCGACCACACCCAGTTCCAGGGCCATTTTCTTGACCTGTTCGCGCATCTCGTCCTGGATGTGCGCCGGCAGCGAGTACGGCGGCAGCGAGCACGCGGAGTCACCGGAGTGAACGCCGGCCTGCTCGATGTGCTGCATGATCGCGCCGATCACTACGTCAGTACCGTCGCATACCGCATCCACGTCCATTTCGATGGCGCAGTTGAGGAAGTGGTCCAGCAGCACCGGGCTGTCGTTGGACACTTTCACCGCATCACGCAGGTAGCGCTTGAGTTCGTCTTCTTCGTAGACGATTTCCATCGCGCGACCGCCCAGTACGTAGGACGGGCGCACCACCAGCGGGTAGCCGATCTTGCTGGCTGCACGGATGGCTTCGTCTTCGCTGCGCACGGTAGCGTTTGGCGGCTGACGCAGGTTCAGGCGCTCAACCATCTGCTGGAAGCGCTCACGGTCTTCGGCACGGTCGATAGCGTCCGGGCTGGTACCGATGATCGGCACGCCGGCAGCTTCCAGGGCACGCGCCAGTTTCAGCGGGGTCTGGCCGCCGTATTGGACGATCACGCCCTTAGGCTTCTCGACGCGGCAGATTTCCAATACATCTTCCAGCGTTACCGGCTCGAAGTACAGACGGTCGGAAGTGTCGTAGTCGGTGGAAACGGTTTCCGGGTTGCAGTTGACCATGATGGTCTCGTACCCGTCTTCGCGCAGGGCGAGGGCGGCGTGTACGCAGCAATAGTCGAACTCGATACCCTGGCCGATACGGTTCGGACCGCCGCCCAGGATGATGATCTTGTCGCGATCCGACGGCGCGGCTTCGCACTCTTCCTCATAGGTGGAGTACATGTAGGCAGTGTCGGTGGCGAACTCTGCGGCACAGGTGTCAACGCGCTTGTAGACCGGAAAGATATCCAACTTGTGGCGATGAGTACGCAGGTTCTTCTCGGTCACACCCAGCAGCTTGGCCAGACGCTGGTCGGAGAAGCCTTTGCGCTTGAGGCGGAACATCAGGTCGCGGTCGATAGACGACAGGCCCAGAGTCTTGACCTTCTCTTCTTCCTTGATCAGATCTTCGATCTGCACCAGGAACCACGGATCGATCATGTTCATGCCGAAGATATCTTCGACGCTCAGGCCGGCACGGAAGGCGTCAGCCACGTACCAGATACGCTCGGCACCCGGCACGGTCAGCTCGCGCTTGAGGATGCTCATGCTTTCCGGATTGCTCAGGTCGAGCTTCTCGTCCAGGCCGCAAACACCGACTTCCAGGCCGCGCAGGGCTTTCTGCAGGGATTCCTGGAACGTGCGGCCGATCGCCATGACTTCGCCGACCGACTTCATCTGGGTGGTCAGGCGTGCATCAGCCTTGGCGAACTTCTCGAAGGCAAAGCGTGGCAGCTTGGTCACAACGTAGTCGATAGACGGCTCGAAAGACGCCGGCATAGCGCCGCCGGTGATTTCGTTTTGCAGTTCGTCCAAGGTGTAGCCGATAGCCAACTTGGCAGCGATACGCGCAATCGGGAAGCCGGTAGCTTTCGAGGCCAGCGCCGAAGAACGCGATACACGTGGGTTCATCTCGATCACGACCATGCGGCCGGTGTCCGGGCAGATACCGAACTGAACGTTGGAACCGCCGGTTTCAACGCCGATCTCGCGCAGTACCGCCAGGGAGGCGTTACGCAGGATCTGGTATTCCTTGTCGGTCAGGGTCTGCGCCGGAGCCACGGTGATCGAGTCACCAGTGTGCACGCCCATCGGATCGAAGTTTTCGATGGAGCAGACGATGATGCAGTTGTCCTTTTTATCGCGGACCACCTCCATCTCGTATTCTTTCCAACCGATCAGCGATTCGTCGATCAGCAGCTCTTTGGTCGGCGACAGGTCCAGGCCACGCGCGCAGATTTCTTCGAACTCTTCACGGTTGTAGGCAATGCCGCCACCGGTGCCACCCATAGTGAAGGACGGACGGATAATGCACGGGAAGCCCAGGGTCTCAAGGACCGCATTGGCTTCTTCCATGCTGTGGGCGATACCGGAACGCGGGCACGCCAGGCCGATGGACTTCATGGCCTTGTCGAAACGCGAACGGTCTTCAGCCTTGTCGATGGTGTCGGCATTGGCGCCGATCATCTCTACGCCGAACTTTTCCAGGACGCCTTCGCGCTCCAGGTCCAGGGCGCAGTTCAATGCAGTCTGGCCGCCCATAGTTGGCAGCAGCGCGTCCGGACGCTCTTTCTCGATGATCTTGGCAACGGTCTGCCATTTGATCGGCTCGATGTACGTCGCGTCGGCCATGGCCGGGTCGGTCATGATGGTGGCCGGGTTGGAGTTCACCAGGATGACGCGGTAGCCCTCCTCACGCAGGGCCTTACAGGCCTGGGCGCCGGAGTAGTCGAATTCGCAGGCCTGGCCGATCACGATCGGGCCAGCGCCGAGAATCAGGATGCTTTTTATGTCTGTACGTTTTGGCATGGGTTTGTCACTCAAATCCGCAGGTCAGTCGGCAAGCCGTCTAGAACAATCCTTGAAGAGCCTGCGGGGGCCACCGTGGTTCGGGGCCGCCCGCAGAGCACTCAGTCAGCGTCGCTTGGCCATCTCATTGATGAAACGGTCGAACAGCGGCGCTACGTCGTTCGGGCCCGGGCTGGCTTCAGGGTGGCCCTGGAAGCTGAACGCGCTCTTGTCGGTGCGCTCGATGCCCTGCAGGGAACCGTCAAACAGCGACTTGTGAATGGCGCGCACATTACTCGGCAAGCTGGCTTCATCCACCGCAAAACCGTGGTTCTGGCTGGTGATCATCACAACGCCGGTGTCCAGGTCTTGTACCGGGTGGTTGGCACCGTGGTGGCCGTGGCCCATTTTCAGGGTCTTGGCGCCGGAGGCCAAAGCCAGCAACTGGTGACCAAGGCAGATACCGAACACCGGAATGTCGGTTTCCAGCACGTCCTTGATGGCCTGGATAGCGTAGTCGCATGGCTCGGGGTCACCCGGGCCGTTGGACAGGAACACGCCGTCCGGCTGCATCGCGAGCACATCGCTGGCAGGTGTTTGCGCGGGCACCACGGTCACGCGGCAGCCACGCTCGACCAACATGCGCAGGATGTTGTACTTGACGCCGTAGTCATAGGCGACCACGTGGTAAGGCAGATCGGCAGCCTCGATAGTCGCGTGGCTGTCGGTCTTCAGATCCCACACAGTGGAACGCCACTCGTACTTCTCTTTGACGCTGACGACTTTCGCCAGGTCCATGCCTTTCAGGCCAGGGAAGCCTTGTGCTGCGGCAATCGCCGCCTCGTCGGAAATATTGTCACCGACCATGATGCAGCCATTCTGCGAGCCTTTTTCACGCAGGATGCGCGTGAGGCGGCGCGTATCGATACCGGCGATCGCCACAACATTGTTGGCTTTCAGGTAATCGGACAGCGACATCGTGTTACGCCAGTTGCTCGCAACCAGTGGCAGGTCACGAATCACCAGACCGGCCGACCAGACACGATCAGACTCGACATCTTCCGGTGTAGTGCCGGTGTTGCCGATGTGCGGATAGGTCAGGGTAACGATCTGTTGGGCGTAGGAAGGATCGGTAAGGATTTCCTGATAGCCGGTCATGGCGGTGTTGAACACCACCTCTCCAACGGTTTGACCGTCGGCTCCAATGGCTTCGCCGCGAAAAATGCTGCCATCAGCAAGGGCGAGTATGGCTGGCTTAGTCAAGAAGACCTCCCGTAAATAAAGCCTGAAAGGGCGATCGCAGGTTGTAAAAAAGCGGAGTGACGTATGGACACGTCACCCCGCTTCTTCATCGAATTATTCTGCGCGCTTTTAGTGGACACACTAAAGCTGTAGCTTACAGAAAAAGGCTTTTTGGGTCCACCGCTAATGAGCCTTAAAGGCAGGAGAATGCGACAGGACGTCGCTTAGCGGGTAAAAACGGGGCCTCAGGATAATCCCGAGGCCCCATTTAAGCTACTGATTAGTGCAGATCCAACACGTCGCGCATGTCATACAGGCCCGGCTCGCGGCCTTCCAACCAGAGCGCAGCTCGCACTGCACCCTTGGCGAACGTCATGCGGCTTGAAGCCTTGTGCGTGATCTCCAGGCGCTCGCCTTCGGTGGCGAACAGCACCGTGTGATCGCCAACCACATCACCACCGCGCACGGTTGCAAAGCCGATGGTGTCGCGCGCGCGCTCACCGGTATGGCCTTCACGCCCGTATACCGCCACTTTCGATAGATCGCGGCCCAGCGCATCAGCGATAGCTTCACCCATGCGCAACGCAGTGCCCGACGGCGCATCGATCTTGTGGCGGTGATGAGTCTCGATAATCTCGATATCGGCTTCGTCACCCAGCACACGCGCTGCCAGATCCAACAATTTCAGCGACAGGTTCACGCCAACGCTGAAGTTCGCAGCAAAGACGATCGGAATATCCTTGCCCGCCTCCACCAGCAACTGCTTCTGCTCAGCACTCAAACCAGTCGTACCGATCACCATGGCCTTGCCTGCCTTGCGGCAGAAGGCCAGGTTTTTCAGCATCACGTCAGGCAAGGTGAAATCGATGAGCACGTCAAACTCGTCAGCCACCTGCTCAAGGCTGCCCGTCAACGAGACACCGATGCGGCCCAACGACGCCAACTCACCGGCATCCGCACCGATCAACGTGCTGCCCGGGCGAACAATCGCCGCTGTCAGCCCGGAGGCCGGCGAGCGTTGCTGCACCGCCTCGACCAGCGTCTTGCCCATGCGCCCGGCAGCGCCCATTACGGCTATACGTCGCATATTCACGTCCTTACAGGTCGCCGAAGAAGCGTTTCACGCCATCGAAGAAGCCAGTGGTTTTCGGCGAATGGGAGTCATCGCCTTCCAGCGAGCTGCGGAACTCTTCGAGCAGTTCGCGCTGACGACGGCCCAGGTTGACCGGGGTTTCCACCGCCACACGACACATCAGGTCACCCGCACCGCCACCGCGCACCGGCGCAACGCCTTTGCCACGGATGCGGAACTGCTTGCCAGTCTGTGTCCCCTCGGGAATCTTGAGTTTGACTCGACCATCAAGGGTCGGAATCTCCAACTCACCGCCCAGGGCCGCATCGACAAAGCTGATCGGCACTTCGCAGAACAGGTGTTTGCCATCGCGCTGGAAGATCGAGTGCTCACGCACATTGATCACCACGTACAGGTCGCCAGTCGGACCGCCCTGGGTCCCCGCCTCGCCTTCGCCCGACAAGCGGATACGATCACCGGTATCCACACCCGCCGGCACTTTCACCGAGAGGGTCTTGTACTCTTCAACACGACCTTCGCCGTGGCAGGAATCGCACGGGTCGGAAATGATCTTGCCCTGGCCATGGCAACGCGGGCAGGTTTGCTGCACCGAGAAGAAGCCCTGCTGCATGCGCACCTGACCAATGCCACCACAGGTCGGGCACGTGATCGGCGAGGAGCCTTTCTTGGCACCTGAACCATCGCACGGCTTGCAGTTGACCAGCGTCGGCACGCGAATATTGACGCTGGTGCCGCGCACGGCTTCTTCCAGATTCAACTCCAGCGTGTAGCGCAAGTCACTGCCACGCTGCGCGCCGCCACGTTGACCGCCACGGCCACCGCCGAAGAAATCGCTGAACACGTCGCCGAAAATATCGGAGAAGTTCTGACCGCCGAAACCGGCGCCGCCGCCACCCATGCTCGGGTCGACGCCGGCATGACCGTACTGGTCGTAGGCAGCACGCTTATTGGGATCACACAGGCATTCGTAGGCCTCATTGGCCTCTTTGAACATCTCTTCGGATTCTTTGTTATCCGGATTACGGTCGGGGTGGTGCTTCATCGCCAAGCGACGGTAGGCCTTCTTCAGGTCCGCCTCGCTGGCCCCGCGCTCCACACCCAATACTTCGTAATAGTCACGCTTTGCCATAAGTCTTTGCACTCTTAAGGACGTTCGGCCTGGCCCTCCTGAACCCTGCCAAACTCGTTGAGCCCCAATACAGGCCCGGACCCAACTCACGTCAATTCAACGATCCTGGTCATTACTGCTTTCAGCCAGGCCCCCGGCCAAAAACGCGGTGAATGCCATTCGGAAAGCAGGAGCATTCCCGATCACACCGCCAGCATCCGAGCGTTGTCGCATGCTGTAAAAATTCGCATACCCCAGACACGCCAACGCGGGAGCAAGCTCCCGCGCGGCGACATCCTACCAGTCACCGCTTGTGAGCGGTCAACCGGGCGACCAAGTTACTTCTTCTGGTCTTCTTTGACTTCTTCGAACTCGGCATCGACAACATCGTCGTGCTTGGCTTCTGGCTCTGCCTGCTGCGCAGCACCGTCAGCCGGCTGGCCTTGTTCGGCGTACATTTTCTGAGCGACCGGTGCGGAGACTTTCGACAGCTCCTCGATCTTGGCTTCGATGGCAGCCTTGTCGTCACCTTTGATGGCGGCTTCCAGGGCAACCAAGGCCGCTTCGATTGCGGTTTTCTCTTCTTCGGTCACTTTGTCGCCAGCATCAGCGATCATCTTGCGAGTCGAGTGAACCAGCGCATCACCCTGGTTACGGGCGCCAGCCAGTTCAGCAAACTTGGCATCCGCATCAGCGTTGGCTTCTGCATCACGAATCATCTGTTGAATTTCTTCATCAGACAGACCGGAGTTGGCCTTGATGGTGATCTTCTGCTCTTTGCCGGTTGCCTTGTCTTTCGCGCCGACGTGCAGGATGCCGTTGGCGTCGATGTCGAAGGTCACTTCGATTTGTGGCACGCCACGTGGTGCTGGTGGAATCTCAGCCAGGTCGAACTTGCCCAGGGACTTGTTCTGCGCGGCTTGCTTGCGCTCACCTTGCAGCACGTGAATGGTCACGGCGCCCTGGTTGTCATCGGCAGTCGAGAACACCTGGGATTTCTTGGTAGGAATCGTGGTGTTTTTCTCGATCAGCGCAGTCATCACGCCACCCATGGTTTCGATACCCAGGGTCAGCGGGCTCACGTCCAGCAGCAATACGTCTTTTACGTCACCGGCCAATACCGCACCCTGGATGGCAGCACCCATGGCAACAGCTTCGTCCGGGTTCACGTCTTTACGTGCTTCTTTGCCGAAGAACTCGGTTACCAGCTTCTGCACCAGCGGCATACGGGTCTGACCGCCGACCAGGATCACGTCGTTGATCGAGCCAACGTCGATACCGGAGTCTTTCAGTGCGATACGGCAAGGCTCGATGGTGCGCTGAACCAGGTCTTCAACCAGAGCTTCGAGCTTGGAGCGCGAGATTTTCACGTTCAAGTGCTTAGGACCGGTAGCGTCTGCAGTGATGTACGGCAGGTTGACGTCGGTCGACTGAGCGGAAGACAGCTCGATCTTGGCTTTTTCAGCGGCTTCTTTCAGGCGCTGCATG
This sequence comes from Pseudomonas sp. P867, assembly GCF_019891455.1. Taxonomy (NCBI): domain Bacteria; kingdom Pseudomonadati; phylum Pseudomonadota; class Gammaproteobacteria; order Pseudomonadales; family Pseudomonadaceae; genus Pseudomonas; species Pseudomonas sp. P867. The sequence continues at coordinate 291,663 of NZ_JAFLXB010000006.1, read as the reverse complement.
GCCAGCGGGTCACCCTTGAGGTTCATGCCGCTTTCTTTCTTGAATTCGTCTACCAGGTAGTCGATCAGACGGATGTCAAAGTCTTCACCACCCAGGAAGGTGTCGCCGTTGGTGGCCAACACTTCGAACTGGTGCTCGCCGTCAACTTCTGCGATCTCGATCACGGACACGTCAAAAGTACCGCCACCCAGGTCGTAGACGATCACAGTGTGGTCGCCCTTGGCCTTGTCCATGCCGTAAGCCAGAGCGGCTGCGGTTGGCTCGTTGATGATACGTTTTACGTCCAGACCCGCGATGCGGCCGGCGTCTTTGGTTGCCTGGCGCTGGCTGTCGTTGAAGTAGGCCGGAACGGTGATCACCGCTTCAGTCACTGCTTCACCGAGGTAGTCTTCGGCGGTTTTCTTCATCTTTTTCAAGATTTCAGCCGAAATTTGCGGCGGCGACATTTTCTGGCCGTTTACTTCAACCCAGGCGTCACCGTTGTCGGCCTTGGCGATTTTGTAAGGGACCATCTTGATGTCTTTCTGTACGACTTCTTCGTCGAACTTACGACCGATCAAACGCTTTACCGCATACAGGGTGTTATGCGGGTTGGTCACAGCCTGACGCTTGGCCGACTGACCGACGAGGATTTCACCGTCGTTGGCGTAAGCGATGATCGACGGAGTGGTACGTGCGCCTTCGGCGTTTTCGATAACTTTTGCAACGCCGTTTTCCAGCACGGAGACGCAGGAGTTGGTGGTCCCCAGGTCAATACCGATAATTTTGCCCATGATTTACTCTCCCGAACTTTGAATTTGGTTGCCGCAGCAGTTGTGGCTAACTGCGGTAGCACTTAAACGCTTGACTTATAGATGGGGGCCTTGCGGCGGATTTCAAGCCTGCTCATCAATAGAAGGCGCAGCGGGTGCAGGAGCCTTGCTCACCACCACCATTGCCGGGCGCATCAAGCGACCATTGAGCTGGTAACCCTTCTGGAACACCTTCATCACGCTGTTAGGCTCCAGATCGTGGCTTTCCTGCATGGCCATGGCCTGGTGATGCTCAGCATTGAACGGCTCGCCGCCTTGCGGATCGATCGCTTCCAGCTGATAACGCTTCAGGGTGTCCTGGAACATTTTCAGCGTCAGCTCGATACCTTCACGCATTGGGCGGATGTTTTCGTCGGCCGGGTCAGACAACTCAAGACCACGTTCAAGACTGTCGATGATCGGCAGCAGATCGCCAGCGAATTTTTCCAGCGCGAATTTGTGAGCCTTTTCTACGTCCTGCTCGGCACGGCGGCGGACGTTCTGCAGATCGGCGGCAACACGCAACGATTGATCCTGCGCAGCGGACAATTGCTCTTCGAGCACTTGCACGCGGGTGGCCAGCTCATCACCGGCAGCCGCATTGGCGTCTGGAGTTTGCGTATCCTGCGTCTGTTCGTCAGCCATAGATTTCTCCTTTCAAAATCATGCGCGATCTCGACTCGCGCTTCTGTTCCTGTATATGGGGCCACAATTTCCAGGTTCAAGGGCGCGGGCGTTACCAAAAGTCTTTCGCATGACTCGGATCATTTCCTGCCCCTACATTCCTCATCGCGCTAAAAAAAGCTATTGATCAAGCAAATCGAGCTAAGCGCCAGGATTGTCAGCCACAAACAAAACACTGTATAAATAACCATACCTCAAGCCTGGGAGCGGCCGTCATGCTCGTGCACCTGTCTGTACATAACTACGCAATCGTTGAACATCTGGATCTCGAACTGGATCGCGGGATGAGCGTAATCACAGGCGAAACCGGCGCCGGCAAGTCGATCATGCTCGACGCCCTCGGCCTGACCCTCGGCGACCGCGCCGACAGTGGCGTGGTACGCCCAGGCTCCGACAAAGCCGATATCCTGGCCACCTTTGACCTGGCCGACATTCCCGAGGCCGAAGCATGGCTGGTCGAGCGCGACCTGAACAATGAAGGCCCGTGCATTCTGCGCCGGGTGATCACTGCCGAAGGTCGCTCCCGCGGCTATATCAACGGCACGCCGTGCCCACTTGGCGACTTGAAAGCCCTGGGTGAGCTGCTGATCGATATCCACAGCCAGCATGAACACCAGTCCCTGCTCAAAACCGATACTCACCGCCGACTGCTCGACGAATACGCCGGCGCCACCGACCTTGCCCGCCAGGTTCAACTGGCCGCCCAACGCTGGCGCCAGACACGCCAGGAACTGGAGCGCCTCTCCAACTCCGGCGATGAACAACGCGCCCGCCACCAACTGCTCAGCTATCAACTCGAAGAGCTTGAAAGCCTGGGCCTGGGCGAGACCGAACTGGAGCAGCTTGAGCAGGAACACAAGAACCTGACCAATGCAGAGACCTTGCTGGGTATCTGCCGCCAGGTCGTCGAGCAATGCAGCGAGAGCGACTCGGGCAATGTGCTCAACGCACTGACAGCCAGCCTCAATCGCCTGTCCAGCGTGAACAATGCTTCCGGCTCGTTGAATGAGGCCACTACCCTGCTCACCAGCGCACAGATCCAGGTTGAAGAAGCCGTCGGTGAACTCAACCGCTTCCTGGACCACTTCGATGCCGATCCGGCACGCCTGCAGGAAATAGAAGAGCGCCTGGACACCATCTATACCCTGGCGCGCAAGCATCGAATCCAGCCCACTGAACTGGCTGCCATGCAACAGAAGCTGCTGGATGAAATCGACACACTGAACGCCAACGACGAGTCCATCGAGCGACTGGGCGAGGAACTCGCTTCGTTTGCCCGCCATTATCAGGAAAAGGCCCAGGAGCTGAGCGACCTGCGCCAACAGGCCGCCACCAGCCTGGCCAGCGCCGTCGAGCAGGAAATCCAGCGCCTGGGTATGCCGGGCGGGCGCTTCACCATCGAACTGCGCGCCAACGCCAGCCACGAACTGCAGCCCCATGGGCTGGAGCAGGTAGAACTGCTGGTCAGCGCCAACCCGGGTCAGCCACTCAAGGCCCTGGCCAAAGTGGCCTCAGGCGGCGAGCTGTCGCGGATCAGCCTGGCGATCCAGGTGATCACCGCCCAGACCTCGCGGGTACCAACGCTGGTATTCGATGAAGTAGACGTTGGCATCGGCGGGCCAACCGCAGAGATTGTTGGCCAGTTGTTGCGTCGCCTGGGAGATCGCGGCCAGGTACTCACGGTGACTCACTTGCCGCAAGTGGCCGCTCAGGGCCATCAACATCTATTTGTGCACAAGGTGCGCGGCAGCGACGCGACGCACACGGCCGTCTCCAAGCTGAACAAGTCCGAACGGGTAGAAGAAGTTGCGCGGATGCTCGGCGGTATCGACCTGACCAAGGAGTCGCTGGCTCACGCGAAAAAAATGGTCGTGGCCGCGAAGGCTTGAACGGGTACTTTTCCTCTTTATAGAAAGCACGAAGGCGACCCTAGGGTCGCCTTCAATCGTTTCGCAGAGCAAAACTGCGTCGATTTTTACTTTTTCTTACGGATGTACAGCACCAGATTATGGTCAACCAAATCGAAACCGTGCTCCTCAGCAATCTTATGCTGCAGCGCTTCGATTTCAGGGCTGGTGAACTCGATAACCTCATTGGTATCCAGATCAACCATGTGGTCATGGTGACCACCGTCAGCCAGTTCGAATACTGCATGACCGCCGTCGAAATTATGGCGAACCACCAGCCCTGCGGCTTCAAACTGGGTCAGTACACGGTAAACCGTGGCCAGGCCGACGTCCTCGTTAGACTCCATCAGCGCCTTGTAAACATCCTCGGCACTCATGTGGCGTTGCTCAGCAGAATCGAGCATTTGTAGAATCTTGACTCGTGGCAGAGTCACTTTGAGACCGGCTTTGCGTAGTTCGCTATTTTCAACCATGGTTAGCTTTCTCGCGGATGCTGCTTCGCAGCTTCTCTTAATACGGGTATGATCGGCGTTTACGTTGTCCCAGCCAAGATAGTGGAAGTCGCCCACCGATGCAAAACACCAAGCTCTTGCTAACCAGTTTCACCTTTGTGGGACTGCTCGCACTCGCCGGTTGTTCATTCCCCGGGGTTTACAAAATCGACATCCAGCAGGGCAATGTCGTCACGCAGGACATGATAGACCAGTTACGCCCGGGAATGACCCGACGGCAAGTACGGTTTATCATGGGTAACCCCCTGCTGACCGACACATTCCATGCCGATCGCTGGGATTATCTCTACAGCCTGCAGCCTGGTGGCGGTGAACGCCAACAGGAGCGCGTCAGTGTCATCTTCAATGGCAATGACCAGCTCGTGAGCCTGTCCGGTGACTTCATGCCCGGCGTAAGCCGCGATGAAGCCTTGCTGGGCAAGGACAGCGGCACCAACGTGACCGCACCTGCGCAGGAAGCCGAAAAGCCGAAATCCGAGGTGCCGGCCAAGCCAGGCTCCTTGCTGGACCAGATCCAGAAAGACGTCGACGGTGTCGAAACTGTACCCGTCCCGACACCACAGCCTCTGGACACCAGCCCGCAATAATTTTGCGACGCTCGATAAAAAGCCCGGCATGCCGGGCTTTTTGTTGCCTGCCGGTTGGCAAGCCTAGGCGTTCTGTCGCTTGAGCATCGCCGCCTTGGCCGCACGCAGCCTGCGTATTTCCTTGGGGTCTGCCAGCAATGGCCGGTAGATCTCGATCCGATCTCCCGCCTGCACGGCACGCACATCAGCGTCCGGCACCACCTTACCGAAGATACCCAACGGGCAGTCCGCCAACGCCAACTGCGGAAAATGCTCTGCAATGCCCGACGCCAGCACTGCCGCCCTCAGGCTTGTGCCCACCGGTATCGCCACCGCCAGCAGAACCTGGCGATCCACGTCGGCATACACCACTTCAATATCAACCATGCAATTGCTTGGCTCGCTGACAGAAAGCGTCCACCAAAGTATTTGCCGCCTGATTGAACAGTGGCCCCAAAGTCGCCCGCACAATGGGGCCGGCGTAATCAAATGAAAGATCCAGACTGATCTTGCAGGCCTTATCTGTCAGCGCCTTGAACACCCACACGCCGTGCAGCTGGGTGAACGGCCCTTCCTGCAAATTCATTTCAATGGATTTGCCCGGCACCAGCACATTGCGCGTAACAAAATGCTGGCTGAGGCCGCCCTTGGCCACACCAACACTGGCGACCATGTGCTCATCACTGCTCTCCAAAACCTCGGCAGTCGAGCACCAAGGCAGGAATTCCGGGTAACGCGCCACGTCGTTGACCAGGTCATAGAGCGCCTGTGCCGGATAGGGCAGCAGGGCCGAACGTTGAATATGCGTCGTCATGTGAGCGTTACTTCCACTGCTTAAGGCAAACGTCGCGAAAGTACAGCCCGATCCGCGAGAGAAAAAAACCAAAGAACTGCCCGTATTGTCCGGGATTCGTCCAACACGCTCAAGCACGCAGGTTGACCGTAGCCGACACGCTCGCAACTCCCTATAATGCCGCCCCTATGGCTAAACAAAAGAAACACCCCACAGGGACCATCGCGCAAAATAAAAAGGCGCGACACGATTACTTCATCGAACATCGGTTCGAGGCTGGTCTGGTCCTGGCCGGCTGGGAAGTAAAAAGTCTGCGTGCCAGCAAACTGCAGCTGGTCGACAGCTATGTGCTGCTCAAGGATGGCGAGGCGTGGCTGCTCGGCAGTCATATTACCCCGCTGACCACCGCGAGCACCCACGTGATTGCCGACCCGGTGCGCACGCGCAAGTTGTTGCTCAATGCCCGCGAACTCGAAAAGCTCGCCGCGGCCGTGCAGCAAAAAGGCTACGCGTGCGTCTGCCTGTCGTGGTACTGGAGCAAGCACCTGGTCAAGTGCGAAATCGCACTGGGCAAGGGCAAGAAGGAATACGACAAGCGCGACACCGAACGCGAGCGCGACTCCAATCGCGAACTGCATCGCGCCGTGCGCAACAAGGGCAAGGAAGACTAACCCTTGTAATGATGTAGCCGCGGGCAACCCCCGTGGCTACATGCCCTTACGTCGCTCCGCCCGCGCTACTCGCTGAACCTCCTGCCGCACTTCCTCCAACACTTCCTGCACGTACAACAGGTGACGTGTTGAAACGTCGCGCGCCTGCTCGGCCCGCCCCTCGATAATCGCCAGGTACAAGTCCCGGTGCTGACTGATCAGCATGTCGCGGGTCTCGGTGCGCTGCTGATACATACCGCCAATATTGGTCACCACGTTACGCTTGAGCAGGTCGAACAACCCGCGAATGGTGTGCAGCAGCACTGCGTTATGACTGGCCTCGGCGATCGCCAAGTGAAACCTTGCATCCGCAGCGCCCTCCTCCACTCGGCTCACCTCGTCGGCTCGCGCATAGCAGTCCTGCAGCGCTTCGAACGCCGCCGTCAGTCGCTCACGGTCGACCTCGGTAGCACGCAATGCCGCGTAATAAGCACACGAAGCCTCCAGAGTCTGACGAAACTCCAGAAGGTCGCGCTGCGCCTCGGGATTGTTTTCCAGCAGATGCAGCAGCGGATCACTGAAGGTCGAACCCAGGGAATCCACCACATAGTTGCCGCCGCCCTGCCGACTGACCAGCAACCCCTTGGCCGCCAATTTCTGGATCGCCTCACGCAATGAAGGGCGTGACACACCAAATTGTTCAGCCAAAGCGCGTTCGGCCGGCAAGCGCTCGCCCGACTTCAACGTGCCCTCAAGGATCATGCCCTCAAGCTGCTCGACAATATCGTCAGACAAACGGCGCTGACGCACCTGATCAAACCCCATAACTCACTCTCCACCATCCCGACCACTCGCCGGGGCCCCTATTCTGGCCTATCGCCGCGCTGGCAGCACCTATCAGAACACCTTCGATTTACCCGATCAGAACACTCGACAGCCACTCTCAGACCAAAGTTTGACGAGCGGCAAATTGACACACCCCTGCCAAGCTCTTAATCTAGCCCACAGCGATTGTAAATTGGTATTACCAATTATCCAAGCTGACCAAACAACAACAATCAGGGGCCACCCCATATGCAAACCTGGCAACAGCTCTACAGCCCTCTCGGCAGCCTCGGCCTGTCCGCACTGGCCGCCGTTATTCCAATCGTGTTCTTCTTCCTGGCCCTGGCCGTATTCCGCCTCAAAGGCCATGTGGCCGGCAGCATCACCCTGGCGCTGTCGATCCTGGTCGCCATCTTCGCCTTCCAGATGCCGGTCGACATGGCCCTGGCAGCGGCCGGTTACGGTTTTGCCTATGGCTTGTGGCCGATCGCCTGGATCATCGTGGCGGCGGTGTTCCTCTACAAGCTGACGGTCAAGAGCGGGCAGTTCGAGATCATCCGCAGCTCCGTCTTGTCGATCACCGATGACCAGCGCTTGCAGGTGCTGCTGATCGGCTTCTGCTTTGGCGCCTTCCTGGAAGGCGCGGCCGGGTTCGGCGCACCCGTGGCAATCACCGCCGCGTTGCTGGTGGGCTTGGGCTTCAACCCCCTGTACGCCGCGGGCCTGTGCCTGATTGCCAATACCGCGCCGGTGGCGTTCGGCGCACTGGGCATTCCGATCATCGTCGCAGGCCAGGTCACTGGCATTGATGCGTTCAAGATCGGCGCCATGACCGGCCGCCAACTGCCGCTGCTGTCGCTGTTCGTGCCCTTCTGGCTGGTGTTCATGATGGACGGCCTGCGCGGCGTGCGTGAAACCTGGCCGGCGGCATTGGTGGCCGGCTTGAGCTTTGCCGTCACCCAGTACTTCACCTCCAACTTCATTGGCCCGGAACTGCCGGACATCACCTCGGCCCTCGCCAGCCTGATCTCCCTGACACTGTTCCTGAAAATCTGGCAACCCAAGCGCACCGCAGGCGCGCAGATTGCCGGTGCCACCTCCAGCGTAGCGGTCACCTCCAGCGCCGGCGGTTTCGGTTTGCCACGCAGCACAGTGGTTTCACCCTACAGCCTGGGGCAAATTTTCAAGGCCTGGTCGCCGTTTCTGATCCTGACCGTACTGGTCACCATCTGGACCCTCAAACCCTTCAAGGCCATGTTCGCGGCCGGAGGTTCGATGTACAGCTGGGTGTTCAACTTCGCGATCCCCCACCTGGACCAACTGGTGATCAAAGTCGCACCCATCGTCACCAACCCCACCGCCATCCCCGCCGTCTTCAAGCTGGACCCGATTTCGGCCACCGGCACCGCGATCTTCTTCTCCGCACTGGTCTCGATGCTGGTGCTGAAAATTGATATCAAGACTGGTCTTACCACTTTAAAAGAGACCTTCTTTGAGCTGCGCTGGCCGATCCTGTCCATCGGCATGGTGCTGGCGTTCGCCTTCGTCACCAACTACTCCGGCATGTCCTCGACCATGGCCCTGGTACTGGCTGGCACCGGCGCCGCCTTCCCGTTCTTCTCGCCCTTCCTCGGCTGGCTGGGGGTTTTCCTGACCGGCTCGGACACCTCATCCAACGCCCTGTTCAGCTCGCTGCAAGCCACCACCGCCCACCAGATTGGCGTCAACGACACCTTGCTGGTAGCCGCCAACACCAGCGGCGGCGTGACCGGCAAAATGATCTCGCCGCAATCGATCGCCGTGGCCTGCGCAGCCACGGGCCTGGTGGGCAAGGAGTCCGATCTGTTCCGCTTTACCCTCAAGCACAGTCTGTTCTTTGCCACCATCGTCGGGCTGATCACCCTGGCGCAGGCGTACTGGTTCACCGGTATGCTGGTGCACTGAGACCTGCACGTAATAGGGTAAGAATCGACGCCGGACAACGATGCCGGCGTCTGCTATTTCTGGAGGACCGATGAGCCTGCCTGCTGCTTTTCTCAGCGACGTCGCACAACTGATCCCGCAAGATCGCCGCTTCGACGACCCACTTTCCACCCTCGCCTTCGGCACCGACGCCAGCTTCTACCGATTGATCCCACAGCTGGTGATCCGCGTGGAGTCAGAAGACGAAGTCGTCGCACTGCTGCAACTGGCCCAGCGCGATCACGTGCCGGTGACCTTCCGGGCCGCGGGCACCAGCCTGTCCGGGCAGGCGATCAGCGACTCGGTGCTGATCGTGCTCGGCGACAATTGGAACCACCGCGAAATTCGTGGGCAAGGCACACAGATCCGCCTGCAACCCGGCGTCATCGGCGCCCAGGCCAACGCCTGGCTCGCGCCGTTCGGGCGCAAGATCGGCCCGGACCCGGCGTCGATCAACGCCTGCAAAATTGGCGGCATCGTTGCCAACAATGCCAGCGGCATGTGCTGCGGTACGGCACAAAACACCTATCACACCCTGGCGGGCATTCGTCTGGTACTGGCCGATGGCAGCCGCCTGGACACCGAAGATGCCGCCAGCGTGCAAGCCTTCCGCCAAACCCACAGTGCACTGCTTGAGCGCCTGGCCACGTTGGGCCGCGAGACACGCGCAAACGCTGAACTGGCTGCGAAGATTCGCCACAAATACCGTCTGAAAAACACCACCGGCCTGTCACTCAACGCCTTGGTGGATTTCGACGACCCGCTGGATATCCTCAGCCACCTGCTGGTCGGCTCCGAGGGCACCCTGGGGTTTATCAGTGCGGTCACCTACGACACGGTAATCGATCACCCGAACAAAGCCTCGGCGCTGATCGTGTTCCCGGATGTCGAGACATGCTGCAACGCAGTAACGGTGCTGAAAACCCAGCCGGTTTCCGCCGTTGAACTGCTGGACCGACGCAGTATGCGCTCGGTGCAAGACAAACCGGGTATGCCCGCATTCGTACAACACTTATCGGAAAATGCCTGCGCACTGCTGATCGAATCCCGCGCGGCCTCGCCGTCATTACTGCACGAACAACTAACGCTGATCATGGCCTCTCTGGCGGCGTTTCCCGTAGAAAAACAGGTCGACTTCACCGAAGACCCCGTGGAAAACGCCCGCCTGTGGGCAATCCGCAAAGACACCTTCCCCGCCGTAGGCGCCGTACGCAAAACCGGCACCACCGTGATCATCGAAGACGTCACCTTCCCCGTCGAACAACTGGCGATCGGCGTAAACCGCCTGATCGAACTGTTCGACAAACATCACTACGACGAAGCCATCCTTTTCGGACACGCCCTGGAAGGCAATCTGCACTTTGTATTCACCCAAGGCTTCAACAGCAGCGAAGAAGTCACACGCTATCAAGCGTTCATGGACGACGTCGCACAACTGGTGGCGGTGGAGTTCGGTGGCTCGCTGAAGGCCGAACACGGCACCGGTCGCAATATGGCGCCGTTCGTTGAACTGGAATGGGGCAGCGACGCCTATCAATTGATGTGGCAACTCAAGCGCCTGCTCGACCCCAACGGCATCCTCAACCCGGATGTGGTGCTCAGCGAAGACCCACAAATCCACCTCAAACACCTCAAGCCCCTGCCCGCCGCCGATGAGCTTGTGGACAAGTGCATCGAGTGTGGCTTCTGTGAACCCGTGTGCCCCTCAAAAGGCCTGACTCTGAGCCCGCGCCAGCGCATTGTGATCTGGCGCGACATCCAGGCCAAACGCCGCGCAGGCGTAGACACCACCGAACTGGAAGCGGCCTACCAATATCAAGGCATCGACACCTGCGCCGCCACCGGGCTATGCGCCCAACGCTGCCCTGTAGGCATCAATACCGGCGACCTGGTGAAAAAGCTGCGCAGCCGCGAAGCAGACCGTACGAAAACCGCCGAATGGCTCGCCAGCCATTTCGCCACCGCACTGCAAGGTGCGCGCTTCACCCTGCACGTCGCCAATGGTGCACGCATGTTATTGGGTGCCCCGCGCCTGAAGAAGTGGTCAGCCACCGTGAACAGACTGTCCAAAGGGCAAATCCCGCAGTGGACCAATGCCGTGCCACAACCGGAAAAAGCCATTCGCTTCAGCCCGCCTGTAATGGATGAGCGCCCGCGGGTGGTCTACCTGGCCGCCTGTGTCTCACGCGCCATGGGCCCGGCAGCCGGCGATAAAGAACAGATGTCGCTGTACGACAAAACCCGCAACCTCCTGGAAAAAGCCGGTTACCAAGTCGTATTCCCCGACAATCAAGACAACCTGTGCTGCGGCCAGCCCTTCGCCTCCAAAGGCTATGCCGAGCAGGCCGAACACAAGCGCCAGGAACTGATCGGCGCCCTGCTCCACGCCAGCCGAGGCGGCCTCGACCCGATCTATTGCGACACCAGCCCCTGCACCCTGCGCCTGGTACAAGACCTCGGCGAAACCCGCCTGGACCTCTACGACCCGGTACGCTTTATCCGCACCCACCTAATGGACCGCCTCGACTTCACGCCGCAGGAAGCCCCCATCGCCGTACACGTCACGTGCAGCACCCAGCACTTGGGCGAAAGCCAGGCCCTGATCGAACTGGCCCGGCGCTGTGCAAAAACCGTCGTCATCCCCGAAGGCATTCACTGCTGTGGATTTGCCGGCGACAAAGGCTTCACCACCCCGCAACTCAACGCCCACGCCCTGCGCTCGCTCAAGGACGCCGTGCGACATTGCAGCGAAGGCATCTCCACCAGCCGCACCTGCGAGATCGGCCTGAGCCAGCATGGCGGCATCGACTATCACGGCCTGGTCTACCTGGTGGACCGCGTCACCCGCGCCCGCGCCCACTGACCCCGCAAAAAAACCGAACCCTGGCGCACCAGCGCAGTCATCTGCATAGGCCTCGACAAACGAGGCCCATCAGTGATGTCGCTGGCAGCGGTTGCACGCCAGCAGCGTCGAGCCCTTTTGCGCAAGGAGACACCCTATGAAGCGTTCCGCTCTTGCTGGCTTGTTCATGACCGCTGCGATGCTCGCCTCTCCCGCTTTCGCTGCCGGTGACAAAGACCTGTGCCAGATCAACCTGGACAAAATCAACAACGGCAAAGCCCTGCTGTCCACCGATACCAGTGGCAAAAGTGGCGAAATAGACACCGCCGTCTCCCAGGCCAAGGCCGCCCACGACGCAGGTGATGAGAAGAAGTGCATCGAAATCACCTCCAAGGCCCTGCAAGACCTGCAGAACAGCGAGAAAGGCGGTCAGTAAGCGATAGGGCCAACCTTCGGGTTGGCCTTCGCTGAGCTTTTGGCGTACACTGCACAGGCTTGTCACTCACTAAGAAACAACGAGTTACAAGCACGGGGCCGTTTAGGATTCGACGCCGGTCGCGAAACTTTAGGTGCATGCCGAGTTGGTAACAGAACTCGTAAATCCACTGTTGCAACTTCTTATAGTTGCCAATGACGAAAACTACGGCCAGGAATTCGCTCTCGCTGCGTAAGCAGCCTTAGCCCTGAGCTTCTGGTACCTTCGGGTCCAGCAATCACCAGGGGATGTCTGTAAACCCAAAGTGATTGTCATATAGAACAGAATCGCCGTGCAGTACGTTGTGGACGAAGCGGCTAAAACTTACACAACTCGCCCAAAGCACCCTGCCCTTCGGGTCGCTGAGGGTTAACTTAATAGAAACGGCTACGCATGTAGTACCGACAGCGGAGTACTGGCGGACGGGGGTTCAAATCCCCCCGGCTCCACCAAATGAACGAAAAAAGACGTCTTTGGACGTCTTTTTTTGTGTCTGAAATTCAGTGAGATCAATAGGCTCAACTGCCCGCACTTCAACAACCTGACCCCTACTCACCTTGCCAGACTAGTGCAAGTCACTCGCCGGCGAAGTAATCACTATCGATTTGCTTCACCTCATAAACCTGCTTAACGCTCACGCCCAGGTTGTGCTCTACCATCAATCGCGCTAGCTCAACACCGTCGATCAATACCACTTTGATATCCAACCCCAGCGCTGCAGTGCGGGCACCCTCGGAGAACTCTGAGGTTGTGATAAACACACCCTTACGTGCACGCTGGCGAGTCAGTGCGCCGATGAACTTGTCGATCTCTGGACGATGTACCGTATTGGCCCAGCGCTTGGCCTGTAGATAGATCACGTCGAGGCCGAGCTTGTCTTCTTTGATGATGCCGTCGATACCGTCATCATTGGTCGCTTGGGTCGCCTTACCAGCCTCTTTACGCGAGCCGCCGTAACCCATAGCAATCATGAGATCGACTACCAACTGCTCAAAGAAGCTGGGAGTACCTAGCCGGACTTGCGTCAGCAGCTCATCTGCCAGGGACTGCATCAGGGCTTGATGGGCATCGGCCAACTGCTCGTCTGGCGTGGTTTCAGCAATACCAACGTTCAGTAGGGAGGGAGCGTCAACTGGTTGCGGTTTGGCCGTGTGGAAGTCTGCAAACTCGGGGAACTGCTTCAACCAGCTCACCGTGATGCGCTGCGGACCATTGCTCAAAGCATCGAGGCCACGCGGGGTAATTTGCACCATGCCCTTGGTTGGAATGCACAGCAGGCCAGCCTTATTCAAATAGGTGCGAGCCCAGCCCACTCGATTGTTGATCACCGTCTGATGACCAGAAGGTAGGCGCTCTTTGCGTTCATCCTCGGTCAGTTGAAACTGATCGGTCACCCGCTCGCGCAACTCATTTAGCGGCAGCGGCGCACCGTTCTGCACGGTGCTCAGCACCGGGCGCATCACACTTTGAAAGTCCGGAATTGCCACTATTACTCCTTAATCTTACCGGCTGCTTTAGGCGCCGCCGACGCGGGTCTCATCGAAGGAAGCCGCAGTCTTGAGCATCTTCAAAATCACCAGCGCAAACGCGCGGCTCTTCGTTTCATTATCCAGCACTTCCAGTGACAGCTTTTCGTGGTCGGTCATGGCATCCAGAACGGTGTCGAGGACGCGCTTGGGAAACAGGCCGTGCATCACTTGATCAACCGAATGACTGTTCACCTGGGCCATCACATCTTCCTGACGGCTGATGCGCTGGGCGATGCCGGTTAGAAACTGGAGTTGGTCATCGTCGCTCACTTCGGCGCCAAAGATATCGTTCAGCGCCTCAATGATTTCGGATAAGCGCTTCTTCTCGGGATCATGCGGCTTACCGCTCCCCACGTCACTGCCGGGTTTGACGGTGTATTTGCCCGTTTCCTCGTTCAGACGCAGCACGTGTTCAGCGCGCTTACTTAAGCGGTAGTGGCTCAGTTGCAGCTCACCCACATCCACGTCGTCTTCTAGCAGGCGATCTACGCGCAGCAGCGGGTGCAGATGCTTCGCGTACACGCACAGCTGCTCTAGTTCATGATCCTCGTAAGGCACGATCTGTGATAGAAACTCGTATAGGCGCACAAAGCTTTGCAGATTCTTGCGGAACAGGTCGAGCTGATCAACCTGCTCGCCAGCTTCTTTCAATGCGTGCTCGGCTTTTTTCAGACCGGCGCTGTCGCCATTGGCTTCAGCAGTGCGTTTGTAATCCAGTGCCTGCTGGCGCGATTCCAGCGAGAAGGCATAACGCTTAGCAAAACGCTCCTTGGCTGGCGCACAGTAATAGCTGAGTTTGCTGGCTTGCGCCTTGGGGTCGAAGAAGGCCAAGGCAAATGCTTCGACCTCTTGCCAGTGATAAATGCCCTCGGCATCTAGCTTCTTCTGCAGGTCATAGATGATCTGCGGGTCTGTCACGTCGGTCAGCTCGGCCTTGGTGTAATACGGTAAGAAGGCGTCGAGAATATCCTGCGGCTCGTTAAAGAAGTCGAGGATAAAGGTTTGCTTGTTGTCACCAAAGGTGCGGTTCAATCGCGATAAGGTCTGCACACAGTCCACACCTTGCAGTTTCTTGTCCACGTACATGGCGCACAATTTGGGCTGATCGAAGCCCGTCTGATACTTATTGGCGGCGATCATCACGTTGAAGTCTTGGGTGTCGAAAGCATCCGCCAGGTCGCGACCATTCAGGCCCGCGTTGAGCAGGCGGCTATTTTCCGTCACCTCTTCGGGGATTTCCTCGTCCGGTAATACGCTGCCGGAGAACGCCACCAGCGGATGCACATCGCTGTAACCCATCTGCTGCACATAAGCTTTTAATGCCAACTGATAACGAACAGCTTCTTGACGACTACTGGTCACTACCATGGCCTTGGCTTGACCATTGAGCAGACTGCGGATATTGGCGCGGAAATGCTCGACGATTACCTCGACCTTCTGACTGATGTTATACGGGTGCAACCGCACCCAGCGTGCCAGCTTGATGCGCGCCTTTTTGCTGTCCACCTCATCGTCTTCGCCGTCCGGGTGGGCGATCTTCCAGGCGGTACTGTAGGTGGTGTAGTTGCGCAGCACGTCGAGGATAAAACCTTCCTCGATGGCCTGACGCATGGAATACAGGTGAAACGCCTCAGGCTTATTGCTGGTGCTCGCTGGCAGCGTGGGATCGGCCGGACGACCGAACAACTCCAGGGTTTTAGCTTTTGGGGTAGCGGTAAAAGCGTAGTAGCTGATGCGTTCATTAGGTTGGCGAGCTTGTACGGCAGCATCCAGCAGTTCTTCGGCGCTCACTTCCTCCGCCTCCAGAACATCGCTGCCTAGAATCTGTTTCAGCTTGCTGGCCGAAGAGCCGGTTTGCGAGGAATGCGCCTCGTCGGCGATCACTGCATAACGCCCGCTGGCAAGTTTGGGGTACTTATCCAGCGCATCAAACAGCGCCGGGAAGGTCTGGATGGTGACGATGATGATGCGCGTCTGCTCAGCCAGCGCCTCGGCCAGTTGCTCGGACTTACTTTGGTTTCCGATATCCCGGCTGATCGGTTTGACGACTCCCTGGGCGTGCTCGAACTGATAAATGGTGTTTTGCAACTGACTGTCGAGCACCGTGCGGTCGGTGACCACGATCACCGAATTGAAAAGGCGCTGACCGGCTTCGTCGTACAGCGAAGCCAATTGATGTGCAGTCCAGGCGATGGAGTTGGACTTGCCCGAGCCTGCGCTGTGCTGAATCAAATATCGCTTGCCCGGCCCTTCGGTGCGGGTGGTATCGATCAGCTTATTGACCACTTCCCATTGGTGGAAACGCGGGAAGATCATCGTCTCCTTGGTCACCAGCGTGCTGTCGAAGCCTTCACTGGTTTTCTTGTCCAAGTGCAGAAAGCGCCCCAGCACTTTGAGCCACGCATCTGGCTGCAACAGGCGTTGCCAGAGGTAGCTCGTGGCGTATTGACTATCGTCCTCAGGCATCGGGTTACCCGCACCACCTTCCGCGCTGCCGAGGTTAAACGGCAGGAAGAAGGTATCTTTACCCGCAAGTTTGGTGGTCATCGCCACTTCGTTCTGGCCAACAGCAAAGTGCACTAGCGCACCGCGTTTGAAGGTCAGCAGCGGCTCAGGTTTGCGCGTTAGCGGGTCTTTTACTGGGCGGTCATTGCGGTACTGGCGCTTGGCGTTTTCCACCGACTGCTTGAACTCGCTTTTCAGCTCTAGTGTGGCGGTGGGGATGCCGTTGACGAACAGCACCAAGTCCAACCGTGGGTTGTAGCTCTGTCCACCGCTGCCAGCCTCACGCGCATGCGGCGAATAGGACACCTCAGGCACCACGCGCAGTCGGTTGCACTGGTAGCGCTTTAAGGTATCCGGGTTCATGCCGTGGTCGGGCTGGAAGCTGCACAACTCCACCTTCACCGCCGGCAGTTTAAAGCCATGGCGCAGCACATCGAGGGTGCCGCTCTGCTCCAGCTCGCGCACGAGCTTCTGCACCAGCACATCATTCGGGTTATTCGGGTTGGCCCTGGCGAACTTGTCCCAACGCTCCGGCCAGGCGTCTTTGAAGTAACCCAGCACATCCTCGGTATACAGCGCCGTGCGGCGGTCGTAGCCGCTGGCGGTGCCGACCAGCCAGCCCTGAGCGGCCAGGGCGTCGATAATATCCTGTTGAAATTGCGCTTCCTTGCTGTCCGTCATTACATGGCCTCTTGTACTAATTCGGGGGATGGCAGGCTGGCCGGTGGCTTCCAGCCGCGCACGTCGATTTTGCCGGTGACGGCGGCGGAAATTAGGGCGGAGCGGCGCTCGCTTAATAATTTCTTCATTCGCTCAGCCTCATCGATCATATCTCCGAATTTTGAGTTACTTATTTTAATGTGCGCCGCAATTTCTCCTTGCTCATCCCGCGGGGGAACTGAACACACAAGCCCAGCAATATCCGGCATATAAATAGTTTTATGAGTAGAGCCCACCATCAGCCGGTCAAATTCCGACTTCATTGCCCGAAAACAAAAAAGCAAATACGTATTATCCAGTTTGCTACCACATACCCAGTTAGCAAAGTCCTGAGTCGTAGCCATATCACAACCCATAATTGCCGAGTAACCCACAGAGGCTGTTCGCGAAAGAACTACCGTACCTTTAGGTAATAGCCGAGCAGACGAATTAGCAAGACCAAATTCACTAACCAGTTCTTTTGTTTCAAAGAGCTCAATCACCTCACCTCTTCTGATTTGCCATACGTCAGCCAGTGAAAACCAAGGAATTGTGCAGTTTTCCCAGTACTCCGGCTTGCTCCGGCTAGGCGTATGCCCAGACTCAATCTTTGCAAAATACCGAATCTTCCCAAACCCCCAATGCGCCGGCACCTCGCCTAACCACTCCACGCCGGAGTCTTTCATCGGCGCGGTGGGGTCGAGGCCTTTGGTGACGGCGTGGGAGATCACGGCCTGGCGCTTTTCCTTGAGTAGTTCGATCAGGCGTTGCTGCTCTTCGATCAGCGCGTCGATGCGGGCAGTTTCGTGATCAAGGAAGCGGGCGATCTGGTTTTGTTCTGAAACTGATGGCAGATAGAGTTTAAGCTTTTGAAAGTCAGAATTTGAAAGATGAGTTTGATGCACGCCATCGTCATTCTGCATAAGCCCAGGGTGACGATCTAATAAGTAAAACAAGAAGCGAGAATGCGCCTTTTCGGCCGTGATTCGACACACTCGTTGATTCACAGCGTACTTGCCGTGATCATCAACGTAATACGCTCGAGCAAGTGCTCGTCCGTTGGGAAGGTCGCTCATCACCATCAATATGTCGTTTAACGAAGCAGGTGTTAGATTGACACTGCACCTCTTAATGGTTTTCCCCGAGGTAGAAACGAACCTAGAGTTAACGCAGATATAGTCGCCATCATCATCAATATATGGCTCGTGCGCCTTGCCCTGAGCAAAAGCAACAAGATCGCCAAGTCGTTTTAATGACCAGTCACTTGGGATTTCGTCTGAATACTCGATACCTGACGGCTTCATCTGCTGATATGCAAGCAAGCTCATGCCGACAGCCCCTCGATCATCTGTTTGATGCGGTCGGTGCAGGCTTTCAGGTCGCTATCGATCTCGGCCAGTGGGCGCGGCGGCTGGAACACGTAGAAGTGGCGGTTAAAGGGAATCTCGAAGCCGACGATGCCAACCTCGCCGTCCTGGGCATCGGTCTTGCTTTCGTCGATCCAGGCATCCGGCACATGGGGGATGACTTCGCGCGCAAAGTACTCGTACACCGATTCGCCCAGCGGAACGTTCTCGTTATCGCGCAGGCCGGCGTCCGCTTCCGGCTGGCCTTTGCTGGTGCAGATATCCGCCTCGGGGTCGCGCTCGCTTAGGGCGCTCATCAGGGCTTTTAGCTCCGGCGTGCTAAGGCTGACGCTGTGCGCGGTGAGGGCTTTTTTCAGCAGTTTGCTGAACTGCTCGCGGTTGCGGTGCAGTTGGCTGGCATCGATGGATTGCAGGGCAGCCAGCAACTGTTGCTGGGCGGCGCTGTCGAGCTTCTGCAGGGCTTTTTCTTCCAGCACTTTAGCGATGCGCTCGGCGCTGGTTTGGAAGTTCAGGCGCAGCGGGCGCTCGACGGTGATACGCCGGTAGCCAAAGGCGTCGATGGGGAAGATTTTGCTATGCGCGGTTTGCTCGAAGCTGCCATACAGGCGCACCAGCTCACTGATTTGATCCTCGGTGATGAACTGGCGTTTGCTGCCCAGCGACTTGCGCATTTTGGCGTAGTACTGGCTGCCATCGATCAACTGCACTTTGCCTTGGCGCGCAACAGCCTTGTGGTTACTAAGTATCCACACATAGGTGGCGATGCCGGTGTTGTAGAACATATCGGTCGGCAACGCGACGATAGCTTCGACCAGATCGTTCTGCAGCAGGTAGCGGCGAATCTCCGACTCACCCGAACCCGCTCCGCCGGTAAACAGCGGCGAGCCATTAAGGATGATGCCAATGCGCGAGCCACCGTCGCGTGGGTCACGCATCTTGCTGACCAGGTGCAAGAGGAACAGCAGCGAGCCGTCGGACACACGCGGCAGGCCCGGGCCGAAGCGACCGTCGAAGCCCTTGTGGCTGTGTTCGTCGGTGATCTGCTTTTGCACCTTCTTCCATTCCACGCCGAACGGCGGGTTGCTGAGCATAAAGTCGAAGTGATGTTCTGGGCCGGCCAGTTGATCGTTGGACAGGGTGTTGCCGAGTTTAATGTTCTCGACCTTCTGCCCTTTAATCAGCATGTCCGCCTTGCAGATGGCGTAGGACTCGGGGTTGAGCTCCTGGCCGTGCAGCGACACGCTGACCTTTTCGCTGATGGACTGGATGTACTCATCACCCTCCGACAGAAAACCGCCCGTGCCAGCGGTTGGGTCATAGATGGTGACGATGCTGTTGGGCGCGAGCTTGTGGTGCTGATTGGTAATCAGCAAGGATGTGGTGAGGTGCACGATATCGCGCGGGGTGAAGTGCTCACCGGCGGTTTCGTTGGAGCTTTCTGCAAACTTGCGAATCAGCTCTTCGAAAATGATACCCATGCCAAAATTGCTGATGTACTCGGGGCTCAGATCCGTGGCGGCGAAACGCTGCACCACCTGATATAGCAGGTTGGCGGTTTCCAACTGCTGAACAAAATCCTCGAAGTGGAAGTGCTCGAATATCTCACGAGCGTCTTTGCTGAACGCCTGTATGTAGCGTATCAGATCATCGGCTGTCTGTGTGGCTGACAGAGTGGCGAGGGTTAGTGGCGAAGCGTTGAAGAACTGCTGTCCACCTGCGGCCCGCATCATATACATATCACGCACGGTGTCCGGGCGGCCTTCTTGAGCATAGAACTCGCGAACCACAGCGTCTTTGTTTGGCGCCAGAACACACTCCATGCGCCGCAACAGGGTGAACGGCAGAATGATGCGGCCATATTGCGATTGCTTAAAGTCACCGCGCAGCAGATCGGCAATGGACCATAGAAACGCGGCCGTCTGGGAATGATTTTCCGTGTTCACGCAATAACTCCTTGGAGTACAGGCAAAAAACGCAAGTCTAACACCTGAGTGTGCCCATCCGGAGCGTGCGGGTTAGGTTGTGACTGCCGCCGACCCATGGCCCACTTTTGAGCGGTTTTGCCAGTGCTGAAAGCTAGCCATAGGCGACTTCACTGCCAACAAAGATTACAAAGCGCTCTGTTCAGATTGAATGCAAACAAGTGATCACTTGGAATGTTGTATTCCAATCGGTATTCCACGAAAAAACAAAAATCGCCTTTAGCCACACAAATCAGAAACTTACAAACTCAATTCAACTTCCCCCGGCCCACCAACTCAACAAAAAAGACGTCCCCAGACGTCTTTTTCCATCCCTAAAACCCAGTCCCCAAAAGAATTTCACAGCTACGATAAACTTTGAAACCGTCCCGCATCCCAGCCGCGTCGTTATCCCAAGCGCCACCCCAACCTGCCCCCCCCGCCCCGCAACATGTTTCACCGCCTATACAAAACAAAAATAATCGGCTGGATGCTTTGCAATTATTCCGTAGCTGGAATTGATAACGTCGCCCTCAACCCCCCTTCTGCCCGGTTTGCCAGTTCGATACGTCCATTCAAACGCGTGGCGATGGTGTTGACGATGGTTAGTCCTAACCCGGCTCCCTGCGCCGTGCCACGGCTGTAGAAACGCTCAAACAATCGCTCTCTAGATGACTCGTCAATTCCCGGCCCTTGGTCGTCGACGGTCAAATGACAGAAGCCATCCGCCTGGCTCAGTTGCACAGTGATTGCGCCGTGTTCGGGAGAGAAATTGGCTGCGTTGGTGATCAGGTTGTTCAGCGCTATGTCGATGGCGGCGGGGTTGGCGAATACGTGAAAGGGCTGGTCGCTGACGTCGAATATCAGTTCAAGGTTTTTGCTCAATAACCACGGTGACAGTTGCACGAGGCTGTTGCGCACGGTTTCGCTGAGGTCGATGCGCTGTAGCGGTGGCGGATTGGATTTGGGTTCCAGTCGCGCCATGGTCAGTAACTGGTTGACCAGTCGGCTGGTGCGATCAACGCCTGAGATAAGGAATTCCAGCGATTCTCGACGCTCCTGTTCTGTGCCTGCCTCCAGCAGGTTTTGCGCGTGTACTCGCAGCACGGCGAGTGGTGTACGCATTTCGTGGGCTGCGTCGGCGATGAAGCGTCGTTCGCGGCCAAGCACTTCTTGAATCTGCGCGAGCATGCGGTTGAGCGCCGCTTGCATGGGCTCAAGTTCGCTGGGCAACGGTGCCAGTTGCAATGGCTCCAGTGAACCGCTGTGGCGGGCACGCAGGGTCTCGGCCATGTTTGCCAAGGGCTTTAAGCCCCAGCCTATAGCGAGCCAGACCATCGCCGCGAGCAGTAAACTGCCGACGATGTTCGGCCAGAGCGTATGACGCACGATGCGGTCGACCAGATCTGCGCGCACATCATCGCGCTCGCCAACCCAGATGCGCATGCCGTTTTGTGGGTCCTCAAGGAGGAAGGCGCGCCAATGTCGATGGTTCAAATCCACCACATCACTGAAACCCGGTTGCGTCGGCGGTGAACTGAAGGCGGGTGCGCTGGCGGTGTGCACCAACACCTCCCCGCCGGGGCTCCACACCTGAAAAGCAATTTTTCGTTCGTATGGATGACCATCGCCGCGCGGCACCGCTTCGCCCAGTGCGGTATTGAAGGCCCGGTACAGTTCGGCGTGCTGCTTGCTCGCCATTGGCATGCGCATCACGCCTTGCAATAAGCGCGCGTTCTGCGCCAGTTGAGCATCGTAAACCTCGGCGATTTCATGATTGCTATCGTGCAGGTTAAAGACGCTCAGCACCGCCAGACCGGCCAGCAGCAAACCAATGATCAGCGTTAATGTACGGCGGCGGATCGAAGTCATCAGCGCTCCTCCACCAGATAGCCCACACCTCGAATGGTACGGATCAGCTCAGTAGAGAACTTTTTGCGCAGGTGGTAGATGTGCACTTCCAGAGTGTTACTTTCCGCTTCTTCATTCCAGCCATAGAGCAGTTGAATCAGTTGGTCTCGAGTCATCACCCGGCCCGGAGGTGAGAGCAGTTCATGCAGCAACTGATACTCCTTGGGCGTCAGTGCTACGGGATGGCCCTGGTAGCTGACCTGCTGGGTGCCGGGGTTGAGGATGATGCCGGCATGTTCGATCAGCGCTTGCGCGCGTCCGGCACTGCGCCGCAATAACGCTCGCAATCGCGCCTTGAGTTCGGCCAGGTCGAACGGTTTGATCAGGTAGTCGTCGGCACCGGCATCCAGGCCCGCGATGCGATCTTCGGTTGCATCGCGGGCGGTGAGAATCAACACCGGCAGGTTCGAGCCGCTGTCGCGCAGGCGCCGCAGTACTTCGAGACCGTCCATGCGTGGCAAACCGAGATCCAGCACAGCAACATCGAACGTTTCGCTGAGCAGGGCATGCAGCGCGCTGCTGCCGTCCTTGAGCCAATCGACGGTGTAGCCTTCGCGCCCCAGCGCTTGATGAATGCCTTCACCTAGCGCCACATCATCCTCAATCAGTAATAAACGCACGCGGACTCCTGTCAGTCGAGTTTCTTGTTGACGTCCACCAGCAGAGTGGCGATCTCTTTGCGACGTCCCGCATCTGCCGTTTCACGGCCGGGACGCGGCGCCGCTTGCAGGGCTTTTTGCAGCGCTGCCTTAGCTTCAGCGTAGTGTTTCTGACGGTAGAGGTGATCGCCCCAGAAGTACAGGCTGTCAATGCCATCGGGGTTGAGTTGCAGCGCCTGCTTGAGCAGTTGTTCAGCTTTGTCGCTGTCGCCGAAACCGATGGGCCAGCCGGGCACACGATCATACAGCGCCGCCAGGCTGGTATAGGCCGAGCCTTGCAGAGCCTTGGGGTCGAGGGTCAGGGACTTCTCCAGGTCGGCCTTGGCTTCCTTGGCTTTGCCCAGCGCTCCGAGCCCTCCTTGGGCACCGGCCCAACTGCTGGTGACAATGCCTTTCCAGATCCAGGCTTCGGCCACCAATGGACGCTGCGCAGTGAACGACTGGGTTTCGCTGGACAACTGCTCGAACGCGGCGGCGCGCTGTTTTTCCGCCACTTCATATTGGATATGCGCCCAGCTTTGTTGAATGCTGCTCAGGCGTTGCTGGTCAGCGGCCTCCAGCGCCCAGACGCTTTGGCTGAGGGTGGCGATCAACAGGCACGCGAAGATTTTTTTCATGGCTTGAGGGTCTCGTTGTCAGTTTTTTCGCTAAGGCGCCGGATCAGGGGCAACTGCTTTCGCAAACCTCGATCGACCAGATGCGGCAGTAGATGGTTGAGGCGCACAAAGAAGCGTTCGGGCCAGCCCAGATACAGGTCGCGGCGGTCGCCGGCAATTGCGTGCATCACCGCCGCGGCCACGGTTTGCGGATCATCGACGTTGGCCTTGAGCGCATCGTTGAGGGCTTGCGCCGCCGCGCTGTTCATCGACGTGCGGGTGGCCCGCGGTGCGACGTAGAGCACGCTGACCCGGGTGTCGGCCAGCTCTCGGCGCAACACTTCGGAAAACCCGCGCAGGGCAAACTTGGTCGCGCAATAGCTGGCGTAACCGGCATAACCGATCGAGCCGTAGGTCGAGCCAACGTTGACTACCATGGCGCTGTCGGCCTGCTTGAGTAGCGGCAGCAATAGCTTGGTCAGGCAGATCGGCGCGCTGATGTTCACTGCGAGCATCGTATTGACGTCACTGTCGTCGAGCTGTTCGAGCATGGCGAAGTGATTCACCCCGGCGGCGTTGATCAACAGATTGACTCCGCCAACCGCTTCGGCGGCAGCGAGTACTTTGCGTCGGTCGCTGAGAAACGTCAGGTCAGCCGCGACCCAGCACAGGGTGTCGGGGTAGAGTTTGAGCAGCGCAGCCAAGGCTTCCTGATGCCGCGCCACGGCCAATACTCGCGCACCCGCGGCGCACAGGGCTTCAGCGATAGCCATGCCGATACCGCCACTGGCACCGGTCAACACCACGCGCGCGTTACGCAGCTGCATGTTCAGCCTCCGCGCCACGCGGCAGGCCACGAAACATGTCGGTGTACAGTCGGTACACGACTTTTGATGCATGAATCACTGCCGCTTGATCCAGAGGATCGTCCAACTGGTTCATCAGGCGGCGGTAGGTTTGCATGTGTTCGATGTCGAGCGAACCGTGAGAACTCAGGTAACTGAAGGCGGTTTCCGGCAACGACAGATGCTCCCGAATGCTCCCTGCCGCGTGTGTGGCCAGGGCAATGCTGGTGCCTTCGAGCACATTGACCATGCCGAACAGCCCCACCGGGTTGCCTCGGGCGATCAAGTCATAAAGGTAGCTCACCATCAGCTCAATCGGCAGCGAAGGTTGGCCATCATGCACGGCCTTGCGATCACCTCCGCAGGCTGCAATGTCGTTGAGCACCCACTGTTCATGGCCGTATTCGTCTTCGATGTACTCGCACACCGCTTTGCGCAGCCATTCCAGACGTGTCGGTAAACGTGCGCCGCACGCCATCATCAACGGCACGGTGTGGCGCACGTGATAGTAGGCCTGTGCGAGAAAAGCCCGATAGCTGTCGAGGCTGACCTTACCGTGCAGCGCATCGAGGATGATCGGCAGGTTAAACAGCTCGTGGCGTTCATGCTGTGTGGCTTCTTGCAGGGTGTCGAAAAAACTCATGATGCGGATTCCTCCCGGACAACGGATTCGGTCAATTGGGCGTGGTACTGCGCGACGATGGCGTCGCGGCGTGGGCGGCCATTGGCGGTTAGAAAGCCATTGGCTGCGGTGAAGGGGTGCGGCAGGCGCGTCCACTGATGCACCTGGGCGTAATCGGGCAACGCCTCGTTGGCTTCGGCGACGGCAGCGGCTAGTTCGGCATCGGTGCAATCCGGGCGATGCGGCCAGAGCAAGGCGTGATTGCGCGGCATAGACTCGCCGTAAACGAACGCCTGGGCGATGTGGCGGCGCTGGGTCAGCTCGGACTCGACCCATTCCGGGTTGACGTTGCGCCCGTAACTGGTGACGAACTGATGCTTCTTGCGGCCCTTGAGATAAAGAAAACCCTGCGGGTCGAACTCGCCCAGGTCGCCGCTCGGCCACCACTCATCGGCGTACGGTGCTTCCCCTAGATAACCGAGCAGCATCGAGCCCTTGATCAGCACTTCACCGTCCTCTGCCAACCGCACTTCGACATGGGGCAGTGGCCGACCGACGCTGCCGGGGCGGTGCGCGCCGGGGCGATTGAGGCACACCACCGAGGCGCATTCAGACAAACCGTAACCTTCAAAAACCGGTAAGCCGACCTGTTGTGCACGGTGCAGCAAGTCTTCGGACACACGTGCACCACCGACCGCCGCAAAACGCAGGGTTTGCGGGGCAAAGGCTTGCTGTTCGGCGGCGCTGACCAGCATCAATAACAGCTGTGGCACCAGAATAAGGCTCTGCGGTGCACGCTCGGCGAGATAACCCAGCAGGTGCGGGACATCGACGCCACTGGCGCCCTGGATGCCGAGGGTTTTCTGGCTCGGCAAACTGAGCATTGCACCGGCATACAGCGCGGCATAACAGCCCAGGTTCTCCAATAGAATGGCCAATGGCAGCAGTGCCAGGTGATGTTGCGGGCTGCTGGTTTCGCTCGCCTGATCCAACTCACGTGCGACCCGTAACAGGCTGTCGGCACTCAGGCAAACACCTTTCGGCGTGCCGGTGGTGCCAGACGTGAAGGTCAGCTTGGCGGTGCCCATCGGTATGCGTCTTTGGCCACTGAAGGCGCGGCACCAGAACTCGCCGCGTTGCTCATAGCCGGCAGCGCGCAGTTCGGGCTCCAGCTCCGGTTCGGCAATCACGCGTTCGGCCTGACTCTGCTCCAGACAATGGGCGCGTTGTGCCGCGCTGAAAAACGGCGGCAGCGTTACGCAGGTCAACCCTTCGAACAATACCGCCAGATCCCAGAGCATTGCGTCGACGCCGTTGTCCAGCGCCAGGGCGACGACTTGCACCTGCTCATCGCGCAGGCGCTCCTGGCGATACAGCACTTCTGCATACAGGGTGGCGTAATCGAGTTTCAGCGTATCGCCCCACAGCGCGGTCGCGTTGTCATTGCGCCGGGCATGTTCGCGCAAGGTTTCCTGAAAGCGTTGCAGTTCAAGCGACATGGCTGGCTCCTTCAATCGGGATCGGCAAACCCAGGCGGCTGAACAGGCCGATATTGCGCAGGTGGACGAACCCGGCGCGGATGTCGCCGACGTGCACCCAGGGTTTGCTCTCGTAATAACTGCCCCAATGTTGACGCTCGTCACCCAGTCGATCCGGATCAGCGGCGCACAATGTCACCGGTTTCAGGCCGAGACGACGGAAGCTGTTGACCAGCCCGATGTTGCCGGTGAACGTCACCCATTCCAGGCCACCCATGGCCAGTAGATAGGTGATGGCGATGATGCTCAGGCGCGCGCTGCCGGTATCGCTGGCCGCCAGGTTGCCAACCTCGACAATGGCATTTCGGTCTACCGCGTGATCAGCCGCCGCGCTGATCAATGGCTCGATCGGTTCGTCCAGATACCGCTCCAGAAACAGCGGCTCAAGGTGCGCGCGACGCACGCCGGCCACTGCGCACAACTGGCCTTCACCGTTATGCATACCGAACAGCTCGGGCATGAAGTGGCGGATGTCGGCGCCGTGGGCCTTGCGGAAACGCTGCTGGATAAAGGCTTCGAACTTCGCTCGCAAAGCGTCGTCCGGCAACGCACCCGTCAGGGTCAACGGCGGCGTTTCAGCTTGGCCGAAATGCAACGGCAGGGGTATGTTCCAGTCAAAATCGGGCATGGGCCGAACGCCTCCCTCAATGGGTTTGAGCGAAGTATCCAAGCCATTTCTTAACGAAGTCTGAAGGTGAAAGAAGGTCAACCTGAGAGTCGATCTTCAGACTCTCTTAAGACAGCACGAGCAGGGTGACGTGGCCGGTTCAAGGCAACCGGATCGACCGTCCATCACAATAATCAAGAGGCGCTTTTTATGACCCGCGACACCGTCGTCACCCGATATGGAAAGCTTTCAATAACCCTGCACTGGCTGATGCTGGCGCTGTTCATCGGCGTTTATGCCTGTGTCGAAATCAAGGGTTATCTGCCCAAAGGCAGCGAAGCGCGGGGTTTGCTTATGGGGTTTCACGGCTTGTTTGGTACAAGCATTTTCGCCCTGGTCTGGGTTCGCCTGCTCGGGCGCCTGAGCCCACGGCCACCGATCACCCCAAAACCACCGGCCTGGCAGACCGCTCTCGCGCATCTGACACACCTTGCGCTCTACGGGCTGATGATTGCCACGCCTATTCTCGCCTGGCTGATGCTCGCCGCTGGCGACAAACCGTTCCCGTACTTCGGCTTTCACGTGCCGGCACCGGTAGCCGTCGACCCGGACTTCGCCAAACAGCTCAAGTATTGGCATGAGCTGATAGGCACTACGGGCTATTGGTTGATTGGTTTGCATGCGGCAGCGGGGCTGTTCCATCACTATTGGATGAAGGACAACACGCTGGAAAGGATGTTGATTGAGCGAAAGTCATGACGAACCGCCGCGAGGTGCCTGATCGCACACGGCTGTGCCTATTCAGATTACCCCGGCGCCCCGCCCAGGTTTCTGCCTTGTCAGCCCGCGGCGATATTGCTAGTGTCGATGCATGACTGCCTCTTGCCTCACCTCGACAACCACCACCACGACCGCTTCAAGCGGAGCGTGCGAGGTGTCGTGAGCCAATAGCCAACGAACTTCAAAGGCCCGCCAGCGATGGACAGGGCCTTTTTTTATGCCCTTGTGTCGCTGGTTCAAACGCAAGGAGATGCACCTATGTACGCCCTGTTGATACTGGATATCCAAGTCGGACTCATCCACGGCCCGGAAAAACCCTGGCGCTGCGACGATCTGTTGGAGACGCTGAATGCCCTGATGGACAAGGCTCGCAGCGCAGGCGCACCGATTTTTCTCGCTCGCCACATCGGCCCCGTTGGCTCGCCAATCGAACCAGGCAGCCCGCTTACGCTTATTGCAGAGGAACTGAAGTTGCAGGGTGAAGAAGTGGTGTTCGAAAAGCGCCGGCCTAACGCTTTTGCAATGACTGACCTGGCTGACCATCTGCGCTCCAGCGGCGCCACCGGCGTGGTAGTCACTGGGATGAAAACGCAATACTGCGTCGACAGCACCTGCCGTGCCGCGCGTGATCTTGGCTTCGATGCGGTGCTTATCGCCGACGGTCATACCTGTTCTGATACGCCCTTGATGAAAGCCGAGGCCATCGTGGCTCATCACAATGCCACGCTCAATGGGCCGTTCTGCCAGTTGGTTCAGGCTGAGGACTGGAGCTTTTAACAGAGCCTGACGACGGGGAGGTCAACAGGGCCGGGCTTCGGAACTTTCCTGCAAGATGCCGCGCTGTCGGTGAACTGGCGCCCCCCAACCAACAAGCCTAGCCTTCCCCTGTCGCTGCAAAATCAGCGACCGGGTTTAGCAGCTCGGTTGATATCAAGGCCTGCAAAGCCACCATCCGTTCGAGCGATGCTTTCAGCATCCGCTGGTTCGTATCATGGCGGCTGTGCGTGGGGCACTTTCGGGTGCGCCGGGCTCCTTGATTCCTGGTCTGCTAACCCGCGTACGGTCGCCACCCTATAAAAAGGGCGAGAAGCCTCAACGCCCACCTCGCCCGCTGGCATCCCCTCATACTTCCCATTACCCTGACGGCCTTTATCAGACAATCGGAAGTCAGATACCCGTGCTCAAGCCTTTCGCCGTCATCGCCCTCGCCTTCATCCCTTCATTCGCCACCGCTGCCGAGCTGGATGGGGTCTGGCAAGGCACCTTGGGCAAGTCCGCTATCACCGTCTGTTTCAACGGCGCCGACGGGGAGCATGGCAGTTATTACTACCAGCGCATCCGTACCCCGATTCAGTTGACCCAGGCCAACGACAACGCGCCTTGGGTAGAGGAAGGAAACACCGGTTTCTGGGCCCTGCAAAAACCTCAGGCCGATACCCTTTCGGGTGCCTGGAGCAAAACCGATGGCGGCACGCCGCTGCCACTGGCTTTACGCCGCATTGGCACGGACGGCTGCGGCAGCGATGCCTATAACGCGCCCATGGAAGCCGCGCCGCTGCCGATCAAGACCGAGAAGAAGACTTTCCACAACCACACCTACCAACTCAAGACCCAAGGCCCCCGCGTCACGCTCAAGCTGGAGGGAGACAGCCCGGCGGTGCAGAAGATCAACCAGCAACTCGCCGCTCTGGCCGTCAATGACGAAGATCTAACCGACTATTTTTATGAACGGCGTGAATACCTGGGTCGAAACGGCTCGGTCTATACCAGTGAGATCGAGGTTGAGCCCGCCTATTGGTCATCGCAATTTCTCACCGTGCGGTTCTACCGCTGGGCCGCAGGCCAAGGCGCCATGGGCATCAGTTGGGGCCTGCACTCCTGGAACCTGCAAACCGGTGAATCGGTTGACCCATGGACCTGGCTCGGCGGCCATCAGCAATGGTATGACGCCTATTCCGGCCACTTGAAGCTGCCGGCCGCCTTCAGTACCTGGCTGGCCAAGCAAACCACCACCGACGAGGGCTGCCCCGCGATCACCGATTACTCCAACTTTCACCTCAGCTTCAACACCCAGGGCCTGCAACTCTCGACACCTGCCAATGGTGACGGCTGCGACAACGACTTGAGCTTTACCTGGGAGCAGTTGGAGCCGGTGCTGACCGCACAAGGCAAAGCGGCAGTGCCCAGCTTGAAACTGCCTTGATCCGCCGGAGAAAAACCCCACGGCCGTTCACCAAAGGTTAAGAATCGCGCTCGTATACTCCCTGACTACCCATGACCGATCGTCCGATCGGTCTCATGCCCCGGTAGCCAGATTCCATGACGCGTCCCGCTCCCCTGCTGCTCCTGCTTGCTGGTCTGTTGTTCTTCTTCGCCCTTGGCAACCACGAGCTGCAAGGCTCCACCGAGGCCCGGGTGTCCGGGATCGCCATGGCAATGCACTTGGACAATGACTGGGTGGTGCCGCGCCTGTTTCGCGAGCCCTTCCTGGAGAAACCGCCCCTGAGCCTGTGGCTGGATGCCGGTGCGATTCGTTTGTTCGGCGCCAGCACCGGGGCGGTGCGTCTGGCGTCGGCGTTTGCCGGGTTGTTCAGCGTGATGCTGTTGTACGGGATGCTGCGTCGCTTCGGGCGGCCGCAGACGCTGGCGTTCAGTGCCGCACTGATTCTGGCGACCATGGCCAGTTACTGGGGCAATGTGCGGGGGGTGGGTGAGGATTCGTTGCTCAGCCTTGGTGTGACCATGGCATTGCTGGGGTTCTACCAGGCTGTGCGGCCCGAGCGCGATGGCTCCAGTGTGTGGGCGTGGGCGTTGTTTACCGCTGGCATGGTCATCGCCACGCTGAGCAAGGGGGTGTTGGGCCTGGCGCTGCCGGGGATCGTGATCTTTGTGTACCTGCTCAGTACCAGTCTGATGGATAAACGCCTGCGCATCGGCGACTGGCTCAAGCCGGCACTGTTCACGCTGCTGGCCTTGGTGCCGTTGCTGATCTGGCTGGGGTTTCTGTTTCAGCGCGGTGGGATGCAGGCGGTGGGCGAGGTGTTGTGGACCAATAGCGTCGGGCGCTTCAGCGGTTCGTTTGTCGAAGCCGGGCATTACGAACCGTTCTACTATTACCTCGCGAAACTGCCCGAGGCCTTCCTGCCCTGGAATATCCTGGTGTACCTGGGCCTGTGGCATTTCCGCAAAAGCCTGGTGCGCAACCGCTACCGCCTGTTTTTCAGCGTGTGGCTGGTGGCGCAGTTCACCCTGCTGACCCTGGCTTCCAGCAAACGCACGGTGTATTTGATGGCGCTGACGCCAGCCGCGGCGGTGTTGGCCGCCGAATATGCGCGGGTGCTGCTGGAGTGGGCCAAAGACCGCAAGCCGGCGCTGTACCGCTACCACCGCCAGATCATCGGCGGGGTTTTCACCCTGGCCATCGCCTGCTACCTGAGCGCAGCGTTCTGGTTTGCACCAAAAGCCGATGTGCGCCAATCATTCGTGCCGGTGATCAGCCAGGTCCAGACCCTGCAAGACGAAGGCCGAACGGTGGCGATGTTTCAGCCCAACGAGCGGATCGCCGGCGCCAGCGTGTTCTACCTGCAAGCCTACCTGCCGATCCTCAAGACCGAACCCGAGTTGCGCGCCTTCCTCACCGCCAAGCCCGGTAACGTTGCGCTGACGGACCACACCGACCGACTGAAAGAGCCGGTCACGGTGATCAAGCAAATGGCGATCAACCGCCAGCCTTACTACTTCGTCGAGCAGTAAGGCCGGCGCGGGGCATCAGTGCTTGGTGAGCTTGTCCAGGTAGCCCATGGCAAACGCCGAGACCACGAAGGTCATGTGGATGATCACGTACCACATCAGGTGTTGCGGATCGACGTTCTTGGCGTCCATGAAGATGCGCAGCAGGTGGATGGAGGAAATCGCCACGATGGAAGCCGCCACTTTCATCTTCAGCGACGAAGAGTCCATGGTGCCCAGCCAGTTGAGCTTTTCCTTGTTTTCATCGATATCCAGTTGCGAGACGAAGTTCTCGTAGCCGGAAATCATCACCATCACCAGCAAGCCGCCGACCAGGGCCATGTCGATCAACGACAGCAGCAACAGGATCACTTCAGCTTCCAACATGGTGAAGATGTTGGGAATCACGTGAATGATTTCCTGGAAGAACTTCAGCGCCAGGATCAGCAAGCCCAGGGACAGCCCCAGATAGATCGGCGCCAGCAGCCAACGCGAGGCGTACATCGTATTTTCGATAAAGCGTTCCATTGAATCTCACACAGCTTGGCTAAAAATGGCGCCGAGTATACCAGCCGCCACCCGGCCCCTGTCACCGCGAGAAAACTGACCCAAGTGGCATCTGTAAGAGAATTTTTCTGCTAGTGTCGAGGCCATTAACTCGGCTCGATGATGTCGGACAGGAAAACTCAGATGATGGATGTGCGATCCCCTTTGGCCACTCTCGGCCTGTGTGCGGCGTTGCTGATGGCCAGCGGCTGCTCCCCCAAAGAAGAGCAGAAGCAGGCGACCCTCGAAGAGAAAACCGCGAAGTTCGAACAGTCCCTGGACACCATCCAGGACCCCAAGCTGCGCGATGCCATCGCGGATCTGGGCGGCTCGCTGCTGTTACTGGAACGTGCGCGCCTCAAGCTCGCCACCAAGCCCATCGAGGCCGAGTACGGCGAAGACACCCTGGCCTTGCTCAAGCACTACCCCACGCCCCAGGCCTTGGTGGACACCTATATCAATGGCCTGTTCGTGCTGCGCAAAAGCTCTCATTCGGACTACCTGACGGATTTGCAGCCGGTCTTCCCGTTCAATTTCAACGCCCCTGACCAGTTCCCCTTCCCCCATGGCCTGGAATGGCAGTCGGTGACCCTGAGCAACAACAAAGTCATTCCCTTCCAGCCGGAATGGTCGGAAACCGACCCGGGCATCCAA
The DNA here is from genome assembly GCF_019891455.1 of Pseudomonas sp. P867. NCBI lineage: Bacteria > Pseudomonadati > Pseudomonadota > Gammaproteobacteria > Pseudomonadales > Pseudomonadaceae > Pseudomonas > Pseudomonas sp. P867. The sequence continues at coordinate 259,108 of NZ_JAFLXB010000006.1, read as the reverse complement.
TTGAGCCCCAGCAGCTCCAACCTCACCAACCCCGATGACCTGACGGTGACCTACCCGTTTATCGAAGGCATCGAGACCGAAAACAAGAGCCAGCCGCAGCCCGTCAGCCTCAAGGGCGCAGTTGAAGTGATCACACCGGGCAAGGTGCTGACCTTCAACCTGACGAAACAAGACGTGGGCCATAAACGCACCGACGGCAACATCACCCTCAACCTGCTGACGCTGGAAAAGAACTACGCCGAGATCGAACTGACCAACAGCGCCCCCCTGGCCGCAGACGTGGGCGACGAATCACCGAACCCTTTGCTGGTGCAAGCGCGGGACACTACCGGGCAATTTCTGACCCGCTCGGGCTCGATCAACGAGAGTGCCGCGCAAGTGGCGTTCTACGAGAAGCAACTGGCTGAAATGCACAAGCAAAAAGCCTGGTCCGACGCCTTCGAGAAACAGCTCACCGATGAGCAAAAAGCCTTCGAACACAAGCAAACCAGCCATTACGCCAAGGTGTATTTCAACGGGCTGATCGACAACCTGCAGGTCAATGTCCTGGATTTCTCCCAGGCCACGGTTACCCACAAAGACCTGGATCTGCCGGTATTACGCTTCGACAGGAACAGCCTGCAAACCACGGTGCAGGCCCTGCCGATGCCGGTCACGGTGTATGACGACGACGCCGCCAGCTGGCTCAAAGATGCCTCGATGACCGAGGACCAACTCAAAAGCAGCGTGACCATCAGCCAATCGACCGAAGACGCCAGCGCCGCGAAAATCATCTTTGACCACCCTTTCACCTTCAACGACGACCTGGTCGGCGCCGAGCGTAACAACAGTGATGCGCCTATCACCTTCTTCACCGCCGATGACAAGGGCGAGCGCGGCGAGCCCATCGAGCTGCCGACCGAGGCTTTCGAGCTGAACGCAGTAAACGGCACACTGACTTACGACCTTAATCTGTTCCCGGAGACCCCGGCGTTTGTGGTGGGCTCGGTGCCGCTGTTCCTGGCAACTATCGAGAAAGCCGTGATTGATGTCGCCAAGCTGCCCAAGGGCCTGTCGCTGAAGGACAACGCGCTGATCGTCGATCAAAAGGACTTCCCCTCCGACAGCTGGCGCTTCTACGCCAAGGACGCCAGCGGCAATTACCTCAAGGAAATCCTCAATGTCAGCCACCGCGCCGAGGAGTACGGCACCGCGCTGTTCGACGTGCATTACTTCTACGGCCAGCCGACTACGCTGGAGAGTTACCAGCGCACCGACCTGAGCACCGTGCAGTACGGCTTCGAGGTCAAGCTGGACAAACCAGAGAGCAAATAGCCGGCGCTAAAGGGCCAACTGCTCCTGGCCGCCATTGAGTTGGCGCAGATGGGCTTGCAGGTGCAGGCACCAGATCTGCGGCTCGTCCATTTGCTCGTAGCCATGCAAGGTCAGGCTATCAACGATGGTGCCCAGCATTCTTTCGGCCACGAAGGGACCATGGAACGGCCCTTGGGATTTGATGGTGGAAGGCTGCTCGCCCGACATCCCGGCGGCAAACAATAGCGTCCACATGCCGTTATCCCCGGCGAGGGGGCGAATGGAGCATTCAATACGGGTGACCAGGCCCAGGCACTGGCGGGTAAGGCAAAGGTTGCGCGACATGGCGGCGCCCCTCGGTAGATCGGTGTTCAGCCCCAGCGCAAGGCGAGGCTGTTTCTATCCTGCGACTCCTGTGGATATCCCTGACTCTGAGAATAGAAGAAAAACACCACAAACCAAGGTTGTAGGGACCAACGGACGTCGGTCCCCGAGAATGGAGTCAATTTTGTGGCACGCTAAACGTCCCTAAAGACATCACGGACCAGTGTGGGAGCTGGCTTGCCTGCGATGACGGACTCATAGCCAACCTCCCAGTTGGCTGATACACCGCTATCGCAGGCAAGCCAGCTCCCACCTTAACCGAGTGATGACAGCAATCAGCTTGGCTTGGCTTCTGCCAACGCCTGCTGCGCCAGCTCTTTCTCCGCCTCCTTCAGATCTTCTTCGCTGATCATCTCGGCAATCGCCCGCAAACGCTCCACCACCCGCGCATTCACGGTGCCTTCCGGAAATTGCCCCTCGGCGTCCGGTTCACCGGCGTCCTCGCCCACCAACAGGCTCAGCGCCTCATCGGCCTGGCGTACCGCATAGATGTGGAATTGCCCGGCGCGCACGGCCTGCAGCACCTTCTCGTCGAGCATCAACGTAGCAACGTTGGCCTGAGGGATGATCGCACCCTGCTCACCGGTCAGCCCGCGTGCTTCGCAGAGGCGGAAGAAGCCTTCGATCTTCTCGTTGACCCCGCCCACCGCCTGCACTTCACCAAACTGGTTGATCGAGCCGGTGATGGCAAAGCACTGCTTGAGTGGCGTCTTCGACAAGGCCGAAATCAAGGTGCACGCCTCGCCCAGGGACGCACTGTCGCCGTCCACATAACCGTAGGACTGCTCCAGGGCGATACTTGCGGAGATCGCCAGCGGGAATTCCTGGGCATAACGGCTGCCCAGGTAACCGGTGAGGATCATCACGCCCTTGGAGTGAATCGGCTGGCCGAGGTTGACTTCACGCTCGATGTCGACAATGCCGCTGCCCCCTGGGTACACCGTGGCGGAAATCCGCGCCGGTACGCCGAATGCCGAGTCGCCGACCTCCAGCACCGTCAACCCGTTGCACTTGCCCACAGCGGCGCCGGCGGTGTCGATCAGGATGACGCCGGCAAGCATGTCGTCGAGAATCCGCGCCGACACGCGACCGGTGCGTGTGGCTTTGGCCTTGAGGGCGCGCTCGATATGCCCGGCATCGGTCATTTCGTCGCCGGCCAGGTGGCGAATGAAGTCCGCCTCGCTGACCAACTGGAACAGGTCGCCAATACGCGCCGACAAGCGGCCCTGATGTTCGGCCAGGCGTGCGCTGTAAGTCGCCAGGCGCGCGACCGCATCCGAGGTCAGCGGCGCCATGCCTTCTTCCGAAGTACGAGTTTTGAGCAACTGGGCGAACTGCTCCAGGCTCTCGTCGACCATCGGGATGTCTTCGTCGAAGTCCACCAGTACGCGGAACATCTCCTGGAAGTCCGGGTCGGCGTCTTGCAGCGCGTAATACAACTGGCGCGAGCCGATGATGATCACCTTCACCTGCAAGGGGATCATTTGCGGGTTGAGGGTCACGGTGGCCAGGCGGCCCAGTTCGCCCAGGGGCGACTCCATCTTCAGCTTGCGCGATTGCAGGGAACGCTTGAGCGCATCCCATACAAACGGCTCGCTGAGCATTTTTTCGGCTTCCAGAATCAAAAACCCGCCATTGGCGCGGTGCAAGGCGCCGGGACGCAGCTGACGATAGGTGGTGTAAAGCGCGCCCTGGTCGGTGCTGTATTCGATACGGCCGAACAGGTTGTCGTAGGTCGGGTGCGGTTCAAACACCACTGGCGCACCACCGTTGACCGGGTGCCCCACCACCAGGCTCGGGCAGTACTGCTCTTCAAGCAGCTTGCGCGCCTGGGCGTCGGTCTTGGCGTCGTCCACCAGTTGCTCGACCACGGTTTTAAGCAGGTACACCTGCATCGCTTGCAGATAGCCGCAAACGCCGGCGTTTTCTGCATACTTTTCCGACAACGGTGCCAGCAACGGCTGCAGGGCCAGGGTGATGGTTTCTTCGTTGAACTGGCGCAGCTGGTTGTTGGACTCGCGCTTCCACTGCGGCAGGCTGGCCAACTCTTCGTTGAGGCGCTCTTCCAGCTCGGAAATATCGTTATGGAAACGCTCGCGATCGGCTTCCGGCAATTGCGAAAACTCGGCTTCGTCCAGCGCCTTGCCGTCGAGCATCGGCGTAAAGGCGATGTTGGAGCTGTCGCGGTACAGCGCCACGTCTTTTTCCAGCGCCAGGCGTTCGATCACATCCAGCGCCTTGTCGTAGCGCTGGTTGAAGGCCCGGTCGATGGCGCTTTTGCGCTGTTGATAAGTGGGGTGTTCAAACACTGCCGGGAAGGTGGCCACCAGGTTGTCAACCAACCCGTTGATATCGGCGATAAACGCCGCGGCGCCGCCCCCCGGCAATTCCAGGGCGCGGGGCTCGCGTGGCTCATCGAAATTATTCACATAGACCCAGTCCGCCGGGGTCTGCAGGCGTTTGCCTTCGGCTTTGAGGTAGCGTTTGACGAACGAAAAGCGGCCGGTGCCGGGCTCGCCCATCACAAACACGTTGTAACCGGGGCGTGGCATGGCCACGCCGAACTGCAAGGCTTCAACCGCACGTTCCTGGCCAAGCACACCGCGAAAGGGCTCCAAATCATTGGTGGTCGAGAAGCTGAACTGTTCAGCGGAGAAAGGGCGAGTCAGCGCTTCGGGCGCTAGACGCAAGCTGGCAGCAACAGGATCAGGCATCGGGCTTCCTTACATCAGGCGGGGCAGATGGGGGCATTCTGGCTCCGGGTTGAGCGCTCTGGCAAGGCGCGCTTTCGGGAAAGCATAGCCACCGCACGCGTCCTACAAAAAAATCGCCTGAGACTTAATGTTTATAAAAAAACACGGAACCCTAGGAACGTGCCTAAACTCCAAACTGCGCGGGTTGGACTAATAACTGGCCCCTAGGGTGCTGAGAAGCACCTGAACCCTTGTCCATTGGTTTGCACACAAAGAGAACAAAGCTATGAAACGGATCCTTCTTGGTACTCTCTTCACCGTCGTCTCCCTCAATGCAATGGCAGAAGCACCAGGTGGCCCGAACTGCGGTTGGGGCAACATGTTGTTCGAAGGCCAGCGCGGTACTCCGGCTCACTTCCTCGCTTCCACCACCAACGGCACCTCGGGTAACGCCACCTTCGGCATGACCTCGGGCACCAACGGTTGCAGCACCAACAGCGCCCTGACCTACGGCGGCAAGTCCTGGATTGCCATGAATGGCATGATGAACGAGCTGTCCGAAGACATGGCCAAAGGCAACGGCGAAGCACTGACCACCTATGCCGTGGTACTGGGTGTTGCCCCGGAAGATCGCGATCACTTCGCGGCCGTGACCCACGAGCACTTCCAGCAGATCTTCAGCAAGGCTGACGTGACCGCTGACGACGTGCACAACAACACCATTGCTGTACTGAAAAGCGATGCCCGTCTGGCGAAATACGCTACCCAGGCTTAAGCTCGACCCGCCCGCGTCTTTCGAGGCGCGGGTTTTATTTTTTCGACCTGCCCCCCTTGGGTCTTTTTTTCAGTCCGACTTAAGTAGCCCCCATGCTCAAACGCCTCGCTTGCCTGGCTCTCTTCGCCTGCGCCCCGCTGCATGCGGCACCGCACCTCGACGATCAACGTTTGCAGCAACTGGCCAATGATCCGTTCTGGCTGTCGCTGGGGCATTACGAAGCCGGCAAGATCAGTGGCTGGCGCAGCTATGTCAGCGACAAGAAATTCTTCCTCGCCGCCGACGGCGCCCATCACCCGGACGCCGAACTCAAGGCCACCGTGCAAGCGCTGTATGCACCGGCCAGCCTGGGTGAGAAGCACGCCCAGTGTGTGTACCCCGCACGTACCCGCTGGCTCAAGGATCAGTTGCACCTGACTGACCTGCCCGCCCTGGACTGCAAGGAATTCACCCAATGGTTCAAGGACGTCGCGCCCCATAGCGCGGTGATGATCTTCCCCGCGGCCTATCTCAACAGCCCGTCGTCGATGTTCGGCCACACTTTGCTGCGGATCGACCAGGCAGATGTGCAAAGCAACAACACTGCGCTGCTCAGCTACGCGATCAACTTCGGCGCCTATATCGAAGGCTCCGACAACAGCATCCTGTATGCCTGGAAGGGCCTGATGGGCGGCTACCCCGGCCTGTTCGCCCTGGTGCCCTATCAGGAGAAACTCTCCGAATACCGCAGCCTGGAAAACCGCGACCTATGGGAATACCGCCTGAACCTCACCGAGGTCGAGACCAAGCGCATGGTCGAGCACGTGTGGGAGCTCAAGCAGATCCAGTTCGACTATTTCTTCTTCGACGAAAACTGCTCCTATCGCCTGCTGGAACTGCTGCAAGTGGCCCGCCCCGGCCTGCGCCTGACCGAGCAATTCCCCCTCACTGCGATCCCTACCGACACGGTCAAGGCCGTCAAGGAAGCGGGCTTGGTGGAGAAGATCGACTATCGCCCCTCGCGTGAACGCGAACTGCTCGAACGCGCCAAGCCGCTGGACAGCGATGAGCAACAGTGGGTGTTGAAAGTCAGCGATGACCAGAAGCAACTGCAAGAGCCCGCATTCAAGGCCCTGCCTCGCGAGCGCCAGGCGCTGATCATCGACGCTGCCTACCGCCTTGGCCGCTACCGCGCCAACGGCCTGGAGCGTGACACCGCACGCTCCCAACGTAGCTTCGAACTGCTGCGGGCGATCAACCAGAACCCTGCGCCAGACCTCAAGATCACGCCGCCTGGTTTGCCGGAAAACGGCCACCAGTCACGCACCTGGCAAGCCGGCATCGGCACCCGTGGCGACAAAGCCTTTGGTGAATATGGCCTGCGCATGGCCTATCACGACCTTAACGACAACGCCGAAGGCTTCCCCCTCGGCGCCCAAATCGAAATCCTGCAAATGAAACTGCGCCAGTACGAAGGCAATCACTGGCAGTTGCAGCAACTGGACCTGGCCACCATCCGCTCGCTGACGCCGCGTAACGCGCTGCTGCAACCCTGGTCATGGCAAGTGACTGGCGGCCTGGAACGGGTATCGGGCAAGCACGACGACGAAACCCTGGTCGCCCACGTCAACGGCGGCGCCGGCGGCACCTGGCAACTGAGCGACGACATGCTCGGCTTCGCCCTTGGCACCGTGCGCGTGGAACACAACAACGATTTCAGCGAAGCCATCTCGCCCGCCGCCGGCTTCAACACCGGCGTGCTGTGGAAAAACCCACTGGGCAACCTGAGCCTGGAAGCCAAGGGGGATTTCTTTACCAATGGTGAAGTGCGGCGCAGCATCAGCCTCAACCAGCAGTGGGAACTGTCGCGCAACCTGGGCCTGCGCCTGAGTGCGCAGCGTGAATACAGCCACTTATCCACGCCCGTGAATGAAGTGATGCTTGAAGTGAAGTGGTACCACTACTGACATAGGCCTGGCGAAGATCAAAATGTGGGAGGGGGCTTGCTCCCGATGGCAGAGTGTCAGTCACCGAATACGAGGCTGAAACAACGCTATCGCGGGCAAGCCCGCTCCCACACTTGACCGCATGCTTTCAAAACCATCGCGTTGCCTGTCCAATAGGAGCTCTATCAACATGGCCGTTAATTGCACCACCCTCGAAGAAGTCCGCGAAAACATCGACCACCTTGACCAACAAATCGTCACCCTGCTCGCCGAGCGAGGCCACTACGTATCTCAAGCAGCGCGCTTCAAAAAAGATTCGGATAGCGTCAAGGCGCCGCAACGAGTTGAACAGGTGATCGCCAAGGTGCGGGGGTTGTCCGAGGTAGTAGGCGCTAACCCAGAGGTAACTGAGCAGGTGTATCGCGCGATGATTGCGGCGTTTATCCAGCAGGAGTTGGCTGAACATGCCGCTCTGACGGTCAACGAGGCCTTTTAACCCAACACATTTCTCACCGCCCTTTCACACCGCCCCCACAAATCACTGACTAGACTCCCCTTATCAGCCGTGAATCGGCCAGGGAGTACGCCATGTGGCGGTATGCGGTAATGCTGTGTGCAATGGTGTGTTTGTCAGGCTGCCAATCCACTCACCAAGAGTTGCTGGCCAAGGGTTATCCACCCGCCTTTGCCGATGGCTTTGACGACGGTTGCAGCAGCGGTCGCCAGGCCGCTGGGGTGATTACCGGGGAGTTTCGCAAGAACGTTCCACGCTATTTGAAAGACCGGCAATACGCCGAAGGCTGGGAAGACGGGTTTCGCCAGTGCAAAGCCATGCGTGAGAACGAAGAGCTGCGCGACTACCAGGAAAACCGCAACAACGACCGCGAGCGCGAGTGGCAGCAGGAAAAAGACCGCGATGCGGCCAAGGCGTATCGCTCGCAATAGGTCGTTTGCAGACATCCATCGAAACTAAAGCACGGCGAACATGGCCCAAATGCCATAGAGGGAGAACACCATGAGCCGAGCTTTTGTAAATGAAGACAACGCCGCCGCCCAGGCCGACCAGCCGGTGGAGCGTCAGGTCAGCGAACAGCCCAACCGCCTGACCGCGCAAGGGTTGGCGCAGTTGCAAGCCAAGGTGGCGCAATTGCAGCTTGAGTACAGCGCCGAGTCCGCCAAAGGTGAGCAGGCCGATAAGCAGCGCCAGGCGGATCTTGAGCGGGACCTGCGTTACTTCAACCAGCGGGTGCAAAGCGCTCAGGTGGTCGCGCCGGCGACAGCCACCGACAAGGTGCAGATCGGCAGCTGGGTCACGTTCGCCAATGAGCAGGACGAGCAACAGCGCATTCAATTGGTAGGTGAGGATCAAGCCGACGCCAACGCCGGTTTGATCAACTGGGGCTCGCCTCTGGGCCGCGCCTTGTTGGGGGCCCAGGTGGGCGACGAGGTGCTGTGGAAGCGCCCCGTCGGCGATCAGTTGATCGAAGTGCTGAGCATCGAACCCGAGGTTTAGACGATGCCCTGGGCCAGCATCGCGTCAGCCACTTTCACGAAGCCTGCGATGTTGGCGCCCTTGACGTAGTTGACCCGGCCGTTTTCCTCACCGTAATGCACGCAGGCATGGTGGATCGACTGCATGATGTTGTGCAGTTTGCTGTCCACTTCCCCGGCGGTCCACAGCAGGCGCATGGCGTTCTGCGACATTTCCAGGCCGCTCACTGCCACACCGCCGGCGTTGGACGCCTTGCCAGGCGCAAACAGGATGCCCGCGTCGATGAAGATATCCACAGCCTCCAGGGTGGTCGGCATGTTGGCGCCTTCGGCCACGCAGATGCAGCCGTTGCGCAACAGCGTGCGTGCGGCTTGGGCGTCGAGTTCGTTCTGGGTGGCGCATGGCAGCGCGATATCGCACGCCAGCTCCCAAGGGGTTTGGCCTTTGCGGAATTCCAGGCCGAAACGTTCAGCCAATTCACTGATACGCCCGCGTTGTACGTTTTTCAGCTCCAGCAGGGCCGACCATTGTTCTTCGGTCAAACCACTTTCGGCGTACAGGGTGCCTTCGGAGTCCGACAGGGAAACCACCTTGCCCCCCAAGTCCATGACCTTGCGCGCCGCGTATTGCGCCACGTTGCCGGAGCCGGACACCGCCACCCGCTTGCCTTCGACCCGCTGACCTTGGCGCTTGAGCATTTCCTCGGCGAAATACACACAGCCGAAACCGGTGGCTTCCGGACGAATCAGGCTGCCGCCATAAGTCATGCCTTTGCCGGTCAGCACTGAAGTGAATTGATTGCTCAGGCGCTTGTACTGGCCGAACAGAAAGCCGATTTCCCGTGCGCCCACACCGATATCGCCGGCCGGCACGTCGACGTCCGCACCGATGTGGCGGTACAACTCGCTCATGAACGCCTGGCAGAAGCGCATCACTTCGGCATCGCTCTTGCCCTTGGGGTCGAAGTCCGAGCCGCCTTTACCGCCGCCCATGGGCAGCGAGGTCAGGGAGTTTTTGAAGGTCTGCTCGAAGGCGAGGAATTTCAGCACGCCCAGGTTGACCGAAGGGTGAAAGCGCAAGCCACCTTTGTACGGGCCGATGGCGCTGTTCATCTGGATACGGAAACCGCGATTGACCTGAACCTTGCCGTGATCATCCACCCACGATACCCGGAAGGTGATGGCGCGTTCCGGTTCGCAAATGCGCTCCAGAATGCCCGAGGTCAGGTAGTGGGGGTTGGCTTCAAGAAAGGGCCACAGGCTGCGCAGGACTTCTTCTACAGCCTGGTGGAATTCCGGCTGGTCGGGGTCGCGTTTCTTGAGGCGGGCCAGGAAGGATTCGACGGATTCGATCATGAAAAGTCTCGGCAAATTGATTGTTGTTAAACAGAGAATGAGCCGGACTTTATCAATTCATTTCGCACCGTGACAGGGCAAAATGTCGCTTTTGTGAATTTAAATGGTGCATTGGATATAAATAATCAGGATTTTTGCCCTCTAACAGGGATTTCAACGCGAGATATGCACCAATAGTTAAACCGCTATCGCAGGCAAGCCAGCTCCCACATTGGACCGTGTCGTAGCAGAGGTACTCGATCTAATGTGGGAGCTGGCTTGCCTGCGATGAAGTCGCCTCGGTCCACCTGAACAGCGCCCCAAAAAAAACGGAGCCCGAAGGCTCCGCTTTTTTCAAACCAGCCCGAATCAGGCCAGTTTTTTGTGACGCACACGGTGCGGCTGGGCAGCTGCTTCGCCCAAGCGCTTTTTACGGTCTGCTTCGTACTCGGTGTAGTTACCTTCGAAGAACACCGCCTGGGAGTCATCTTCGTACGCCAGGATGTGGGTCGCGACGCGGTCAAGGAACCACCGATCGTGAGAGATCACAATGGCGGCGCCCGGGAAGTCCAGCAGGGCTTCTTCCAGGGAACGCAGGGTTTCAACGTCGAGGTCGTTGGACGGTTCGTCGAGCAGCAACACGTTGCCGCCCTCTTTCAAGGTCAGGGCCAGGTGCAAGCGACCACGCTCACCGCCGGACAGGTCCTTGACGAACTTCTGCTGATCGCCGCCCTTGAAGTTGAAACGGCCGACATAGGTGCGCGACGGGATTTCATAGTTGCCGATGCGGATCTGGTCGGAGCCGTCGGAGATCTGCTGGAACACGGTCTTGCTGCCGTCGAGGTCGTCGCGGCTCTGGTCTACACAGGCCAGTTGCACGGTGTCGCCGATCTCGATGCTGCCGGAATCCGGAGTTTCCTTGCCCATCAACATGCGGAACAGCGTGGACTTACCCGCACCGTTACCACCAATGACGCCGACGATCGCGCCTTTTGGCATGGAGAACGACAGGTTGTCGATCAGCACGCGGTCGCCATAGCCCTTGGATACGTTCTTGAACTCGATGACCTTGTCACCCAGGCGCGGACCGGCCGGGATGTAGATCTCGTTGGTTTCGCTGCGCTTCTGGAATTCCTGCGACTGCATTTCTTCAAAGCGTTGCAGACGGGCCTTGGATTTGGACTGGCGGGCCTTGGCGCCTTTGCGCACCCACTCCAGCTCTTCCTTCATGGCTTTTTCGTGGGCCGATTGCTGCTTGGATTCGGCGGCCAGACGGTCGGACTTGGCTTCCAGCCAACCGGAGTAGTTGCCCTCGTAAGGGATACCGGCGCCGCGGTCGAGCTCGAGGATCCAGCCGGCAACGTTGTCCAGGAAATACCGGTCGTGCGTGATCGCAACCACGGTGCCCGGGAAATCGTGCAGGAAGTGCTCCAGCCAGGCGACGGAATCGGCGTCCAGGTGGTTGGTCGGTTCGTCGAGCAGCAGCATATCGGGAGCCGACAGCAGCAGGCGGCACAGGGCCACACGACGTTTTTCACCACCAGACAGGTGCTCGACCTTGGCGTCCCACGCCGGCAGGCGCAGCGCATCGGCGGCGACTTCCAGTTGGCGCTCCAGATTGTGACCGTCGCCAGCCTGCAGGATGGCTTCGAGCTTGGCCTGCTCGGCGGCCAGCTTGTCGAAGTCGGCATCCGGTTCGGCGTAGGCGGCATACACCTCGTCGAGGCGCGCTTGGGCGTCCTTGATCACGCTGACGGCCTCTTCAACCACTTCGCGCACGGTCTTGGTCGGATCCAGGATCGGCTCTTGCGGCAGGTAACCGATATTCAGGTCCGGCATCGGGCGGGCTTCGCCTTCGAACTCGGTATCGACGCCGGCCATGATTTTCAGCAGCGTGGATTTACCCGAGCCGTTGAGGCCGAGCACGCCGATCTTGGCGCCTGGGAAGAAGGACAACGATATGTTTTTCAGGATTTCCCGCTTCGGCGGAACAACTTTTCCCAGCCGATGCATGGTGAAGACGTATTGAGCCATGGTGAACCTAGCGTCAGTGACTGATGAATTAAGCGGACGAAGCCCGTGCCAGGCCATGCGCCGCGCGGGCCTTTGACTATCATCAATGCCTGCGTGGGGAAAAAGCCTGAATGTCTGGGGCTGGAACGCCCCCGCGTAACCGGCAAAGCTACCTGAATGCGCTGGGGCAGTCCAGCCAGGGAGGACTGGCACTTTGCCACAACTCAAGGCATGCTAGCCGCCCTCCGGGCGTCCGGCTTATAGTGCACGTCGCGCGCCAGTCCAGCCAACCGCAGGATCACAGCTTGTCCAAAGTCACGCCGCCCACTCCCTTGCGCGCCGCTCATATTGCGCCGGGAGCGCCCCTGCACGGTACCTTGAAGGGCGCATTGGCGACGCTTGTGCTGATGTTGCTCGCGTTATTGTTCTGGCAACTGCTTGACCAGTTGCAGCAAAACCAGAAAAACCAGCAGCAATACACCATCGACTACAGTGCTGACTTGGCCGAGCAGATCAGCCAGAGCATGGCACTGAGCGCGCAGATCGCCCTGAACCTGCTGCCCATTGTCGAGCCGCCGCGCAATGCCGAACAGCAGCAGGCCTTGATGCGCACGTTGCAGCGCTCGTTGCCGGACCTACGCAGCTTCGCCCTGCTCACCCCCAACGGCGCACTGATCAGCGACACTGCCGAAGGCAGCCAAGACAATGCCCTGCTCGAAGACCTGGTCAAGCGCAGTCACGCCCAGTCTTACTACCTGAGCAACGACAATGACGGCACGGTCATCTATCTGTTGCTGCACCAACCCAGCGGTGGCTCCAAGGTGTACTGGGCCTTGCGCCTGGCCCCCAATTACCTGGCCAACCTCACACGGCAGGACATTCAGGGCCAGCGCCCGATGTGGGCGATCGAGAACAGCCTGAACCATCGTGTGGTCAGCCGTGACAGCGGGATGCCCGCGCAGTGGCCCAGCGCCCTGACGCCGGAAGAATTGAACCGCAGTGTGCTGGTCACGCCCTTGAGCAAAAGCGACTGGCAACTGCGCGGCCTGTTTGACCGCAGCGCGGTGCTGGAACAACTGCTGCCTGCCTTTATCGGCAAGTGCCTGCTGGGCCTGGCATTTTCGCTTGTCCCGGTGATCGTGCTGCTCAACATGCGCCGCCGCCAACGCCAGGTGCATGAAGGCCGGCGACGCTATCAGGACATCTTCGAAGGCACAGGCGTGGCCTTGTGCGTGCTTGACCTGGCGGGGCTCAAGGCGTTTTGCAACAAGACCCAGGTACAAAGCCGCGAACAGTTGCACGCCTGGTTGCAGGCCAACCCCGCCGAGCGCAAGCAACTGCTCAAGGAGTTGCGCGTCACCGAGGTCAACCAGATGGCCGTGCGCCTGCTCAACGTCGCGTCCTGCGAGCAGGCATGGGAACGCCTGATCGATGATTGCCCGAGCAATGCCACGTCCATCGGCTATCAGGTGCTGGAAGCTGTACTGACCCGGCAAAAACAGCTGGAGCTGGAAATCCAGCTCAACGACGTGGCCGGCAACGAACAGTACCTGTGGCTGGTGATGCGTTTGCCGGAGCAGCAGGATGACGTCAAGGCCGTAATCCTCAGCATCAGCGACATCACCAGCCGCAAGCTGATCGAGTTGTCGCTGGTGGAGCGCGAGAGCTTCTGGTCGGATGTGGTGCGTACGGTGCCCGATCACCTGTATGTGCAGGACGTGATCAGCCAGCGCATGATTTTCAGCAACCATCATCTGGGCCACACCCTGGGCTACAACAAAGCCGAACTGCAGCAAATGGGTGAGTACTTCTGGGAAATCCTGCTGCACCCCGAAGACGCCGAGCACTACCACGACTCGCGTGAGCAGCAACGCCAGGCCGCTTACACGACCCAGTTGCACTGCCAACTGCGCTTTCGCCACCGCAATAACCAATGGCGCCGCTTCGATATTCGCGAACAGGCCCTGGCCCGGGATACGTCCACGGTGGTCACTCGGATCATCGGTGTGGCCAAGGACATTACCGACCAGATCGAAGCCAGCGAATCCCTGCGCGACAGCGAGCAGCGCTACCGCATGTTGGCTGAAAGCATCAGCGACGTGATCTGCTCTACCGACAGCCAACTGGCTCTGAATTACATCAGCCCATCGGTCAACACCGTGCTGGGCTATGACGTGGATTGGGTGTTCAAGCATGGCTGGCAGTCGATCGTTGCCAACCCGCAACAGTTGACCGGCATTTATAGCCTGATGGAACAGGTCAGTCGCGCCCTCGGCAACCCCGAGGCGTTGAACACCTTGCGCGATGAAGTCCAGACCCAACTGTTTCTGTTCGACTGCCTGCGCGCTGACGGGCGCAAAGTACCGATCGAACTGCGCCTGGTGCTGGTGTGGGATGAACATGGCGCCTTTGAGGGCATCCTCGGCGTGGGCCGCGATATCAGCCAGCAACGCCGCGCCGAAAAAGACCTGCGCATGGCGGCCACGGTCTTCGAGCACTCCACCTCGGCGATCCTGATCACCGATCCGGCCGGCTATATCGTGCAAGCCAACGAGGCGTTCAGCCGGGTCAGCGGGTATGAAGTGGCGGACGTGCTCGACCAATTGCCGAACATGCTCACCGTCGACGAGCAGCAGGAAGCCCACCTGCGTTATGTGCTCAAGCAACTGCACCAGCACAGTACCTGGGAAGGCGAAGTGTGGCTCAAGCGCCGCAACGGCGAGCATTACCCGGCCTGGGTCGGCATTACGGCGGTGTTCGACGATGAAGGCGACCTGGCCAGCTATGTGTGCTTCTTCAGCGATATCAGCGAGCGCAAGGCCAGCGAACAGCGCATCCACCGCCTGGCCTACTACGACGCCCTGACCCACCTGCCCAACCGCACGCTGTTCCAGGACCGTCTGCACACGGCGTTGCAATCGGCAGAACGGCAGAAGTCGTGGGTGGTGTTGATGTTCCTCGACCTCGACCGCTTCAAGCCGATCAACGACTCCCTCGGCCACGCCGCCGGCGACCGTATGCTCAAGGAAATGGCGACGCGCCTGCTCGGTTGCGTGGCCGAAGACGACACCGTGGCGCGCATGGGCGGCGACGAGTTCACCCTGCTGTTGCAACCACGGGTCAGCCGCGAAATGGCGCTGAACCGCGCGATTCATGTGGCCGAGCAGATTCTGGCCAGCCTGGTGAAGCCATTCGTGCTCGAAGGCCGCGAGTTTTTCGTGACCGCCAGTATCGGCATCGCCCTCAGCCCCCAAGACGGCAACGAGCTGAGCCAACTGATGAAAAACGCGGATACGGCGATGTACCACGCCAAAGAACGCGGCAAGAACAACTTCCAGTTCTACCAGGCCGACATGAACGCCAGCGCCCTGGAGCGTCTGGAGTTGGAGAGCGACCTGCGCCACGCCCTGGACCAGAACGAATTCGTGCTGTATTACCAACCGCAATTCAGCGGCGACGGCAAACGCCTGACCGGTGCCGAGGCCCTGCTGCGCTGGCGCCACCCGCGTCGCGGGCTGGTGCCGCCGGGGGATTTCATTCCGGTATTGGAAGAACTCGGGCTGGTGGTGGACGTGGGCGATTGGGTGATCAGCGAAGCCTGTCGCCAGCTCAAGACCTGGCACCAGAACAAGGTGCGGGTGCCCAAAGTCTCGGTGAACATCTCGGCGCGACAGTTCTCCGACGGCCAGCTGGGCACGCGCATCGCCACCATCCTCAAGGACACTGGCCTGCCGCCAGCGTGCCTGGAGCTGGAACTGACCGAAAGTATCCTGATGCGCGAAGTCAACGAAGCGCTGCAAATCCTCGCCAGCTTGAAGAACCTGGGCCTGAGCATCGCGGTAGACGACTTTGGCACTGGCTATTCATCGCTCAACTACCTCAAGCAATTCCCCATCGACGTGTTGAAGATCGACCGCACCTTCGTCGATGGCCTGCCCTCCGGTGAGCAGGACGCACAGATCGCCCGGGCGATCATTGCCATGGCCCACAGCCTGAACCTGGCGGTGATTGCCGAAGGGGTGGAAACCCACGAGCAATTGGACTTTTTGCGCGAGCATGGCTGTGATGAGGTCCAGGGTTACCTGTTCGGGCGGCCGATGCCGGCGAATCGGTTCGAGGCGCAGTTCAGCAATGATGCCCTCTTCATGTTCGACTGAAGTGCTGCAGTGGAGCTTATGGCCTCATCGCAGGCAAGCCAGCTCCCACATTTGACTGTGTGAGCCCGATCAAGTGTGGGAGCTGGCTTGCCTGCGATGGGGCCAGTGCCGACACCGCCCATCCCCAGATGAGCCCCACTTGTCCGCGACATGATGTCCTTTCATATGCCATCTAAAACCCATTGGGTTAGAATGCCCTCCTTTTCTGCCCCCGATCCTTGAGGACCGCCATGTTCAGCCGTGATTTGACTATTGCCAAGTACGACGCCGATCTCTTCGCCGCCATGGAGCAAGAAGCCGTGCGCCAGGAAGAGCACATTGAGCTGATCGCTTCGGAAAACTACACCAGCCCTGCGGTGATGGAGGCTCAAGGTTCGGTTTTGACCAACAAGTACGCCGAAGGCTACCCGGGCAAGCGCTACTACGGTGGTTGCGAGTACGTCGACGTGGTTGAGCAGTTGGCCATCGACCGTGCCAAGGAGCTGTTCGGCGCCGATTACGCCAACGTCCAGCCACACGCCGGCTCCCAGGCCAACAGCGCCGTGTACCTGGCCCTGCTGCAAGGCGGCGACACTATCCTGGGCATGAGCCTGGCCCACGGCGGTCACCTGACCCACGGCGCCAGCGTTTCTTCCTCCGGCAAGCTGTACAACGCCGTCCAGTACGGTATCGATGCCAACGGCCTGATCGACTACGACGAAGTCGAGCGCCTGGCGGTCGAGCACAAGCCAAAAATGATCGTGGCTGGGTTCTCTGCCTACTCGCAGATCCTGGATTTCCCACGCTTCCGTGAAATCGCCGACAAGGTCGGTGCCTACCTGTTCGTCGACATGGCCCACGTGGCCGGTCTGGTGGCAGCGGGCGTGTACCCGAACCCAGTGCCTTACGCTGACGTGGTGACCACCACTACCCACAAGACCCTGCGCGGTCCACGTGGCGGCCTGATCCTGGCTCGCGCCAACGCCGAGATCGAGAAGAAGCTCAACTCCGCGGTATTCCCGGGCGCCCAGGGTGGCCCGCTGGAGCACGTGATTGCCGCCAAGGCGATCTGCTTCAAGGAAGCACTGCAGCCTGAGTTCAAGACCTACCAGCAACAAGTGGTGAAGAACGCCCAGGCCATGGCATCTGTGTTCATCGAGCGCGGTTTTGACGTGGTGTCCGGCGGTACTGAAAACCACCTGTTCCTGCTGTCGCTGATCAAACAGGACATTTCCGGTAAAGACGCTGACGCCGCCCTGGGCAAAGCCTTCATCACCGTGAACAAGAACTCCGTGCCGAACGATCCACGTTCGCCGTTCGTCACCTCCGGCCTGCGCTTCGGCACCCCGGCTGTGACCACCCGTGGCTTCAAGGAAGCAGAGTGCAAGGAACTGGCCGGCTGGATCTGCGACATCCTGGCTGACCTGAACAACGAAGCCGTGATCGACGCGGTACGTGAGAAGGTCAAGGCCATCTGCAAGAAGCTGCCGGTTTACGGCGCTTGATTGCAGTTGCTTGAATGAAAAGCCCGGCTCTTGAGCCGGGCTTTTTTATTTCAATTTGAAATGCATTCAATTGTGGGAGGGGGCTTGCTCCCGATAGCAGTGTGTCAGTCACTTATATGTTTACTGACCCACCGCAATCGGGAGCAAGCCCCCTCCCACAGTTGATCGCATTTCAAGTCAGGATTGGTAGACCTTGGCAAAACCTTCGCGGATCTTGTCCTCCGGCAACTCATCGGCAATAAACACGATTACACTTTCGCGCGCCTCGTCCTCGGCCCATTCGGTGTCCCAGTCAAAACCATAGAGTTTCAGTACGCCCTGGAACACCATGCGTCGATCCTCCCCGGCAATATTCAGCACGCCCTTGTAGCGCAGCAGCTGCTTGCCGTGATCTTCCAGCAGTTCGTTCATGAACTCACTGAGGCGGTCGATATCCAGCGGCTGGTCGGTGCGCAGCACCAGGCTGGAAATACGGTCGACCGATGGCGCAGCGCTGACCGGGCGCAGGCTCATGCCGGCATTGAGGTTGAAGCCGCGCACATCCAGCAACTCAGCCAAGTCGATCTTGCCGTGATCCACCACACGGATCGGCGCACGCCGGTTGATACGGGTCAGGCGCTGACTGAGGGCGTCGAAGGTGGCGTTGTCCACCAGGTCGCGCTTGCTCACCAGCAGGCGGTCGGCAAAGCCGATCTGGGCCTGGGCGATGGTCTGGGTCAGGTGATGCTCGGCGTGGGCGGCGTCCACCAGGGTAATGATGCCGTCGAGGATGTAGCGCTCGCGCAGTTCTTCGTCGATGAAAAAAGTCTGGGCCACTGGTGCCGGGTCGGCAAGGCCGGTGCATTCGATCACCAGGCGGTCGAAGGCGATTTCGCCACTGTCCAGACGCTCAAGCAGCAGGTACAGGGCCTTGGTCAGGTCGGTGTGGATGGTGCAGCACACGCAGCCGTTGGACAGGGTCATGACTTGTACCGGCTCGTCGCCCAAGAGCTGGGTGTCGATGCCGGCGTCACTGAATTCGTTTTCGATCACGGCGATTTTCAAGCCGTGCTCGGCCTTGAGCAGATGGCGCAGCAAGGTGGTCTTGCCGGCACCGAGGAAGCCGCTGAGGATGGTGACGGGGATGGGAGAGGACAAAACTATTCTCCTGATAACTGAATAAACACAAAACAAATGTGGGAGCAAAGGCCCCTGTGGGAGCTGGCTTGCCTGCGATGCAGACAACTCGGTGCTTCAGTCAGACCGAGGTGATGCTATCGCAGGCAAGCCAGCTCCCACAGAAAGCCCTGCTCCCACAGGGGTATCGCATTGGCCCGCGTTACCGGGTCAACAGCACTTGGGCCCACCCTTGCCGCCGTAACGGGCCTCCTGGCGTTCGCGGAAGAACGCCTTGTAGTCCATCACCGGCTTGTCCGGGTGTTTGGTTTGCATATGCTCGACGTAGGTGTCGTAGTCGGGCATGCCGACCATCAGGCGCGCGGCCTGACCGAGGTATTTACCGAGGCGACTGATGTCATTGAACATAGTGGCAATCCTCGCTTATGCGTCCGGTACGGCCTGGAATGGCGCTTCTTTATCCGTACGCTCTTTGTTACCCCAGGCGGCTACGCCGACTTTGAGCGCATAGAACAGGATGCTGAATACCACGAACAGGAACAGCGCCGTCAGCGTTGCGTTGGTGTAGGCGTTCCAGATCACATGCTGCATCTGGTCGATGCTCTTGGCCGGGGCGAGGATCTGACCGTTGGCCAGGGCATCGCTGTATTTCTTGGCCAGCGACAGGAAGCCGATCGCCGGGTTGGCGTCGAACAGCTTGATGAAGCCTGCGGTGGTGGTGCAGATCAGCAGCCAGACGGCCGGCAACATGGTCACCCAGATGTAGCGCTGGCGCTTCATCTTGATCAGCACAACGGTCGCCAGCATCAGCGCGATACCCGCCAGCATCTGGTTGGAGATACCGAACAGCGGCCACAAGGTGTTGATGCCTCCCAGTGGGTCGATCACGCCCTGGTACAACAGGTAACCCCACATCGCCACGCAACCGGCCGTCGCGATCAGGTTGGCGGTCCAGGACTCGGTGCGTTTGAGCGCAGGCACGAACGAACCCAGCAGGTCCTGCAGCATGAAGCGACCGGCACGGGTACCGGCATCGACCGCCGTGAGGATGAACAACGCTTCGAACAGGATTGCAAAGTGGTACCAGAACGCCATGGTGTTTTCACCTGGCAGCACACTGTGCAGGATCTGTGCGATACCGACCGCCAGCGTCGGCGCACCGCCGGCACGCGCCAGGATGGTGGTTTCACCGATATCGTGGGCAACAGCCGACAGCGCTTCAGGGGTAATTGCAAAACCCCAGCTGCTGACGGTTTGCGCCACGGTGACCACGTCAGTACCGACAATCGCCGCCGGGCTGTTCATGGCGAAGTACACGCCTGGCTCGATCACCGAAGCGGCAACCATTGCCATGATGGCCACAAACGACTCCATCAACATGCCGCCGTATCCGATGTAACGGGCGTGGCTTTCACTGGCGAGCAACTTGGGCGTGGTGCCCGAAGAGATCAGCGCGTGGAAGCCCGAGACCGCGCCACAGGCAATGGTGATGAACAGGAACGGGAACAGGCCGCCCTTCCATACCGGGCCAGTGCCGTCGATGAACTGGGTCAGTGCCGGCATTTTCAGGTCAGGCATGGTGACCAGGATGCCGATCGCCAGAGCGATGATGGTGCCGATTTTCAGGAACGTCGACAGGTAGTCACGCGGCGCCAGGATCAGCCATACCGGCAGAACAGCGGCAACGAAGCCGTAGCCGATCAGCATCCAGGTGATCTGGATCCCGGTGAAGGTGAAGGCTTTGGCCCAGACCGGGTCAGCGGCAATCTGCCCGCCCAGCCAGATCGAACCCAGCAGCAACAGCACGCCGATGATCGAAATTTCACCAATGCGGCCCGGGCGGATGTAGCGCATGTAGATGCCCATGAACATCGCAATCGGGATGGTCGCCATCACCGTAAAGATGCCCCACGGGCTCTCGGCCAGGGCCTTGACCACGATCAGTGCCAGCACCGCGAGGATGATGATCATGATCAAAAAGCAGCCGAACAGCGCAATGGTCCCGGGAATGCGGCCCATCTCTTCGCGAACCATGTCACCCAGGGAACGCCCGTTGCGACGAGTGGACAGGAACAGGATCATGAAGTCCTGCACCGCACCCGCCAGCACCACACCGGCAATCAGCCACAGGGTGCCGGGCAGGTAGCCCATCTGCGCCGCCAGCACCGGACCGACCAACGGGCCTGCACCGGCAATCGCCGCAAAGTGGTGACCGAAAAGGATATGTTTGTTGGTCGGCACGTAGTCCAGACCGTCGTTATTGACCACTGCGGGGGTGGCCCGCCGAGGGTCGAGTTGCATCACGTTATTGGCGATGAACAGACTGTAGTAACGGTACGCAACCAGATAGATGGCCACAGCAGCGACCACAATCCACAAGGCGTTGATCGCCTCGCCGCGGCGCAAGGCCACTACGCCCAGGGCGCACGCTCCTACGATTGCCAGCACCAGCCAGGGTAGGTGGCGTAGCAGGCTATTATTATTTTTCATTTTTGTATTCCAGCCAGGGTGGACAGAAAGGACAGCCAGCCCGAGTTTAGCGCTGTTGGCCTCAAAGACCAGCCCCCTACGTTGGTCTAGAGCCTTCTATGCGGCAAAAAAACGAAATAAATGCCAAATGATGGCGCAAGGCTACAATCCTCCTATCCACCGAGGGCTTCACCATGACTGAGCAACCGTCTGATCGCCGCCGTTTTCGCCGGATTGCTTTTGATGCCAAAACCGAAATTCGGCAAAACGGATGGGATTTTCCGGTGAAACTGGTGGATCTCTCGCTAAAGGGTCTACTGGTCGAGCGCCCCGAAGACTGGAAGGGGAACAAGGCGCTGCCGTTCGACGTAGACATACGCCTGGATCCGAAAGCGCATATAAAGATGCAAGTGAAGCTGAGCCACGAGGATCAGGAGCAGTTGGGCTTCGTGTGCCAACATATCGATCTGGATTCGATCAGCCATTTGCGGCGACTGATTGAGTTGAACCTGGGGGATGAGGAAGAGCTACACAGAGAGCTGGCGGCATTGCTGGAAATCTAGAAGCCAACACAACTCAAATGTGGGAGGGGCGGTGCGACGATTCGACTTGCTCCCGATTGCGGTGGGTCAGTCAGCCTATCTGTTACTGATTCACCGCAATCGGGAGCAAGCCCCCTCCCACATTGGATTTGCAATGCTGGTGATTATTCGAACAGTGCATCCAGCGCCTGCTCCAGGCGTGTCACCCCAATCACCTGCAAACCTGCCGGCATTTCCTTCGGCGCATTGCCCTTGGGCACGATCGCCCGCTTGAACCCATGCTTGGCCGCCTCCTTCAACCGCTCCTGCCCACTGGGCACCGGGCGGACTTCACCCGACAGGCCGACCTCACCAAACACCAGCAGATCATGGGGCAGCGGCCGATTGCGCAGGCTGGACATCACCGCCGCCATCAGAGCCAGGTCGGAGGCGGTCTCCAGCACCTTGACGCCGCCCACTACGTTAAGGAAAACATCCTGGTCATGGGTCGGAATGCCGCCGTGACGGTGCAATACCGCCAGCAACATCGCCAGACGGTTCTGGTCCAGGCCAAGCGTGACCCGCCGCGGGTTGGCCAAATGGCTGTCATCCACCAGCGCCTGGACTTCCACCAGCATGGGCCGGGTACCCTCCCACGTCGCCATCACCACACTGCCCGGGACTTCTTCCTGGGCGCGAGTGAGAAAAATCGCCGAGGGGTTGGAGACTTCTTTCAGCCCACGGTCAGTCATGGCGAACACACCCAGCTCGTTCACGGCGCCAAAGCGGTTTTTTACCGCCCGCAGCAAACGCAGGCGGCCATCGGACTCACCTTCGAAATACAGCACGGTATCCACCATGTGCTCCAACACCCGTGGCCCGGCCAGCGCGCCTTCCTTGGTCACGTGGCCGACCAGGAAGATCGCCGTGCCGCTCTGCTTGGCGTAGCGCACCAACAGCGCCGCACTTTCGCGCACCTGGGACACGCCGCCCGGCGCCGATTGCAGTTGCTCGGTGAAAATCGTCTGGATCGAGTCAATCACCATGACCTTGGGCTTTTCAATCCGCGCCGTGGCGATGATGCTTTCGATGCAGGTTTCAGTCATGACCCGCAGCTGGTCCTGGGGCAGGCCCAAACGGCGGGCGCGCATGGCCACTTGCTGTTGGGATTCTTCACCGGTGACGTACAGCGCCGGCATACGGCTGGCGATGCTGCACAGGGTTTGCAAGAGGATGGTCGACTTGCCGATGCCCGGGTCACCGCCGATCAGCACCACCGAACCATCGACCAGGCCACCGCCAAGTACGCGGTCCAGTTCGCCGGACGCGGTGGAGAAACGCGGGATCTCTTCGACGCTGACCTCGGCCAGTGTCTTGATCTGTGCCTGTTGCCCGGTCCAGCCGGCGCGGCCGGTAGGGGCTGCGGCACCACCGCTTTCAATCATGGTTTCAGTCAGGGTGTTCCACGCACCGCATTCGGAGCACTGGCCCGCCCATTTGGGAAAGGTCGCGCCGCACTCCGTGCAGCCGTACATGCGCTTGGCCTTTGCCATGTGAGAACCTCCAACCGAAAAACCGCGATGATAGCTCAGCGCGACGCCGGGGTCCGGATTTCGCCACTGGCCAAACGTGAAGCACTGTTACCGACGGGGTCCTCGGCGTTCAGGTCTGCGCCTTTGGCTTGCAGTTCACCCAGCAACTCGACGCGTTTGAACAGCCCGGCGTACATGGCGGCAGTCTGTCCCGCGCCATTGCGTTGGTCCGGGTTGCAGTCGGTGGCCAGCAGGCGCTGGGCGATTTTCAGCTCACCCTTGAAGATCGCGCCCATCAGCGCCGTGTTGCCGCGTTTGTCCTGTACGCAGGCGTTGGCACCCGCGTCGAGCAGACGCTCCACGTACGAGCCCTGGCCGTGATAAGCGGCGAGAATCAGTGCCGTGTAGCCTTTGTCATCCTGGATGTTGAGGCTGTAGCCGGAGTCGATAAAGGTATTGAGCATGTCGAGGTCGCCACGGCGAGCGGCGTCGAAGTAGTAATCCTGCAACTGGGCCTTGAGCGCCACTGGGTCGGGAGACTTCGCATGGGCGACAAAGGCCAGCATGGCCATCAGTAAACCGATAGAGATACGCATAGGGGCTTCTCCTGCCAAAGGTCGACGCCCGTAGAGGCGCCGACCGCAACCAACGAATCAGTCAGTCAGTTTTTCCGCCAGCGCCTTCACGCGAGCCAGATCACCTTTGGCCACCTTGGTCACGCCGGTGCCGTATTCCGGATCAGCCTTGTAAAGGAACGACAGGATGATGTGCTTGCTCTCGTCATCGGTGGTGGCCAGCGAGCCGCCGAAATTGTCGATCAAGTCCTGACGCTCTTTCTTGGTGTAGGAGCGGTACAGGTCACCGGCCTGTTTGAAGTTCTGCTCGCGCTGGATCTTCGCCTGCTGGGTGCTGCCCGACAGCGGCGACTGGCTGTAGCGCGCGGTTTGCGGCTCTTCGCGTGGCAACAGCCGGCTTGGCTGGTAGTTCACGCCGGTGGTGGTCTTGCCGAAGTTCATCGCACCGTCCTGGTTACCGTTGTTGACGGTGACCCGTGGAGCGTTGATCGGCAGTTGCAGGGCGTTCGCACCCAGGCGGTACATTTGCGTATCGGCATAGGAGAACACCCGGCCTTGCAGCAGACGGTCTTCCGACGGCTCGATGCCCGGCACCAGGTTGGCAGGCGCCATCGCTACTTGCTCGGTTTCCTGGAAGACATTGGCCGGGTTGCGATTGAGCACCATCTGCCCGACTTTACGCTCCGGTACATCCGGCCAGATCTTGGTGGCATCCAGGGGGTCGAAATCAAACTTGGCCAAGTCCTCGGGCTTGAGCACTTGCACATACAAGTCCCACTTGGGGAAGTCGCCCTTGTTGATATGGGTGACCAAGTCGTTGGTCATATGACTGTAGTCACGACCCTGTACTTCGGTGACTTGCTTGGGATCCAGGTTCTTGATGCCTTGCAGGCTCTTCCAGTGGAACTTGACGTAGTGCACTTCGCCCTTGGCGTTGATCAACTTGTAGGCATGTACGCCATTACCGTCCATCTCGCGGTAACTGGCCGGGGTACCGGAGTCCGAGTACAACTCGGTCAAAGTACGCGTGGCTTCGGGAACATGGGAGAAGAAGTCGAAACGGCGCGAGTCGTCATCCAGGTTAGTGCGTGGGTCGGGTTTAAAGGCATGGACCATATCCGGGAACTTGATGGCATCGCGGATAAAGAAGGTCGGGAAGTTATTGCCAACCAGGTCCCAGTTACCTTCGGCGGTGTAGAACTTGGTGGCAAAACCCCTTGGGTCACGCAGGGTTTCAGGGGAATGGTTACCGTGGACGACCGCCGAAAAGCGTACGAACACTGGCGTGGTTTCACCGGCGGCGAACACCTTGGCCTTGGTCAGGTCGCTGAGGTTGTCGGTCACCGTGAAGGTGCCATGGGCGCCAGTACCGCGGGCATGTACCACACGCTCGGGGATGCGTTCGCGGTCAAAGCGCTGCAACTTCTGGATCAGCTGAACGTCCTGCAACAATACCGGGCCGTTCGCTCCGGCCGTTTGCGAGTTCTGGTTATCACCGACGTTGGCCCCGTTATCGCGGGTCAGGTTGGCGGCTTGCACGGAGAGGGACAGCAGGCTGGCGGTCACCAGTGCCAACGCGTGACGCGCGGACACGGGCCTGCGGCGGATTGGAGTGTTCATCGAGGTTTCCTCTGGTTTTTTTAGCGCACATTCTGTTGTGCTTGTCAGAGGCTAGAGACCTGCGAGTCAGAAGATAAATAGAAAAACGCCACAGGCCCGATTAATAAAATAATCTGGTAACTGGCTGAAATGACGGGTAATTCGCGCGCGACTGGTGGCACTTTGCAAACTATTTGCGTTTTAATGTGTCGATAAAAATCGACAGTGTTAACAGTTGTGTCGAGCAAGCCTTGTACGACTGAATTACACTGACCTCCACCCTTCTCAACTGTAACAAGGAATAACCTATGGGCGTGATCAGTGAGTTCAAGGCCTTCGCGGTCAAAGGTAATGTGGTCGACATGGCCGTCGGTATCATCATCGGCGCCGCCTTCGGCAAAATTGTTTCCTCGTTTGTAGGCGACGTGATTATGCCGCCTATCGGTCTGCTGATCGGGGGTGTGGACTTTGCCGACCTGGCGATAACGCTCAAGGCCGCGCAGGGTGACGTACCGGCGGTGGTGCTGGCTTATGGCAAGTTCATCCAGAGCATCATCGACTTCGTGATCGTTGCTTTTGCGATCTTCATGGGTGTGAAGGCCATCAACCGCCTGAAGCGAGAAGAGGCCGTAGCCCCTAGCTTGCCACCGACGCCGACCAAGGAAGAAGTGCTGCTGGGCGAGATCCGCGATCTGCTCAAGGCTCAAAATAACAACAAACCGCTTTAATCAGCGGTTGCAAAAAGGCGCCTCGTGAGGCGCCTTTTTTCTACCAGTAATTTTCTACTGCAACCTGACCAGGGCGTCGACTCAGGCTCAGTTGCATGTCCCGTTGCTTGAGTAGCTGGCGGGTGTCATCGACCATCTGCGGATTACCGCAAATCAATACGCGGGAGTGTTCCGGCGTTAACTCAAGGCCGGCCGCACGCTCCAGTTCGCCATTTTCTATCAGCGTGGTAATGCGCCCGTTGAGCGCACCCGGATATTGCTCGCGAGTGACGATGGGGATGTAGGTGAGTTTATGCGCGTACTCGGACAAGTACTCGCGCTCCCCCAGTTCCTTGATCAGCGCCTGGTAAGCCAGCTCTTTCGCTTCCCGCGCGCTGTACACCAGAATGATGCGTTCGAATTTTTCCCAGACCTCAAAGTCCTGCAGGATCGACAGGAACGGCGCAACCCCTGTGCCGGTGCCCAGCAGCCACAGGTCGCGCCCGTCGACAAAGCGATTAAGGGTCAGGAAGCCGGTGGCCTGGCGCTCTACCAACAAGGTGTCGCCAACCCGCAGCCGGCTGAGTTCGCTGGTGAACTCCCCGCCAGGGACAACGATGGAAAAAAAGTCGAGATGCTCATCAAAAGGCGATGACACCACAGAATAGGCACGCCACACGGTGCTGCCATCGGCCTTGGTCACACCCAGGCGCACGAACTGGCCGGCGGTAAAGCGAAAGCCTGGGTCGCGAGTGGTGCGCAGGGTGAAGAGGCTGGGGGTCAGCGATTGCACGTCGAGCAAGGTCTGGCGGGTAAATTTCTCAGCACTGGCCGTCATGGGAGGCTCCGTTTTGCACAGGCCGCTAGTGTCTCTCAAAGCAGATGACGCAAACACCGTTGATTTGTACTGGCATTGCATTTACCCATCGCGCACCGCCTGTCAGTGACGCAAGTGAGCCAGCGGTTCACCCGCAATCCGCAGCAAACAACGCGCCGCACACTCATACTAATCATTTGGCTATTAACCCAACCGGAATGCGCCACAAGATGAAACTACGCCGTCCGAAGACGTCATTTTGATATCACCTGCAAGTCATTAAAACCAGTGCAAAAAAAATGTCCCATCGGTTTTTTCATACAAACCAATAACGCTTGTACATATCTGAAACCCGAAGACCAACCACTTGATGAATTTTTTTTCAGACTAGCTTGTACGACGTGTCCTACACTTGTTTTCGTGTTGGATTGGGGATCAGGAAGTACCCAAGTCACAAAGAAACCCATGGAGAGTTACCGATGGTCAATTGGCACAATTCACGGCTGCCCAAGCTGGAAGGCGAGAGCGAAATCACCACCGTGTATGAAATGGTGATCAACCGCACTCAGGAAATGGGGTTCAAATATTGCTCGTTCACAATGAGTACTCAATCCGAAAATACCCAAGCAAAGCCTTTCAACTGCAACAACTACCCAAATGAATGGAACAAAATCTATCAACAAGCAGGTTTCTTCGACAAAGATCCGGCTGTAGTTCACTGCAAGCACTCTGTACTGCCCATCCTCTGGGAGAAGCAAGCCTTCAGTAACGCACCTGAATTGTGGGACTTGGCTCAGTCATTTGGGGTGCATAGGGGCTGGTCCCAGGCGGTGCATGATTTCAAGGGTGTATTCAGTATGCTGACCCTGGTGCGTGACAAGGGTGAGGTCAGCCCTGAAGAGCTTTACGAAAAAGCCGGTCAAGTATTGTGGCTCTGCCATGCGATGCATGCGGTCGTCGCGCTTCAATACACCGGCGAGCCCATCGACGAGGCGCCATTCAAGTTAACGGCCCGCGAAACGGAGATTCTCAGATGGTGCGCCATGGGCAAGACTGCCGCGGAGATCGCTCGCATTCTGTGCCTGTCCGAGCGCACGGTGGGTTTTCATGTCGGCAGAGTACTCAGCAAATTGAAGGTCACCAGTAAGATCCAAGCTGTGCTCTGCCTCGCCAAAGCCGGAATGCTGTAATCGTCAATTAAACACCCCATGTCATTGCGTAAAAAAAAACGTAACATTTACGGCCAACTCTGAGTGTTGATGCCGCCCCCTTCAGTGGGTCGCGTCGCCGTTCACTCAGACGGTTCCGTCGATTACCCAGAGCATTCTTCCCCCATGCCCCTGCTTGACAGCCCCTTCGCCCAGCTCGATCTGATTCGTCAGCCAGAGCAACACAATGATCCGCTGCAAGCCTTCGATGCCGCCGACGAGTACCTGCTCAACCACCTTGGCGCACAGCAACCCAATGCGCTGACCCGCGTGCTGGTACTCAATGACAGCTTCGGTGCCCTCGCGGCCAGCCTTGCGGGCCAGATGTTGGTGACCTCCAGCGGCGACTCGTTCCTCGCCGCCCAAGCCCTGGAGAAAAACCTGGTGCGCAACGGCAAGGCGTTTGATGCCGTGCCATTCGTACCCGCCAGTACCGCGCCGGTGGGGCCCTTCGATCGGGTGCTGATCCGTGTGCCAAAAACCCTGGCGCTGCTGGAAGAACAGTTGATCCGCCTGCAAGGGCAATTGGCGCCGGGCGCCGAGGTGATCGCCGGGGCGATGGTCAAGCACTTGCCCCGCGCCGCCGGTGAACTGCTGGAGCGTTACATCGGGCCGATGCACGCGACGCTTGCGGTCAAAAAGGCGCGATTGCTGATCGCCACCGTGGCAGATCGTCCTGTCGCCGTCTCGCCCTATCCCACCCGCTACAGGCTGGACGCGCCAGCGATCGAGTTGCTCAACCACGCCAACGTTTTCTGCCGCGAGGGCCTGGACATCGGCACCCGCGCCTTCCTGCCGCACCTGCCGAAAAACCTTGGCAGCGCCCGCGTGGCAGACCTGGGCTGCGGCAATGGCGTATTGGCGATTGCCAGCGCTCTGCAAAACCCCGACGCGCAGTACACGTTGGTGGATGAGTCCTATATGGCCGTGCAATCGGCGGCTGAAAACTGGCAAGCCGCTCTGGGCAATCGCGACGTTATTGTACGTGCCGATGACGGCCTGGCCGGTCAGGAGGCGCAATCGTTGGACGTGGTGCTGTGCAACCCACCGTTTCATCAACAACAAGTGGTGGGTGACTTCCTCGCCTGGCGCATGTTCCAGCAGGCACGCGAAGCCCTGGTAGTGGGCGGCGCGTTGTATATCGTGGGTAATCGCCACCTGGGCTACCACAGCAAGTTGGCGCGATTGTTCCGTGGCGTCGAACAAGTGGCGGCCACACCAAAGTTCGTCATCCTCAAAGCGCGCAAATAAAAAAGCCCTGCCCTTCCAATAGAAGAGCAGGGCTTGCCTCTCACGCTGGCAGGCCGGTTCGGTATGTCAGTGCGTGGTCAGGCCCGCCGCATTCATGAACATGCGCATCAGGCTGGCCACCACGAACAGGGCCAGCACGCTGCCCACCCAGATCCCCGCCAGCCATCCCAGGCGCCGCCACAATGGCTGCTTCTCGGCCTGTTCAATCTCGTGCAGTGAAGGTTTACCGGACATGTTTCAACCCTCCTAGTGGTAGCCGTCTTCGTGGGTGACCTTGCCGCGGAACACGTAGTAGCTCCAGAAGGTATAACCCAGGATGAACGGGATGATGAACAACGTGCCCACCAGCATGAAGCCCTGGCTTTGCGGCGGTGCCGCAGCGTCCCAGATCGACACGGACGGCGGGATGATATTGGGCCACAGGCTGATGCCCAGGCCGCTGTAGCCAAGGAAAATCAACACCAGCGTCAGCAGGAACGGCGTGTAGTGCGCATGACGGGCCACGGCGCGGAACAGTCCGTACATCGTGACCAATACCAGAACCGGCACCGGCAGGAACCAGAACAGGTTCGGCAAGGTGAACCAGCGCGAAGCGATTTCCGGGTGGGTCAGCGGCGTCCAGATACTGACGATACCGATCACCGCCAACACCACGAAAGCCAACGGCCGCGCCAGGTTATGCATCTGCTCCTGCAACTTGCCCTCGGTTTTCATGATCAGCCAGGTGCAGCCGAGCAAGGCATAGGCCACGATCAGCGCCACGCCGCAGAACATCGTGAACGGTGTGAGCCAGTCCAGTGAACCACCGGCAAACTGGCGGTCCACCACCGGGATGCCATCGATAAAGGCGCCCAACGCCACGCCCTGGAAGAAGGTTGCTGCCAGCGAGCCACCGATAAACGCCTTGTCCCACAGGTGACGCTTGTGGTCCTTGGCCTTGAAACGGAACTCAAAGGCCACGCCGCGGAAGATCAGCCCGATCAGCATCAGGATCAGCGGCAGATACAACGCCGACAACACCACCGAATACGCCAGCGGGAACGCGCCAAACAACGCCGCGCCGCCGAGTACCAGCCAGGTTTCGTTGCCGTCCCATACAGGGGCCACGGTGTTCATCATCACGTCACGGTCGACTTTGCCGGGGATAAACGGAAAGAGGATGCCGATACCCAGGTCGAAGCCGTCCATGACCACATACATCATGATGCCGAAGATGATAATCACGGCCCAGATCAGCGGAAGATCAATACCCATCTCAATTCCCCTTGTGCTGGATGTGGTCGTGGTCGTTATCGCTGCCATCGTCGGCGGCAGACAACGGACGCGCCGGGGTGCGTTTCTGACCAGGGCCACCATGGGCCGGTTCGGTACTGTCGTGAGTCACAGGGCCCTTGCGCACCAGGCGCATCATGTAACCCAAACCGGCACCGAACAGCGCGAAGTACACCACCACGAACAACACCAGGGTAATGGTCATCTGCGCCAGGCTATGCCCGGACGAGGCATCTGCGGTGCGCATCAGCCCGTAGACCACCCAAGGCTGGCGGCCGATTTCAGTGGTGAACCAACCAGCAAGAATCGCAATCAAGCCCGACGGGCCCATCCACAGCGCCAGGTACAGGAACGGCTTGGATGTGTACATCTTGTCGCCACGGCGCAGCCACAGGCTGAACAGACCGGTGAAGATCATCAGGAAACCCAAGCCAACCATGACCCGGAACGACCAGAACACGATGGTCGAGTTGGGGCGGTCCTCAGGCGGGAACTCCTTGAGGGCCGGCACCTGCTTGTCCAGGGAGTGGGTCAGGATCAGACTGCCCAGGTACGGGATCTCGACCGCGTATTTGGTCTTCTCGGCTTTCATGTCCGGCCAGCCGAACAGGATCAACGGCGTCGGCTCGTTGCCGATGTTTTCCCAGTGGCCTTCAATCGCGGCGATTTTTGCCGGTTGATGCTTGAGGGTATTGAGGCCATGGAAGTCACCGATCACCGCCTGGATGGGCGCGACAATCAGCGCCATCCACATCGCCATGGAGAGCATTTTGCGGATCGCCGGGTTGTCCTTGCCGCGCAGCAAATGCCAGGCCGCCGACGAGCCGACGAAGAATGCCGTGGCAACAAATGCAGCCGTGGCCATGTGCATCAGGCGATAGGGGAACGAAGGGTTGAAGATCACCGCCAGCCAATCGGTGGGAATCACCCGGCCATCAATGATTTCAAAGCCCTGTGGCGTTTGCATCCAGCTGTTGGAGGCAAGAATCCAGAACGTGGAGATCAACGTCCCCACGGCCACCATCACCGTGGAGAAAAAGTGCAGCTTGCGCCCCACCTTGTTCCAGCCGAACAGCATCACACCGAGGAAACCGGCCTCAAGGAAGAAGGCCGTGAGCACTTCGTACGTCAGCAATGGCCCGGTGACAGCACCGGCGAAGTCGGAGAAACGGCTCCAGTTGGTGCCGAACTGATAGGCCATGACCAAGCCGGAGACCACACCCATGCCGAAGTTGACGGCAAAGATCTTCGACCAGAAATGGTAGAGGTCACGGTAGGTATCGTTATGAGTCTTGAGCCACAAGCCCTCCAGCACCGCAAGGTAACTGGCCAGGCCGATGGTGATCGCCGGGAACAGGATGTGAAACGAGATGGTGAACGCGAATTGAATTCGGGCGAGATCTAGCGCCTCCAAACCGAACATAAGTCTTCCTCTGTCAGGTAATACCGGCTGCTGGCTGGGAGCCTGCACCCACTGCCCCCACGGATATGGAGTGTGGCGAATTTCAATTCGTTTCTTTTTTTACCCATCTCGTGGGGATTCTGGCCTTGCGGCCGCCAGAGCAATTCCGGGGCAGGTTTTGATCTGGATCAAGCATCGTTGAAAGAGTAGTCCCATTTTTGCTGTAGGACTGTGTGGTCTTTTGCCGCGTGACAGCTTGCCTCAGCCCTGTTCTTGCAACTATTTGTTACAGCTTGATGCTAATCTCGCCATTCCCCCGTTGCCGACCTGATTGCCGATGCCCAGTGAACCCGCGTTGCTGTTACGTCACCACCGCCCTTTCATCGCGTTCTGGCTGGCGCGGATCTTTACCGCCAGCGGTTTCCAGATGCTCACCGTGGCGATCGGCTGGAACCTCTACCAACTGACCGGCAACGTGCTGGACCTGGGGCTGGTTGGCCTGGTGGAATTCGTACCGCGCGTGCTGTTCATGCTGCACACCGGGCATGTAGCCGATCGCTATGAGCGACGCAGGGTCGCCGCCATTTGCCAGACGTTACAGGCGCTGATTGCCTTGTCCCTGGCCATCGGCGGCCTGACCGGCAACGTGACCCGCGAGATGATCTTTATCCTCGCCTTCCTGCTGGGCGCTGCGCGCTCATTTGAAATGCCCACCACCCAGGCGCTGCTGCCGAGCATCGTGCCCAGCGCGTTGTTCCCACGGGCCGTGGCGGCATCGCAATCGGCCCAGCAACTGGCGACCATCGTCGCACCCGCCGTTGGCGGTTTGCTCTACGCGTTTGGTAGCGTGTGGGTGTACGGGCCGACCGTGGCGCTGTACCTGATTGCCTGCGTCCTGACCTTGAACCTGCCCGCCCGCCAGACGCCGCTCAACAAAGCCAAGGCCACGATGGACTCGCTGCTGGCCGGCATCCGCTTTATCCGCAGCCGCCCGGACATCCTCGGCGCCATCTCCCTGGACCTGTTTGCCGTACTGCTGGGCGGCGCCACCGCGTTGCTGCCGGTGTTCGCCAAGGACATCCTGCTGACCGGCGCCTGGGGCCTGGGCCTGCTGCGTTCGGCACCGGCGGTGGGCGCCTTGCTGATGTCGCTGTGGCTGGCGCGGTTCTCGGTAGACCGCAAGGTAGGACGCGTGATGTTCACCGCCGTCGGCGTATTCGGCGTGGCGACCATTGCCTTCGGCCTCTCGACCTCGTTCTGGTTCTCCCTCGCAGTGCTGGTAGTGCTCGGCGCGGCGGACATGATCAGCATGGTGATCCGTGCGTCGTTCGTGCAACTGGAAACACCGGATGAGATGCGTGGGCGAGTCAGCGCGGTCAATGGCCTGTTTATCGGTGCATCCAATCAACTGGGCGAGTTCGAGTCCGGGATAACCGCCCATTGGTTCGGCACCGTGCCGGCGGTGGTGATGGGCGGGATCGGCACCCTGGTGGTGACCGGGGTATGGATCAAGTTGTTCCCGACCCTGGCCAATCGCGATCGTATGCATGTACCGGTGGAAGAAACCAAGCCATAAGCTTAAGCGTTGTACCCTGTGGGAGCCGGGCTTGCCCGCGATAACAGTGTATCAGGCAACTCTCTGGTGGCAGAGGCACCGCCATCGCAGGCAAGCCAGCTCCCACAGTTGGAGCTTCGGTGTTTGGAACACCGGTGCTAGAGCACTTTATCCAAGGTGATCGGAAACTCCCGCACCCGCTTGCCGGTGGCATGGTAAATCGCATTCGCCACCGCCGCCGCCACGCCGACAATGCCGATCTCCCCCACGCCCTTGGACCCGAGTGCGTTGACCACATCGTCGTGTTCTTCGACAAACAGCACGTCAATCTCGCCGATATCGGCGTTCACCGGGATGTGGTACTCGGCCAGGCTGTGGTTCATGTAGCGTCCCAATTGATGGTCGACCTGGGTCTCTTCATGCAGCGCCATGCCAATGCCCCACACCACGCCGCCAAGGATCTGGCTGCGGGCCATCTTCGGGTTGACCACGCGCCCCGCAGCAATCGCGCTGACCACACGGCTGACCTTGATGGTGCCCAAGTCTTCATCCACCCGCACTTCGACGAACACCGCCGAGTGCGTAGCGCTGGCATAGCCCTCGCGCTTCTTGTCGGGCTCGCTGTCGACCTGTACCTGCAAGGCGTCTTCACCGCTGTCCTTGACCAGTTGCGCCAACGACACGCTCACGTCACCGCTGTGTAGCTGGCCGTCTTCAAACCGAACCGAATCGGCATCCTTGAATACCGGGTAAGTCTGCCGGGCGATCTCCAGCAATTTGGCATTCAGCGCTTCGCACGCTTGCTGTACGGCGGTGCCGACGGAAGACACGGTAAACGAACCGCCCTGCAACGGCGCCGTGGGCAATGACGAATCACCCAGCAGAAAGCTGATATCGGCCATCGCCACGCCACTGGCCTGAGAGGCAATCTGGGTCATCACCGTGTAGGTGCCCGTGCCAATGTCGGTGGTGGCACTGCTGACGGTGAGTTTGCCGCGGCTATCGATGCGTGCCTTGGCGCTGGCCTTCATCTGCATGGCTTCCCACACCCCACCGGCCATTCCCCAGCCGATCAACTGGCGACCGTCGCGCATACTGCGCGGTTCCGGGTTGCGCTGGCTCCAGCCGAAACGTTCGGCGCCTTCGCTGTAGCATTCGCGCAGGGCTTTGCTCGACCAGGGTTTGTCTTCGTTCTGGTTACGCTCGGCGTAGTTGATCAGCCGCAGTTGCACCGGGTCGATGGCCAAGGCACAGGCCAGTTCATCCATGGCACATTCCAGGCCGATCACGCCCAGCGCAGCACCGGGGGCGCGCATGTCCAGCGGGGTAAAGACATCCAGCGGCACCAGCTTGTAGGTCAGTTGCACGTTGTCGCAGTGATAGAGCATGCCGCTCCACTCCACCACGTGCTCGCTGAAATCCTCGAAGCGCGAGGTCTGGCCAATCGCGGTATGCCCCAGGGCCAGCAAGCGCCCATTGGCGGCGGCCCCCATCTGCAAACGCTGCAAAGTGCGTGGGCGATAGCCGAAGGTGAACATCTGCTGGCGAGTCAGGGTCACGCGCACCGACCGCTTGAGCGCCAGGGACGCCATCACGGCCAATGGCAATTGGTACTGCGGGCGCAGGCCCGAACCGAAGGCGCCACCGACAAAGGCAGCAAAAATGCGCACCTGGCTTTTATCCAGGCCGAACACTTTTTGCACGTACGCTTGGCAGTTCTGCGGGCCCTGGGTTTTGTCGTGGATATGCAACGTGCCGTCCGGCTGATACAGCACGGTGCTGGCATGGGGCTCCATGGGGTTGTGGTGTTCGACGGGGGTGCTGTAATGCAGATCGAGGCTGATCGCCGCACCGGCCCACTCGGCCTGAAAGTTACCGCGTGGTTTGGGCGGTGTCTGCGGTGAAGGGTAGGCCCCTTCCTGCTGGGTGAGCAGGTCCGTTTCGAAATCTTCAGGCGCGTATTCGATGTGCACCAGTGAACCGGCGTGCCGGGCCAGTTCCAGGTTATCGGCAATCACCAAGGCCAGGGGCTGGCCGCTGTAAAGCACGCGGTCGTTGTACAGCGGGCGAAAGGGTGAGCCGTCGGCTGCATCATCATCCTGGAAGGCGTCGTCGTAACTGGCGATTCTGGGGCGATTGAGGTGATCAATGACCTCGACCACGCCGGGCAAGGCCAGGGCCTTGGAGGCATCGATCTTTATAACGCGGCCTTTGGCGATGGTGCTGGAGACGACGCTGCCATGCAGCAGGCCATCCTCAGGGAACTCACCGGCATAACGCGCCTGGCCTGTGACCTTGAGCAGACCGTCGACACGGTCCAGGGGTTTGCCGATGGCACTCATGGCTGTTCTCCTGCGACAGCGGCGTCGCTCAAGGCACGGATGATTGCGCGTCGTGCCAGTTTGATCTTGAAGCCGTTGTGCTCCAGCGGCTCGGCGTCTTGCAATAGGGCATCGGCAGCGTTGCTGAAGGTTTCGCGGCTGACGGTCTGACCGACCAATGCCGCTTCCACTGCGCGGTCGCGCCAGGGTTTGTGCGCCACCCCGCCAAGGGCCAGGCGCGCATCGATGATGGTGTCGCCGTCCAGTTCCAGCGCCGCAGCCACCGACACCAAAGCAAAGGCATACGAGGCCCGGTCGCGGATTTTCAGGTAGTGGCTATGCCGGGCCAGATGGTCGGCAGGCAGTTCGATCGCGGTGATCAGTTCGTCATCGGCCAATTGGTTGTCGCGCTGCGGCGCATCGCCGGGCAGACGGTGGAAATCGGCGAACTCGATGACGCGTGCACCACCACGCCCTTCTACATGCACCCGCGCCTGGAGCGCCGCCAGGGCCACGCACATGTCCGAGGGATGCGTGGCCACGCACTGCTCACTGGCGCCAAGGATCGCATGAATGCGATTCAACCCCGTACGCGCCGGGCAGCCGCTACCGGGCTCGCGCTTGTTGCACGGCACCGTAGCGTCATAGAAGTAGTAGCAGCGGGTGCGCTGCAACAGGTTGCCACCGGTACTGGCCATGTTGCGCAATTGCGGCGAGGCCCCCGCCAGGATCGCTTGGGACAACAATGGGTAACGCTGTTCGATCAGCGGGTGCCAGGCCAGATCGGCATTGCTCACCAGCGCGCCGATCCGCACGCCGCCGTCGGCGGTTTCTTCAACCTCGTGCAAGGGCAAGCCGGTGATATCGATCAAGTGTTCCGGGCGGCTGATGTTTTCTTTCATCAAGTCCAGCAGGTTGGTGCCCCCGGCAATAAAGCGCGAGGCCGCGTTGCTCAGGTGCACCGCCTCTTGAACATCGGCAGGCTTGCTGTAGTGGAAGGGGTTCATTGTTCACCTCCCGAGCGGTGGCACGCCGGCAGCGCCTCTTCGATGGCGTCGCGGATATTGCTGTAGGCACCGCAGCGGCACAGGTTGCCGCTCATCAGTTCCTGGATCTGCGCACGGTCGTGGGCGCGGCCTTCATTGGCCAGGCCCACGGCGGAACAGATCTGGCCGGGGGTGCAATAACCGCACTGGAAGGCGTCATGCTGGATGAAGGCTTGCTGCATGGGGTGCAACTGGTCGCCTTCGGCCAGCCCTTCGATGGTGGTCAACTCGGCGCCGTCGCACATCACGGCCAGGGTCAGGCAGGCATTTACGCGCTTGCCGTCACGCAATACGGTGCAGGCACCGCACTGACCGTGGTCGCAGCCCTTTTTGCTGCCGACCAGGTCCAGCTGCTCGCGCAGCAGGTCGAGCAAGGTGGTCCAGGGCAGCACATCCAATTGGCGCGGCTGGCCGTTGAGTGTCATGCGTATCGGGTGGCGGGCAAACGGCTGGGCCGCCGCGCCATTGGGGTTTGCGCTCATAAACACCTCACGGGTTGAAGTACATCCGCGGAGTTCAGGAAAATCGCCGTCTTAGGGGTACGACTTCTCGGGATTTTGAGCGTTCAAGATGATTGATCAGCGGATATTGAGCTGGGCTTTCAAGGTGTTTTGCGGGGGGTTGATCGAGGTATTGGTGAATTCGAACCAGCCCTGGGCCTGGACATTCAGGTCGAACACATAGATGTAGCCCATCAAGGTGCCCACGCCGTTGCACGCCTCACTGATGTTGCCCACCTGGCACACCGCCGTGCGTTGCCCGTTCAACTCTGCGCCATTGAAGCGGCCCATCGGGCTGTTGCCCAGGCCGACTTCCATGACCGACACCTGGGTGGGCCCACGGTGTTCGCACATCTGGGTGGTGTTCACCCGTTCGGGGATGGTTTCGCTGCATTTTGCCGATTCCACCTTGAACACCCGCACCTCGCTCAACGCCGGTGCAGCCGCGCCCCACGCCGGTGCTGCGCCCAGCCACAGGCTGATACTGGCGATCAGAGCTAGACTCCACGCGTTGGCTTTTTTCATGCTGGCAATGACCCGGTATTGAACGTCGGCGCAGTATGCCTCAAGGCCATGCGCCACACAGCCTCGGCTGCTGGTATGATGCGCCGCTTTTTCCGATCCTCTCTGAAACCACAGGCGCTTGGCGCAGTTTGTGCTTTGACTTAGAGGTCAACAAATAACGACGCACAATAGCGTCACAGGGAGCCGGCATGCTGGAAAAGCTGTTTCAACTCAAAGCCCACAACACCAATGTGCGCACCGAGATTCTTGCGGGGATCACCACCTTCCTGGCCATGGCCTACATCCTGTTCGTGAACCCGAGCATCCTCGGCGAGACCGGCATGGACAAAGGTGCGGTATTTGTCGCGACCTGCCTGGCGGCGGCCATCGGTTCCACCGTGATGGGCCTGATCGCCAACTACCCGATTGCGCTGGCGCCGGGCATGGGCCTCAACGCGTTCTTCACCTACACCGTGGTCCTGCACATGGGCCACACCTGGCAGGTGGCACTGGGCGCGGTGTTCATTTCGGCGGTGCTGTTCTTCCTGCTGTCGATCTTCCGCATCCGCGAGTGGATCATCAACGCCATCCCACTGCCTCTGCGCTCGGCGATTGCTGCCGGTATCGGCCTGTTCCTGGCGCTGATTGCCCTGCATAACGCCGGGATCGTGGTCGCCAACCCGGCCACCCTGGTGGGCCTGGGCGACTTGAAACAACCGGCGCCAATCCTGGCGACGCTGGGTTTCGTCCTGATCGTCGCGCTCGAAGCCCTGGCCGTACGCGGTGCGGTGCTGATCGGTATCCTGGCGGTGACCATCGCCTCCATCGTATTGGGCTTCACACCCTTCATCGGTGTGACCTCGGTGCCACCCTCGCTGGCTCCGACGTTCCTGCAGCTGGATATCAAGGGCGCGCTGGATATCGGCCTGGTCAGCGTGATCTTCGCCTTCCTGTTCGTCGACCTGTTCGATAACTCCGGCACCCTGATCGGCGTCGCCAAGCGCGCCGGCCTGATGGGCAAGGACGGCCATATGCCGAAAATGGGCCGTGCGCTGATCGCCGACAGCACCGCCGCCATGGCCGGCTCGCTGCTGGGTACTTCCACCACCACCAGCTACATCGAATCGGCCGCAGGCGTGAGCGCCGGTGGCCGCACCGGCTTGACCGCCATCGTGGTCGCGATCCTGTTCCTGCTGGCGCTGTTCTTCTCGCCGCTGGCCGCCAGCGTGCCCGCGTATGCCACCGCGCCAGCCCTGCTGTTTGTAGCGGTGCTGATGAGCCAGGGCCTGGCCGAAATCGACTGGGATGACATTACGGTTGCAGCGCCGGTGGTGATCACTGCCCTGGCAATGCCCTTCACTTACTCCATCGCCAACGGCATCGCCTTCGGTTTCATCGCCTGGACCGCCATCAAGCTGCTTTCGGGCCGCTACCGTGAGCTGAACCCGGCACTGGTAATCCTGTCGATTCTGTTTGTGATCAAGCTGGGCTGGTTCAACGCATGACTTTTGACGCCGCAAGCTACACCGCTCAACTGCAAGACAAGGTCACGCGTTTGCGTGACCTGCTGGCACCCTTCGACGCGCCCGAACCGCAGGTCTTCGATTCGCCCTTGCAAAACTTCCGCCTGCGCGCGGAGTTCCGCCTGTGGCGCGAAGGCGGTGATCGCCATTACGCAATGTTTTCCCAGGACGACAAGCGCACGCCGATCCTGATCGAAGCGTTTCCGATTGCCAGCCAGCGCATCAACCAGTTGATGCCGCAACTCAAGGCCGCCTGGCAAGCCAGCGCCGCCCTGAGCCATAAGCTGTTTCAGGTGGAGTTCCTCACCACCCTGGCAGGCGACGCGATGATCACCCTGTGCTATCACCGCCCGCTGGACGAGCATTGGCACACCGCCGCGAACAAGCTGGCGGCTGAGCTGAATGTGAGCATCATCGGCCGCTCCAAGGGCAAGCGCGATGTGATCGGCCAGGACTACGTAGTGGAGAAACTCGAGGTCGGTGGCCGCACCTTCAGCTACCGCCAGCCCGAAGGCGCCTTCACCCAGCCCAACGGTACGGTGAACCAGAAGATGCTCAACTGGGCATTTGAAGCCTTGGGCGACCGCCCGGACGATTTGCTCGAACTCTACTGCGGCAACGGCAACTTCACCCTGCCGCTGGCCACCCGCGTGCGTAACGTGCTGGCCACCGAGATCAGCAAGACCTCGGTGAACGCGGCCTTGAGCAACCTCGATGAAAACGCGATCGGTAACGTCAAGTTGGTGCGCCTCTCCGCCGAGGAACTCACCGAGGCGCTCAATGAAGTGCGCCCATTCCGCCGCTTGCACGGCATCGACCTGAAAAGCTATGAGTTTGGCAGCGTATTCGTCGACCCGCCCCGCGCCGGCATGGACCCGGACACCTGCGAACTGACCCGGCGTTTCGACAATATCCTGTACATCTCCTGCAACCCGGAGACGTTGGCCGCCAACATCGCGCAACTGCATGACACGCACCGGATTACCCAATGTGCGATGTTCGACCAGTTCCCGTGGACGCACCATATGGAATCGGGTGTGTTGCTGACCCGCCGATAAATCCGCGGGGCATCGACCCAATAATGTGGGAGAGGACTTGCTGTGGCGAGCCCCCTCCCACACGGGCTCTTCATGTGTCTGGTGTTTCTGGTACGTCCTTGCGTGGCCGCCCGCCCTTCTTGCCATTGGCACGGGCGGCGGCGGATTTGGCCGCGCTGCTTTTGCGACCATTGCGCGATGCCACCAGGCTGGTTGCCAGATCCATCAGCGGCTGGCTTGTAGCGATCAGGCCGGTAATCGAAACATCCAGGTCCTGAGCTTCACAGCTGATGGCCTTGCCACCGAACGTCACTTCCAGTTGCTGAAAGTCTTTCTCTGAAAACCCCTCGAACTCCGGCAGGCCAGCCACCGGCAACACCACGCGGCTGCCATCGCTGAAGCCGATGGAGAGGCAGTCGTTTTCATAACGCACATTGCTGGCGTTGGCGTACAGGCGCTTCAACCTGCGCCCTCGGGCGATTGCCTTGTCAACGTCGGCCTCAGTGAGAGGTACATAAGGTTTGACCTTAGCTTTTACGATCTTCATAAATTAATCCCCACGCAATCTGGCGCTCTTACCAGATTCAAAATAGTCCGTTGCTCGACAACGTCGTGCCGGGCGCTTGCGATGACGTAGACGCCCGGTCGAATGACCAACCCTGGAACCAACTCACCAGCGTCCCAATCCCAGGAATGATTCTCCAGACAAACCGTCTGCAGTTTTTCCCACCAAATCCTGCGTGCCCGCGCCAAGTAGTGCCGCTGCATGATCGCCTCGCGTATTTCCTTCAGTACCGACATGGGTGGCCGCCTCCGTTCAGGCTCTACGTCCCACAACTCAACATCCCCACCCAAAAAACTGAAGCGAAAGCGTGCATCCCATCCCTTGCCCCTGACATGCACATGGGGCGGGCAATGCTCATCCCTGATAAACACTGAAATCACGTAGCCTTTGTAAGCACCTACTCTCATCGTAACCCATCCGTTAGGTTATTTTCCGCCAGGTAACAATTTCCCTCTGCCACCCGACAACCGGCTCCTGATTCCCGAAGCTGTTTCACAGACTAGTAACCACAAAAAACCCGGCGAATGCCGGGTTGTAACCACTCATGCCGAGGGCCGGAAATACCCGGCCAACGCCCGCAAGTCCTGCTCGCTCAGCAACCCCGCGTAATACTTCAACTGAATGCGCGCCAGCAGGTACGCGTGGCGTGCATTGGCCAGGTCACGGCGGGCGGTGAACAGTTGTTGTTCGGCGTCGAGTACATCAAGGTTGACCCGCTCGCCGCCACTGACGCTTTTCTTCGTGGCGCTCACCAGCGCCGTGGCGGAACTCACTGCCATTTCATAGGCCCGCACCTTGGCCGCGCCGCTGGTGTTGAGGTTGAATTGCTTGCGCAACTCCACCAAGGTTGCGGCGGTTTGCGCGTCCAGCTCGTATTGAGCCTGGGACAATTGGTTGGCCGCCTGACGGGTAGAGGCTGAGACCGAGCCACCGGCAAACAGCGGCAGGCTGATCTGAATGCCGACGCTGTTGGTGTCGTACTTCTGGTTGTAACTGCTTTCTGAGTCGGAACTGGTCTTGCGACTGGTCGCGTACAGGCTGACCTTGGGCAAATGCCCGGCGCGCTTGCGCTCCACTTCATAAGAGGCCACGTCGAGCGCGTGGTGCTGGGACTTGAGTTCGGGGTTGTTGGCCATGGCCAGTTCACGCCAGGTTTCGAAACGGTTGGGCTCAAGCGGCGCGATCTCGAATGAGCGGGCCAGGGGCGCCAGCTCTTCGATGTGCAGCGGCTGGCCGACAATGGCTTCCAACTCACGTAAAGCGCCGTCCTGGGCATCCACGGCTTCGATCTCTTCGGCCTGGGCCAGGCTCAGGCGCGCCTGGGTTTCAAGCACATCGGTACGCGTGCTCTCACCGCCTTTGAGCAGGCGGTCGTTGAGTTGCAGGCGCTCGGCAAACGTACGCTTCTGGGCACGGCTCAACTCGATGCGCTCTTGTGCCAGCAATGCCTGGCTGTAGGCGCTTAGTACCCGCACGGCCAGCTCCTGGCTCTTGCCGCGAAAGCGCTCGTCGGCCATCAACGCCTGGGCAGTACCTTGGCGAAAACGCGCATAGGCTTCGTAATCGAGCAGCGGTTGCTGCAAGGTCAGGGCCGAGGCGTAGCTGCGGTAATTGCGGTCGCTGGTGGCATTACCCACCGCCGTACTCTGGGTGACTTCGGACTCATTGCGCGAGTTGTTGTAGCTCCATGAAAGGTTCGACAGCAACGCGGCTCGACCAATCACGCGGTTTTCTTCACCGGCCTCACGCTCCTGGATCGCCGCCTGAAAGGTCGGGTCGTTGCGTAGCGCCAACTCATACACATCCAACAGACCCAGGGCGTTTGCCGCTGGCGTGCAACTTAAACAGAGGGTGAACAACAACGCCTTCATTCTTCCACCAGGGCCATATGGGTACGGTCCAGCAAGGGTTTGAACAGGTAGTTGAGCATCGAGCGCTCGCCGGTCTTGACGAAGGTTTCCACCGGCATCCCCGGACGGATCTGCACGCCGTCCAGTTGCTGCATACCCGCTGCGCTGACCTGGGCCCGTAGCGTGTAATACGGCTCATCAGTACGCTCATCGACCTGGCGGTCGGCCGAGACCAACGTGACCTCGCCCGCCACCCGTGGCGTGGTGGATTGGTTGAATGCCGAAAACATCAACTCAACCGGCAAGCCCGGGTGCACCTTGTCGATCATCTGTACCGGCACCCGCGCCTCCACCCACAACGGCTCTCCCTGGGGCACGATGTCCATCAGGGCCTCACCGGGCTTGATCACGCCGCCCTCGGTGTATACCTGCAACCCCACCACCACGCCGGATGCCGGAGCACGAACCAGGCTGTTGGCCAGTTCGAACTCGGCGGAGGCCAGGCGATTGCGCAAGTCCTCGCTGCGGGTGCGAGTCTCGGCCAACTGGG
This sequence comes from Pseudomonas sp. P867, assembly GCF_019891455.1. Taxonomy (NCBI): domain Bacteria; kingdom Pseudomonadati; phylum Pseudomonadota; class Gammaproteobacteria; order Pseudomonadales; family Pseudomonadaceae; genus Pseudomonas; species Pseudomonas sp. P867. The sequence continues at coordinate 215,638 of NZ_JAFLXB010000006.1, read as the reverse complement.
TGCGCAGATCTTTCTGGAAGTCTTCGCCCAACTGGCGGATGCGCAAACGCAACTCCAACACCTGGCGCTGCAACTGGCCGATACGCCCGAAATCCTCGGCGATGGCGCCGTCGATCTGCGCATACAGCCGCTCGCTGTCGAGCAGGCGATTGCGAGGGATGTAGCCGTCGCGTGCCAGTTCGCGCAGGCCCTGAAGCTGTTCACTCAACGCCGCCCGCTGTTGCACTTTGCTCGCTTGGGAGGCCCGCGTGCCGCGCAACTGCGCCTCAAAGCCGGCGATGGTTTCGCGCAGGCCCGCCTGTTCAGTGGCCAGGGCCTGGGCACGGCTCTGGAATAACTGGCGTTGCAGGGTCAGGGTGTTTGCGACGTCGGGATCGGCCAGCAGCTCGGGGCCAAATGCAATGGCCGGCAAGCCTTCGCTCTCGGCACTCAAGCGCGCTTCGCTGGCCAGCGACGCCAGGTATTGGCTGCGCAGTGACTGCATCTGCCCGCGCAACGGTGTTTCTTTCAGGCGCAACAACACCTGGCCTGCGCGTACCCGGTCACCGTCACGCACTTCGATACGCTCGACGATCCCGCCCGCCGGGTGTTGCACCGTCTTGCGATGCCCCGACACCATGACCTTGCCCGGCACCGCCACGCCCTTGTCCAACGGTGCCAGCGCCGCCCAGCCAAGAAAGCCGGCAAAGCCTCCAAGCACCAGCCACCACCCCAGGCGCGAATATTTTTTGTCATCCAGCGCCAGCACGTTGTGCGGCGGCTCACTGACCCATGCAGCTTTGCTCTGGCTCATGCGGGTTTTCCTTCACCGAAGCGGTAGCTCATGCTCATGCTCGACACCGGCTTGCTGGCCACAGGTTTTTGCCGCGCCTCCAACACCCGCGCCGTCGGGCCGAACGCCTGCATCTGGCCGTCCTTGAGGATCAGCAACTGGTCGGTCAGGCTCAGCACATTGGGTTTGTGGGTGATCAGAATCAGGGTGCGGCGCTGTTGCTTGAGCTGGGCGATGGCTTGCAGCAGCGCCTGCTCGCCCACTTCGTCGAGGTTGGCATTGGGCTCATCCAGCACAATCAGCGCCGGCAGGCCGTACAGCGCACGCGCCAGGGCCACCCGTTGTTTTTGCCCGCCGGACAAGCCTGCGCCGCCCTCGCCCAGTTGCGTGTCGTAGCCTTGCGGCAGTTGCAGGATCAGCTCGTGCACGCCAGCCATTTGCGCCGCAGCGAGGACTTTGTCGGCCTCCACCGTTTCAAAACGCGCGATGTTTTGCGCAATGCTGCCCGCGAACAGCTGGATGTCCTGGGGCAAGTAACCGATATGCGGGCCCAGTTGCTGTTTGTCCCACACGGCCAGGTCGGCGCCATCCAGGCGCACCTTGCCGGCCAGCGGTGCCCAGGCCCCCACCAGCACCCGCGCCAGGGTGGACTTGCCGCAGCCCGAGGGGCCGATCACACCGAGCACGTCACCCGCCGGCAGGCTGAAGCCCAAGTTGGCCAGCGCGGGCCGGCGGCTGCCGGGGGCGCAGGCGCTGATCTGCTCCAGGCTTACCTGGCCCTTGGGCACTGGCAGGCTCATGCGTGCCGGTCGCGCCGGGTTATCCTGCAGCATCAACGACAAACGCTCATAGGCCAGGCGCGCCGAACCCCACTGCTTCCACACGCCGATCAACTGGTCGATGGGGCTGAGCACGCGCCCCATCAGGATCGACCCGGCAATCATCATCCCCGGCGTAATGTCGCCGTTGACCGCCAACCAGGCGCCCAAACCCAGCACCAGCGATTGCAGGGCCAGGCGTACGCCCTTGGACCAGGCTGTGACCACCGCAGTCTTTTCACTGGCCAGGTTCTGCTGCACCAGAAACGCCTGGTGCTGGCTGAACCAGCGCCCGCGCAGTGTGGCGAGCATACCCATGGCCTCGATGGTGTCGGCATTGCGCAGGTTGGCCGTGGCCTGCTGACTGGCACTGATCGACAGTTGGCTGGCCAGGGCCATCGGCGCCTGGCTGACATGGTGGTTGGCCCACGCCAGCGCGATCAGCAGCAGCGCACCACCCAGCGCCAGCAGGCCCAGCCAAGGGTGGAACAGGAAGATCACCAGCAGGTACACCGGAAACCACGGCGCATCGAAAAAGGCGAACAGCGCCTGGCCGGTGGCGAACTGGCGCAAGGTGGTCAGGTCGTGCAGGGCCTGGCCCGCGGCCTGGGTGCCGCCCTTGAGTTGCGCTTCATAAGCGGCGTCGAACACCCGCTGGTTCAAACGCATGTCCATCTGCGTGCCGAGGCGAATCACCACTTGGCTGCGCACCCACTCCAACGCCCCCATCAAGGCGAACAGGCCGAGGATCATCAGCGTCAGCATCAGCAGGGTCATCTGGTTGCCGGAAGCCAATACCCGGTCGTACACCTGCAACATGTACAGCGCCGGGGCCAGCATCAGCAGGTTGATCACCGCCGAGAACAGGCCGATGTTGAAGAAGGCGCTTTTATAGGCCGTGAGTGCAGCCAGCATCTCATTCGCGCGCTTGGCACCGGGCCGAGTCATGGAGGTTGTCCCATTGAAGAGTCAAGCAAGGGCTCGCCCGGTGCGTTGACAGCACCTGCGGCGTACCCACAGAATTTGCCCCCGCCGCCGCCCTGGCCTTCGAAAACTCGGGCGGCGACGGGGTTTCAACCAGGCCGGTGAAGGCGTGAGCTTTCATCGGCTTTTTTGCATCAGGCGGCCAGGGCGAAGTCTTGCGGCGCATCCTGAATCCCGACCAGGCCCACATCGGCAGCGGCGAACGCAGCCGAATCCTGATGCGCCACACCGGCGGCGGCCAGTTGGTCGAAGGTGGAGTTGACCGACAGGCTTGGGTCGATGCCCTTGAGCAAGGTGTCGATTGCCGAGGCCAGCGCCGAACTGTCACCGCTCATCAGGCCGTACACGATTTTGTGCACCTGGCCGTCACGGCCTTCGGATTGCAGACTCGACAGGCCCAGGTTGGTGAAGCTGACTTCCTGGTTGGCGATGCTGTAGCCACCGCTGGTTGCGCCACCGGCAAGGGTATCGCCCAGGGTCAGGCCATCGAGCGAGCCCCACAGGGTGTGGGTCGGCGGATTGAACAAGGTGTAATGCAAGCTGCCTTCGGCAACCACTGCCGCATCACTGACGCTGCTCGAAACGCCATATTGGGTGCCGTCGAACGGCCCAGGATTGAAACCACCGGTGTTCACACCCTCTTTGACCGAACCTTCACGGTGGTTGAGATCACCGAAGTAGGCCGACCAATCGCTCAGGTACTGGGCGACGGTGCTAGCGGCGTAGGTCGTGCTGTATGAAATAGAAATGCTCATGCAAAACTCCAAGTCATTGGGTGGTCACTCCGCAGCAAGCAATTGCCTGCTGTGGTTTTGCCCGTTACTGGGCAAAAGCGGTCAGAACTGATATTCAACGGTGCCCTGCAACGTACGCCCACGGCCCAGGGTGAAGGCCAGCACATCGCCCAACGGCACCAGATAGGCGCGATCGGTGACGTTTTCCATGGCCAGGCGCAGGGTCAGTTGATCGGTGGCGCGGTAACTGCCGTAAAAGTCATAGACGGTGTAGGGCTTCCAGTCGGCGGGATAGACGCCGGTTTGCGCGGTGGTTACCCCGGCGGCGCCTTTGACGTAGTAGCCGGCGCTGTAGCGAGCGCGCACGCCCACATCCAGCTTGCGTTCAAGGAACCGTGCGCCCAGGGTGGCGGTGCCACGGTCCATGGGCATGTGTTCGGAAGAGCCCAGGATCGCGCTGCAACCCACGCCAGCATTGGCCGCATCGTCCGGTACCATCGCATCCACCGGCGCCCGGTTGCCGGGCCGCTTCTGGGTTTTGGTCACGCCGCCGAGCCAGGCGGTTTTGCTGCAGAACTTGTTGCTGCCGAGCATCCGCGTGTAGTTGAACTGGCCGTAGGCAAAGCCGGCGTCGTAATCGAGCTGGTACTCAAGGCCACGAAAACGCGTGGTTTCCAGGTTGTTGACGTAGGCCGCACTGCCGATATTGACGTTGCCATAGCCGGGTGGCTGCACGCCCAGGGCCATATAGGAAAAGTCATCGACCCGGGTGTTGAAGTACGACACTTTCATGCCCGCGCGATCATCGGCGAACAGCAGGTCTTGCTTGAGCACATTGAACCCGACTTCCCACGCAGTGGATCGCTCCGGCTTGAGGTAGGGGTTGGGGAGAATCGACTCCGAACCACCGCCATGGGGCCGACCGCTGACCAGGGCTTCGGTCACCGCCGGCGGACGCCAGCCCTTGCCGTAGGTGGCGAAGAGCTGCAACCAATCGACGCCGGGCTTGATCGACAGCCCGAAGGTCGGGGAGAAGCGGCCCTCCTCGCGATCCACGTCGTAATTGACCGGCACCCCAATCTGGCGGGTGGTGCCGAGGATGAACGTGCGGGTGTTCAAGCCGGTTTCGCCGCGCAGCCGATAGCGGTCATAACGCAAGCCGGCGTTGAGGTTCAGCCAACCGTCGTAGTCCAGATCCAGGCGCCCGAACACGCTGCCCATCGCGCGGTCGCCTTTGGGCGTGATGCTTTCCGCCGCCGACGCCGTCAGCGCCGAGCCGGCTTCTACGGCCTGGTTGGAATCGGGCCGAACCTTATCGTAGAAAAACTCCAGCCCGTAGTTGGCCTTGAGTGCGGCCAGCTCGGTCAGGGCAAAGGTCGAGGTGTTCTGCGCCTGCACGCCATAGGTATTGGTTTGATAGGTAACGTCGTAACCCTTGCTGATCCCCCTGGCCAGCGTGGATTGGTCATTGCGCGTATCCACATGGTAAAGCTTGGCCTTGAAGTCGATCAGCGGGTTGTCCGGTGCATAGCTGTAATCCAGCGCGAAGTTCTGCGCCTTGACGTTGCTGCTGCCGAGCTTTTCCCACAACTGGGACTTTTCGGCGGTCATCATGTTGACGTCGTCGTAGTCGACCTCGGTGACCAGGTAGCTCAGTTGCAGACGCTGATCAACTGGCAGGTTGAGCCCCAGCTTGAGCAGGCGCGAGCGCATCACCGAGCCTGAATAGGCGACCGTGCTGTGCTTGATGCGCTCTTCACTGGCCGGCATGTACGCCGCACCGGTACGCAGCTCGCCGATGCTGCCCTTGGTGCCGGGGTTGTAATCGCCCAGGTGACGCTCACTGGCGGCCACCAACATGTCCCACACGTCGGTCCCCACGGCAAACGCCGAACTGCCGATAAAGTGCGTGCCGTTGCTGCGCCCGCCCAACCCGGTGGTGAGGCGAATGCGCCCGCCGATTTGCTTGCCGTCCTTGAGCAGGTCGGCGGCCTCCACGGTACGGAAATTGGCCACCCCGCCAATCACGCCCGCCCCGCCTTGGGTTGAGGTCGCGCCCTTTTCGATCACCACTTCGGACAACAACTCGGGGTCGACATACAGCGTGCCATTGCGTTGCTGGTGGCCGCTCTGCTGGTAATTCTGGCGCATGCCATCGACCGACATATTGACCCGGCCATAGTCCTGGATACCGCGGATATTCACGGACAGGCCAGGGTCTTGCTGGCTGACGGCGGAATAGACGCCAGGCGCCTCTTCGAGCATCTCGGCAGCATGGCGTGGCGGGTTGCGGTCCAGTTGCTCGCGATCGACCACGCTGACCGAACGTGGTGTTGAATACACCCAGTCCTGCTTGTGCAGGCCGGTGATGGTGGTGGTGCCCAAGGCCAGCGCTCCGGCCTGTTGCTCGACGCGGGTCAAGGTGACCTGGCGCTCGCCGGTGAAACGATATTCAACCGGTGCGGCACCCAGCAGGCGGCCAAGACCTTCCTGCACGTCGAAGCTGCCCTTGAGCGCGGAGCTGCTCAACCCTTGCAGGCGCTGGCTGTCGAACAGCACTTGCAGGCCCGCCTGATCGGCGAACGCCAGTACTGCACTGCCCAGGGATTGCGCAGGAATGTCGAACCTCAACACAGCAGATTGGGCTGCGCCAGCCGCAGGGTGCACGGCATGCACCGGCGCGGCGACGGCAAACAATCCCAAGTGAATGGCCAGGGCCAACCGGCTGCCGGTGATACGCCCCTTGGTGAGTGCTGACATGTGTGGTTATCCCTGCGCTAAGCGTTTTTTGTTTATGCGAATGCTTCTCACCTAGCAAGACGCGCGAGACGCGAGAAGTCAGTAAGGCTTTTTAGAAATTTTTAATGAGGGTTTGAAAACCAGCCCGCGTGTGGCGGGGGAGCTTGCTCCCGTTCGACTGCGCAGCAGTCGCAAGCAAGCTTGCTCGCCACAGGACAGAGCTGCTGCCGATAACGCGAAAGGTCAATAGATCAGGCTGAGGCCGGCCAGGTCCAAGCGTTGCACTTGAAGTTCCTGGGTCAGGGTGGCGAGTGCGCTGTCGAGCATGTCCAGGCGGAAGACACCGCTGACTTCGCGCTCACCCAAGGCCGCGTCGGTCAACACTACCCGCCCGGGGCGGTAACGGTTGAGTTGCTCGATAACCTTGGCCAACGGCTGGCGGTCGAAGATCAACACACCGCGCCGCCAACTGGTGGCGCGATCCACATCAAACTGATCAAGGCTGACCACGCCGTCACTTAGGCTGTAACGCGCAGCCTGGCCTTGCTGCACAACGCGCTCGACCGGGCCTGTGGTCGGTGAGGCCTGCATAGACACCTCGACGCTGTGCTGCAGCACACCGACCCAGGCCTGGCTCTGGCCCTCACGCTCGACCACAAACCGCGTGCCCAGCGCCCGGGTCTGGCCCCCGGCGCTGTGCACCACGAACGGCCGGGTTTCTTCGCCTTTCATCGGCGCCACATCAAAAACCGCCGAGCCCTGGAGCAGGCTGATACCCCGCTGCACGCCATCGTAATCCAGGCGAATGGCGCTGGCGGAATCCAGCTCCACCCTACTGCCGTCCGCCAGGTGCACCGTGCGCACCTCTCCCTTTTGCGTGACGTAGTCGGCCTGCATGTGCAGCAACACGTCGGGCCCGCGTAGCCAGCCGACGCCGGCCACCACCACGACCAGCGCCACAGCGGCTGCACGTTGCCATGGCCTTCTGCGTTTGGTGCGGCGCACGGGCGGGGTCGGCGCGGCTGGCCGTTGTCGGTGTACGGGCTCGTCCTTATGTACTTCACCCAATGCCGCCCAGGTCTGCTCGGCAAACCGCAGCGCCCCTTCGTGACGGCTGTCGCGGGCGATCCACTGGCGCAACTCGGCCTGCTCCTGTTCGCTCAGGGCACCGGCGTGCAGGCGCACCGCCCATTCGGCAGCCGCCTCGGTAATGCTGTGCTGTTGCGGACCCTGGCTATTCACGTGTGAATCTCGAATTTTCGTTATGTAGACGCTCTGACGTCTGGCCTGGCATTTTTCGGTAATTCATTCGTCGGATGGCGCCACCTCGCCTTCCTGCAAGCGCTGCATCACATAGGCCAACGCCTTGGCCAGATGCTTTTGCACTGAGCTGTCGGAGATAGCCAGGTGCCGGGCGACCTGGGCGTGGGTCATGCCTTCGATACGGTTCAAGCGAAAAATCTGCTGGGTGCGCTCCGGCAGTTCCGCCAGTGCCTGCTTCAATGCCTGTCGCTGTTGCTGCGCCATTGCCTGAGCCTCCAACCCGGCCACGTCACTTTCGATCTCGGCCAGCGCCTCATGGGGCACGGTGTCGGTCTTGCGCCGCGCTTCCTGACGAATATGGTCGATCAGCAGATTGCTTGCCGTTCGATAGAGATAGCCCTGGGAGTTGTCGATGCGCTCACCGGCCGGTTTTTCCGCCAGCCGCAGGAAGCTCTCCTGCACCAGGTCTGCGGCCAATTGCGGGTCCCGTACCTTGCGCGCCAGATACCCGCGCAGGGTATCGGCGTGCTTGAGAAACAGGCCCTTGAGATCCACGTCCGACAAACCGACTCCCTGGAATGTATAGGAAACAGGCGGGCATCTTAAGCGTTGTCGAGAATGATTTTCAATTGATATCTAATCTGATCGGGCCGTAAGAGGTTGTTGATAACAGTTCGATAACCGCACATATCCGCTGCGATCAATTGACCAAACTAACCAACCAGTACATTTTACCCACATAACCAATAAGAACTGTGGAGATCCCGCTATGCCGCCCATCGTGCTGGTGCTCAACGGCCCCAACCTCAACCTGCTCGGCACCCGCGAGCCGGCCACTTATGGCCATGAAACCCTGGCTGACATCGCCGCCCTGTGTGGTCGCAGCGCTACTGAACTCGGGCTGAAAATCGAGTTTCGCCAGACCAACCACGAAGGCGAACTGCTCGACTGGATCCACGGCGCCCGTAACCGTTGTGCGGGTATCGTGATCAACCCGGCAGCCTGGACCCACACCTCGGTCGCGATCCGCGATGCGCTGGTGGCCAGTGAAGTGCCGGTGATCGAAGTGCATTTATCCAACGTGCACGCGCGCGAAGCGTTTCGTCAGCATTCATTTGTATCGCCCATCGCCAAGGCCGTGCTGGCCGGGTTTGGCAGCCACGGCTACCACCTGGCGCTTGAGCACTTCAGCCAGACACTCAAGGGACGCGCCTGATGAAACCGCGCATTCTCGCCGGCCTGATCGGCGCCGGTATCCAGGCTTCCCGCACCCCTGCCCTGCATGAACTCGAGGGTGACGCCCAGGGCCTGCGCTACCTGTATCGCCTGATCGACCTTGAGCCGCTGCACCTGGACCTCGACGCCCTGCCGGAATTACTGCGGGCCGCCGAGCTGATGCACTTCAACGGGTTGAACATTACCTACCCGTGCAAGCAGGCGATCCTGCCCCTGCTTGATGACTTGTCCGACGAAGCCCGGGGCATTGGTGCAGTCAACACCGTGGTGTTCAAGGACGGTAAATGGATCGGCCACAACACCGATTGCCTGGGCTTCGCCGAAGGGTTTCGCCGCAACTTGCATGACGTTGCCCGCCGACACGTGGTGCAGATGGGCGCCGGTGGCGCGGGCGCAGCGGTGGCCCATGCACTGCTGGCAGAGGGGGTCGAGCACTTGAGCATTTTCGACGTGGACGCCTCCCGCGCCCGCGACCTTGTGGATAACCTCGCGCAGCGCTTCGGCCCTGGTCGTGCCCAGGTCGGCACTGATCTGAAAAATGCGATGGCCGAGGCCGATGGTTTAGTCAATACCACGCCGATGGGCATGACCAAGCTGCCCGGCACACCGGTCCCCGCTGCGTTGTTGCGGGCAGGGTTGTGGGTTGCGGAAATCGTGTATTTCCCGCTGGAAACCGAACTGCTGCGCGACGCCCGCGCATTGGGTTGCCGCACCCTGGATGGCGGCAACATGGCGGTGTTTCAGGCGGTGAAGGCGTTTGAGTTGTTCAGCGGTGAAGTGGCGGATGCAGACAGGATGCTGGCGCACTTCCAGAGCATGAATGGCTGACTGCCGAAACAGAGTTCAAATGTGGGAGGGGCGGTGCGACGATTCGACTTGCCCCCTCCCACATTGGCCCAGCGCTGAACTCAGGCTTGCAGGTAGCGCAACACCGACTCGCAGATCATCTCCCGGTGCCGGTGCTTGATCGCCTCATCCGACAGTTCGATCTGGAATATCTCGCTGAAGGTATGCCGGTTGGAGACCCGGTAAAAGCTGAACGAATTGATCAACAGGTGCACGTCCAACGGCTCCAGCCCTTCGCGAAACAACCCCAGTTCGGCGCCACGGCGCAAGGTCTCGCCCAGCCCTTCGAGGATCTTGCTGTTCATCGCCTTGATGGTCTCGGTGCGTTTGACGTACTCGGCGTTGTGGATATTTTCGATGCTGACGATGCGCACGAAATCCACGTTCTGGTCATGGTGATCGAAGGTGAATTCCACCAGCCGGCGAATCGCCTCACGCGGCTCCAGGGCCGTGAGGTTCATGCGGGTTTCAGTGTTGCGGATATCGCCGTAGAGCTTCTCCAATACCTCGACGTATAACTGCTCTTTACTGCCGAAGTAGTAATAGATCATGCGCTTGGAGGTGTGGATGCGCTCGGCGATGGCGTCCACTCGAGCGCCGGCCAGGCCCTGTTGAACAAACTCGACAATGGCTTCCTGGAGAATATTCTCGCGGGTCTTTTCCGGATTGTTCTTGCGACTCTTGCGCGGTGCGTCAGCTACCGCGGGGAGATCGGGACTCGGGGTCATGGTGCGCTCACGGCCATTGTTTGCAAGCGCTGATTATGGGCCGCGGCGCTTCCCGAAGGAAGCACCTGCCTGCGGTTATAGCCGGGCCTGGCGTACCGCCCCACTGCGCGACTTGGCCATCGCCGCCAGACGCACCGCTACGTTGGCCGCGCCGTAGCCGGCATAGCCGTTCTTGCGCTGGATGATCTCGAAGAAAAACCGCCCTTCGAACGCCTCGGTGTACACATGAAACAACTCACCGCCCTGGGCGTCGCGGTCGTACAGCACGTTGTAATACGCCAGCTCACTGAGGAACTCATCGTCGAAATCGAAGCGCGCCGCCAGGTCGTCGTAATAGTTGAGTGGAATATCCAACAACGGCACGCCGGCCTCTTTGGCCCGGCGCACCTCGGCGAAAATATCCGCACAATCGAAGGCAATATGGTGCACGCCCGAACCGCGATAGCTGGAAAGCGCGTGGGAAATCGCCGTATTGCGGTTTTCGGAGATGTTCAGCGGCAGGCGAATCGAACTGCAACGGCTGCGCAACGCACGGCTCTTCACCAAGCCGTAGGGGTCGGGCAGCACCACTTCGTCATCGGCTTCGAAATCCAGCAGGCTTTTGTAGAACAGCACCCAACTGTCGAGGCTGTCCGCCGGCAGCGCCATGGCCATATGATCGATGCGCAACAAGCCACCGCTGGCGGGTGTGGCCACTTGCAGGTTGAAATCGGTGTCGTACAGCCCGCCTTCGCTGGGGTCCACCAGGTAGATCAGGCTGCCGTCCGGCGCACGCACCGCGGCCAATTCCAGCTCGTTGGGGCCGACCAGGCCGCGATAAGGCTGGCCCTTGTAGGCCACCGCACGCTCCAGGGCCTTGGCGCTGTCCTTGACCCGAATCGCGGTGGCGCACAGCGATGGGCCATGGGCCTCGAAAAAGTTGTGGGCGAAAGAATAGGGTTCGCAGTTGAGGATCAGGTTGATGTCACCCTGGCGCAACAGGCTCACATTCTTCGAGCGATGCTGACCGGCCTTGGCGAAACCCAGGCGCTCCAGCCAGTGGGTCAGTTTGGCGCCGAGGCTTTCATCCACGGCAAATTCAAGAAACTCGATACCGTCATATTCGCTGGCCGCCGGGGTTTCAAACAGGATGTCCACGGGCGCAGCGGGGGCTTGTTCAGCCAGGCGTTGGCGGGTTTTTTCTTCCAGGTATAACAGTGACCGCAAGCCATCCGCCGCATTCGCCCGAGTCGGCGCGGCGCGGAAACCGTCGTTGAAAATTTCCAGGGACAACGGCCCGGTGTAGCCACTCTGGATGATTGGAGCAAGAAAGCCCGCCAGGTCGAACTCGCCCTGCCCCGGGAAGCAGCGGAAATGCCGGCTCCACTCCAGCACATCCATGGCCAGGATCGGCGCGTCGGCCATTTGCACAAAGAAAATCTTGTCGCCGGGGATCTGCGCAATGGCGCTGGGGTCGCCCTTGAGCGACAAGGTGTGGAAGCTGTCGAGCAACACGCCCAGGCTTGGGTGATCGATCTGGCGCACCAGGTTCCACACCTGCTGCCAGGTGTTCACATGCTTGCCCCAGGCCAATGCTTCATAGCCGATGCGCAGGCCGCGCTTGCCCGCGTGTTCGGCCAGCAGGCTCAAGTCATCGAGCAGAATACGTTCGTCGCCCACGCTGTCGGCCGAGGCATTGCTGCACACCAATACCAGGTCGGTGCCCAGTTCCTGCATCAAGTCAAACTTGCGCTCGGCGCGCTCCAGGTTGCGCGCCAGGCGGTCGCGGCGGCATCCTTCGAAGTCGCGAAACGGTTGGAACAAGGTGATGGCAATGCCCAGGTCGGCGCACATCTGCCTGACTTCCCGGGGGCTGCCGTCGTAATACAACAAATCGTTCTCGAAGATTTCCACCCCATCAAACCCGGCGGCGGCAATAGCCTCAAGCTTTTCCGGCAGGGTGCCGCTCAAGGACACAGTGGCAATAGAACGTTGCATGGAAGACTCCCGGCAATTGTTGTTTGTGGCAAATTATTCGCCCCCAGCCTACAGGCAGCAATTAAAATGTACGAACCGGTTAGTTTTTGGTGCGATTATCGAACACTATGCCCCTTTGGCGAATTGACGACTTTTTAACCACTGCGCACCATCGACCGGGCAATTCGCTCATGTAACAAAGACCCAGAACACACCATAAGAATTTCAAAAAAACGGGTACGACCTCATGCCTCTGCAAAATCCAGCCCTGGCCACGCGCCCGGGCAACCCGCACGCCGGCATCGGCGACAAGATCCGCGGTGCCCTGGCCGTGGGTAAAACGCGCTGGGGCATGCTGGCCCTGGTGTTTTTTGCCACCACCCTGAATTACATCGACCGCGCCGCCCTGGGCGTGATGCAACCGATCCTGGCCAAAGAAATGAGCTGGACGGCGATGGACTACGCCAACATCAACTTCTGGTTCCAGGTCGGCTACGCCATCGGCTTTGTGCTGCAAGGTCGCCTGATCGACCGCGTAGGCGTCAAGCGCGTGTTCTTTTGCGCCGTGCTGCTGTGGAGCCTGGCCACCGGCGCCCACGGTCTGGCCACTTCGGCGGTGGGCTTTATGGTCTGCCGGTTTATCCTCGGCCTGACCGAAGCCGCCAACTACCCCGCCTGCGTCAAGACCACACGTTTGTGGTTCCCGGCGGGTGAACGTGCAATGGCCACCGGCATCTTCAACGCCGGCACCAACGTCGGCGCGATGATGACACCGATGCTGCTGCCGTTGATCCTGCACGTGTGGGGCTGGCAGGCGGCGTTCCTGTGCATGTCGGCACTCGGCGCGATCTGGCTGGTGTTCTGGGGGTTGAAGTACTACAACCCGGAAGACCACCCAAGCGTTAAACAATCGGAACTGGACTACGTGCAACAGGAAGTCGAGCCCGAACAGCCCCGCGTGCCGTTCAGCCGCATCCTGCGTATGCGTGGCACCTGGGCCTTCGCCATCGCCTACGCGCTGACTGCGCCGGTGTTCTGGTTCTACCTGTACTGGCTGCCGCCGTTTTTGAACCAGCAATACAACCTGGGCATCAACGTGACGCAGATGGGCATTCCGCTGATCATCATTTACCTGACCGCCGACTTCGGCAGCGTGGGAGGCGGGATTCTGTCGTCATTCCTGATCGGCCGCGGGATGAACTCGATCAAGGCGCGGCTCTTGTCGATGCTGCTGTTCGCCTGCTGCATAGTCGGTGTGATCATGGCGGCCGGCTCCAGCCAGCTGTGGGTCGCGGTGTTCGCCATCTCCCTGGCCATCGGCGCCCACCAGGCCTGGACCGCCAACATCTGGAGCCTGGTGATGGACTACACGCCCAAGCACATGATGAGCACGGTGTTCGGCTTCGGCGGCATGTGCGCGGCCATCGGCGGCATGTTCATGACCCAGATCGTCGGCCATATCCTCACGGTGACCAACAACAACTACACAGTGTTATTCACCCTGATCCCGGCGATGTACTTCATTGCGCTGACGTGGATGTACTTCATGGCACCGCGCAAGATTCCTACCGTCGACCTTTGACCTACCTGCGCCGCTGCTGCCAGGCAGCGGCCAACCCGCTCATGCAGATCACCCCGATACCGACCACCGTGGTTGTATCGGGGGTATGGCTGAACACCAGCCAGCCCAACAACCCCGCAAACACAATCTGGCAATAGCCAAACGGCGCCAGCAAGGCCGGCGCCGCAAAGCGGAACGCCTGGGTGAGCATCAGGTGTGCCGTCATCCCGCAGGTCCCCAGTGCCAGCATCAGCACGCCATGCCACAGGCTCGGCACCTGCCAGAAGAACGGCACCATGGCGCTCATGACCAGGGTATTGCACAGCCCGGCGAAGAAGTTGCTGGTGGTCGGCGTATCGAACTTACTGAGGATGCGCGTCAACAGTTGGTAAAAACAGAAGAACGTCGCCGAACACAACGGCAACAGCACCGCCGGCGTGAACAGTTCGCCGCCGGGATGGATGATTACCAACACCCCGATAAAGCCGCAGATCACCGCCAGCCACTGGCCGCGTGTCACATGTTCGCCCAACAGCGGCACCGACAGCGCTGTCACCAGGATCGGCGCGAGGAAGTTCACCGCCGTGGCTTCGGCCAATGGGATGTAGTGCAATGCGGCGGTGAAAAACAGGCTGGTGCCCAACAGGCACAAGGCACGTACCACCTGCATACCCGGGCGCTTGCTGCGCAGCACGCGCAAGCCTGATTGCGGCAGGAAGATCCCGGCCATCAGCAGGGTGTGCACCAGGTAGCGCGCCCACACCACCATCACAATGGGGTAGAACCCGGCCAGGTATTTGGACAAGGCGTCGTGGCTGGAGAACAGGAACGTCGCCACCACAATCAGCAGGATGCCTTTGAAGGGATGGTTGACGCCTGAGAGGGGGGTACTGACAGTCATGGAATTCTCTTGCTGGCGGGCTGAACGCGATGGTACTCAACCCGGTAATCTAGCAGCCGGGCCAGCGCCTGCTCCAAGAGCATAACCAAACAGCGGGCGAACAGCGCACTAAATCACTGGAATCGAGTCCAACCCTGCACGCTCGCCCAGGCGTTGCACACTTTTTAATCAAGGCCTTGCCGCTATGAAAAAAATCCTCTTTGTTCTGTCTGCCCTCGCCCTGCTTACCGCCTGCGATAAAGCCAAGGATGCCCCCAAGCCGGCGCCGCCGTCTGTACAGGCGACCCTGGTGCCGCAAACGCCCCCCACCGATCAATGGGTCGGCAAATGGATCGGCGTCGAAGGCTTGCACCTGACCATCGCCAAGGACGACAGCATCGGCCGCGGCCACTACCTTCTGACCATGCAATACGGCCTCGACGCCGACAGTTCCGGCACCTTCAAAGGTGAAGCGAACGAAGATGGCATCGCCTTCACCCGCCCCGACGGCCCGCAGCTGTTGCGCGCCGGAGACGGCGCCGCCACCGGCCTGAAATGGCTGGCGGATAAAAAAGACTGCCTGATCGTGACCACCGGCGAAGGCTATTGCCGTTAATACCGACCATAATCAATCACGGTTAGCACACAGAGGAATGCTCCCATGCTATGGAAAAAAGGCCGACGCAGCGACAACGTGGTGGATGCCCGCGATGACAGTGGCGGCGGCGGTGGCGGTATGCGCTTTGGCGGCGGCAAGGGCCTGAGCCTGACGGCCATTGTGCTGATCGTCGGCATTGGTTGGCTGACCGGCCAGGACCCGATGCAGATCCTTGGCCAGTTGACCGGCCAGATGGAACAGGCGCCGTCGGTGAGTTCGCAATCGCGCCAGGCGCCACCGGCCAATGATGAGCACGCCGATTTTGTGCGGGCGGTGTTGGGCGATACCGAAGACACCTGGGGCCAGGTGTTCCAGGAAAACGGCCTGGCCTACAAGAACCCCAAGCTGGTGCTGTTCCGTGGCCGGGTGAACTCCGCCTGCGGTGGCGCCACCTCGGCCAGCGGCCCGTTCTATTGCCCGGCTGACCAGCAGGTCTACCTGGACCTGGATTTCTTCCGCGAAATGTCGCAACGCTTCCAGGCCGCCGGCGATTTCGCCCAGGCCTACGTGATCGCCCACGAAGTCGGGCATCACGTGCAAACCCTGCTCGGCATCTCGTCCAAGATCCAGGCGGCGCGCCAACAGGGTCGGCAGATGGAAGGCGATGGCGGCCTGCTGGTACGCCAGGAGCTGCAAGCCGACTGCTTTGCCGGGGTGTGGGCCAATCGGGCGCAAAAACGCCTGAACTGGCTGGAGCCCGGCGATATCGAAGAAGCCCTGAATGCAGCCAACGCCATTGGCGATGACCGCTTGCAGCAACAGGGGCAAGGGCGCGTGGTGCCGGACTCGTTTACCCACGGCACCTCCGCGCAACGGGTACGCTGGTTCAAGACCGGCTTCGCACAGGGCCAGATCACTCAATGCGATACCTTCGCGGCCAAGAGTCTCTAAATGATCAAACGATTGGGGTTGCTGCTGGGTGTGTTCGTGTCCTGCTGCACCCTGGCGGCTGAACACGGCGTCAAGGTGGTCAGCCCCGATCGCTTTCATCTGGAGGCCGGCGACCTCAGCCTCGGCGTAAGCCAGGACTGGCGCCAGCCGCTGCCCAAGGTCACACGTGCGCTGATCATCGTGCATGGCCGCTTGCGCAATGCGCAGACCTATCTGCAAAGCGGTATCGACGCCGCCACCCATGCCGGGGTCGGCGGCACTACGCTGGTGATCGCGCCGCAGTTTCTGAATCAATCGGACGTGAAGCGTAACCATCTGGGCAATCAGGTATTGCGTTGGAAGGGCAACGACTGGATGGCTGGCGAAGCTTCCACCGCGCCTGGGCAGGTCAGTTCTTATGGCGCTCTGGACCAGATCATCAAGCACCTGGGCAACCGCAAGCTGTTCCCGGCGCTGAAGGAAATCGTGATCGCCGGGCATTCCGGTGGCGGCCAGGTCGTCCAACGCTTCGCCCTCACCGGCCATGACCACCCATTGCTGCAGAGTGAAGGCATCAGCCTGCGGTACGTGGTGGCCAACCCATCGTCCTACGCCTACTTCAGCCCGCAGCGGCCGGTGCCGTTCGATACGGCCAGTTGCCCAAGCTTCAACGACTGGAAATACGGCATGCAAAAACTGCCCGATTACGTGGGTGACCGAGGCGCCCAGCAACTGGAAAAAGCCTACGTCTCACGCGACATCACTTACCTGTTGGGCCAGCAGGACACCGACCCCAACCACCCGGCATTGGATAAAGGCTGCGAGGCCGAAACCCAGGGTGCGTATAGGCTGATTCGTGGGCACAACTACTTTGACTACCTCAAGCTGCGCCATCCGCAGTTGAGTCACAAGCTGGTGGGAGTGCCGGGGGTGGGGCATGACGGGGATAAGATGTTTACCTCGCCAGAGGGAGAAAAGGTGCTGTTCACGCAGTAATCACTGACGAAACCCAATAAAAATGTGGGAGCTGGCTTGCCTGCGATGACGGACTGTCAGTTGACAGAGTGTCAGCTGACCCACCGCTATCGCAGGCAAGCCAGCTCCCACATTTGATCTCCGTCGCCTGGGTTAGATCATTCGGCGCAGCGCCGCACAATCCTCGGCATGCCAATCCGCCAACTCCGGCCACGGGTTATCCGGCAAGTTCACCAACACCGTCCTGGCCCCCGCCGCCCGGCCACAATCCAGGTCAAAGCGATAATCCCCCACCATCACCATCTCGCTCGGCGCTACCCCCCAGGCCGCCGCCAGTTTCAACAGGCCACCCGGATCAGGCTTGTGCGGCGCGTCATCACGCCCCAGCACATCCTCAATGGCAAAGCAGTCCGCCAAGCCAATCGCATCCAGGGTGATATGGGCCAGCTCCCGCGCATTGCGGGTCAGGATGCCCAGGCGATAACCACGCCCGGCCAATTCCCTTACCAACTCAACGGCACCTTCGGCCGCGACCGAACCCAGCGCCAACTCGCGCTCATGCTCCAGCAACCAGGCATGTTTGGCTGCCGCAACATCCGCCGGCAATGCAGCCAGGTGCGTGAGGATGTCGTCCTCAGGCGCAATCTCCAACGCCACGCGAATGGCGGCAAAGTCATGCACTGCCACCGTCAGCGTGCCGTCCATGTCGAACACCCAATGTTTAACGTCTGACAGGCTCATGCCCAGTCCTTGCGATGGCGGATCAAGCCTTCCTGGGTCACCGATGCCACCAGTTGCCCGGCGCGGTTGTACACGCTGCCGCGGGAGAAACCCCGGGAGTTGCCGGCCCATGGGCTGTCCATGGCATACAGCAACCAGTCATCGGCGCGCAGGTCAGCGTGGAACCACAGCGCATGGTCGAGGCTGGCCACCTGCATGTCTTTCTGCCACACGGTCTTGCCATGGGGCAGCAACGAGGTGGTCAGCAAGCCGAAGTCCGAGGCATAGGCCAGCAGGTACTTATGCAGCGCCGGCGAATCCGCCAGGGCGCCGTCGGCACGAAACCACACGTACTTGACCGGGTCGGACGGCTGCGGGTTGAACGGGTCTTTTTCGGTGACCGGGCGCACTTCTATGGGCTTGGGGCACAGCAGCTTGTCGCGCATGTGCTCGGGGATCAGGTGCGCACGCTGTTGGGTCAGCTCCAGCTCCGACGGCAGATTCTCCGGGCCCACCACCACCGGCATGGTGGTCTGGTGCTCGAAGCCTGCTTCGTCGTACTGGAACGAGGTGGTACAGGTAAAGATCGGATGGCCCTTTTGAATCGCGGTGACACGGCGCGTGCTGAAGCTGCCGCCATCGCGCACACGGTCCACCGAATACACCACCGGCAACGCGGCATCGCCAGGGCGCAGGAAATAACCGTGCAGGGAATGCACATGCCGCGCTTCTTCTACGGTCTGGCTGGCCGCCGACAACGACTGACCCAGCACCTGGCCGCCGAACAACTGGCGAAAGCCCAGGTCCTGGCTACGGCCGCGAAAGAGGTTCTCCTCGATCGGCTCCAGGGTCAGCAAGTCCACCAGATCTTCCAATACTTGGCTCATAGAGCAACTCCTACAATCAATAGGGCATTCCGGGCTGCTTATCCGTGCAGCGTGTCCAACCATTGGGCGCGGGTGATGCGGTACAAAACATGCGGGCGCAGCGGGTCACCGGCTGCGACTTTGGGGTGTTCGAAATCTGCCTGCGGATCGTAATGCATACCGATGGCCTGCATGACTTTTTGTGACGGAAGATTGGCTTCGGTGGTAAAGGCGACGACTTCGTCCAGCTGCAAGCGATCAAAGCCGCAGCGCAATGCCGTCCAGGCCGCCTCACTGGCATAGCCCAGGCCCCAATGCTCACGGGCCAGGCGCCAACCAATCTCCACCGCCGGGGTGAAGCCCGCTTCGAAGCTGACATTCGCAAGGCCCGTCACGCCGATAAATTCACCGGTGTCTTTGCGCTGCAACGCCCAGAAACCAAAGCCATATTCAGCGAAATGCCCGCGAATCCGGCCGATCAGCGCGGCGCTTTCCAAGTGGCTCAATTTAGCCGGAAAGTAGCGCATCACCTGCGGGTCAGCGCACATGCGCGCAAATTCCGGCAGGTCGCTGTCGCGCCATTGGCGCAGCACCAAGCGTGCACTTTCCAATTCCAGTATCGGCTCCATGGGTCCCCCTGCCTTGCCATGTGCGTGAGTGTACAGCGCTGTTAAGATCCTTCGCAGGTTCCCGTCAGAAAATCCCATGCCCTTGCCATTGATCTACCACGAAGACTACAGCCCTGAGTTCCCGGCGGACCACCGCTTCCCCATGGACAAGTTTCGCCTGTTGCGTGACCACCTGGTGGACAGTGGCCTGACCCAGGACAGCCAATTGCTGCGCCCGCAGCTGTGCCCGGCAGACATCCTGGCCCTGGCCCATGAACCTGGGTATATCGAACGCTACATGGGCGGCGAACTGTCTCGCGAAGACCAGCGCCGCCTCGGCCTGCCCTGGAGCGAAGCCCTGGCGAGGCGCACCGTGCGTGCGGTGGGTGGCTCGATACTGGCGGCTGAACAGGCCCTCGAACATGGCCTGGCCTGCCATTTGGCCGGTGGTACCCACCATGCCCATTACGATTATCCGGCGGGATTCTGCATTTTCAACGACCTGGCAGTGATCAGCCGCTATCTGCTGGCCAGCGGCCGGGTCAATCGCGTGCTGATCTTCGATTGCGACGTGCACCAGGGCGATGGCACTGCACGCATCCTCCACGACACACCGGAGGCCATCACCGTGTCGCTGCACTGCGAAAAGAACTTCCCGGCACGCAAGGCCCAAAGCGACTGGGACATCCCGCTGCCCATGGGCATGGGCGATGCCGACTACCTCAAGGTAGTGGATGACGCGCTCAACTATTTGCTGCCGCTCTACCAGCCCGACCTGGTGCTGTACGACGCTGGCGTGGATGTACACAAGGACGACGCCCTCGGTTACCTCAAGCTGACAGACGCAGGCGTCGCCGCCCGCGATGAAAGCGTGATGCGCCACTGCCTGGGCCGCGACATACCGGTGATGGGCGTGATCGGCGGCGGTTACAGCAAAGACCGCCCCGCCCTCGCCCGTCGTCACGGCATCCTGCATCACAGCGCGCAACGGGTGTGGACGTCATCAGGCTGTCATTGAACTATGGGCGTTACCCACAATGCCTGTGGAACGGCCTGTGGATAACTTGAGCGTAAGCGGCTGCACGCGAGTGGCCGCATGGCCTGTAGGAAAGTGTACGTTTTTTGATCAGGCAGCGGCGTCGTGGTCGGGTAGAATGCTCGGCCTATTCACATCACCGTAGCCCTGCCCATGCCTCAGACTTCTGCCCACCACGTCTCCATTATCGGCGGTGGCCCTGCCGGGCTGATGGCTGCCGAAGTCTTGAGCCAAGCGGGCGTGCGGGTCGACCTGTACGACGGCATGCCTTCGGTGGGGCGCAAGTTCCTGCTGGCCGGTGTCGGCGGCATGAACATCACCCACTCCGAAGCCTACCCCGCGTTCCTGTCGCGCTATGCCGAACGCGCCCCGCACATGGCGCCGCTGTTGCGCAGCTTTGGCGCCGAGGCGTTGTGCGAATGGATCCATGGCCTGGGTATCCAGACCTTTGTCGGCACCTCCGGCCGCGTATTTCCTACCGACATGAAAGCCGCACCGCTGTTGCGCGCCTGGCTCAAGCGCCTGCGGGATCAAGGTGTGGTTATCCACACCCGACATCGCTGGACAGGTTGGAATGCCGAAGGCGGTTTACTTATCCACAGCCCGGACGGCGAGAAAGTTGTCCACAGCGACGCGGTGTTGCTGGCCCTGGGCGGCGGCAGTTGGTCGCGCCTGGGCTCCGACGGTGCGTGGCTGAACCTGTTTGAAGGCAAAGGCCTGCCCTATGTGCGCCTGCAACCGAGCAACTGCGGGTTCGAAGTGTCGGCGTGGAGCGAGTTGATGGTCAGCAAATTCGCTGGCGCACCGTTGAAAAACGTCGCCATTGGCCTGGGGGATGACAAGCCTCGGCTGGGTGAATGCGTGATAACCGCCACCGGTATTGAAGGCAGTTTGATTTACGCCTTGTCGGCGCCAATTCGCGAAGCGATCAACCGCAGCGGTGCGGCCACGGTGCATATCGATTTGCTGCCGAGCAAGCCGCTGGACAAAGTGCAGGCCGCATTGGCCAAGCCCCGGGGTTCGCGGTCGATGAGCAAGCACTTGCACAGTCAGTTGGGGTTGGATGGCGTGAAAGCAGCCCTGCTGCGCGAGCTGACGCCCGCTGAACACTTCACCGATCCGGCGCAGTTGGCAGTGGATATCAAGGCGTTGCCGCTGACATTGGTGAGGACGCGGCCGATGGATGAGGCGATCAGTACGGCGGGGGGTGTGCCGTTTGAAGCGCTGGATGAGCGGTTGATGCTCAAACCATTGCCTGGAGTGTTTTGTGCGGGGGAAATGCTGGACTGGGAGGCGCCCACTGGTGGGTATTTGCTGACGGGGTGTTTTGCCAGTGGCAGAGCGGCTGGGCTGGGGATGTTGGAGTGGCTTAATCGCTGAGAGCCGCGCTGGATTCAAGGCCGCCATCGCAGGCAAGCCAGCTCCCACCTTTGACTGTATTCACAATTTAAAGGTGGGAGCTGGCTTGCCTGCGATGAGGCCATCAGCCACAGCGCAAAATCACTTCTTCTTACGCGGCCCAGTATTAAACACCGGCACCTTGCGCACTGGCTTGATCGACGGCTCAGCCGGCGCCACTTCGCCACTGTCCACCCACTTGCCCAGGTTGCGCTTACCGCCACCACCGGACGCTTTGGGTTTCTTCGGTTTTTTCGGCTTCTTCACCACCTGCCCGCTGGCATCGGTATCCGGTACACGATGCTCCGGCTCGAAATCCGCTTCCATTTTGCGGGTGAGGGTCTGGCGGGTCAGCATCTCGATCGCCGAGAGCATGTTCACCTCATCAGCGCACACCAGGGAAATCGCCTCCCCAGTGTTGCCCGCGCGCCCGGTACGGCCGATACGGTGGATGTAGTCCTCGGCCACGATCGGCAGGTCAAAGTTGACCACCAGTGGCAGGTCTTCGATATCCAGGCCACGGGCCGCCACATCAGTGGCCACCAGGATTTGCACCTCGCTGGTCTTGAAGCGGTCCAGTGCGCGTTGGCGGGTAGCTTGGGGCTTGTCGCCATGGATGCCGTCGGCGTTGATGCCCAGGCCCTGCAACTTGTCCACCAGGGCGTCCACGCCGTTGCGGGTCTTGGCGAAAACCAATACCTGCTTCCAACGGCCCTTGCGCATCAGGTGCACAAACAGTTCAGGCTTGCGCTTCTTGTCCACCGGCACCACCCACTGCTTGACGGTGTTGGCAGCGACGTTGCGCGGGCTGACTTCGATGCTCAGCGGGTCGTTGAGCATCTGCCCAGCCAACAGGCGGATGTCATCGGAGAAGGTCGCAGAGAACAACAGGGTCTGGCGCTTTTTCGGCAACATGCGATAAATGTTGGCAAGCTCTTCGGAGAAGCCCAGGTCGAGCATACGGTCGGCTTCATCCAGCACCAGGGTTTGCAGCTGGTTGAGCTTCAGCGCGTTCTGGCGGAACAGGTCGATCAGGCGGCCAGGGGTGGCGACCAGAATGTCGACGCCTTTGCGCAGCTTCATCATCTGCGGGTTGATGCTTACCCCGCCGTATACCGCGTAGGTGGTCAGCGGCAGGTGCTGGGCATATTCAGCGACGCTGGCGTGAACCTGCTCGGCCAGTTCGCGAGTCGGGCACAGGATCAGCGCACGCGCCGAGTTGGCGGCGACTTTCGGCCCTTCCATGGTCAGCAGTTGCAGCAGCGGCAAGGCGAAACCTGCGGTCTTGCCGGTGCCGGTCTGGGCCGCGGCCATCAGGTCGCGACCGGCCAGCACCGCCGGAATGGCTTGCGCCTGCACCGGCGTCGGGGTCTGGTAGCCAAGCGTCTCAAGGGCGCGCAGCAAGGGTTCGATCAGGCCAAGGGTGGCGAAAGTCATGTAGTTACCGTAGGAAAAATTCAGCGCAAGGGCGTAATGCGCGGCAGTTTACCTTATTTCCGGCTTGGGCTTGCGCCACTGGGGCAGGCTGATCAGCAACACGGCGCTGATGATCACCAGCATCGCCAAGGCTTCTTCCAGGCCGATGGTCTCACCGACGAATACAATCCCCAGCAACACCGCCACAGCCGGGTTCACGTAGGCATAGCTGGTCGCCGCTGCCGGACGCACATGCTTGAGCAGATACATGTAGGCGTTAAAGGCGATGATCGAACCGAATACCGTCAAGTAGGCCAGGGCCAGCCAGCCTTCCAGCGGCGGCATGGCCTGCAGGTGCTCGCCCGACAGCGCGCTGACAATCAGCAGCGCCACGCCGGCCACGAGCATTTCTGCGGCACTGGCCATGGCGCCCTGGGGCAGTGGCAGGTGGCGGCTCCACACCGAGCCGAAAGCCCAGGAGGCCGCCGCAACCAACAGCAAAACTGCACCCGATGGGCTTGATTGCAAGGTACTGCCCATATTGAGCATGGCGATGCCGATGATGCCCAGGATCACCCCGGCCCATTCCAGCCGCGTATTACGCGCGCCCCAGAAAAACCCGCACAACAGGGTAAACAACGGCACGGTCGCCACGGCCAATGCCGCCACACCGGACGACACACCCATGTGTTCGGCCACGCTGACACCACCATTGCCCACGGTGAGCAACAAAATGCCGATCATCCCGGCGGCCTTCCACTGCGGCCAGGTTGGCGCCGGCACCCCGCGCCACCTGAGGAAGCCATACATCAACACACCCGCCGTGCAAAACCGAATCCCCGCCAGCAACAGCGGCGGCCAGAACTCCACACCGATGCGGATCACCAGGTAAGTGGAACCCCAGATCACATACAACGCGAAAAAGGCGGCGATCAACGGTAAGGGAAAGCGACGTGGGCCAGGCATTGGGCGGCTCTAATGGCAGGAAAAGGGAGACTTATTCTAGAAACGAAGGTGGATAAACTTAAGTTACAAAACCTGTTTAAACCGCCCATACACTTTTCAAACCATGGTTATGAGGGCTATAACCCGTGCTTTCGAAAGCCACGCGCCACCGGAGCCTTACCATGGACAAATACGACCGCATGCTGCTCAGCGCCCTGCTTGAAGATGGCCGTGCTTCCTACGCGCAACTGGCGCGCACCGTGAACCTCTCCGCCCCCGCCGTGGCCGAACGCGTGGCCAAGCTTGAGGCCAGCGGAGTGATCACCGGGTACCAGGCCAAAGTGGATCTATCCAAGGTCGGTTTGCCGATTCAATGCGTGATCGAACTGCGGCTGACCAATCACGGCAGCCAGAAGGTATACGACGCCCTGGCGCAAATTCCCGAGCTGACCGAATGCCACCGGGTCACGGGCGACCCGTGCGTGATCATGCAAGCGGCGGTAGGCACCATGCCGCAGCTGGAAGACCTGATTAATCGAGTGGCGAAGTTCGGGTTCAGCAAGACCTCGATTATTTTGTCCAGCGCCATAGAGCGGCGGGTGCCGTTGGGGCAGTTGGAAGCCAATGGGAAAAATGGTGGCTGACCTACCGCCATCGGGAGCAAACCCCCTCCCACATTTGGATATTTGGTGTGCTTGAGAGGGTGGCTGGTTTAGAACCCGCGATGCTTTTTCAGGTGCTCATTGATTTTGGCGGCGGGCACTTTCTGCAAGGTGCACAACAGGTCATGGGACAGTTCGCGCAGGCCGTGGGTCTGGCGCAGTTGCTGGGCCAGGTGCGCCGTGAGGTTGGCGGCCATTTCCGCATCCGCCAGCGCCCGGTGAGCCTGGCCGGTGTGGGGCAGTTTGGCGTAGGCGTTGAGGGTGCCGAGCTTGTGGTTGGGCGCAGCCGGCATCAGGCGGCGGGCCAGCAGCAGGGAGCAGGCGAATTTCTGCAGGCGGGTGCGGCGGATCAGGCCGAGCTCATAGTCCCAGAACTTCTGGTCGAAGGCGGCGTTGTGCGCCATCAAGGGCGTGGTGCCGACGAACTCATTGACCTCGTTCATCACTCGCTCAGCCGGTGGCGCACCGCGCAGCATGGCGTTGCTGATGCCGGTGAGCTGTTCGATAAAGGCCGGTACGCGCACACCGGCGTTCATCAGGCTCTGGTAGCGGTCCACGATTTGACCGCGCTCGAGGATGACCACGCCAATCTCCGTGGCCCGGCATTGGCTGCTGGGGGTGATGCCGGTGGTTTCAAAGTCGATGACCGCTATACGTTCCAAACCTGCTCCAACTCCATTCAACAATCTATTTCTATTTGAGCAACAACGCGCCTTCGATCGGCACGTAGTGGCTGGCGGCGCGTATCAATGAGTTGGCCGTCAGCCCCGGCACGCCGTAGGCCACGGCCCGCACGCCATGCTTTTGGATGATGCGTTCGAGCAGCATGTCGAAATCGCCGTCACCGGAGGCCAGTACGATTTCGTCGACATGGTCGGCGGCGTCCATGATGTCGAGGGTGATGCCCACGTCCCAGTCGCCCTTGGCCGAGCCATCGCTGCGCTGGATATACGGCTTGAGTTTTACCGTAAAGCCCAGGTTGCGCAGGATCTGCTGGAATTGCTGCTGCTTGCTGTCGCCACGGTCGATGGCATACGCGTACGCCTCGACAATCTGCCCGCGAGCGCTGATGTCAGCCCACAGGGCGGCGTAGTTGAAGTGGCAGCCATAGGCTTGGCGCACGGTGTAGTAGAGGTTTTGTACATCGGCGAACACTGCAATTTTCTTCACCGCACTTCCTCATGGACAGCCAGGCGCCAGCGCCCGGAAAGGGCGCCAGTATGCCAGCCAAGGGAGCGTTTCCGGGAAAAAATCAGACCGGAGCGCCGTGGCGCCCCGGGCCAAGAGGTGTCAGACGAAGGAATCGTCGTCGCCGAAGGAAGAGGAATCGTCGGAATAATCGCTGTCAGCCAAGTTGTCAGAGTTGCTGCCCCAACTGTCATTGCCGGCAAACTTCTGGTCATCGTTGCCCCAGTCACCCTGGTCGCTGGCCGGTGCCGGTTGTTCGATGATTTCTTCCACCACCTGTGGCTGCGAGTTGTGATGGAACAGGCTGCTGATACCTTCGGCGAGCAACACACCACCGGCCACACCGGCAGCGGTCTTCATGGCGCCGCCGAGGAAGCCGCTGCCCACGGGTGCGCCAGCCGGTGCTTGCGGCGGTTGATAGTTTTGCTGCGGTGCTGGCTGGTTGAACGACGGCCGCGCCGGCTCACGCCAGCCGCCACCGGAGTTGTTCGGCGCAGGCTGTGGCTCGCGAGAGCTACCGCCAAAGATGCTCGACAGGAACCCACCACCACTGGCCGGCGCCGGTTGCGCCGACTTGGCCCGCTGCAGTTCGTCCTGCAATTGCTGGATCTGTTGCGCCTGCTGCTTGTTCTGCGCATCCAGAGCCTGGAGCGCATGTTCCTGCACCAGCAATGACTGGGTCATGTAGTAGCCGGCGGCGGGTTGGCGAGTCATGTGCTCCTTGATCCGCGCTTCGGCCTGGGCGTCGCGGGGGGCTGAGTCCGTTTCGGCTTGCTGCAACCGTGAAAACAGTCCATCGATCAGGGTTTGCTCTTCGCTGTTCATGGCGACCTCGTTAGATTGCCGATAAAAAATTCCGGTCCCGCCTGTGATCAGGCCGGGTGCCTTCCAGTTATGGGGATGTTACGAGTTGTTTCAATGGTCTTTACTCAAGGTTTACGTTTGCGCCCCTTTGGACCCTGATCGGTTAAAGTGTGGCCCTCTGCTTCCAGGCCTGTGATGACCCTGATGAATCCGTTAGACGTTTTGCGCGACTCCTTGCGTTTTACCCAGCGCAACCTGGGCGCCATCGTGCAGTTGTGCCTGCCGTTGGTGATCCTCGAAGCCCTGCTGCAACAAATACTGGACCACACGCTGGGCCCGGATGCGTTTCCCGGCTACAGCGTGGTCGTGGGTTTATTGGTGTACCCGCTGTACACCGGCGCCCTGATCCTGTTTCTCGACGCCCGCACCCGTGGCGAGTCACCACGCACCAAGGATGTATGGGCTATGGCATTGAGCCTGTGGCCGCGCTTCGCCCTGCTGACGGCCATGAGCACGTTGTTGATATTGCTGGGCCTGTCGCTGTATTTCCTGCCGGGCTTGTGGCTGATGGTGGTGTTGGCGTTTGCCGAATACCTGCTGGTGCTGCGCGGTATGCCGGCGTTGGCGGCGATGAAGGAAAGCTTTCGCCTGACCCGCGGGCATTTCTGGCGAATCCTGGTGTGCCTGCTGTGCGTGATGACGCCGTTGTGGCTGCTCAAGGGTGCCAGCGTAGCGGCGTATCCCGAGCCCGCGCCGCTGCTGGGGCTGTTGATGGACAGTGCGCACAGCTTCCTGCAGTTGTTTACCAGCGTGGTGCTGTTCCGTTTATTCATGTTGATCGGTGGCGACGCCGACGCGCGGTGATATGCTCCGTGCCTCTTCTGACACGCATATAAGCCGAGCCGATGACCCGTTTATTGCGCATCACCCTGTTGAGCCTGTTGATCATCGCCGGCCTGCTGGCCGCGCTGATCTACAGCCTGACCTGGCGCCCTGCCGACAAAGAAACCCTGCCCGTCAGCTGCGTGGCACCCCGTGCGCCGACGCTGCTGCCGGGGCAGGCGCTCAAGGTCATGACCTGGAATGTGCAATACCTGGCCGGCAAGAACTACGTGTTCTGGTACGACACCCCGGACGGCAGCGGCCCGGACGATCGCCCTACCGTCGAAGACATGGCCTTCAGCCTCGACGAAGTGGCCCGGGTGATCCGCGACGAACAACCCGACATCCTGCTGTTGCAGGAGCTCGACGAAGGCGCCAAACCGTCCCACTATCAGGACCAGCTTGCGCTATTGCAGGAGCGCCTGGTCGACCTCTACCCGTGCAGCGCCCAGGCCTTCGACTGGAAAGCCGACTTTGTGCCCAGCCTGCATATCTTCGGCAGCGTCGGGCGCAAGCTGGCGACACTCAGCCGCTACCAGATCGAGCACGCCGAGCGCCTGCAATTGCCGACCGCCGATGCCAACGTCATCAGCCGCCAGTTCCAACCCAAGCCAGCTCTGCTGCTGACATATCTGCCCTTGAGCGATGGCGGCCAACTGGCGGTGCTCAACACCCGCCTGGACGGCGGCGCACCTGGGCGCAGCGCGGTGCAGGAGCAAGTGGCAAGCACGGTAAAACTGCTGGATAAACTCGAAGGTCGCGGCACACCCTGGTTGATTGGCGGGGATTTCAACCTGCTGCCACTGGGCCAGTTCCTGCGCCTGGACGCTGGCAAGCGCGGCCAGTACTCGCCGGACAGTGAGTTGCATCTGCTGTGGGACAAATACCCGATGATTCCCAGCAACAGCCAATCCAGTGGCATCGACCGTGAGAAATGGCTGACGCACTTCCCCAACGACCCAAGCCTTGATGGCCCGGATCGCACCCTGGATTACCTGTTCTACAGCTCGCGGATCAAACGCGTGGAGGCGAAGGTGCGCCAAGACGATACGTTGCGTATTTCCAACCACCTGCCGGTGATCGCCCGCTTCCTGCTGCCTGCCGCACAATAACCCCTAGGGTTTCAACACCTGGGCCCGCAGCGGCTTAAGCCACTCAAGGCTTTCAACCGTGGTGCCGGATGGGCGGTACTCACAGCCGATCCATCCTCGGTAGCCACGCTGCTCCAGCGCCGCGAACAAGGCGGCAAAGTCCATGGTCCCGGTGCCCGGCTCGTGACGCCCCGGGTTGTCGGCGATTTGTACATGGACGGTCCTGTCGTAAAACTGCGCCAGTACCCCGGCTGCGTCGCCGGTCAAAAGCTGGGCATGGTAAAGATCCAGAATCAGCCCGACACTCGTAAAGGTTTCCAGCACCTGTTGCGCCTTGTTGAAGTCAGACATGTAATAGCCGGGCATCGCCTGCGGGCAGATCACTTCAATAAGCGCTCGCAAACCCTGATCTTCGAGGTACTTGACCGCGTATTCCAGGTTACTTGCGTAGGCAGGCGCGCTCTCATCCTGGGGCGTGGTCACGCCAGACATGATGTGCACATCCGAGCAGTTCAGCGCCTTCGCATAGCGGGCCGCCTCGCGCAGCCCATCGCGAAATTCCTGCTCCTTGCCCTGCAAGGCAGCGATGCCTTTGGTAACACCTGCCGGCGCTGCGAACTGAATCAACGGCAGGTTGTATTGAGCCAGGTGATCGGCGAGCAGGCTGGCGTCAAATTCATAGGGCGATGGGAACTCCACCGCCCTGAAACCGGCAGCGGCGGCGGCTTCGATGCGTTGCAGAAAAGGCAATTCGTTGAACTGGAAACCGAGGTGAGCATTGAATTTGAGCATGGGTAACTATCCATCCTGGGAATAAACAAATCATCAGCCTGGAGCCTCATTCGCGGCTCCAGCGCCGCGCTATTGAAAGTGGTCAGTGCAAATACTCATGCTCTTCGTATGGTATTTTCCCACTCCAGTGCGGTGGGGGCATCTGCCCCGACGGGAACGGACTGAAGCTAACCATTCGGAATAAAACCTGTGATCAAGAAAGACCTCGCCCTGCAGTTGGCCCCACGCGTCATCGACATGGTTCGCGCCCGTTCGATGAAAGCCGGTGAGCCCTTGCGCGAGCAGACATTTGCGCAAGCGCTCGGGGTGTCGCGCTCGCCGATCCGGCGGGTTTTTGCCTTGCTCGCCGAGTGGGACCTTGCCATTCAAGAGCCCAATCGTGGCTATTTCCTCAAACAAGGTGCCGGGCAGATTCAGGAAGCCGCAGTCCCTTGCGCCAGCGATCCATTCGAAGACTTTTACCTGCGTGTGGTCGACGACATTCTGAGCGGAGAAATACCGGCGCACTTTTTCGAAGCGCAGTTGTTGCGACGCTATGAGGTGCCCCGGGGGCAGTTGCTCAAGGTGCTGAACCGGTTGGCCGGCGAAGCCATGGTGGAGCGTAAGCCAGGCCAAGGGTGGGGCCTTAAGGACTTCGTGCATAACACGCAGGCGCATATTCATAGCTACCGTTTCCGGATGGCCATCGAACCGGCGGCGCTGCTTGAGCCCGGTTATCAGGTCAATCACGCCGCGTTTGCCCAGGCCAGGCAACAGCAACAGGCCTTGATCGACGGCGAGATCCAGACCTTGTCCCGCGCGCAACTGTTCCAGCTGGGGGCCCAGTTTCACGAAATGATCGTGCAGTGCTCCGGCAATGTTTTTTTCATCGACGCCATACGCCACCAGAATCAGCTCAGGCGCTTTATGGGCTACAAGGCCAACATTGATCGCACGCGTCTTAAGGCGCAATGCCAGGAACACATCCATTTGCTCGACCTCATCGAGTCTGATCGGCGTGAAGAAGCCGCACAGTTTCTCTGGCGCCACCTGGATCAAGTCGGCCGACTCAAGACTGATCAACGCGCAGTGCCAGAAGAAAGCCAAATCTAGAGCACGTCACTGACTACCCGTCAGTGCCGCAGCTTCGCCATCACCGCGCCCAATAACGGGCCAAGCAGCCTAGCACAATTGTTTCTGATCAAAACAGAATACAAAAAAATCACCAAACAGTTAATTTTTTCACTACATATTGTATTTCGTTACAACAATAGGCAATCATGCGCGCCGCTCGGACTCGGATCCGTAACGAATCGCACAGGGATGGTGGCCATGAACGAAAGGACGTTGGGTAGTGCAGCGGGAGTCTCAAACCTCCTGTTCGGGGTGTACAACACAGTGGTTGCCCTGCTTGGCGTGATGCTGGCCTATAAAGGCGGCGTGCTGATGGCCGCGGGCGGGTCACCCTATTACGCGATGATGGGCACCGCGCTGTTGTTATCGGCCATCCTCTTGGGCCTGAAAAAGTCCCTGGGCCTCTACCTTTATGGCGCAGCCTCTGTGGCCACCTATGCCTGGGCGGTGTGGGAGTCTGGTTACGATGGCTGGGCCTATATTCCACGCCTGGCCTGGCTGGCGGTTCTCAGCGTGCCGTTCCTGGCGTTCTGGCCCGTGGTACGGCGTGATTTTGCCAAGGTCAGAAAAAGTCATTACTTCACCATTATGGGTGTGCTGCCGCTGGTGATGGGGGCTACCATCCTGGTGCCGCTGTTCTTCCCCACAAGCGTTCACCTTGCCGACTCGACGCTTGCCACCACACGCCCCGCCGCCGCCTTCAGCCGCAGTTCTGTCGCCTCTCCAGACGGCAATATTGCCGCGTCACACACCGAGACCAACTGGACCGCCTATGCAGGCTCCAACCTGGGCAACCACTATTCAGCCGCGTCGCAAATCACGCCTTCGAATGTGTCGGGCCTGGTCAAAGCCTGGGAATACCACCACGGCGACGTGAAGCAACCCGGTGAGAAAACCAAGTACTTGAACGAAGCCACGCCGATCAAGGTGGGTAACTCGCTCTACACCTGCACCCCCAAGCAAATCATCATTTCCCTGGATGCCACCACTGGAAAGGAGAACTGGCGGTTCGACTCCAAAGTCGACCCGGACTACTTCGCCAATGGCGGTGCCTACTGCCGTGGTGTCTCTTATTTCGAAGTCCCCAATGCCAGTGGCTTGTGCGCCTCGCGCATCATTTGGGGCACCAATGATATTCGCCTGGGCGCGGTAGACGCCCTGACCGGCCAGGCGTGTCCGGGCTTCGGCAACGCAGGCTTTGCGGATTTGAAAGACGGGCTGGGCACTTTCAGAAAAGGCTCGACGGGCATCACGTCTGCCCCTCTGGTCATTCGCGGGGTGGTGATCACCGGTGGCCGAGTACTCGACTCGGATGTGCGCCCTGCCCCCTCGGGCGTGGTGCGCGCCTACGATGCAGTGACCGGCAAACAGAAGTGGGCCTGGGATTTGGGCCGGCCAGACACCAACGCCCCCGCGGGTAACAACGAGACCTACACCCTCAGCACCCCCAACTCGTGGGCACCGCTGTCGGCCGACGATGAACTGGGCCTGGTGTATGTCACCACCGGCAACGCAGCGGGCGACTTCTATGGCGGCACCCGCACAGCACAAGAAGACACGTTCAGCTCGTCCCTGGTCGCACTGGACGCCACCACCGGTAAAGTCCGCTGGCACTTCCAGACAGTCCACCATGATCTATGGGACTACGACCTGAGCCCGCAACCCAGCCTGATTGATTTTCCGACGGCTGCCGGGCCACGCCCGGCCGTGATCCAGGCGACCAAATCCGGCCAGTTGTTCGTGCTTGACCGCGCCACCGGCGAACCACTGGTGGATATCGTGCAAGCTCCTGTCCCACAGGGCACCGCCCCGGGAGACTACACCGCAGCCACCCAGCCACTGTCCCCTGATATGCCGAGCACCATGGGGCGTCCATCGAAAACACCGGAAGTACTGACCGAAGCCAATGCCTGGGGCCTGACGCCTTTCGATCAGATGCAATGTCGCCTCGAATTTCGCCAGGCACGCTACGAAGGGATCTTCACCCCGCCGGTCGTGGGCCAGCAAAGCCTGATCTTCCCCGGCCATCATGGCGGCTTGAACTGGGGCGGTGTGATGGTCGACCTCAAGCGAGGGCTGCTGATCATCAACAACCAGCGCCTTCCTTATATGCAGGGGCTGGTACCGCGCGAACAACTCGACGCCATCAATGCCAAGTCGTTCCAGGAGTCGCCGGGCAACGCCCAGGGCTTCCGCGTCCAGGCCGGGCTACCTTACGGCGCAATTAAAGACCCGTGGATGTCATCCCTGGACCAGCCTTGTATTGCGCCACCCTGGGGCTTTATCTCCGGTATCGACCTGCGCACTCGCGATGTCGTGTGGAGCCGCCCGTTCGGCACAGGCTATGACAGTGGACCTTGGGGGATAGCCTCCAAGATGCGCTTCGAAATCGGTACGCCGAGTGATGCAACCGGCGTGACAACCGCTGGCGGCGTGACGTTCATCGGCGCCGCTATTGACCGGTTCATGCGGGCTTACAACAGCGAAAGCGGTGAGCTGCTCTGGGAAGAACGCCTCCCGGCAGGCAATCAGGCTTCACCCTTGACCTACATGAGCCAGGGTCGACAGTACGTGGTGGCGGTGGTTGGCGGTCATGACCGAATCCCAACCAAGTTAGGTGACAGCATCATCGCCTGGGCCCTGCCTGAGCAGTAAATCGAGTGCTGTAAGAGAGGCTCGCTATGACCGTATCGGTGGGTAAAACATATACATGTTCTACCCCCTCAGTCATGGCGTAGTTTCTGGCACGTATCGCATCACTTCAGAGTGATGACAGGCTAATGACTTACCGCAGGAAGTTTATAAGTAGCGGCCATCACTGCTGCCCTTTATTCACGTAGCAATACCCACTTCTACGCCAGATTCAAAGCGCCTGACTCTCTCAGCGCGCTCGCAGGCGATTGCGCCCGGTTTACTCACCTGATGAGAAGCCTGCGCATCGATATATACGCTTTACGCTTTATAAAATTGGATAGGAATTAACAATGCTCGAACTTTCTGATGGTTTGTATCTATTGGTGGGCGTCAGTTTTATTACGTCATTCATGACGGCTGCCATTGGCGTGGGCGGCGGGATTGGACTGCTTGCGGTTATGCCTCAATTCATCCCCATTTCTGCGGTTGTGCCGGTTCACGGCTTGATTCAAATGGTCAGCAACGCCAGTCGATTCGCGTTTGACTTCAAAAGTGCAAAAGTGGAAATCCTGCCTAAATACGTTATCGGCTGCCTGGTCGGCGCGTTCATCGGTTACTTCTTCATCGGCAAATTTCCCGAGCAATATTTATCACTGATTCTCGGCTTCTTCATCCTGGCCATCACCTGGACCAAGATTGTCGCACGCCTGGGTTTTATATTTAAAAACTTTGCCCTGGTGGGCTTTTTTCAAACCTTCCTTTCACTGTTCGTGGCCGTAACCGGTTTGATATCGCAGCCCATCCTGATGAAGATGAATATTAATAAAAACGAAGTCATTGTCACCCACGCCATGCAAATGAGCGTACTGCACGGGCTCAAGGTCGCCGCCTTTGTTATTGCAGGTTTTGCGTTCATGGATTACGCCAACCTGATCATCATCATGATTACCGCCTCTACATTGGGTTCGTACTTGGGCGGCTTTCTCAGAGACCGTATATCGCAGCGTGTCGGCGCAATGCTGTTAAAGGCAGGGGTGACGTTTTTTGGTTTGAAGATGATCTTCGATCATTTTTTCAACGGCCTGTAAAAAGTTCTTCCAATAAAACAAGGAGCGTGAAATGAGCATACGTAAGTTTGATTTTTTTGAAACCAAAGAAATCTCGACGTTTCTGAAAGAGCATGGATATTGCGTTATCAAGCCTCAAGACCACTCTCTGGAAGCCTTTAGAGAGACCGCCGGCAAGTTTGGGCTGATTCAGTTTCATACCAAGTCCGATGAACACGGTGTGGTGGGCGGTGGCGAGCCGATCAACAAGGACTGGCAACGCTTCAAGGATGATTATCATGGCGAACTGTCGAGCGATTTTTTCCCGCATACCGATGGGTCATTCTTGAATGGCATCGCCTACGTAGAGGGCACTGCGAAAAAAATCACGCCACCCAAATTCGTCATTCTCCAGTGCGTTTCAAAGCCTGAATTTGGCGGCGACAACTTCCTGGTGGATGGGCAGAAAATCTACAATGACCTGCTTGCCAATAACGCCGAGACATTAAAAATTTTGATGACCAGCGGCAGTGTTACTTACTGCCGCGACGACTTGTTGTCCATCGATTGCGCAGTCTTTGAAAAAATCGATGACGAAACGTTAAGAGTTCGCTACCGATATGACAGCACTGCGTTTATTCCCGAATGGGCCAACGCGGCGTTTAAATACATCCAGACCCACTACTCCACCAACGAGCGTTACATTACCCCCATCAGCCTTGAGCCAGGGGACATCCTGGTGATGGATAACCTGCGGGTCCTGCATGCCCGGCATAAATTCATCGATGGCAACCAGCAGAGAAAAGTAAGAAGGCTGTGGATCGCTGATGACGCGAGCACCACATTCAAGAACATCCTGGATCAATCCCCGGTACGCAGGGCCATGCTGCCCTTTCAGAACTACAATATTGCCCAGTCTGAAACCGCCGGGCATTCGTTCATCGAGTACACCTGCGGCATCCACGCCCAAGCGAGCAAATCGCTGCCAGACGCGCATAAGCAATTTGACAGTGCGCTTGAAGCGCTTTAAGCCCTTCAAGACAACCTCCTTGCTGTGATTCAACGCTTTCAGGTAACCCCCCAGTCATCAAAACGACTGGGGAGTTACTTACATTCAAGGCTTTCTGGGTTTGATCCGGGCCGTCGCTTCGGCCACCAACGGGTCATCCGGCCAGTAATGCTTCGTACCACCTAGCACCTTCGACATTGACAGCGTTGTAGCCCCTGACTTACCGGGCTTATGAGGTTTGCGTGAGAAACACCGTTGACTGTCAATCACGCTATGACGGATTGACATTTGGAAAGGGGATTTTATAGAGGGTTGACACACCACGGCGCATAGCGAAGGGAGCTCAGACGGGAAAACATTGACATTCAAAAGCCAACCACGCCCCTCTGGCCCCAATACACCATGACGGCACAAGGCCCCTGACCGCGAAGACCGCTCACATTCCTGGGGGAATATAACCGGGGACATACCTGACATTGGTGCACTTGCCATGAAGAATTCGTCCATCTTCGATCAGGAACTGCGCAATCTTCTTTTGTTGATTGATCTTCGCCTGCAATTTGCAATCGGAACTGTGCCCGACTTGTTGATAGTGTTCGGTGTACACCATGCCATTACCGGTATGGGTCATTGATGTCCCGGCCGCTTCGGTGGTGGTCCAGCTCGCGGACTTGTACCAGGTCAGCACCGCCAAGGGTTCGCCGTTCGAACCGAGTTCCTTTTTCATCGAATCGGGTTTGCCGAACAAGTCCAGCGCTTCCTGCATATCACGCCCTTCCCAGCGGCTTTGCGCAATAGTGGAACAGCCAGTCAAGAGCAAGACGGCCAACAGAGTGGTTAACAATAAGCGTATGTAAGTCATTGGCTGTCCCGGCTTATTTATTCAGTTCGAGCAGGCTGTCGATGTTGTCCATCATCTGGCTCTTTTCCTGAATCGGTGCGAGTTTGAAGAACATCTGCTGCAGCATCTCGATCATCTGCAGGTATTCCATCTTGCCCACGGCGGCCATGTCGTTTTTAGCTCGACTGCCCGGCGCACAGGCAAACTTCAGCGCTTGCTGTACCCAGAACTCTTTCGGGGTTTGCAATTGATTGGCAACTTTCAGATGGCGCAGGGTGTAAGCCAGACGCTCGACGGATTGGCCATTGATAAAGCGCACTTTGCCCGTAGAGCACTGGGCTTCGAGGTTGTACACGTCGATCATTGGTTTGCCGGGCTCTTCATAAACCAGGGTCACCGCGACCATGGTCGCGCCTTTAGTTTTTTCAGAAGGCACTACCGACGTGGCATCGGCGACGTACATGATGTTTTTTTGGGCCACGCCGTTGCCGTAGATAATCCACCAGTCACCAATCGGATTGGGCTCTTCGGCATTTGCCGAATTGGAGGCAAACAGCAGCGCAGCCGACAAGAAGATCAACTTCTTGAACTTGAAGAGAAATGACATGGGCAGTTCCGTTCCTTGGGTACACGTTGCCAGGCAGCAACTTGTTATTGTTCGGGCCGCCACTTTAGGAGGCGGCTCGGACAGGCACAATTAGGGCGGATGGGCTAATGGCGCGCTGCCATTACTGCTCAGGTGCCTCGAGGTTTTGCCCGTGCTGTGGCCTCAGCCACCAACGGATCATCCGGCCAGTAATGCTTCGGATACCGCCCCTTCAAATCCTTCTTCACCTCGGCATAGGTACTGCGCCAGAAGTTCGCCAGATCCTGCGTGACCTGCACCGGCCGCCGCGCGGGGGACAGCAGGTGCAACTTCACGGCCAGGCGCCCGCCGGCGATACGCGGGGTGTCTGCCAGCCCGAACAATTCCTGCAAGCGCACCGCCAGAATCGGCGGCTGCTCGCTGTAGTCCAGGCGTACCGATGATCCCGACGGCACTTTCACATGCTGCGGCGCCAACTCTTCCAGGCGTTGGGGCAATGGCCAGGGCAGCAGGTTATGCAGGTAGCTGGAAATATCCAGGTTGGCGAAATGGCTGAGGCGCGAGACCTTGCCCAGGTAAGGCATCAACCAGTGTTCGAGGCTGGCCAGTAGCGCCTTGTCGCTGATGTCGGGCCACTCGCTGGTGTTGCCGGCGTCGAGTTGGCGCAACAGCATCACACGGGCTTGCCACTGACGCAGTTCCGGGGTCCAGGGCAGCAGTTCCAGGCCTTTGCGGCGCACGAGGTTGACCAGCGCCTGGCTGCGGGCGGACTCGTCGAGGCCGGTCAGCGGTTCGCGGCTGAGCACCAGTTCACCGACTTTGCGTTGGCGCTCGGCACGCAAGACGCCTTCGCGTTCGTCCCAGTCGAGTTGGTCGACATTGCGCACTTGCTCGGCCAGCACGGTGTCGAACAACGCCGGATCAAAATCCGCCGCCAGGTAGATACGTTCTTCGCGCTGGCCCTGGCGGCTGCCCAGGTCGGCGATCACCAGCCAGGGTTGTTTCATCAGGCTGTCGGCTTCGGCAAACAGCGCCGCGCGACCATTGGCCAGGCGATATTCAGCGCCGCCGGGGCGACGTTGCTGGGCGACGCGGTCCGGGTAGGCCAGTGCCAGCAAGGCGCCGAGCCAGCGCGGGTGGTCGGGATTGTCCACCGGCTGGGTCGCCTTGCCGCGCAGGTAGCCACGGTATTGCCGTGCCAACTGCTTGGCGCGCTGCACGCCACCCTGAGTGCCGCGTGCGCGTTCTTCACCGGCCATCAGCGCCAGGCGGCTGTGCAAGTCGGCACCGCCGCCGCGCAGGATATCGCGCTCGCCCAACAGGGCTGCCACGTCACAGGCCATGGCAGCCAGCCCCAGGTCCTGGCCACGCAATAACAGATGGGCAATACGCGGGTGGGCCGGCAGCTCGGCCATCTTCTGGCCATGGGCGGTGAGGGTTGCTTCGTTCAATGCACCCAGGCGTTGCAACAGCTCCTGAGCCTGGGCATAGGCGGCAGTCGGTGGGATGTCCAGCCAAACCAACTGGCTGGGCGTCACGCCCCAACGCGCCAGTTGCAAGGCCAGCCCGGCCAGGTCGGCGGCGAGAATTTCCGCACTGCCATAGGCGGCCAAACCGTCATGCTGGTCTTCGGACCACAACCGATAACACACCCCCGGTTCCAACCGCCCTGCCCGACCGGCGCGCTGGGTGGCGCTGGCACGGGAGATGCGCTGGGTGTCGAGGCGCGTCATGCCGCTGCCCGGGTCAAAACGTGGCACCCGCGCAAGCCCGGCGTCGATCACCACGCGCACGCCGTTGATGGTCAGGCTGGTCTCGGCGATGTTGGTGGCCAGCACTACTTTGCGCTTGCCGGCCGGCGCCGGGTCGATGGCGGCGCGCTGGGCGTTGAGGTCCAGCTCACCGTGCAGGGGGCATAACAGCACATCAGGGCGATCACCCAAGGCCTCGGCCAGTTGCTGGTTGACCCGGCGAATCTCTGCTTGCCCCGGCAAAAACACGAGCACGCTGCCGGTCTCGTCATGCAGGGCTTCGAGGACGGTATGCACCACGCGCGGCTCGATAAACTCCCCGGCCTGGTACGGCCGGCCCCAGCGCATCTGCACCGGGAACATGCGCCCTTCACTGCGCAGAATCGGCGCGTCATCCAGCAAGCCCGCCAGGCGCTCGCCTTCGAGAGTGGCGGACATCAGCAGGATCTTCAGCGGCTGGTCGTCGCGAAACAGCTCGCGCCCGTTAAGGCTCAGGGCCAGCGCCAGGTCGGCGTCGAGGCTGCGCTCGTGGAATTCGTCGAAGATCAACAGGCCCACGCCATCCAATGCCGGGTCGTCCTGCAGGCGGCGAGTGAGGATGCCTTCGGTCACCACCTCGATACGCGTGTTGGGGCCGACTTTGCTGTCCAGGCGAATGCGGTAGCCCACGGTCTCACCGACCTTTTCACCCAGCTCGCTGGCCAGTCTTTCGGCGGCGGCCCGTGCGGCCAGGCGCCGGGGTTCGAGCATCAGGATGGTTTGCCCGGCGAGCCACGGCTCATGCAACAAGGCCAGCGGCACGCGGGTGGTTTTACCGGCGCCAGGCGGCGCTTCCAGCACGGCTTCATGGCGATGCGCCAAGGCGTCACGCAGGGCGGGTAAAACATCATCGATCGGCAACGAATTCATAAGGGTTCTCTGGCAATCCGCGCAGTTAAGAGGCGTAACCGATCCGGCGACTGCCTAATGTATGGGTCGTCCATACCAACACATGACCATCGAGTTGACGTCCTGCTTTTCGTCGGAGCTCTCTTCAGGTTTTTGATAGAGACACACAAAAACCACGATGGCCCCGACGCCAAGGGTCCCAAGACTTAAAACAATATCCAAATCGACATTTGAATGAAACGAGTCAAAGAACACTCGCGGCGCAGCCCAGTGGATAAAGAATATAAAGAGCGGAAAAATAAAAGCCCCTTTCCACAGCACAATGTCGACGGGAAATTCAAGCAACCTGCAGGCAGCAAGAAACCCCAACAGGTAAGCGTAATAAGTAACCATCAAGCTGATCATGAATTTCGTCAGGGCCAAGGCCATGATCACCAGCCAATGCTCCTTTGCTGCATATGAAACGGGTGCAATAAGACGGGTGATACCGATGATCAGACAGGTTATGACCATTAGTACTGCGATAGAAATAGGTGCCAGTCCTTCACCGTAAGCTTTGTTCAAGAGCTCGCCAACTTCGGGTTTCAGACAAGTGCCCCAGTAAATCAACGCCATGGAAAACAACGAATACACCAGGAACAAACTGGAGTATTCGACGAAAAAAGCTTTCAGATCTTCACAAAAAGTCCGGTTATAAAGTGTGTTTGCCTGCTGCTCTTCAGTCATCATCCTTCCTTGATTTTTGTAAACTGCACGGTGTTTCGTCTGCAAACAGAAAAGCTTGAACACCATTGGCGTCCAGACAGGACGGCGAGTATAACGGCGAACTGCCGGATGCCGATGCAGGTCTCAAAAATACCCACTCTTTGGACTGGGAATGCAGTCAAAGGTGGGAGCTGGCTTGCCTGCGATAGCGGTGTGACAGTCACCGCTGTATTCCCCGAACCGACGCTGTCGCAGGCAAGCCAGCTCCCACATTGGTTCATAAGCGTTTGGCAGATCTGGCTTATAGTCACCCTTAAATCGTGTTCAGGAGACTTTTTCATGCGTATCGCTTCCCGTGTCATCGGCGGTGTCCTCGCCGTCACCCTGCTGAGCCAACTCACCGCCTGCGGCTCGATTTTCTACCCCGACCGCCGTGGCCAGATCGACGGCAAGATCGACCCGGCCATTGCCGTGCTCGATGCCGTCGGCCTGCTGTTCTACGTGATCCCGGGCCTGATCGCGTTTGGGGTCGACTTCGCCACGGGCGCGATCTACTACGAACCCGGCAAGACCGCCCAGGTCGCGCCCGAGAAATTGCACGAAGCCATCGGCGCCGACGGCAAGGTCGACAATGCCAAGCTGCAAAGCATCATTGAGAAGGAAACCGGCCGCAGCTTGCCGCTGGACGACCCGCGTCTGATCCAGTTCAAGGGCAGCGTGCAACAACTCGCGTCCCTGGGCCTGCAGCCCGCCGCGTAAGGACAGCCCATGACCAGCAGTCCCGAACACGCCAGGCTTCTGCGCCTGGCCACCCGCGCCTCGGTGGGCGTGGCCAGTGTGCTGATTATCACCAAGGCCATCGCCTGGTGGCTCAGCGGCTCGGTGAGTATGCTCGCCGGGCTGACCGACTCGCTGCTCGACGGCGTGACCTCGCTGTTGAATCTGCTGGCCGTGCATTACGCCTTGCGCCCGGCCGATGACGATCACCGTTATGGGCATGGCAAGGCGGAGTCGCTGGCGGGCATGGCGCAAGCCTTGTTTATTGCCGGCAGTGCGGTGCTGATTGCGCTCCAGGCCTTTGAACGGCTCAAGCATCCGGAGCCGGTCGGCGCACCGTGGCTGAGCATTGGCGTGATTATCCTGTCGCTGGCGCTGACCGTGGCCCTGCTGATGCTGCAACACCGCGTGGTGCGCGAGACCGGCTCCAACGCGGTGCGCGCCGACTCGCTGCACTACCGCTCGGACTTGCTGCTCAACGGCAGCATCCTGATTGCGCTGGTGTTGGCCGGTTTTGGCTTTCATCAGGTCGATGCCTGGTTTGGCCTGGGTATCGCCGCCTATATTCTGTGGAGTGCGATCCAGATCGCCCGCGAAAGCTTTGCGGTGTTGATGGACGAAGAGTTACCGTCAGATGTCAGCCAGCACATGCTGGAACTGGCTCGTGGCGTACCCGGCGTGCTGGGGGCCCACGACTTGCGTACGCGGGTTTCCGGCAACCACTGGTTTGTGCAGCTGCACCTGGAGTTGCCGGGGGAATTGACGCTGTCGGTGGCTCACGGCATCAGCGACCAGGCCGCCGACGCCATTCACCGGGAATACCCGAAAGCCGAAGTATTGGTGCACGCCGACCCGCTGGAAGTGGTCACCGGCAACAAAACCTAGTACTGCACCTGATACCCACGACTGCCCAGGCAGTTGCCCTGGGCCTGGCGGTAGGTTTGCACCACCGCCGGGTCCGGGGCGTAGGTGACGGTGCGCGGGTCGAAGCCGCTTTGCTGCACCGCCCAGCGATAACAGTCGTAGCCGTCCTGCTGCACCTGCGCCGGCGATTGGCCGTTGGCAGGGTAGGCCACTACGTCATAGCCGTTGCCTTGCGGCGCCGGCTGGGGTGATGGCACTTGCGCAGGAGGCTGCACCACCACGTATTGCTGGGTGCTTTGCTCATAGGCGTAGTACGCGCCAGCGGCAAGGAACAACAGCGAGCCCCCTACCCATACTTCACGCGCATAGTCCGGCAGGTAATGCACACGGATGCCATAGGGTGGCGTCACCACCACGTAGCGTGGGCCTTGGGGGCGATACCAGTAGCCGCCGGAGAAAAAGTAGTCCTGGCCACGGTAAGGCACGCGGTAATTGCGGTCGGGAAAACGGTCGATGACATAACCAGGGCGATGTTGCGGGCCCGGACCCCAGCCGTTGCCATGCCCGTCGGGGCGGCCTGGCCAGCGGTTATCACCGGGGCGATCGTTACCCGGACGCGAACCGGGGCCGCCAGCCTCCCAATGCCGATTGTCATCGGGGCGCCTGGGGATATCACGGTAATAACCCTGGCGCGGTTCCTGGGTCTGGCGCACCGTATCGGGCCGGCCCTGGATCGGCAGGTTATTGGAAGGTTGCGGTGCAGGTCGCCCTGGCTCATGACCTTGCGGGCGACCTTGCCATTGGCCACCCTCGTGCTGGCCGCCGCGATCATCCTGCGGGTTTTGTGGACGTGGCTGATTGTGCTCAGGCCGTTGACCCGGGCCCGGTGAGTTATCGCGCTCGTCGGCCATTACCTGCGTGCCGACGCTTGCCACCAGCAAACCAACACCTGCCATACGCCAGATGCGCTTCATGCTTTTCCTCACTGCGGATTAGGGCCTACACATGAGACTGGAAAAGCCTCACCCGGTTCTCACGCAGGTTATCAGTCGTGGGCACTATTTTCTCAAGGCAAAAGAAAAGGGGTGACCCGTCGGCCACCCCTTGAGAATTTCGTCCGTGCTCAACGCTTTTGACGTTGGCTCACCTCACGCCGTCTTGTGGACAGTGTGCAGCCTGGAGGCCGGCTCAACCCTGCTGGGGCGGCGGCCGCAGCGGGCCTGATTGGGCGCGCTGCTGTGGACTGTTGTCCAGGCGGTGATTCTGTGGGTAATCATAGGCGTGCCGGGCGGACAGATGATTGCGAAGATTGCGTCAATAAACAGTGCTTGCGCAATTTTTAACCCTTCATGGATAATTCACCGCAATAGTTACGACAAAGGCCAACCCAATGAGCAAGCTTGACCGATACGACCTGAGTATTTTGGCGGAATTGCAGCGCGACGCGAGGATCTCCAACCAGGAGCTGGCCGAACGCATCGGCCTGTCGCCTTCGCCCTGCTCGCGCCGGGTCAAGCAAT
Source organism: Pseudomonas sp. P867 (assembly GCF_019891455.1). Taxonomy (NCBI): domain Bacteria; kingdom Pseudomonadati; phylum Pseudomonadota; class Gammaproteobacteria; order Pseudomonadales; family Pseudomonadaceae; genus Pseudomonas; species Pseudomonas sp. P867. The sequence continues at coordinate 172,476 of NZ_JAFLXB010000006.1, read as the reverse complement.
TGGAAGACGACGGCTATATCGCCCGCCAGGTCGCCCTGCTGGATCGCAAGATGCTCGGCCTTAGCCTTACAGCCTACGTATTGATCGGCATGGACCGGCACACGCCGGAGCGTTTCGAGAATTTTGAAGCCGCCATTCGCACCTTGCCGCAAGTGCTGGAATGCAGTTTGGTGACCGGGATGGACGCGGACTACCAGTTGAAGGTGGTGGTGCCGGATATGGACCATTACCAGAAACTGCTGCTGGGCCATCTGACCCGCATCGAAGGGGTGACCAGCGTGCGTTCCAGCTTTGTGCTCAACCAGGTACTCAACAGCACCGAACTGCCGCTGACCCACCTGCGCACCTGAGAACACAGAGATTCAAATGTGGGAGGGGGCTTGCTCCCGATAGCGGTAGGTCAGTTGATAAATAACTGACACTCAGTCATCGGGAGCAAGCCCCCTCCCACATTTGGATTGTGCTTCGACTCAGGTCAATGTTGCGTCTGTAACGCTGCCGTATACTGCTCGCTTGTCTTGCTGGAAGAGCCCCATGAACAACATCGACCCCGCCCTGTTTGAAGAATGGATGATGACCGGCCTGGTCACTATCCTCATCATTTTCATGGGCTTTATCGTCTGGGACCTGGCGAAGAAATCCAAGGCCGGGCGCTTTGGCTCATTCATTCTGTTTTTCGTGCTGGGCCTGGGCGTGGCCGCGTTCATCATCAAGAGCGTGGTGATCGGCTTGATCGAGTCCGGCGCTTTATAGGCGCGCCGGTACTGCTTTCCATTGGCCTTGATCCAGGCCGTCGATAGACCAGTCACCAATGCGCACGCGCACCAGGCGCAGCGTCGGCAGGCCCACGGCGGCAGTCATGCGCCGAACCTGACGGTTGCGTCCTTCCCGAATCACCAATTCCAGCCAATGGGTGGGCACGCTTTTACGAAAACGTACCGGCGGGTTGCGCGGCCATAATGCCGGCTCATCCAACTGACGGGCCTCGGCAGGCAAGGTCATGCCGTCGTTCAGTTCGACGCCATCGCGCAGGCGTTGCAGCTGTTCTTCGGTCGGCTCGCCTTCCACCTGCACCCAGTAGGTTTTCGCCAGCTTGTGCTTGGGGTCGGCGATGCGCGCCTGAAGCTGGCCATCGTTGGTCAACAGCAGCAAGCCTTCGCTGTCACGGTCCAGGCGCCCGGCCGGGTAAATACCGGGAATGTCGATGAAATCCTTGAGGGTCGCGCGACCGCCTTCGTCGCTGAACTGGGTCAACACGTCGAACGGCTTATTGAACAGGATCAGCTTCGGCTCGGCCGGTGGCGCCTTGGCGACACGCCGAACAGGCTGCGAAGGTTTCACGCCTGGGCGGCGCGAATCGGGACGGGTAGGACGGGACATGGCAAAGGAACATCTAACGGTCAGGACCGACAATGCTAGTGGCCTGACCGCCAAATGACCATCCCAACCGCTTAGCGGAACGGCGGCTCGTCGAAGCTGCGCAGTTTGCGCGAGTGCAACGAGTTGAGTTCGGTGCGCAACAGGTCGACCGCCTCGATGCCGATCTTCAAGTGCTGGCTGACCGCACGCTCGTAGAACGCGTTGGCCGAACCCGGCAGCTTGATCTCGCTGTGCAAGGGTTTGTCGGATACGCATAACAAGGTGCCGTAAGGCACGCGCAAACGGTAACCCTGGGCGGCGATGGTGCCGCTTTCCATGTCCACGGCCACGGCGCGGGACAGGTTGATCAGCGGCCGTTCCTGGGCCCAGCGCAATTCCCAGTTACGGTCGTCATAGGTCAGCACGGTACCGGTGCGCAGGCGTTTTTTCAGCTCCTCGCCTTTTTCGCCAGTGACGTGGGCCGCCGCTTGCTGAAGCGCCAACTGCACCTCGGCCAGGGCCGGGATCGGGATGTTCGGCGGTACCACGCGGTCAAGAATCCCGTCACGGCGCATATAGGCGTGGGCCAGTACGTAGTCGCCGATGGTCTGGGATTGGCGCAGGCCGCCGCAGTGGCCGATCATCAGCCAGCAATGCGGGCGCAACACGGCCAGGTGGTCGGTGATGTTCTTGGCGTTGGACGGGCCCACGCCGATGTTCACCAGGGTCACGCCGTGGCCGTCACTGGCTTGCAGGTGATACGCCGGCATCTGGTAGCGATGCCAGACCACGCCGGCGGCAATCGCCGAGGCTTCGCCGTGGTCCATGCTCTTGTCGATGACCACGTTGCCCGGCAGCACCATGCGGATAAAACGCGGGTCGCTGCGCAGTTGTTCCAGGCCGTGCAGGATGAACTGGTCAACGTAGCGGTGGTAGTTGGTCAGCAGGATCCACGGCTGTACATGGCGCCAATCGCTGCCGGTGTAATGCACCAGGCGGCGCAGGGAAAAGTCCACGCGCGCCGCGTCGAACAATGCCAGGGGCAGCGGGTCGGTGTTTTCCCAGTCGTAAAGGCCATCGGCAATGCCGTCGGTGGCGGCGGACAGGTCGGTACTGGGGAATACGCGGGCCAGGGTCGCGGCGGTCACGCCGGAGCCGGCCAGTTCGTCGCCCTGCTCCACCACATACGGGTACGGAATGTTCTGCTGGCTGACGCCCACTTCCACCGTGACGGTGAAGTCGTGCATCAGCGGCACCAGTTGCTCCAGCAGATACTTACGAAACGCGGCGGGGTGGGTCACGGTGACGCTGTAGGTACCCGGCAGTTGCACCTTGGCATATGCACGGGTGGTCTGTGGGACTTCGCCATGGCAGTGGTAGGTCAGGCGCAGTTCCGGGTAGCGAAACAGTGCACGTTGTGCGGCGTCGGGCTCGACGCGGTCCTTGAGGTATTGCTTGAGGGCTTGATTGAGCGCGCCGGTGGCTTGCTCATGCAGAGCCGCCAGCCGGTCCACGGCTTCTTCGGCGGTTTTAACGACAACAAAAGCTTCGGTCACGGTAAGCATCCTGTGTTCTGGACTTGCAGGCCTTTATCTTGCCTGTATCCCGGCCTCACCGAAACAGCCGGATTGGAATGCACCTTAAAATATGGGAGATGGCGGGGTTGAGCGCGCGACTATGGCTTCTACATCCACCCCACGCGGCAAGGTGCCATATACCCGCCCCGACGATTCGCCCAACCGGCTGGCGATAAACCCGTCGCTGACCGCCGCATTTCCTGCCTCCAGCAATAACTTGGCCTGCAACGCCACGGCAATATCCTCGGTCAACTGCCGCGCACGGTACTGAATGTCCTGGGTGTCCATAAACGCCGACTTCAACTGCTCGATATGCCGCGCCAGTTGCTTGTCACCATGGCCATCTCCCAACTCAACAAACAGCACCTCCAGCACGCCCGGCTCTTTGGACAACGCGCGGAGTACGTCCAGGCATTGCACATTGCCGGAACCTTCCCATGTCGAGTTCACCGGCGCCTCACGGTAAAGACGCGGCAGGATGCTGTCTTCCACATACCCGGCGCCGCCCATGCATTCGGCGGCTTCGTTGATCATCGCGGGCGCTCGCTTGCAGATCCAATACTTGCCCACCGCCGTGACCAGCCGAGCGAACTTGGCTTCCTGCGCATCATCAAGATGATCCAGGGCGCGCCCCATGCGCAGGCTCAAGGCCAGGGCCGCTTCGCTCTCCAATGCCAGGTCGGCCAGGACGTTCTGCATCAGCGGCTGCTGGTTGAGCACGCGGCCACCGACCAGGCGGTGCGCGCAGTGATGACTGGCCTGGGTCAACGCCTGGCGCATCAAGGCGCTGGAGCCGACCATGCAATCGAAGCGGGTCATGGCGACCATTTCGATGATGGTCGGCACACCCCGGCCCTCTTCACCGACCATCCAGGCCAGGGCGCCGCGAAACTCTACTTCGCTGGACGCGTTGGAGCAGTTGCCGAGTTTGTTCTTCAAGCGCTGGATATAGAACTCGTTGCGCGTGTCATCCGGGCGGTGCCGGGGCAGCAGGAAACAGGTCAGGCCCTTGTCGGTCTGGGCCAGGGTCAGGAAGCCGTCGCACATCGGTGCCGAGCAGAACCACTTGTGGCCCACCAGCTCATAGGCCTGGCCGGACCCACCCGCGCCCACCGGATAAGCGCGTGTGGTGTTGGCCCGCACGTCGGTGCCGCCCTGCTTCTCGGTCATGGCCATGCCGATGGTGGCGCCGGCTTTGTGGGCAATGCCGACGTTGCGTGGGTCATATTGGGTCGAAAGGATTTTCGGCAACCAGCGATCTGCCAGGTCCGGTTGCAGGCGCAAGGCCGGAACGCAGGCGAAGGTCATGGTCAGCGGGCAACCGGTGCCGGCCTCGGCCTGGCTGTGCAGGTAGGTCATTGCCGCACGGGCCACATGGGCGCCGGCCTGCGGGTGAGCCCAGGGCAGCGACGGCAGGCCATGCTCAACAGCAGTGCGCATCAGTTCGTGATAAGCCGGATGAAACTCCACCAGGTCAATGCGATGACCATAACGGTCATGGCTGCTGAACACCGGTTTGTTCTGATTGGCCAGGAACCCGGCTGCCATCAACGGCCCTCCGGCCAGCGCGCCGTAGGCATCGATACGCGATTCGGCCCAGCCGGCGCCAAAGCGACGCGACAATTGCTGCAGGGGCAAGTCGATGCGATACAGGTTGGTGCCGTCCAGGGACGGTGGCTGATTGGTGACGTCGTGGGTTTCGGCAAACTGATGCAGGTTCATGACGGGCCTCCTGGAAAAAGGCCACGTGAAAGAGGGGCCTTGAATTCAGTTAAGCACCGACCTCACGCTTAAAACAGTGGCATACCCGCCGAATGCCCGGCGCTTTCGCCCTCACCCAAGCGCAACACGCGGCGCTCCAGCACCCCTTGCAGGGCTTCGAACCGCACCGGTTTAGCCAGGCGATCAGTCATGCCGATGCCATGGCAGCGTTCACGCTCTGGTCCATCACTTGAGCTACTCAAGGCGATCACCGGCAACTCACCACAGTCGGGCAGTGCACGAATCTGACAGCACAACGAGAAGCCGCCCTCAGGCACGTCCAGAAGCACCGCATCGAAGCGATTACCTTGTAACGCCACCAGTGCCGCCGGGCCGTTATCTACGGTTTTCACCCGGTAGCCGAGTTTGAGCAACATGCCACGCACCGCCAACTGGCCGACGCTGTTGTCGTCCACCAGCAACACGGTGCAATCCTGGGGCGCACGCTGCCTGGGCTGCGCTTGCCCGCTCGGCTTGGGTTGCGCAGGCACCACGCTGACGTCCACCTCCAACTGAAAACGGCTGCCCTTGCGCGGCTCCGAATGATGGGTCAGGCGCCCACCCAACAGCTCGATCAACTGCCGGCAAATCGCCAAACCAATGCCCAGGCCGCCGTATTCGCGAGTCATCGAGCCATCAAGCTGGAAGAAGCGCTGGTACAGCGTGGCCTCATCGAGAAAGGCGAAGCCGATACCGGTGTCGGTGACAATAAAGCTCAGGTGCAATGCACCCTCCCCTTCGGGCACCCCGACCACGCGCAAGCGCACAGCGCCGAGTTGGGTAAATTTGAATGCATTGTCCAGCAGGCAATCCAGGCATTGGAGCAGTTTGTCGGCATCGCCGATCACCCGGTCCGGCAACTCATCGGCAACATCAATGGAAAACGCCAGGCCCTTGCTCTGCGCGCTGGGGGTGAACTGCTGGCGCAAGGTGTCGAGCACACCGCGCAGGCTGAACGCTTGCGGCTGGGCCACCATCCGACCGGCCTGCAACTCGGTCAGGGTGAGGATACCGTTGACCATGCGCATCATGTCCCGCGCCGAGCCCGCGGCGGTTTGCTGGTACTGCGCCAGGTCCTCGCCCAACGGCACGGTCTGCATCAATTCCAGGGAACCAATCACCCCATTCATCGGCGTGCGCAGTTCGTGGGTCAGGGTGGCGAGAAACTCGTCTTTGAGGCGATTACTGCGGGCCAGTTGCTGGTTGAGCGCTTCGAGCTTCTGGCTGGCGTCGAGGAGGATTTGCGCCTGCTGTTCGCGCATACCGTTGATGCGGTCGGCCAGGGCCAGGGACAGCAGTGCCACTTCAATGGCCGAGCCGAGCTGGCTGGCGTACATGGTCAGAAACACGTTGGGCAGGTAGCCCAGCACCATCAGCGTATTGACCACTCCGCCCAGCAGGAACGCCGACCAGGCGATGATGAAGTAGCGCGCCATGCGCTGCCCGCAGTACCAGGCCTTGATCGCGGCGACAAAGATGGTCACGGTGAACACCAGCGCCAGGCCGGTGGCCAGGCGCAGGGCCACGGCGTAGCTGGTCAACAGCGCCAGCGCCATCACCACGCCGCCGCACGCTGCCAGCGCCAGCAGGATCCGGTCGATCCAGCGGCTGTGCTGCACGGTGTGCAGGAAGCTGCGGGCAAACAGGCTGCCGAACAATGCCGCCGATCCGATCAGGAACGGCACCGCCGCATTCGCCCACCACGGGTTGTTCGGCCAGAAGTACTGCACCGCGACGCCATTGACCGACAGCTGGTACAAGCCGAACGATGCAATATAGAGGATGTAATAGAGGTAGCTGGTGTCGCGCACGCTGAGGTAAATGAACAGGTTGTAGATCAGCATGCCCAGCAGCACACCATAAATAGCCCCGAGTACATACAAGCGCAGCGGTTGTTCTTCCAGGTACGCCGTGCCCGCCCACAGGGTCAGCGGCGCCTGGATCGAGCCCTGGCTTTGCAAGCGCAGGTACAGGGTCTGCTGCTGATCGGGCGCAAAATTGAGCTTGAACAGGTAATTGCTCTGGCTCACCTCACGGCTGGAAAACGGTAATGCACTGCCGGTGCGGGCGGTCAGGCGGTAGTGACCGGTGCCGTCGCTCTGATACAGGTCCAGGCGATTGAGCGGCGGATAAGCCAACTCCAGAAACCAGGTGCGCGGTGCACGGGGATCTGTTGCGCTGTAATGCAGGTTGACCTTGAGCCAGAACACCGAGCGCGAATAGCCGGCGTTGAGAGTGGCTTTGTCATGCGTCTTGAACTGGGCGGCGTAGGCGGGGGAACTGACATCGGCAATGGTGAGGGCATCGGTTGGATCTTCGAGCACTTGCATGACCTGGCCCAGCGGCAGGCTTCGCGTGTCCTGGTTGAACTCGACGGCGCCGGCGAGCAAGGGTAGCCCGCACAATATAAAGATCAGCAAATAGCGCATAGAGCCCCAGCGTGGCCTGTCCGGTTATGTCAAAAGCCCCCCATCCTTTTGAGAAGACGTACACCGGCGATACAGTAAGTTGTTTGAATGCACTTTAGCATAGCCATTAAAGGCCATTGGACACCATTGAACTATTTTTTTGAAAGGCTCTACATCAAGGTCTTCAGAGGACTTTCATGCTGTTTCAATCGCCAGAAAAGCGCTGTTCCAGCGCTCACACTTCAACCATCGTCAGACGGCCACGCAAAAAGCGTTTGGTGGTAAGCTCGCGCACCATGAATATCTACAGCTCTCGCCCTGTTGTCCTCTGTCTCTCCGGCCACGATCCCAGTGGTGGCGCCGGCTTGCAGGCAGATATCGAAGCCCTGCTCGCCCAGGGCTGTCACGCGGCCCCGGCCGTCACAGCGTTGACCGTGCAGAACACCGTCAATGTCAGCGACTTCCGCGTGCTCGACCGTGAGTGGGTGATGGCCCAGGCCAATGCCGTGCTCGGCGACTCCGAAGTCGCGGCCGTCAAACTGGGCATGCTCGGTTCCACCGCCATGGTCGATACGGTGGTTGAACTGCTGCAGGCGCACCCGCATCTGCCGGTGGTCTGCGACCCAGTGCTGCGCGCCGGCGGCGGCGGTAGCCTGGGCAAGGACGAGGTCGGCTATGCGATGCGCGAGCGGCTGTTGCCCTTGTCGCTGATCGCCACGCCCAACCTGCCGGAAGCGCGCATCCTGGCCGAACTGCCAGACGGCACTGCCGACGAGTGCGCCGAGAAACTGTTGCCGTACATCAAGCACCTGCTGATCACCGGCGGCCATGGCGACGAACACGAAGTGCACAACCGCCTGTACAGCCGCGACGGCACGCGCCATACCTTTACCTGCCAGCGCTTGCCTGGCAGTTATCACGGTTCGGGCTGCACCTTGGCCAGCGCCCTCGCCGGGCGCATCGCCCAGGGCGAAGGTTTGACCAGCGCGGTGCAATCGGCCCTCAACTACACCTGGCGCACCCTGCGTGACGCCGAGCAACTGGGCCATGGCCAGTTCGTGCCGCGCCGGCTGCCGCTGGATTTCTGCTCGTAACTTATCGCTCGTCACAGCAAGGGGCTTGCCCGATGAAACTACGTGGCCTTTACGCCATTACCGACAGCCAGCTCCTGGCCGGCAAGTTCCTCGCCTACGTCCAAGCGGCGCTGGACGGCGGCGTGACACTGTTGCAGTACCGCGACAAAAGCAGCGACGAGGCACGGCGCCTGCGTGAAGCCGAAAAGCTGTATGAACTGTGCTCGCGCTACAAGACTCAATTGATCATCAACGATGATGCCGAACTCGCCGCGCGCCTGGGCGTGGGTGTGCATCTGGGGCAGACCGATGGTCCGCTGACCCCGGCCCGTGCGCTGCTCGGTTCCAAGGCGATCATCGGTGCTACCTGCCACAGCCAGATCGAACTGGCCGAACAGGCCGCCAAGGAAGGCGCCAGTTATGTCGCCTTCGGGCGCTTCTTCAATTCCACCACCAAGCCCGGCGCACCTGCCGCCACCGTTGAAATGCTGGCCGAGGCCCGCACGCGCTTGCAGCTGCCGATCTGCGTGATCGGCGGCGTGACCCTGGACAACGCCGAACCGCTGGTGGCCCACGGTGCCGACCTGCTGGCCGTGGTGCACGGTTTGTTCGGCGTCGACAGTACTCAGGAAGTCACGCGACGCGCCCGTGCTTTCAATGCCCTTCTTAAAATCTGATTTCAGAGAGACGTCCATCATGTCCCGTTCCGAAACCCTGTTTGCCAATGCCCAGAAACACATCCCCGGCGGTGTGAACTCCCCCGTGCGTGCGTTCAAGAGCGTGGGCGGCACGCCGTTGTTCTTCAAACACGCCGAAGGCGCCTACGTCACCGACGAAGATGACAAGCGCTACGTCGACTACGTCGGCTCCTGGGGCCCGATGATTCTCGGCCACAGCCACCCGGACGTACTCGACGCGGTGCGCCAGCAGCTGCAACACGGCTTGTCCTATGGCGCGCCGACCGCCATGGAAACCGAGATGGCCGACCTGGTCTGCTCTATCGTGCCGTCGATGGAAATGGTGCGCATGGTCAGCTCCGGCACCGAAGCCACCATGAGCGCGATCCGTCTGGCCCGTGGTTTCACCGGCCGCGACAACATCATCAAGTTCGAAGGTTGCTACCACGGCCACTCCGACAGCCTGCTGGTCAAGGCCGGCTCCGGCGCGCTGACCCAGGGCGTACCCAACTCTGCCGGTGTGCCGGCGGCATTCGCCAAGCACACCCTGACCCTGCCGTTCAACGACATCGCCGCCGTCGAGCAAATGCTCAGCGAAGTCGGCCAGGACGTGGCCTGCATCATCGTCGAGCCGGTGGCCGGCAACATGAACTGCGTACCGCCGGCACCGGGTTTCCTCGAAGGCCTGCGCGAGCAGTGCGACAAGCACGGCGTGGTGCTGATCTTTGACGAAGTGATGACCGGTTTCCGCGTCGCCCTCGGCGGCGCCCAGGCACACTACGGCGTCACGCCGGACCTGAGCACCTTCGGCAAGATCATCGGTGGCGGTATGCCAGTAGGCTGCTTCGGCGGCAAGCGCGAAATCATGCAGCACATCGCCCCGCTGGGCCCGGTCTACCAGGCTGGCACCTTGTCGGGTAACCCGCTGGCAATGGCCGCTGGCCTGACCACCCTGCGCCTGATCAGCCGCCCGGGCTTCCACGCCGAGCTGACCGACTACACCACCCGCCTGCTTGATGGCCTGCAGCAGCGCGCCGACGCCGCGGGTATCCCGTTTGTCACCACCCAGGCCGGTGGCATGTTCGGCCTGTACTTCAGCGGCGCCGACGACATCGTCACCTTTGATGACGTGATGGGCAGCGATGCCGACCTGTTCAAGCGCTTCTTCCACCTGATGCTTGAAGGCGGCGTGTACCTGGCGCCGAGCGCCTTCGAAGCCGGCTTCACCTCGATCGCCCATGGCGAAGCCGAGCTGAAACTGACCCTGGATGCTGCCGAACGCGCCTTCGCGGCCCTGAAATAAGTGACCCACGTTCTGACGTTGCCCCCCAGGCAGCGTCAGATTTGCTACTTTGCTTACAGAAGTTTCCTGGTTTTTTCGAGAATTGCCCTGCAATCCGGCAGATAACTTGCCCAAGCAGCAGAAAAACGAGTAAAGACTTTGTAAGCAGAGGCCTGCTTATTTCATAATGCGCGCTTATTGGACTCCCCGAGGGTCCGCGCGCCCCGTCAGAGGTAAGTCGATTCCCATGAAACGCACCGGCCGCACCCTGGTTCTGGGCTGCCTGTTGCTCCTTCAGCCGCTGCTGGCACATGCCCAGGCAGGCGGCAACTCGTTGTTAATCCCAGCGATGGGTCGTTGCACCCTCAATACCCAGCCAGACAGCCAGGCCGAAGCCCTGAGCGCGTGCCAGAAACAAGCTGATGAAGGGGATGCGCAAGCGCAATACGAGTTGGGCGAGTTCTACCACGACAGCAAGAACCCGGCCGTCGACCTCAACAAAGCGTTGAGCTACTTCGAAAAGGCTTCGCTACAAGGCCACGCCCAGGCGCAATTCCAGCTCGGCAATATGTTCTTCAAGGGTGAAGGCGTGCCGGCCAATAACGTGCAGGCCTACATCGTGCTGAAAATGGCCGCGGTCAACGGTGCTGAAGACGCGCTGGACACCGCCGATGAGGTCGCCGAGCACATGCAGCGCGATGAACTGGAAGTGGCGACCCAGGTACTGGGGCAGATTTTCCGTAATTACCTGCAGGAATTGCAGAGCGCCGATGGGCGCTCGCCCTTCTCTCCCCTGCCCTGATCACGGCGATAACAGGTAGCCCTGTCGATATGCCGTGGACCCCGCTACATGGGCAATCGTCATACCGGCGCTTGCCATGCGGCGTACTGATCGCACATACAACAGCCCTTCATGCTCACACGCGACCTCAATCACTCGGTCCGTGATCGGGTCGATGACTTGCGCCACGATCTGTCCTGCTTCGAGGTAGTCCCCCACCTGCGCGCAAAAGACCATCAAGCCTCCCACCGGGCTCACCACCGGCTCGACCCCCGCCAAGGGTGTTGGCGGGCTCAATAGCGCCGGCAGTGGCGGCGCTTGCCCCTCAATGCCTCCCTGTAACATCAGATAGTTGATCAACGCCTGACAATCCTGCCGCGCCAGCCCGTGGTCCACATCGGCAACGCCGCGCAACTCCACGGTCACGGCAAAACCCGGCGCCGAAAAGGCCCCAGGAAAACGCGCCTGCATCCGTGCCCAGAACAAGGTGTAGCAATCGTCGAACGAATGCCCGCCCGCGTCCGGGCTCATAAAGCAGGCCCGAGCGCCCAGGTACCGCGCCAGCGGCTCCACCTGGGGCCAGGCATCGGGCGCCAGGTACAGGTGCTGCACTGCCTCGAAATCACAATGCAGGTCCAGCACCCTGTCGGCGTCACAGGCCAGCGTTTGCAGGACCAAACGCAGAGAGTGCAGCTGGGTCGCCGGTACCTGGCTGACAAGGGTTCGCCGCAGGGCCGCACGGATCAGATGCAGGTTATGCGCAGGATCATCGGTCAGAACATCCTGTACCTGGTCGCCGACCTGCTCGCTGACGTCAACGAAGAAGCGGTTGAAGTTCTCTCGACTGTCGTTATCGAAACGCCCCTGCGGTACGTCCATCAGCACCTGCTCCAACCCCAACGGATTGGCCACCGGCACCAGCACCACTTGCCAACGCAACGCACCTGTCGCCTCCAGGTGCGCCAGACGCTGTTTGAGATGCCACAACACCAGCATCCCCGGTAATTCATCGGCGTGCAGGGACGCCTGGATGTAAACCTTGCTCGGCGCATTGGCCGGACCGTAATGAAAACTATGAATATGCCGCGTGGTACCTGGCACAGCCGTTAACAGTTCATGCCTGTGAGTCTGCATATTGCCCCCCTATCGACTCGAATCAAGAAAGCTCAGCCAACGTCGTTCAGCCAGATGGAACAAGCCGACCAACGCGAACGTAATACACAAGTAAAGCGCCGCGGCCAGGCCAAAGGATTGGAAGGTGAGGAAGGTTGCAGCGTTGGCATCCCGTGCGACTTTCAGGATATCCGGCACCGTTGCCGTGAACGCCAGGGTGGTGGAATGCAACATGAAGATCACTTCATTGCTGTAGTAGGGCAACGACCGGCGCAGGGCCGAGGGCATGATCAAGTGCACGTACAACTTCCAGCCGTCGAAGCCCAGGGAACGAGCAGCCTCGATTTCACCGCGTGGCATTGCCCGAATTGCGCCCGCCAGTATTTCCGTGGTGTAGGCCGCGGTATTGAGGGCAAACGCCAGAAGCGTGCAATTGAGCGCTTCGCGAAAAAAGGCATCCAGCAACGGTTGCTCGCGAACAGCGCCAATGCTGTAGATGCCGGTGTAGAAGATCAGTAACTGGATATACAGCGGTGTGCCGCGAAACACGTAGGTAAAGCTTTGCACCGGCCAGCGCAGCCAGCGTCGGCTGGACGTCCTGGCGATGGACAGTGGCAACGCCAACAGCAGGCCCAGGCACAAAGAGGCGCTGGTCAGCCACAAGGTCATGGCCAGACCGGTGATTTGTTGACCGTCGGAATAAATAAACGGCCGCCAATACTCCTGGATAAGCTCGATCATGATGATGATCCCTGCACACCTTCACCATACCGACGCTCCAGCCAGCGCAACGCTGCGTTTGAAACGCTGCTGAGCAACAGGTAGACCAGCGCCGCCAGCAGCAGAAAAGCCAGTAATTGCTGACTGCTCTTGCCCGCCATCTGCGCCACTTTCACCAGGTCTGCCAGGCCGATGATCGACACCAGCGCTGTAGCCTTGAGCAAGACCATCCAGTTATTGCCCAGACCCGGCAGGGCGAATCGCATCATCTGCGGGAATATCACATGCAAAAAGCTCTGCCTGAAGCTCAGGCCAAGGGCCTTGGCTGCCTGGAACTGCCCACGGGGTACAGCCAGCAACGCGCCGCGAAAGGTTTCGGTGAAATAAGCGCCGTAGATAAACCCCAGAGTGATCACGCCGGCGCTGAAAGGGTCGATATCGATGTAGGCCCAGCCCAATTCGCTGGTCAGACGACTCAGGCCTGTCTGCAATCCGTAGAAAATCAACAGCATTAACAGCAGGTCCGGTACCCCGCGAATCAAGGTGGTGTACACCTGTGCGCACAGGCGCCATGCCCTCACCCTGGACAGCTTGGCACCTGCCCCCAGCAGGCCCAGGATCAGCCCCAGCAGCAATGACAACAGTGCCAGTTGCAAGGTGACCCAGACCCCGTGCAGTAACATCGGCAAAAAACTGCCCAGGGACGCGGCGAATTGAGTGAAGGCAGGTAGCATGATCGTGTCCTCGCTGGCCGTTGAAGGCGGTTATTGGCCGCTGAACATGTTCACACCGGGGAAGTACTGCTCTTGCAGGCGAGCGTAGGTGCCATCGGCGTGCAGGGCAGCCAGCCCCTTATCCAACAGCGCTTTCAACGTGTGGTTGCCCTTGGCGAGGCCGATGCCGCTTTTGGACGGCATCAACTCGCTGTCAATCAGCGGCCCCAGTACAAACCCGACGCCTTGGGGTGAACGCAAAAATCCGCTCTGTGCTTGCTGAGCATCCTGCAGCGATGCCTGCAAACGCCCTGTCAGCAGGTCCGCGTACACTTGCTCCTGATCGGCATAAGCCACCACCTTCATACCCTGCCCAGCGAGCACTTGCCGGGCATAAACTTCCTGAGTACTGCCCTGCAAATAGCCGACGGCCATGCCTGTGGAAAGCTCAGTGCCAGGGCGCATCACCATGGCAGTGGGGCTGGAAAACACCTCCGAGGAGAAGTCGATGACCTTTTGCCGAGCGGCAGTGATGGTCATTGAAGCGAAGATGGCGTCGATCTTGCCGGCGTTGAGGCTGGGAATCATGCCGTCAAAGTCACTCTCGACCCATTGGCAGCGAACATTCAAACGTGCACAAATTGCATTGCCGATATCTATTTCAAAACCGGTCAAAGTCCCCGTGCTGTCTTTATAAGCAAAGGGCGCATAGTTGGGATCGGCAGCGAAACGGATCACGTTGTAATCGTTGGCAAACAACGATGTATTAATCAGGAGCGCGGTGAATAACATCAGGAGTATTTTTTTCATTATTGTATTCCTCGTTATTGATTGAACAGTTGGACTGACTACATCTCTATAAATGGAATTTCTCTGCGCACTACCAGCGAGCCCTCCGGCGCATCGAACTCACGCGCGATGCGATGCCCTGAATACACCGCCGCCGCAATGGTGCCGGGCGCCACGCAGTCGCCGATCAGCGTGAGCGTTCGGATGCCTGCCGCCTGTAACTGTTCGGGTGAGTTGTTCAAGGCCTGATACAGCGCCTGCTCAGGCTCCCGGGAAGTGACCAGCAGCAAGGCTGCAGCTGGGATCAACCGCGTACGTTCGGTGTAGATGCAGCCCGCTACCACGCCCTCTGGCTTAACGCTGACCAGCGTATGGGACGGCACGATCGTGACATTCAGCTGCATCAGACGACGCTGAATGCGATGCTGCTCAAGGGTGTTATGGGTCCAGGCCGCCACGTCCGCCGCGGGGGTGACGAATATCACCTCCACGCCACGCGCCACCAGATGTTCGGCCAGCACGCTGCCCATGTAATAGTGATCGTCATCGAACAGCAGCACCGGCGAAGCGGGCAACGCCCCTGCCATCAGGTCATCAGGCGTCAGCACGGGCAGGCTGTCCAGGCCCGATAAGGATCGGCGCAAGGCGCGCCCCAATCCATCACGTCGCCAGTGGGAACCCGTAGCAATGAACACATGCTCAGCGGCTAAATCCAGCACGTCCTGGGCCTGCAAGTGGCTTTCCCGATAGATCTCCACCGACGGCATACGGCTCAACGCATCCAGTCGATAGTCAATCACCCGCGCCCAACTCGCCAGCCCCGGCAGCCGGGCTTCCAGCGCTACACGTCCGCCCAGGGTGCGCAGGCTGTCGACCAGGGCCACTTCCATCCCTCGCGCACCCAGGATCCGTGAACACTCAAGCCCGGATGGCCCGGCGCCGACCACCAGCGCCCGGCCGGGTTGCTGCGTATGGTTGACCGACTCGGGATGCCAGCCACGTCGCCATTCCTCACCCATGGTCGGGTTCTGTGTACAGCGCAGGGGCGTGCTGGTGTGATCACCACTGACGCATACATTGCAGCCGATACACTCGCGAATTTCCTCGGCGCGCCCCTCTTCAATCTTCTTGGGCAAGAAGGGATCGGCAATCGAAGGGCGGGCCGCCCCGATCAGGTCCAGCACGCCACGACGAACCAAAGACACCATGGTGTCTGGCGAAGTGAAGCGGCCGACGCCCACCACGGGCTTGCTGGTCAGCGCCTTGAGCCCCAGCAGGAAGGTCTCCTGGTAACCCTCCCCGGCAAAGCGCGCCGTCACGCTGTCATTGGACCAATCGGCGACATTGACGTCCCACAGGTCCGGCAGGTCTGCCAGCATCGAGAAGATTTCGGCACCTTCGCCCTCGCGACTCAAGCCGTCGGCCATTTGTTCATCCACCGCCAGGCGGACCGCTACGGCACACCGATCACCGACTGCGTCGCGAGTGTCTTCAATCAATTCGCGGAGCAAACGCACACGGTTTTCCAACACACCGCCGTATTCGTCGGTACGCCGGTTATTGCGTGGCGTGAGGAAATGGAACGGCACACTCAGGTCGTGGCCGGCGTACACATAGATGATGTCGAAACCCGCCTCCCGGGCGCGCAATGCGGCGGCTCGATGCAGGGCGCGCAATTGCCGGATATCGGCATGGCTCATGGCCCGGGCCTGCACCGGGTCGTAACTGCGCACCGGGGTATTGGAAGGCGCCCAGGGAATTTCGCGACTGTAGCGGTTGGGCGCCGAGTAACCGTTGAATGCCAGCTCTACCCCTGCCAACGACCCGTGCTGGTGTACCGCCTCACACATGCGGGCCAATGCAGGAATGTCGCGCTCATCCCACAAACGCGCCTCGATATAAGGGGAGAACTCGCTCAGCGGGCTGATTTCGCACTCTTCAGTGCACACCACGCCCCAGCCGCCCTCGGCTTTCACTGCGCGCATCCGGGCCATGGCCGAGGGATGTACATGGCCCATGCCATTACAGTGGGGAACTTGATAAAAGCGATTGCAAGTACGGACCGGGCCTATTTGTACCGGCTCAAACAGAATGTCATAGCGAGGATCGCGCACAGGGCTACTCCCGAACAAGTCAGTTCGTTAATGACGGCGTGATGGAACTTGGCGCTAATGAGTGGCGTGATTAAACGCAGTTGAACGGGGGAAACTTCGAGGTTTTCTTATTATTGGTATATTCATGATGCCCTCTCTGAATAAACAAAATTTGCTATCTTTCAAACAAAATGTCCATCCACTGAGAGGCAGTTTCGGAAACGCCCTACAAATTAATTGCAGATCATTTCTCGGGCATCGGCATCGGAAACGGCATCACATTGCTCGTGCCCCGTGCTTCGCTGATCTTCGGCGTACCCAGGCGTTCGACTTCATCGATGCGCACAATCGAATGCATCGGCACAAAGCTGCGCACCACGCCTTCGAACTGGGCCTTGAGCTTTTCTTCGCCCGGATCGACGACCAACTGGGTGCGCTCGCCAAAGACGAACTCTTCCACTTCCAGGAAGCCCCACAGATCACTTTGATAGATCTGCTTGGCGTACATTTCGAACACCTGGCCCTGGTTGAGGAAAATCACCTTGTAGATTGGAGCTTCACGTTTGGTCATGGTGGGCGGGGAACACATGGGGATATAAAAGAGGGCGCGAACTATAGCATGGCACCCGATGCACAGCGCTAGGAACCGATGGGCATGACCCCTATAATGCGCGGTTCTTTACCACCAGTTGACGATTCCCATGGCCAAGAAGCTTTATATCGAAACCCACGGTTGCCAGATGAACGAGTACGACAGCTCGCGCATGGTCGACCTGCTGGGCGAACACCAGGCCCTGGAAGTCACCGCCCGCGCCGAAGATGCCGACGTGATCCTGCTCAATACCTGCTCGATCCGCGAACGGGCCCAGGACCGTGTGTACTCCCAGCTGGGCCGCTGGCGTGAATTGAAACTGGCCAACCCGGACATGGTGATCGCCGTCGGCGGTTGCGTGGCCAGCCAGGAAGGTGCTGCGATCCGCGACCGCGCCCCGTATGTCGACGTGGTGTTCGGCCCGCAGACCTTGCACCGCCTGCCGGAAATGATCGACGCCGCACGCGTCACCAAGCTGCCGCAGGTGGACGTATCGTTCCCGGAAATCGAGAAATTCGACCATTTGCCCGAGCCGCGCATCGACGGCCCGAGCGCCTACGTGTCGGTGATGGAAGGTTGCAGCAAGTACTGCACTTTCTGCGTGGTGCCCTACACACGCGGTGAAGAAGTCAGCCGGCCGTTTGACGATGTACTGGCAGAAATCATCCACCTGGCTGAAAACGGCGTGCGCGAAGTGACCCTACTGGGCCAGAACGTCAACGGCTACCGCGGCCTGACCCACGACGGGCGCCTGGCCGACCTGGCGGAGCTGATCCGCGTGGTCGCCGCCGTCGATGGCATCGAACGTATCCGCTATACCACTTCGCACCCGCTGGAATTCTCCGACAGCCTGATCCAGGCCCACGCCGAAGTGCCGGAGCTGGTCAAGCACCTGCACTTGCCGGTGCAATCGGGCTCGGACCGCATCCTGTCGGCGATGAAGCGCAACCACACGGCGCTGGAATACAAATCCAAGCTGCGCAAATTGCGCGCCGCCGTACCGGGCATCTGCATCAGTTCGGACTTTATCGTCGGCTTCCCGGGCGAAACCGAGAAAGATTTCCAGCAGACCATGAAGCTGATTGAAGACGTCGGTTTCGACTTTTCCTACTCGTTTGTGTACAGCCAGCGCCCGGGCACCCCGGCGGCGGACCTGCTGGACGAAACCCCGGAGGCGTTGAAAAAGGAGCGGTTGAACGCACTGCAACATCGCCTCAACCAACAGGGTTTCGAAATCAGCCGACAAATGGTCGGCTCGACCCAGCGCATCCTGGTCACCGATTACTCGAAGAAAGACCCGGGTGAGTTGCAGGGGCGCACCGAGAACAACCGCATCGTCAACTTCCGCTGCGACAACCCGACCCTGATCGGCCAATTTGCCGATGTGCACATCGATGCGGCGCAGCCACACTCGTTGCGCGGCTCGTTGATCAACTGATCTCGCGGACCGGATGAAGATCAAAATGTGGGAGCTGGCTTGCCTGCGATAGCGATGTATCAGTGCCCTATGTGCCAACTGACCCACCGCTATCGCAGGCAAGCCAGCTCCCACAGGAGTTCTTCATGGTTATCGAGAGTGGGGCCAGGCTATTTAAGTGCTTTCGCACACCGGCGCCTGGCGTTATTCTCTCTCTCACCTCATCAGCCAAAGGGCGGCTAAAAGCAACCTTGAACGCACCCATAGCAGAACCCCATCGTTTTCTCCTCGAGCCGTTTGAGGCTCGCCGTTTCGCCAACCTGTGCGGACAGTTCGACGAGCACCTGCGCCTGATCGAACAACGCCTGAGCATCGAGATCCGCAACCGCGGCAATCAGTTCGAGCTCATTGGTGAACCCCAACACACCACGTCTGCCGAAAACCTGCTGCGTCGCCTCTACCGCGAAACCAAGGGTAGTGAGCTGTCGCCAGAGACGGTACACCTGTACCTGCAGGAATCAGCCGTGGAGGACCTGGCCAACAACCCGGTGGCCGAAGCCAGCGTGGCCCTGCGTACCAAAAAAGGCATGATTCGCCCACGCGGCTTGAATCAGCAGAAGTACGTCAAGGAAATCCTCGGCAACGACATCAACTTCGGCATCGGCCCGGCCGGTACCGGCAAGACCTACCTGGCCGTCGCCTGTGCGGTGGATGCCCTGGAGCGCGAGCAAGTGCGGCGCATCCTGCTGGTGCGCCCGGCGGTCGAAGCGGGCGAAAAGCTCGGCTTCCTGCCCGGCGACCTGGCCCAGAAGATCGACCCGTACCTGCGCCCGCTCTACGACGCGCTGTACGAGATGCTCGGCTTTGAATACGTGGCCAAGCTGATCGAGCGCCAGGTGATCGAAATCGCCCCGCTGGCCTACATGCGTGGCCGCACCTTGAACAACAGCTTCATCATCCTCGACGAAAGCCAGAACACCACCGTCGAGCAGATGAAGATGTTCCTCACCCGCATCGGTTTCGGCTCTACCGCCGTGATCACCGGTGACGTCACCCAGGTCGACCTGCCCAAGGGCACCAAGTCGGGGCTGGCGCAGGTGATCGAGGTACTCAAGGATGTACCGGGCATCAGCTTCACGCATTTCATGCCCAAGGACGTGGTGCGTCACCCGCTGGTGCAGCGCATCGTAGAAGCCTATGAGCGTTTCGATCACAAGGATGACGCACCGGCCAGGGACGTTCGCGGCGATGCTTGAGCTAGACCTGCAGCTTGCCACCGAAGCGCCCGCCCCCAGCGAAGCACAGTTCCGGCACTGGTGCACCCTGGCCCTGCGCCAGCGCACCGCAGACTCGGAGCTGACCATTCGTCTGGTGGATGAGCCCGAAGGCCGCGAGCTGAACCACACCTGGCGTCAAAAAGACTACGCGACCAACGTGCTGTCCTTCCCCGCCGACGTACCCGACGAGTTGCTGGATATCCCGCTGCTGGGCGATCTGGTGATCTGCGTCGAGGTGGTCGAGCGCGAGGCAAAGGAACAAGGCAAGGAACTTGAAGCCCATTGGGCCCATCTAGTCATCCACGGCTGCTTGCATCTCTTGGGCTACGACCATATAGACGATGATGAAGCCGAGGAAATGGAAGCACTGGAACGAACGTTGCTTGCTGAATTGGGTCACCGCGACCCTTACGCAGACGACGAAAGCTGATCAACACTCAACTGTCATATCAAAGGATTTAGAGTAATCGCTATGAGCGAAGACCGATCGAGCAACGGGCAGAAGTCATGGCTGGGTAAACTGACCCAGGCTTTTGCCCACGAGCCGAAAAACCGCCAGGAGCTGCTGGAGCTGCTGCGCGAGGCCCACCAGAACAAGTTGCTGGACAGCGAAGCGCTGGCCATCGTGGAAGGCGCCATCCAGGTGGCTGACCTGCAAGTACGGGACATCATGGTCCCGCGCTCACAGATGATCAGCATCAAGGCGACCCAGACCCCACGGGAATTCCTCCCGGCCGTGATCGACTCGGCGCACTCGCGCTACCCGGTGATCGGTGAAAGCCATGACGACGTCATGGGTGTCCTGCTGGCCAAGGACCTGTTGCCGCTGATCCTCAAGGAGAATGGCGACAGCTTCAACATCAAGGACCTGCTGCGTCCGGCCACCTTCGTACCTGAATCCAAGCGCCTGAATGTGCTGCTGCGCGAATTTCGCGCCAACCACAATCACATGGCCATTGTGATCGACGAATACGGCGGCGTGGCTGGCCTGGTGACCATCGAAGACGTGCTGGAACAGATCGTCGGCGATATCGAAGACGAGCACGACGTCGAAGAAGACAGCTACATCAAGCCGCTGCCCAGCGGTGACTTCCTGGTCAAGGCGCTGACGCCGATCGAGAACTTCAACGAGTTCTTCGACAGCGAATTCTCCGACGATGAGTTCGACACGGTCGGCGGCCTGGTGATGAGTGCGTTCGGGCATCTGCCCAAGCGTAACGAAACCACCGAGATTGGCGCCTATCGCTTCCGCATTTTGAATGCCGATAGTCGTCGTATCCATCTGATCCGTTTGACACCTATTGCCCGCTAAGGAAGGGGTGGGGCATCAGCTATTTCCTGTGTCGCGTTGCCCCTGAGAGCGGGCCAGGCAAGGCGCAGGCCGCAGGGAATGGCATTCCCTTTTCAAGGCCTGCAACGCAGTATGGCCCGCTCTCAGGGACAACCCGAAGGGCCGGGCCTGCTGCGACACAGGGCTGCGTTACTCGTCGTTCATTTGGAAAAACCAAACCACACTCCTCGCGCCTTGCCCTGTGCCGCAGCAGGCCCGGCGCGATACAGGAAATAGCTGATGACCCACCCCTACATGCAGCGCCTGAACCGCCCCGGCTGGCCCGGTAACCTGCTGGCCGTGGTGGCCGGCGCCATCACTACCCTGGCGCTGGCGCCGTTCGATATCTGGCCGTTGGCTCTGGTAGCGGTCGGCCTGTTCTATATCGGCCTGCGGGAGCTGACACCCCGCCAGGCCCTGGGCCGCGGCTGGTGTTTCGGTTTCGGCCTGTTTGGCGCCGGCACCAGCTGGATCTACTACAGCATCCACCACTTCGGCGGCGCTTCGGTGCTGCTGGCGGGGTTCCTGATGCTGCTGTTCACCGCCGCCATTGCCTGGTTCTTTGCCCTGCCCGCCTGGTTGTGGGCGCGCTGGCTGCGCCGCAATGAAGCACCGTTGGCGGATGCCCTGACCTTCGCCGCGTTATGGGTTGGCCAGGAAGCGTTTCGTGGCTGGTTCCTCACCGGTTTCCCCTGGTTGTACTCCGGTTACAGCCAACTCGACGGCCCGCTGACCGGCCTCGCGCCGCTGGGCGGAATGTGGCTGATTTCCTTCGCGCTTGCACTCACGGCAGCCCTGCTGTGCAACCTGCCGCGCCTGCTGGCAAGCAAGCGCAACGCCTTCATTGGTGCGGGCCTGGTGTTGCTGGTCGCCCCCTGGGCCATCGGCCTGGCGCTCAAGCACCACGCCTGGACCTCGCCCTCCGGCGCCCCCCTGAGCGTCGCCGCCATCCAGGGCAACGTCGAGCAAAGCATGAAGTGGGACCCCGAGCAGCTTAATGCACAGTTGGCGCTGTATCGCGACATGAGCCTGAGCTCCAAGCGTGTCGACCTGCTGGTATGGCCGGAAACCGCCGTGCCGGTGCTCAAGGAGTCGGTCGAGGGCTACCTGGGCATGATGGGCAAGTTTGCCGCCGACCGGAACACCGCGCTGATTACCGGGGTACCGATTCGCCAGGAAGTGCACCATGAGAAGCGCTACTTCAATGGCATTACCGTAGTCGGCGAAGGTGACGGCACCTATCTCAAGCAAAAGCTGGTGCCGTTTGGCGAATACGTGCCGTTGCAGGACATGCTGCGCGGGCTGATTGCGTTCTTCGACCTGCCGATGTCGGACTTCGCCCGTGGCCCTTCAGACCAGGCCATGCTTCAGGCCAAGGGCTATCAGATTGCGCCGTTCATTTGCTATGAAGTGGTGTACCCGGAATTCGCTGCCGGCCTGTCGGCCCAGAGCGACCTGCTGCTGACCATCAGCAACGACACCTGGTTCGGCCGCTCCATCGGCCCATTGCAGCACCTGCAAATGGCGCAGATGCGTGCACTGGAAGCCGGGCGCTGGATGATCCGCGCCACCAACAACGGCGTGACCGGGCTGATCAACCCGTTTGGGCAGATCACCGCACAGATCCCGCAGTTCGAGCGCGGCATTCTCTATGGGGAGGTGGTGCCGATGCATAACCTCACGCCATACCTGCAATGGCGTTCGTGGCCGTTGATCATTGTGTGCCTGGGGTTGTTTGGCTGGGCGCTGCTGGCTGGCCGGATGTCCAAAACGCTCTGACCTGTGGGAGCTGGCTTGCCTGCGATGGCGGTGTATCAATGCGCTGAGTGCTCACTGACCCACCGCCATCGCAGGCAAGCCAGCTCCCACAATTGATTTCCTGTGTTGCACCTATCGGTAGAACAACCGATACCCCACCTGCCCCACCGCTTCGTTGATCAACTGCCCGCTCTGCCACACCGCCTTGACCTCCGGCATCCAGCCGCCCAGCGGCCGGCCGTGGTCCACGCCCAGAAAGCCCACCGGCCCGGGCACCACGGTGAAACCGGCTTTCTCAAAACTCCACACCGAACGCGGCATATGCCAGGCCTGCGTCACCACCACCACACGCTTGATGCCTTGGGGCAGCAGAATCTCGGCGCTCATCTGGGCGTTTTCCCAGGTGGTACGGCTGCGCTCTTCCTTCCAGCGCACGCTGACGCCGAAATCATCCTGCATCGACACCGCCATCAATTCGGCTTCGCTGGGCGGCGTGCCGTAATGCAAGCCGCCACTGGTCAGCACCGGCAAGCCTGACGCCTTGGCCAGTCGCGCCGCATAACGCTCACGCTCAAGACCAACGCCGGTGGGCTGGTCGCTGCCCCAGGCGATGTCCCCACGCTCGCGCCCGGAGCCCAACACCACAATCGCATCGGCGCGCTGGGCGAGCGTGGCCCAGTCTTCGCGAGCCAATGGCGGCGCTGTCTCAAGCGCACGGGCGCCCCATTGCACCATCACCGGCAGGCTGATCAACCACATCCCGCCCAGCCCCAGGGCAAAGCACACCCCGGCCAGGCGCGGGCGGCTACGGCGAAACCACCAGGCACACGCCAACAACAACAAAAAAATGCCGGGCGGCAACAGCAATTGTTTGATGAAATAACGAAAAGGCATCGGGCATCTCCAAAGATGCCCGAAGCCTAAATGCAACGCGATCAAGCGACAATCTTTACCAGCCTGTTTCGACAACGTTAATGGATAGTACTGTGCTTCACTTGCACCGTACGGACCGGGACCTTTCCGGGCCGCGACCGGCCGCCAAGTCTTTGAGCCAAATGACCTTGGCCGAACGAGGAGGCTCCTGGGCTGGCGGGGAGGCCTGCCCATGAGAGGCGCGGTGTTGATTCAACTCCAGGTAAGTCCTGATCAATTCAAGCTCTGCCTGGCTCAAGCCTCGCAACTCCAGCTCCAGAGGCCGCTCATCACGCAATCGGCCTGCGGTTCTTGCAGCATCCAATGCCCGACCCAAACGGTCGATCAGTCCTTCATACAATTGCGGTTTCGTTAGAGTTCGCTGCGATTCAACCATCCCCTCACCTCATTGAAGAAATACTTGCTCCCCAATAAACAGCGTAGCCCCCGTTGCTGCACCTGCCCGGTGCCGCGACAGACGGCCCTTGCCGCGCAATCAGGGTTTCCCTCGATAGAGTGGGGTCATGTATGCTACGGCGCTTCCTGTAACTCCACTTCCCGCAGGGTTTGGGCACGGACGCGCCACTTTCTGGTGTCGAACAACCCGGACTATGCACCGAAGAGGATTAGGCCACCCCTATTCAGTTCAAAAGTAGCCATGCACGAACAATATCAGCCCCGTGAAATAGAAAATGCCGCACAAACCTTCTGGGACGAGCAAAAGTCCTTTGAAGTCAGCGAACAGCCAGGCAAGGAGACTTACTACTGCCTATCGATGTTCCCTTACCCCAGCGGCAAGCTACACATGGGGCACGTGCGTAACTACACCATCGGCGACGTGATTTCCCGCTACCAGCGCATGCTCGGCAAAAATGTCCTGCAACCCATGGGTTGGGACGCCTTCGGTATGCCGGCAGAAAACGCCGCGATGAAAAACAACGTGGCGCCCGCCAAGTGGACCTACGAAAACATCGCCTACATGAAGACCCAGCTGCGCAGCCTGGGCCTGGCGGTGGACTGGTCCCGCGAGGTCACCACCTGCAAGCCCGATTACTACCGTTGGGAACAATGGCTGTTCACGCGCCTGTTCGAAAAAGGTGTGATCTACAAAAAGAGCGGTACCGTGAACTGGGACCCGATCGACCAGACCGTACTGGCCAACGAGCAGGTCATCGACGGTCGCGGCTGGCGCTCCGGCGCGCTGATCGAAAAGCGCGAAATCCCGATGTACTACTTCAAGATCACCGCCTACGCGGATGAACTGTTGTCGAGCCTCGACGATCTGCCGGGCTGGCCTGAACAGGTCAAGACCATGCAGCGCAACTGGATCGGCAAATCCAAGGGCATGGAAGTGCAGTTCCCGTATAACGTCGATTCCATCGGCGAAGCGGGCGCCCTGAAAGTCTTCACCACCCGTCCGGATACGCTGATGGGCGCGACTTACGTCGCGGTCGCCGCCGAACACCCGCTGGCCACCCAGGCGGCACAGAACAACCCCGAGCTGCAGGCGTTCATCGCCGAATGCAAAGGCGGCAGCGTGGCGGAAGCCGACGTCGCCACCCAGGAGAAAAAAGGCCTGCCGACCGGCCTGTTCGTCGAGCACCCGCTGACCGGCGAGAAACTGCCGGTATGGGTCGCCAACTATGTGCTGATGCACTACGGCGACGGCGCCGTCATGGCCGTGCCGGCCCACGACGAGCGCGATTTCGAATTCGCCACCAAATACAGCCTGCCGATCAAGTCGGTAGTACGTACCAGCTCGGGCGACACCAACCCAGCCCCGTGGCAAGACGCCTACGGCGAGCACGGCACCCTGATCAACTCCGGCGAATTTGACGGCCTGGACTTCCAGGGCGCCTTCGACGCCATCGAAGTCGCGCTGATCAAGAAGAACCTCGGTGCTTCGCGCACCCAGTTCCGCTTGCGCGACTGGGGTATCAGCCGCCAGCGCTACTGGGGCTGCCCGATCCCGATCATTCACTGCCAAACCTGCGGCGATGTACCGGTACCGGAAGACCAACTGCCCGTCGTGCTGCCTGAAGATGTAGTGCCAGATGGTGCTGGCTCGCCATTGGCGCGCATGCCCGAGTTCTACGAGTGCAACTGCCCGAAATGCGGCGCACCGGCCAAGCGTGAAACCGACACCATGGACACCTTCGTGGAGTCCTCCTGGTACTACGCCCGTTACGCCTCGCCGCACTATGAAGGTGGCCTGGTGGAGAAATCCGCAGCCGACCATTGGCTGCCGGTGGATCAGTACATCGGCGGTATCGAACACGCCATTCTCCACCTGCTGTACGCGCGCTTCTTCCACAAGCTGATGCGTGACGAAGGCCTGGTGAGCTCCGATGAGCCGTTCAAGAACCTGCTGACCCAGGGCATGGTGATCGCCGATACCTACTATCGTCGCGAAGCCAATGGCGCCTACACCTGGTTCAACCCGGCGGACGTCGAACTTGAGCGTGACAGCAAAGCCAAGGTGATCAGCGCCAAACTGAAAGCCGACGGCCTGCCGGTGGAAATCGGTGGCACCGAGAAGATGGCCAAGTCCAAGAACAACGGCGTCGACCCACAGTCGATGATCGACCAATTCGGCGCCGATACCTGCCGTCTGTTCATGATGTTCGCCTCGCCGCCCGACATGAGCGCCGAATGGTCCGACTCCGGCGTCGAAGGCTCGCACCGCTTCCTCAAGCGCGTCTGGCGCCTGGCCCATGCCCATGTCAGCCAGGGCTTGCCGGGCAAGCTGGACGTCGCGGCCTTGAACGACGAGCAGAAAGCCATTCGCCGCAGCACTCACCTGGCCATCCGCCAAGCGAGCCTGGACGTAGGGCAGAACCACAAGTTCAACACCGCCATCGCCCAGGTGATGACGCTGATGAACGTGCTGGAAAAAGCCCCGCAGGCCACCGAACTTGATCGCGCGCTGATTCACGAGGGCCTGGAAACGGTTACCCTGCTGCTCGCACCGATCACGCCGCATATCAGCCACGACCTGTGGAACCGCCTGGGCCACAGCGGCGCCGTCATCGATGCCGCCTGGCCGGTACAGGATGACAGCGCCCTGGTTCAGGACACGCTGCAACTGGTCATCCAGGTTAACGGTAAACTGCGCGGCCAGATCGACATGCCGGCCAGTGCCAGCCGTGAAGAGGTCGAAGCGGCTGCTCGCATCAACGAAAACGTGCTGCGCTTTACCGAAGGCTTGACGATCCGCAAAGTGATCGTGGTGCCCGGCAAACTGGTCAACATCGTCGCCAGCTAAATCGGATCGGGCGCGGGGCTTGGGCCCTGCGCCGAACTAAACCTTTAGGGCCTGGATAAGGCCCACCTGGTTTCAAGGGGAGCAACAAAATGATCAAACGCAATCTGCTGGTTATGGGCCTTGCCGTGCTGCTGAGCGCTTGCGGCTTCCAGCTGCGCGGCACCGGCACCAACGAGCTGTCGCTCAAGGAACTCGACGTCAGCGCCCGCAACGCCTATGGCGAAACCGTCACCCAGCTGCGCCAGACCCTGGAGAACAGCGGCGTGCACGTGTACAACGGCGCGACCTACAAACTGATCCTGACGGACGAGAAAGAAACCCAGCGCAATATCAGCTACGCCAGTGCCGGCCGTGCGTCCGATGTGGAGTTGAACACTGCGCTCTACTTCGAAGTACAGGGTCGCGATCAGTTGCCGCTGATGGGTGACAAGATCCAGGTGCAGAAAGTCGTGAGCCACGATGGCAATAACCTGGTGGGTTCGGACTCCGAGACCCTCCAGGTGCGCAAGGAAATGCGTCGTGAGCTGATCCAGCGCATGATGACTCGCCTGCAAATGCTGACCCCGGAAAAGCTCGCCGCCCTGCAGCAAACCGCTGACAACAAGGCCAAGGCTGACGCCGATGCCCTGAAAGCCGCGCAAGAGTATGAAGACAACACGCCGAAACAATCGCCTGTTGAAGTTCCTGTCGAGTAAGCCAGACGGGGCGCCCCTGGCGCCCCGTTCGCCCTGCCTATGAAACTCGCCCCCGCCCAACTCGCCAAACACCTGCAAGGTGGCCTCGCGCCTGTCTATATCGTCAGCGGTGATGACCCGCTGCTGTGCCAGGAAGCCGCCGACGCCATCCGCACTGCCGCGCGCCAGCAAGGCTTCGATGAACGTCAGGTATTCAGTGCTGACGCCAGTTTCGACTGGGGTACCCTGCTGCAAGCCGGCGCGAGCATGTCGCTGTTTGCCGAAAAGCGCCTGCTGGAGCTGCGCCTGCCCTCGGGCAAGCCGGGCGACAAAGGTGCGGCGGCGCTGATGGAGTACTGCTCGCGCCCTGCCGAAGACACCGTGCTGCTGATCAGCCTGCCCAAGCTCGATGGCAGCGCGCAGAAAACCAAGTGGGGCAAGGCACTGGTAGAAGGTGCGCAAACCCAGTTCATCCAGATCTGGCCAGTGGACAGCAACCAGTTGCCGCAGTGGATTCGTCAGCGCCTGTCACAATCGGGGCTGGCGGCGACACAAGATGCCGTGGAGCTGATCGCCGCCCGGGTCGAGGGCAACCTGCTTGCCGCCGCCCAGGAGATCGAAAAGCTCAAGCTGATGGCCGAGGATGGGCAGATCACCGTCGAAACCGTACAAGGCGCAGTGGCCGATAGCGCTCGCTTTGATGTGTTCGGCCTGGTCGATGCGATCCTCAACGGTGAGCCCGCCCACGCGCTGCGTATGCTTGAAGGCTTGCGTGGCGAAGGGGTGGAACCGCCGGTGATCCTCTGGGCCCTGGCCCGGGAGCTGCGAGTACTGGCGAATATCGCCTTGCAATACAGCCAGGGCACACCCCTGGACAAATGCTTCAGCCAGGCCAGGCCCCCGGTGTGGGACAAGCGCAAACCGCTGATGAGCAAAGCCCTGCAACGGCACTC
Organism: Pseudomonas sp. P867; assembly: GCF_019891455.1. NCBI lineage: Bacteria > Pseudomonadati > Pseudomonadota > Gammaproteobacteria > Pseudomonadales > Pseudomonadaceae > Pseudomonas > Pseudomonas sp. P867. The sequence goes on along the minus strand of NZ_JAFLXB010000006.1, from coordinate 143,952 downwards.
GGCGCAACGCTGGGCGCAACTGTTGCTGGAAGCGCAACGCATCGATGCGCAGATCAAGGGCCAGGCAGCCGGCTCGCCGTGGATGAGCCTGAGCCGTTTGTCGCTATTGATGGCCGGCCAGCGCCTCACCCTGCCAGCCGAATAACCCTCTCTTGAAAACACCATAGATCCAATGTGGGAGGGGGCTTGCTCCCGATGGCAGTGTGTCAGGAATTTATGTTTCACTGATGTACCGCTATCGGGAGCAAGCCCCCTCCCACATTTGACCTGCGTACCTTTCCTACACTTCGCGGGGCTTTACAGCCGCTCAACTTAGGCAGATTATTTGCCCGCTCCACCACCCACAGAGACTAGACACCATGAGCAAAAAGCCATCCAAGCATGGCCCCAACAAGGCCAAATCCATCATCGCCCAGCCACTGTTCCGCAGCCGTCAGGAACGCGCCGGCAAGGGCAAAGGCAGCTACCGCCGCGAAGCCTTCCAGTCTAATAGCTGGGAGGCTTCTTACTTTCTGGCTGCCTGAAGGCAAGCGCCCCTCTGGCATGATAAGGTCTGTACCTGATTTGTAACCCCCTGGACCTGTGCATGCCCTCTAGTCTTTCTCGTCGTTGGCACCTACGCCAATTGATCGCTGCCTCCAGCCTCATTCTGCTTGTCGCCTGCGCGGAAAAACCCACCGCCGCGGACGCTCAGCCCCTGCCCAAGCTCCAGACGGCACCGGCTATCGCACCGGCTGTGGTAGCCCCCTTGGCAGTGGATAATCTTGATATCCAACCGACCCAGACCTTTGCCGAATGGCAGGCTGGCTTCCGTGCGCAAGCGCTGCAAGCCGGGATCACTGCGGCTGTGTTCGATAACGCTTTTGCCGGCGTCACCCCTGATATGGCGGTGATTCGCGCCGACCGAAGCCAACCTGAATTTTCCCGCCCGGTGTGGGAATACCTCGACGGCGCCCTGTCACCGGTGCGCGTGCGCAATGGTCAGGCGCTGCTGGTCAAGTACGCCGATATTCTGCAAAGCATCGAACAGCGCTATGGCGTCGACCGCCAGGCACTGGTCTCGGTGTGGGGCATGGAGAGCAACTTCGGCGCGTTCCAGGGCAATAATTCGGTGATCCGCTCCCTGGCCACCCTGGCCTATGAAGGCCGTCGCCCGGCCTTTGCCCAGGCGCAGCTGCTGGCAGCGCTGCAGATCATCCAGCATGGTGATATTCAGGCCGACCAGATGAAAGGTTCCTGGGCTGGTGCGATGGGCCAGACGCAGTTTATCCCGACCACCTATAACACCCATGCGGTGGACTTTGACGGTGATGGTCGTCGCGATATCTGGAACAGCCCGTCCGACGCCCTCGCCTCCACGGCGCATTACCTGCAAAGCTCCGGGTGGCAGAAAGGCCAGCCATGGGGCGTTGAAGTGCAGCCGCTGCCGTCGGGCTTCGACTACAGCCTGGCCGATGGCGGCGTGCGCAAGACCGTGGCGCAATGGCTGCAACTGGGCATCCAACTCCCCCCTGGCGTGAGCCTGCCGGCCAATGTCGACCAGTTGTCCGCCGCCCTGCTGTTACCGGCTGGCTACCGTGGCCCGGCATTCCTGGTATTGGATAACTTCCGCGCAATCCTCAAGTACAACAATTCGTCGTCCTATGCGCTGGCGGTTGGCCTATTGTCGGAGCGATTTGGCGGCGGCGGTGTGATTCGTGGCAGTTGGCCCAAAGATGAGCTGCCGCTGAGCCGCTCCCAGCGTATCGACCTGCAAACGGCACTCAGCGCCAAAGGCTATGACGCCGGTAACCCGGATGGGATTATCGGCGCCAATACGCGCAAGGCGATTCGCGCGGCGCAGCAGGCGTTGGGCTGGCCGGCGGATGGGTATCCGACGGTGAAGTTGCTGGAATCACTGCAGGACCGATAGATCTGCTTAGGGCAACTACCGCCATCGGGGGCAAGCCCCCCCCGATGGCGGTTTAGCAGACTGTAAAAAACTCAGGGGTTGAACACTACATCCTGCTCCAACACCACCCGCCGCTCCCCCGCATCCAAGCGCACCAAAGCACCCATCGGCAACGTCAGGTTGGGGTCGCAATGCCCACTGCGCCAGCCAGCCAGCACCGGAACGCACAGGGGTTCGAAGGTCTGCTTCAGCAACCGCTCCAGCGCACCGTTATCCACACCCGCCACATCCCCTACCAGCACACCGGCGACCTGGGCCAGCTTGCCGGCCAGGCGCAGGTGAGTCAGCAGGCGGTCGATACGATAAAGCGGCTCGTTGACGTCCTCGATAAACAGGATGATGCCTTCGGCGTCTATCTCATACGGCGTGCCCATTGTTGCAGCAATCATCGACAGATTACCGCCCAGCAAGCGCCCACAGGCAATGCCTGGCTCGATCGTGGTCAATGGGTAGGCCACCGGGTGCGCAAGCACACTGCCGGCGCCCAGTTGGCCACGCAGCAGGCTGAACAGGGAGGATTCGGTTGGCTGTTGCTTGTCGCCCAGCAGGTCGGCATTGAGCATCGGCCCGTGGAATGTGACAAAACCGGCGTAACGGTTGATCGCCAAGTGCAAGGCGGTGATATCGCTGTAACCCACGAATGGTTTGGGGTGGGCGCGCAGCAGGTCGTAGTCCAGCGCGTCGAGCAAGCGCGGCGTGCCGTAGCCGCCGCGCAGGCAGAAGATGGCATCGACGTCGGGATTGGCGAAGGCGGCATGCAAATCGCGCAGACGCACTTCATCGCTGCCGGCCAGGTAGCCGTCGCGCTCGTATACACCGGGGTAAATGCGCAGGTCGTAACCGCGGGCACGCATCCATTGCCCGGCTTTTTCAACATCCAGCGCGGCAGGGCCAGCGGGGGCGATCAGGCCGATGGTGCCTTCGGGGCGCAGTGCAGGTACGGCGGCGGTCATCTATGGTTCTCCCTATATGACGCAGAACGAAATGTGGGAGCTGGCTTGCCTGCGATGCAAGCGCCTCGGTGTATCAGTGACACCGAGGTGATGCTATCGCAGGCAAGCCAGCTCCCACACAAGCCAGCATTTCACATTGATTCTGGGGGCGGCTTACGAAACCAGGCTCGCCTTGACCAGCTTGGCCTGCTCGTCGGCGTGGTACGAAGAACGCACCAACGGGCCCGACGCCACGTTCTTGAAGCCCATCTTGTAACCTTCCTCGGCGAACCAGGCGAAGGTGTCCGGGTGCACGAAACGCTGCACCGGCAAGTGGCTGCGCGATGGTTGCAGGTACTGGCCCAGGGTCAGCATGTCGATGTCGTGTTCGCGCATGCGCTTCATGACGTCGATGACTTCTTCGTCGGTCTCGCCCAGGCCCAGCATCAAGCCGGATTTGGTCGGGATGTGCGGCATCATCTGCTTGAATTTCTGCAGCAGGGTCAGCGACCACTGGTAGTCCGAACCCGGACGCGCAGCCTTGTACAGGCGCGGTACGGTTTCCAGGTTGTGGTTGAACACATCCGGCGGCTCGGCGGCGGTGATTTCCAGAGCCACGTCCATACGGCCACGGTAGTCCGGCACCAGGGTTTCGAGCATCACGTTGGGTGACAGCTTGCGGATCTCACGGATGCAGTCGGCGAAGTGCTGGGCACCGCCGTCGCGCAGGTCGTCACGGTCGACCGACGTGATCACCACGTACTTGAGTTTCAGGTCGGCGATGGCGATGGCCAGGCTTTGCGGCTCGTTGACGTCCAGAGGTTTCGGACGGCCGTGGCCTACGTCGCAGAATGGGCAACGACGGGTGCAGATGTCGCCCATGATCATGAACGTGGCGGTGCCGCCAGAGAAGCATTCACCCAGGTTCGGGCAGGACGCTTCTTCGCATACGCTGTGCAGTTTGTGTTTGCGCAGCAGGGACTTGATACGGTCGACTTCCGGCGAAACCGGGATGCGCACGCGAATCCAGTCGGGTTTCTTCGGCAGTTCGGTGGTCGGGATGATCTTGACCGGGATGCGTGCAACCTTCTCGGCGCCGCGCAGCTTGACGCCGGCTTCCACCTTGGCACGCGGGGCCGGGGCTGGACGCTCAGTGATGTCCAGCGTCGGGATCATGGTTTGCACAACATCAGTAGTCATATCAATCGATTCCGCCCGTCAGGGTCGTCTGCTCTGCATAGTCGAGGTGTTTGACGAGCTGCGCGCGCAGCCGGGCACTAACCTCGGCAAATTTAATCGGTGTGGCATGATCGCTCAGTTGGGTCATCGCCAGCCCGGCATAACCGCACGGGTTGATCCGCCGGAACGGCGCCAGGTCCATGTCCACGTTCAAGGCCAGGCCATGAAAGGAACAACCGTGGCGAATACGCAGCCCCAGAGAGGCGATTTTCGCGCCGTCTACATACACACCGGGTGCATCGGGCTTGGCCGCGGCGGTCACGCCATAACTGGCCAGCAGCTCGATCAGGCAAGCCTCCATGCGGCTGACCAGGTCGCGCACGCCAAAACCCAGCTTGCGCACATCCAGCAGCAGGTAAGCCACCAATTGCCCTGGGCCATGGTAAGTCACTTGGCCACCCCGGTCGACCTGCACCACCGGAATATCACCCGGAAGTAACAGATGCTCGGCCTTGCCGGCCTGCCCCTGGGTGAATACCGGCGGGTGTTCCACCAGCCAGATTTCATCCGGGGCAGAGGTGCCGCGCTCGTTGGTAAAGCGCTGCATGGCATGCCAGACCGGCTCGTAGGCCATCTGGCCGAGCTCGCGAAAGCCCAGAACGTGCGACATCACAGCACCATGTGCACGAAGCCGGTGGCCCGCAGTTCGCTGTTGATGTTGTAGAGCTGGTCCTGATCGGTCGCAACGATGTGCAACTGAATCGTGGTGTACTTGCCGGTGGAGCTTTGACGCTCGTCCACGCGGTTGTCGTTGATCGTCGCGTGTTTCCTGACGATTTCGAGAATCTTGTCCTTGCGGCCGACACCGGTATCGCTGATCACCTTGACGGGATAATCCGTCACAGGGAATTCGATCTTTGGCGCCTTTACTTCTACGTCTTTATCGGTCATGGCAGAACAGCCTCGTAAGCGCTAAGCCGTGGCGACGGGCAAAGCCCCGCGCTGGATCAACGCGGGGCTTTGCAGGTGCACACAATCAGTTGAACAAGCCGTAGAAGAATAGACGGATGCTATCCCATACGCGGCGGAAGATACCACCTTCCTCGACAGCGTCCAGCGCGATCAGGTCGGCGCTATGCACCACCTTGTCGTCCAGCTTGACTTCGACTTTACCGATCACGTCGCCCTTGGCGATTGGGGCGACCAATTGCGGGTTCAGGGTCATGCTGGCGGCGAGCTTTTTCAGCTGGCCTTTAGGCATGGTCAGGGTCAGGTCGTCAGCCAGGCCGGCCTTGACTTGGGAGGTGGCGCCTTTCCATACCGGCGCGGTCGCAAGCTCGGCACCCTTCTGGTAGAAGGTCTGGGTTTCGAAGAAGCGGAAGCCGTAGGTCAGCAGTTTTTGCGTCTCGGCCGCACGGGCCTGTTCGCTGTTGGTGCCGAATACCACGGCGATCAGGCGCTGGCCATCACGCACAGCGGACGACACCATGCAGTAACCGGCTTCGTCGGTGTGGCCGGTTTTCAGGCCGTCGACGGTCTTGTCGCGCCACAGCAGCAGGTTGCGGTTAGGCTGCTTGATGTTGTTCCAGAAGAACTCCTTCTGGGAGTAGATCGCGTAGTGCACCGGGTCAACGCGGATGATCGCGCGCGCCAGGATCGCCATGTCGTGAGCCGACGAATAGTGCTCTGGGTTCGGCAGGCCGGTCGGGTTCATGAAGTGGCTGTTGGTCATGCCCAGGTCGGCGGCAGTCTTGTTCATCACGTCGGCGAACGCATCTTCGCTGCCAGCGATGTGCTCGGCCAGGGCGACGCTGGCGTCGTTGCCGGACTGGATGATGATGCCGTGCAACAGGTCACTGACGGTGACTTGCGAGCCGACCTTGATGAACATCCGCGAACCACCGGTACGCCAGGCGTTTTCGCTGACGGTGACCGGATCGTTCTCGCCGATCTGGCCGCGACGGATTTCCAGGGTCGCGATATAGGCAGTCATCAGCTTGGTCAGGCTGGCTGGCGGCAGGCGTACATCACCGCCGTTTTCGACCAGCACGTTGCCACTGGCGGCGTCCATGAGGACCCACGACTTGGCGGCCAGTTGCGGGGAGGCCGGCACCATTTCAACCGCCCAGGCGGCCGGGGTGATGATCAGCGAGATAAGCAGGCACGTGCGTTTGGCTAAGGTGGTGATGTTCATCCGTCTCTCGAAATTGCTTATGGAAACTTGCCCTCGCGGGCAAAACTATTCAGACAGCCCGCTTCCAGACTGTCACGTGTTCGGTTGCCCGCTCACCCCTTGCCCCTGGGTTTTTATTGTTCAACGAGCCAACAACCTGGACTCAAGCGCGCAGGCGCACCTGAGCCATCAATCCGTTACTTATTCTGCGGTGACCACGCTGGGTTGCCCCAGGTTGGCCAGGCGGACGCTGTTCTGCACTTGCGCCACTTCACTTGGCGAACCGATCGGGCCCATGCGTACACGGTGCAACGTTTGCTGGTTACGCACGATGGAGCTGATGAAGACCGGCGCGCTGACCATACCGCTGAGCTTGGACCTTAACAGTTCTGCCGCATCCGGGTTGGCGAAAGCACCGACCTGCAGGTATTGCCCGCCCGCCATCGAGGCGCCCGGTGCTGCGTGAGGGACGACGACGGTATCCGGAGCATGTTGCGCCGGCGGCGGCGTCCACTGCTCGATCTTGCCGGTCGAGGCCGTCACTTGCGGTTGGGGGGTTGCCGGTTCGTTAAGCATCAACGGCGCCGGCTTGCCACGCTGGGCCCAATACTGTGCCGGGTCGATGCCCTCGACTTTCACCCGTGCAGTGCCGGTTTCGGCGTATCCAAGCTTCTTGGCCGCGGCGTAGGACAAATCGATGATCCGGTCCGAATAGAACGGCCCGCGGTCGTTGACCCGCAGGATCACCGTACGGTTGTTGTCCAGGTTGGTAACGCGAACATAGCTGGGCAACGGCAGGGTCTTGTGGGCCGCGCTCATGCCGTACAGGTCATACACCTCGCCATTGGCGGTGTTCTGGCCATGAAACTTGGTGCCGTACCAGGACGCGGTGCCGGACTGCACGTAAGTCTTGGATTCCTGCAGCGGGAAGTAATTCTTGCCCAGCACGGTGTAGGGGTTGGCCTTGTAGGGGCCGGTGTGCAGAGTCGGCGTGGCGTCCGGGATTTTCGAGACATCCACATCCCACCACGGCGCGCCGTCTTTGTGCGCACGGTTGATGTCCAGGCCCGGCTGGGCGCGCACCACCGCGCCACCGGCCTTCTTGGCAGGCGCACGGTTAGGGGTGGTGGAGCAACTGGCAACCAGCAAGGACAACGCGGCGAACGCCACCAGCTTGAGCGGTTTTTTGAACGGCGATACCCGCATTACTTGTTGCCCCGTGCTTGAACCAGCTCATCTGACAGCTGATGCACGGCCATGGCGTACATCACACTGCGGTTATAACGCGTGATTGCGTAGAAATTCTTCAGGCCCATCCAGTATTCCGGGCCGTTTGCACCTTCCAGGCGGAATGCCGTCACCGGCATGTCGTCGCGTGGCGCATTCTGACTCGACCAGCCCAGCGCTCGCAACTCCCCGACGGTCTTGACCGGCTCGATACCCTGGGTCAAGCCTTCATCGGCGCGCTCACCTGTGACATCGGCGCGGATAACCACCGGTTCGCCGCCAACCCAGCCGTGACGCTTGAAGTAGCTGGCCACGCTGCCGATGGCGTCGTCGGGGTTGCTCCAGATATTGATATGGCCGTCGCCGTCAAAGTCCACCGCATAGGCGCGAAAGCTGCTCGGCATGAACTGCGGCAAGCCCATCGCGCCGGCGTACGAGCCCTTGAGTGTCATCGGGTCGACCTGTTCTTCGCGGGCCAGCAGCAGGAATTCGCGCAGCTCCTTGCGGAAGAATTCGGCACGCGGCGGGTAATCGAAGCCCAGGGTCGACAAGGCGTCGATCACCCGGTAGCTGCCGGTATTGCGGCCGTAGAACGTTTCAATGCCGATGATCGAGACGATGACCTGGGCCGGCACGCCGTATTCCTGCTCGGCGCGGGCCAGGACGGCTTCATGCTGGCGCCAGAAGTCCACGCCGCGGGCAATACGTGCGTCAGTAAGGAACATCGGGCGATATTCCTTCCACTGCTTCACGCGTTCGGCGGGGCGGGAAATGGCGTCGAGGATCGCCTGCTTTTTCTGGGCTTCGCGGAACACGCCCATCAGTTGCTCGCCAGCAAAACCGTAGTCGCGGGTCATCTCACCGACAAATTCGGCGACCTGGGGTGAACCATCGTAGTCACCGGCCTGCGCCTCTTGCGTTGCACCCAGCAGCCCAATCAGGCCCATCCAGGTCGCATGCCGAGTCGCCCAGCCGCGCATTACTTGCATTGACATCTTCACCTTATTCAAACCTGTGCGATCCACTTGCGATGCGTATGAATCGACATCAAAACCCCAAACGCTGACAGCAATGTCACCAGCGAAGTTCCGCCGTAGCTAATGAATGGCAACGGCACCCCAACCACCGGCAGCAGGCCACTGACCATACCGATGTTGACGAAAACGTAAACAAAAAAAGTCATGGTCAGGCTGCCGGCAAGCAATTTACCGAACAGCGTCTGCGCCTGGGCGGTAATCACCAGGCCGCGACCAATCAACAGCAGATAGATCAACAATAAGGCGCAAATGCCCACCAGGCCGAACTCTTCGCCCATCACCGCGATGATGAAGTCGGTATGACTTTCGGGCAAGAAGTCCAGATGGGACTGGGTGCCCAGCAACCAGCCTTTGCCGAATACGCCGCCGGAACCGATGGCCGCCTTGGACTGGATGATGTTCCAGCCGGTGCCCAACGGGTCGCTCTCCGGGTCGAGGAACGTCAGGATCCGTTGCTTCTGATAGTCGTGCATGAAGAAGAACCACATGGCCACGGCCACGGGGACGGCAGCGGCCAGCACGCTGAGGATCCAGCGCCAGCGCAAGCCCCCCATAAACAGCACGAACGCGCCACCGGCCAGAATCAGCAATGAGGTGCCAAGGTCAGGCTGGCGCACGATCAGAATAAACGGCACGCCGATTAGAAGCAGGCTGATCACCACGTGCTTGAGCTGTGGCGGCAAGGTGCGCTTGGACAAGTACCAGGCGATGGTGGCCGGCATCAGGATCTTCATGAATTCCGACGGTTGGAAGCGAATCACCCCGGGAATGTTGATCCAGCGCGTGGCTCCCATGGCGTTATGGCCCATGACATCCACCACCACCAGCAGCAACACGCCGGCGACATACCCCAGCGGCACCCAACGCGCCATGAAGCGTGGTTCAAGCTGGGCGATCACCACCATCGACAACAGGCCCAGGCCAAACGAGGACGCCTGTTTGATCAGCAGGTCCCAGTTCTTGCCGCTGGCCGAATACAGCACGAACAGGCTGCCGGCTGCCAAGGTCAGCAGCAGGATCAGCAGGGGGCCATCAATGTGCATGCGTTGCAGCAACGTCGCACGGCGACGCATCACATCCTCGCTGGAGAGGATGCGGTCAAAATTACTCTTCACGGGCCGTAACCTCGGGGCTTGATGGGGGGCCGCCATATTCGGGCTTGAGCTTGCCATCCTCGGCCAACAGCCAGGCATCCATGATCTGCCGCACCACGGGCGCCGCGACGCCAGAGCCGGACTCACCGTTCTCGACCATCACCGAGACCACGATTTTCGGGTCGTCAGCCGGGGCGAAGCCGACAAACAAGGCGTGGTCGCGGTGACGCTCCTGAACCTTGGAACGGTCATATTTTTCGCCCTGCTTGATCGCGACCACCTGGGCCGTACCACTCTTGCCGGCGATGCGGTATTGCGCGCCGGCTGCCGCCTTGCGTGCGGTACCCCGTGCGCCGTGCATGACTTGCTGCATGCCGTGGTTGACCTTGGCCCAGTCCGACGGGTCGCGCAGCACAATATCGGGAATCGGGTTGTCGTCTACCGGCTTTTCGCCTTCGATGGTCTTGGCCAGGTGCGGCCGATTCCAGATGCCTTTATTGGCCACCAGCGCCGTGGCCTGGGCCAGTTGCAGCGGCGTGGCCTGCATATAGCCCTGGCCGATCCCCAGGATCAGGGTTTCACCCGGGAACCATGCCTGACGGCGCGTCGCACGCTTCCATTCCCGCGACGGCATCAGGCCGGGAGACTCTTCGAACATGTCCAGAGAGACTTTCTGACCGAGGCCGAACTTGCCCATGTAGGCAGACAGGCGATCGATCCCCAGCTTGTGGGCCAGGTCGTAAAAATAGGTGTCGTTGGAGCGCATGATCGCGGTGTCCAGGTCGACATAGCCGTCACCGGAGCGGTTCCAGTTACGGTATTTGTGATCATAGTTGGGCAGCATGTAGTAGCCGGGGTCATAGACCCGACTGGAGGCCGTGACCACGCCGGAATCCAGGCCGGCGATCGCCACCGCCGGCTTGATGGTCGAACCCGGTGGATACAGGCCGCGCAATACGCGGTTGAACAGCGGTCGATCGATGGAGTCGCGCAGCTCGGCGTAGGCCTTGAAGCTGATGCCGGTGACGAACAGGTTAGGGTCGAAACTCGGCTGACTGACCATCGCCAGCACTTCGCCGGTTTTCGGGTCCAGCGCTACCACGGCGCCACGCCGGCCACCCAGGGCCATCTCGGCCGCTTCCTGCAACTTGATGTCCAGGCTCAGCACAATGTCCTTGCCCGGTATCGGGTCGGTGCGCTTGAGCACGCGCAAGACGCGGCCGCGGGCGTTGGTCTCGACTTCTTCGTAACCCACCTGGCCGTGCAGCTCGGGCTCGTAGAAACGCTCGATGCCGGTCTTGCCGATATGATGGGTGCCGCTGTAATTGACCGGGTCGAGGGTTTTAAGCTCTTTCTCGTTGATCCGCCCCATATAGCCGACCGAGTGGGCAAAGTGCGCCCCTTGCGGATAGTGGCGCACCAACTGCGCCACCACTTCCACACCCGGCAGACGGAACTGGTTCACGGCGATTCGGGCGATCTGCTCTTCGGTCAGCTCGAACAGGATCGGCACCGGCTCGAACGGCCGGCGCCCCTGCTTCATGCGTTTCTCGAAGATCACCCGGTCTTCCGGCGTCAGTTGCAGCACCTCGACAATCACATCGAGCACCTGCTGCCAGTCGCCGGAACGCTCACGGGTCATGCTTAGGCTGAAGCTGGGGCGGTTATCCGCGACCACCACGCCATTGCGGTCGAAGATCAGCCCACGGGTCGGCGGAATCGGCTGCACATGCACCCGGTTGTTTTCCGACAGCGTGGAGTGATAGTCGTACTGGATCACCTGCAGGAAATACAGACGCGCAATCAGCACGCACATCAACGCCACCACCAAAATCGCACCGAACACCACCCGCGCGCGTACCAGACGTGCGTCTTTCTCGTGGTCCTTGATGCGGATCGGCTGGGTCATCGGGGGCAGCGCAGACTATTTGTGGTAAGGGTGCCCGGACAGGACTGTCCAGGCGCGATACAGCTGTTCACCGATCAGAATCCTTACCAACGGGTGCGGCAATGTCAGCGCCGACAACGACCAGCGCTGATCGGCTCGCGCGCAGACTTCCGGCGCCAGCCCCTCGGGGCCACCGACCATGAAGTTGACCGTACGCGAATCCAGGCGCCAGCGATCCAGTTCCACCGCCAACTGCTCGGTGCTCCAGGGCTTGCCGTGCACTTCGAGAGTGACGATACGCTCGTTGGGGCCGACCTTGGCCAGCATGGCTTCGCCTTCCTGGCGAATAAAGCGCGCCACATCGGCGTTCTTGCCCCGGGTATTGAGCGGTATTTCCACCAGTTCAAGCGACAGCTCAGCGGGCAGACGCTTGGCATACTCGTGCCAGCCTTCTTCCACCCACTTGGGCATGCGTGAACCGACAGCGATCAGACGCAGGCGCACAGCCGTTCCTTATTCCTGGTCTTTGTTGAGCTTGTCGAAGTGCGCGTGGCCCACTTCCGGGCTGTGGTGCTTGCCATCGGCGGCACGGCTCTGCTCGGCGCCTTTCCACAGACGTTCCAGGTCGTAGAACTGGCGGGCGTTGGAGGTCATCATGTGAACGATCACATCGTCCATGTCCAGCAGTACCCAGTCGCTGTCGCCCTTGCCTTCCTCACCCAGAGGCTTCACGCCCTGGGCTTTGACGGCTTCGCGAACCTTGTCGAGCATCGCGCCGATCTGGCGGTTGGAGGTACCGGTGGCGATGATCATGAAGTCGGTGATGCTTTGCTTGTCGCGTACGTCCAGCACCTGGATGTCCTGGGCCTTAACGTCTTCCAGGGCGGCCACGGCCACTTTCACCAGCTCTTCGCCAGCCAATTCCGGGCCCACGTGGGCTTCAACCGGCAGCGGTGCGCTTTTGAAGGTGCCTTTGCGCTTAACTTTGCTTACGTCTTTGTTCGTCATATAAAACTCGTTTTGCTCGTATGTTCGGGCGCTTGCTGCACGGTTCGTGCGTTCAAGCGCGCCTTTTCAGTTCGACGCACGGTAAAGCCCGTGCGCATCGATGTAGGCCAGGACCGCGTCAGGCACCAGGAAACGTACCGACTTACCGCTGGCCAGCAGTTGACGGATCTGGGTGGCGGACACCGCAAGCGGGGTCTGCCAGACGAATGCAATATTCCCGTTCGGCCCGGTCAGGGCCAAGGGGTCACTTACCGACCGCGCGGCCAGCAGGTTGCGCAAGGCATCCGGCGGTTCGCTGTCGGCATCCGGGCGTTGCAAAACCAGGATGTGGCAATGCTGGAGGAGCTCCTCCCAGCGGTGCCAAGAGGGCAGGCCGCAAAATGCGTCCCAGCCCAAAAGCAGAAACAACTGGTCATCTGCGGCCATCTCGGCGCGCATCAGCTCCAGGGTGTCGACAGTGTAGGACGGTTTATCGCGCTTGAGCTCGCGGTCGTCCACCATCAACGGCTGTATGCCCTCTACGGCCACCTGCACCATTTCCAGACGCTGTTGCGCGGACACCTGCGGCGTATCGCGATGCGGCGGCCGAAAATTGGGCAGCAGCCGCACCTCGTCCAGCGCCAGGGCATCGGCGACTTCCAGGGCACTGCGCAAATGGCCGATGTGCACGGGGTCGAAAGTACCGCCGAGCAGCCCGATGCGTTTAGCCATCAAGTGCGCACATGGCCGTCGCCGAACACTACGTACTTCTCGCTGGTCAGCCCTTCAAGGCCAACCGGGCCGCGTGCATGGAGCTTGTCGGTGGAGATACCGATCTCCGCCCCCAGGCCATACTCGAAGCCGTCGGCAAAACGTGTCGAGGCGTTGATCATCACCGAAGCGGAGTCCACTTCATTGAGGAAACGCCGGGCATCGCTGAAATGCTCGGAAACAATGGCGTCGGTGTGCTTGGAGCCGTATTTATTGATGTGTTCGATGGCCTGATCCAGGTCGTCGACGATGCGAATCGACAGGATCGGCGCCGTGTATTCGGTGTACCAGTCTTGTTCAGTCGCTTCGATCACATCGCTGCCGAGCAGTGCACGGGTACGCTCGCAGCCACGCAGTTCCACGCCCTTGTCACGGTAGATGGCAGCCAGCGGCGGCAGCACGCGCTCGGCAATGCCGGCGTGCACCAGCAGGGTTTCCATGGTGTTGCACGGCGCGTAGCGGTGGGTCTTGGCGTTGTCGGCAATGCGAATCGCCTTGTCGAGGTCGGCGGCGATGTCGATGAAGACGTGGCACACGCCGTCCAGATGCTTGATGACTGGCACCTTGGCATCCCGGCTGACGCGCTCGATCAGGCTCTTGCCGCCACGGGGCACAATCACGTCGACGAATTCCGGCATGGTGATCAACGCGCCCACAGCCGCGCGGTCGGTGGTTTCCACCACTTGCACCACTTCAGCTGGCAACTCGGCCACGGCCAGGCCTTGCTGGATGCAGGCGGCGATAGCACGGTTGGAATTGATCGCCTCGGAGCCGCCTCGCAGGATGGTAGCGTTGCCCGACTTCAGGCACAGGCTCGCGGCGTCGATGGTCACGTTCGGACGCGACTCGTAGATGATGCCGATCACACCCAGCGGCACGCGCATCTTGCCGACCTGGATACCGGACGGCAGGTAGCGCATGTCGCGGATTTCACCGATGGGGTCAGGCAGCTTGGCCACCTGACGCAGGCCTTCGATCATGTCGTCGATACGTGCCGGGGTCAGTGCCAGGCGATCCAGCAAGGCAGGTTCCAGGCCATTGGCGCGACCGTTGGCCAAGTCCAGTTCATTGGCAGCGGTCAACTCGGAGCGCGAAGCATCCAGAGCATCGGCAGCCGCCAGCAGCGCACGGTTCTTCTGCGCAGTGCTCGCACGGGCGATCAACCGCGAGGCCTGACGGGCAGCGCGACCCAGGCGGGTCATGTAGTCAAGAACGGACTCAGTCATGGTCAGGGAGTCTTGGCAAAGAGGAAAGCGGCAGATTATAGCTGTGACGCCGCTCGACTGACAGCGGTGAGGGGCGGATGGTCGAAATGAACTGTAAAAACCCGGGGTTCAGCGGTAATTAAGGTGAGAGTTGTTATTATTCCGTCACATTTAGCCGTAATAACCCTGAACGCCATGCCCGGACTTAACGCCCCACTCCCCGCAAGCGCCCTGCCCGACGGCTTCTTCGACCGCGATGCACAACTGCTCGCGCAAGAACTGTTGGGGAAAATCATTCGCCACCGTGTCGGTGATCTCTGGCTTTCGGCGCGAATTATTGAAACCGAAGCCTATTACGTGGCCGAAAAAGGCAGCCATGCGTCGCTGGGCTACACAGAAAAGCGTAAGGCTTTGTTTCTGGATGGCGGTCATATCTATATGTACTACGCCAGGGGCGGTGATTCCCTGAACTTCAGCGCCCACGGCCCGGGGAATGCCGTGCTGATCAAGTCGGCTTACCCGTGGGTCGATGAACTCTGCGGGCCGGCGAGCCTGGCGCAAATGCTGTTGAACAACCCCAACCCCGACGGCAGCCCGCGCCCGGCGCAGAAGCTGTGCGCCGGGCAGACCCTGTTGTGCAAGGCACTGGGCCTGAAAGTGCCGATGTGGGACGCCAAGCGCTTCGATCAGGAACTGCTGTATGTCGAAGATGTGGGCCAGGTGCCCACACAGATTATCCAGACCACCCGGCTGGGCATTCCCAGCGGGCGCGATGAACACTTGATGTACCGCTTCGTCGATGCCGGCTATGCGCCGTATTGCACGCGGAACCCGCTGCGCCGCGGGCAGGTCGAAGGCCGCGATTATTTTTTGATCTAACGGGCGACACATCCCATGTGGGAGCTGGCTTGCCTGCGATAGCGGTGGGCCAGGCAACTTCCATGCTGGCCATGCCGCAGCCATCGCAGGCAAGCCAGCTCCCACAGTGGAAATTCACCGTCTCATTATGGAGTGGATTGTATGGGCCAATGGCTCGATAGCATCACCGGCTGGCTGACCCTGAACCCGCAATGGCTGGCAGCCGCGGTGTTTATTGTCGCGTGCGTGGAGTGCCTGGCCATTGCCGGGCTGATCGTGCCGGGCACGGTATTGCTGTTTGCGATTGCCGCACTGGCCGGCAGCGGTGCGTTGTCACTGAGTGAAACCCTGCTGCTGGGCTTCCTCGGCGGTCTATTGGGCGACGGGGTTTCCTACTACCTGGGCCGACATTTCCATCAGAACATCCGGCGCTTGCCGGGCCTGCGACATCATCCGGAATGGATGAATGGCGCAGAAACCTACTTCCACAAGTACGGAATCGCCAGCTTGCTGGTCGGGCGCTTCATCGGGCCATTGCGCCCCATGCTGCCGATGGTCGCCGGTATGTGCGACATGCCGTTCCCGCGCTTTGCGATCGTCAGCCTGATCGCCGCCGCCGGTTGGTCAGTGGCGTATCTGCTGCCGGGCTGGGCAGCCGGTGCCGCGTTCCGCCTGCCCTTGCCGGAAGGTTTCTGGCCGGAAGCGGCGATTGTCGCGGCGTGCCTGGCGGCGCTATTGGGATTGAGTTTGAACAGCAGCCTGCGCGCCCATCGTCGCGCAACGTTGTGGATCGGTTGTGCCAGCCTGACCCTGCTGATCGCGCTGTTTATCGGCTACCCGCATCTCAATGACTTCGATCAGGGCCTGAGCGCCCTGGTGCAGGAGCATCGCAGCCCGTGGCTGGATGAGGTGATGGTGCGGATCACGCAATTGGGCGAGTTCAAGAAAATGTTCGTCGCCAGCGCCGTGTTCACCGCCCTGTTGTTTGTGGCCCGGCAATGGCGCCACGCGCTGTTTGTGGGAGCGACCCTGGCAGGCGCGGCGGTGATCAACACCGGCACCAAGCTGTTCTTTGCCCGCGGCCGCCCGGAGATTCTGACCGACCCGTTGACCAGTTTCAGTATGCCCAGCGGCCATGCCTCCGGCGCTTTTGCGTTCTTCCTGGCGCTCGCGGTATTGGCCGGTCGCGGCCAACCCACGCGATTGCGCCTGACCTGGATGCTGCTGGGCTGCATACCCGCCGCATTCATTGCTCTGTCGCGGGTTTACCTGGGCGCTCACTGGCCCAGCGACATCCTCGCAGGCACGCTACTGGCCATGACGGTGTGTGCGTTCAGCCTGACCGTGATCCAGTACCGCAGCCCGCTGCCGGCAATGACGCAAAAAGCCTGGTGGCTGGTATTGCCGGCGGTGGTGGCGGTGCTCGGCTTCATTGCATTCACCGGCACCTCCCATGCATTGCTCAGGTACGCCTACTGACCCTTGGCCGGGCCAATCCAGTCCACTGAAGCAGAGCGACGCTCCACGCAACGCTCGCGTCGCTCCAGCAGCATCTCGTCGGCAATGTCGGCGGCGCGCTCTGCGATGTACTCTGCGCCCCGGGTGGCGTCCTGCTGGAGCAATTGCGTGGTCACGCTGACAAAATACGTGTCCCAGGCGACTTGTTCCGATGGTGTCAGACGAATCATGGTCATCCCCGATCATTATGGTGTGATCGGAAAATATTGCAGGCGCCGCGCCTGAAATGACGTAGCAAAATCCGAAAGCAACCGCAGAAAATTCTGTATCTCAGGTGAACAACTCACCCTGCAATTCATCCAGCAACATCTGAATGGCATCCAGCCGCTGCTGCGGATCGTCAATTCGCAGCAAGTCGACCTTATCGGCGTCGGTAAACGGCAGCAGGTACGCCAGTTGGTTGCCGAGGGCCTGCTGGCTTTCGGCATGGGCGTTCATCTCCAGCGAAGCCACCATCGGGTGCTCCGCCAGGGCCTCCAGCAGCGCCAGCAAGTCGGCGTCCTCTTCTTCCAGAGGCCGATCCGGCATCTCCTCCAACCATTTAACCTCGGCCACCAGCAATTGATCTTTCTGCACCGTGACGTCTAGTACGCGGAAACGCCGGCCACCCTCGACACGAATCCCCAGCAGGCCATTGTCCTGCTGTTTGAAGTCGCGAATAAACGCTTCGCAGCCGATCAGCGCGTAGCCGTCCGGGGCTATGCCCACTTCCTGGTCATTGAAGATGCACACCACACCAAAGCTTTCGCCCTTTTTCATGCAGCGGCTGATCATGTCCAGGTAGCGCGCCTCAAATATCTGCAGGTCGAGGGTGCAGCCTGGGAACAGCACAGTGTTGAGTGGGAACAGCGCCAGACTCATAACGGTTTCCTTAAAACCCGGGTTAAACAATTACCGACACGGCCAACGGCAGAAACACCGCCGTCGCCACGCCCATCAGGCTCATGGCCAGCGCCGCAAAGGCGCCGCACTCTTCGCTTTCCTGCAGGGCCACCGAGGTGCCGACCGCATGGGCGGTCATGCCCAGCGCCATGCCCCGCGCTTCAGGGCTGTGCACGCCCAGGCGCGACAGATACGCCGGGCCGATCATCGCGCCGACCACCCCGGTGATCAGTACAAACACTGCCGCCAATGCCGCCACGCCACCAATCTGTTCGGCGACCAGCATGGCAATCGGCGACGTCACCGACTTGGGTGCCATGGTCATCAGCACCCTGTGTTCGGCACCGAACCACCACCCCAACAGCACACACAAGCCGGTAGCCAGCACCCCGCCTACCACCAGCGTAGTAAAAATCGGCCAGAACAATTGGCGAATCCGCCGCAGGTTGAGATAAAGCGGTACCGCCAATGCCACCGTTGCAGGCCCCAGCAGGATCCCCATGATCTCGGTGCTTTCGCGGTACTCGGCGTAACTCAGGCCACAGGCGAGCAACACACCGATCACCAGCAACATCGACACCAGCACCGGTTGCAGGAAGATCCAGCGGGTTTTCTCGTACCCCGCCAGCACCAACTGATAGGCGCCCAGGGTGATACCGATGCCGAACAACGGATGATGAATGACCGCCGTCCAGGCGCCCTGCCAGTCAAGCATCATTGGTCCTTCTCCTTGCGCCTGACCATCTGCTGCATCAGCACACCGACAAAGCCCATGGCGATCACCAGCGACAACACCAGCGCCCCGACGATAGCCCAGAAGTCCGCGACAATGTCCTTGGCGTAGACCATCACTCCCACGGCGGGCGGCACCAACAGCAACGGCAGATAACGCAACAGGCTGCCGGCCGCCAGGCTCAGCGGCTCGCCGACTTCACCGCGCCAGACCAGAAAGCCCAGCATCAGCAGCAGCCCGATGATCGGCCCCGGCAGTACCGGCAACAGCAAATGATTGATCGCCGTACCGATCAATTGAAACAGCACCAGCCAAGTCAGGCCACGTAACAGCATCCCGCTCTCTCCCCCCTCAAAGCCCATGCGCATTATAAGCACGCCCGCCCTATGCCCAGGCATTCGCCAAAAGCATGTTGGGTTGACCGGGCCATTTGCCCATGATGATCTACATTGGTTCTCTGTATCCCATATAAAACCCCTTATCAACGGGGGATAAAAATGATGAACCCAGGAGAGACGCAATGCCCTATGTACCCGTAGCGCAGCTCAAAGATTATGTCGGCAAGGAACTGGGACGTTCCGAATGGCTCACCATCGACCAGGCGCGCATCAACCTGTTCGCAGAGGCCACCGGCGATCATCAGTTCATCCACGTCGACCCGGTCAAGGCCGCACAAACCCCGTTCGGCAGCACCATCGCCCACGGTTTCCTGTCACTGTCACTGATGCCCAAGCTGATGGAAGACATCCTGATCATGCCCGAGGGCTTGAAAATGGCCGTCAACTACGGCCTGGACAGTGTGCGCTTCATCCAGCCGGTGAAGGTCGACTCCAAGGTGCGCCTGAACGTCACGCTCACCGACGTCACCGAGAAAAAACCCGGCCAATGGCTGTTCAAGGCCACCGCCACCCTGGAAATCGAAGGCCAGGAGAAATCTGCCTATATTGCCGAGTCGCTGTCACTCTGCTTCGTGTAAGGCCGACCCTGTGGCGAGGCAATAAACCTTGCCACAGTGTATGTAAATTTATGTATGAATCTCGCGGCTGCGGCATACTCGGCGCTCAATTATCCGGATCCCGCTATGCGCCCACTCGCTCCCCTTGCCCTTGCCCTGTTGCTGACCGCTTGCGGAGACGGCGAATCGCTGTTGCCGCCCGATGCGCGCCTGCCCGATGGCGGCCGCTACCGTGGCGATGTGGTCAACGGCCTGCTGCAAGGCCAGGGCCGCGTGGACTACCCCAACGGCAGTTGGTACGCCGGCCAGTTCGATAAAGGCCAGTGGCACGGCCAGGGCGAATGGCATGGCAGCAATGGCGAAGTCTATAAAGGCCAGTTCCAGCAGGGCCTGTTTGATGGCCAGGGCAGCTTGACTACCACGGGCAGCAGCTATGTCGGCAGCTTCAAGAACGGTCGACGCAATGGCGAAGGCACCCTCAAAGAAGGGCAGATGACCTATCGCGGCGAGTTCAAGGACGACCAGTACGCAGGCCTCGGTCGCCTGGAATTGGCCGATGGCAGCCAGTACCAGGGCCAATTTGCCCACGGCAAGCCCAATGGCGAAGGCCAGCGCAATGACGACAGCGGCAATCAGTTCAGCGGCCACTTTGTCGATGGCCAACTGGAAGGCAATGGCACCTTCAATAGCGCTGAGGGCGATATCTATATCGGCCAATTCAAGCAGAACCAACTCAACGGCAAAGGCCGCTATGAAAACGCCGACGGCGACGTATGGATCGGCCAGTTCAAGGAAGGCGCCCTCAGTGGCAAAGGCGAATTGATTGGCGCCGATGGCAGCCACTACGTCGGTCAGTTCAGTGATTGGCGCTTTACCGGTGAGGGGCGCCTGAACCTCACCGATGGCAGCTTCTATATCGGTGGCTTCGACAGCGACAACTATCAGGGGCGTGGCACCCTCGTGCTCACCGACGGCACCGTGCAGGCCGGCACCTGGGTCAATGGCCTGCGCGTGCGCGATGCCGATGGCAAGTTGCTGCCCGACCCACTGGAAACCGGCCTATTGGCCCAAGGCCGCTTGCTCGACGAGGCCCTGGCCGCCGTTCCGGCCTCGACACCTGCCGTCGAGCTTTATACGTTGGCGTTGGCAGGTGACGGCAAGCAAAGCGTGTTCCTGCGCGAAGCCGATTACGTCAGCAACCTGCTCACCACCCGCTTCGGCGCGCGCGGGCAGGTCCGCCTGGTCAACCACCGTGACCACATCGCCGACCGTCCGCTGGCCACCCGCGAAAGCCTGCGGCGTTCCGTGCAAACCCTGGCCGAACGTACCGGGCCCGAAGACCTGGTGTTCATCTACTTGACCAGCCACGGCACCCATGAACATGAGTTGGTGCTCGACCAGCCGCGCATGGAACTGGCCGACCTGCCCGCCGATGAACTGGCCGCCGTGCTGGCGCCGTTGAAAAACCGCGACAAGATCATCGTGATTTCCGCCTGCTACTCCGGCGGTTTCATTCCGGCCCTGAAAGATGAGCGCACGCTGATCATGACGGCATCCCGTGCGGATCGCGTGTCCTTTGGCTGTTCAGAAGAGGCGGACTTTACCTACTTTGGCGATGCCCTTTTCGCACAAGCCTTCAACCAAACGGACGATTTGCAACACGCGTTCAAACTGGCACAACTGCATGTGGCCGAACGCGAACAGGCGGACAACTTCGAAGCCTCAGAACCGCAGATATGGGCACCCAAAGGCGTGATCGCCCATTGGCAACTATTACGCAAACAGCAGGCACGAAAGGCGCTCGAAAGCGTCTCAATGAATAGCAAGGAAGCCAAAGGCAACTAAGCTGTAATGTGTAACAAGGGGGAAACATCATGTACCTGACACCTCAGCATATCTTGCTGGCCGGGGCCTCTGGCCTCACCGGCGAACACCTGCTTGATCGCCTGCTCAACGAACCCACCGTGACCCGTGTACTGGCGCCGAGCCGCAAGCCGCTGGCTGAACACCCACGCCTGGAAAACCCGGTGGGCGACCCTGCAGTGTTCCTGCCGCAACTGAGCGGCCGGGTGGACATTGCCTTTTGCTGCCTGGGCACCACGATCAAGAAAGCCGGCTCGGAAACGGCGTTCCGTGCGGTCGATCTGGACATGGTGGTGGCCTTCGCCAAGCGCGCTCGGGAACTGGGTGCGCGGCATCTGATCGTGATCAGTGCGATCGGCGCCGACCCGAAATCCTCAGTGTTCTACAACCGAGTCAAGGGCGAAATGGAGCAGGCACTCAAAGCCCAGGACTGGCCGCAACTGACCATCGTGCGACCTTCCTTGCTGCTGGGGGAGCGGCTGGAACCGCGTCTGGCCGAACAGCTGGCCGGGCCGTTGTCGCGTTTGATTCCGGGCAAGTACCACGGCATCGAAGTCTGCGAACTGGCTCGCGCCATGTGGCGCCTGGCGCTGGAAGAACAGGATGGCGTACGGGTGGTGGAGTCGGATGAGCTGCGCAAGCTCGGCAAGTAAGAACGCCAATCCCAATGTGGGAGGGAGCAAGCCCCCTCCCACATTGGGTTCGTGTAGTTCTCAGAGTCCGCCAGTGGCGTTGAAGCCCACGCCCAGCACGGTCAACAAAGACAGTGGCAACAGCAGCGTATCGAGCAACGCGCTGGCGGGCAGGTCGATATGAGGATAGGTGGGCGCCTCGGCACCAAAGCGGTCCTTGGCACAGCAGCCGCCATTGATCGCATACAAATCCAGGCGCGTACCGGCATACACCACAGGCGCGCCCGCTTGCGCGGCGTCCAGGGTGCGCGCCGTGGCGCAGCCCGTCAGTTGCAGCGCCAGTAGTAGTAGCAGCGTTTTATTCATCACCGCCCAAATGGTGCTCGCCCCAGCGCGGCAGCATGTCCTGGGGAATGTTCAGCAGGTTGAGAATGCGCGCCACCACGAAGTCCACCAGGTCATCAATGGTTTGGGGCTGGTGATAGAAGCCCGGCGACGCGGGCAAGATGGTCACGCCCATGTTCGACAACTTGAGCATGTGTTCCAGGTGAATACTCGAATACGGTGCTTCGCGCGGTACCAGGATCAATTGGCGACGCTCCTTCAAGGTCACGTCCGCCGCCCTTTCGATCAGGTTATTGCAGGCGCCCGTGGCAATCGCCGACAGGGTGCCGGTGGAGCATGGCACCACCACCATCGCCGCCGGCGCGCCGGAGCCCGAAGCTACGGGCGACATCCAGTCTTCCTTGCCATAGACCTTGATCTGCCCCGCCGCCGCACCGGTGTATTCGGTGAGGAACGCTTGCATCATCTGCACCTTGGCCGGCAATTGCACATCCGTCTCGGTCGCCAGCACCAATTGGGCGGCCTTGGAAATCAGGAAGTGCACTTCACGGTCTTCACGTACCAGGCAATCCAGCAGGCGCAGGCCGTAAGGCGCGCCGGATGCGCCGGTCATTGCCAGGGTGATACGTTCGGGGCCGCTCATTTCAACGCCTCGGCCAGCTTGCCGTGCAAGCCGCCAAAGCCGCCGTTGCTCATGACTACCACATGGGTGCCGGGCCTGGCCAAGTGCTTCACATGCTCAATGATGCCTTCCAGCGAATCACACACGGTCGAAGGCACGGTGCACAGAGCAGCGATCCCCGGCAGGTCCCAACCAAGGTTGGCAGGCGCGTACCAGACCACCTGGTCGGCGTCGTTGACGCTTTCCGGCAGGCCATCGCGGTGCGCACCCAGCTTCATGGAGTTGGAGCGCGGTTCGACGATCGCAATGATTTGGGCATCGCCAACGCGCTTGCGCAGGCCGTCGAGCGTAGTGGCGATAGCTGTTGGATGGTGGGCAAAGTCGTCGTAGATGGTAATCCCATTCACGTCGGCGACTTTTTCCATGCGCCGCTTGACGCTTTTGAATGCGCTCAAGGCCGCGATGCCCATGGCCGGCACCACACCGACATGCCGTGCAGCCGCCAGGGTTACCAGCGCGTTGGCAACATTGTGCTGGCCGGTCATATCCCACTCCACGACGCCTTGGGCTTGGCCTTCGAACAGCACTTCAAACCGGGAGCCGTCTTCGCTGAGCAACTTGACCTGCCATTGCCCGTCCACACCGGTGGTCTGCACCGGCGTCCAGCAGCCCATGTCGATCACGCGCTGCAACGCCGGTTCAGTGGTCGGGTGGATGACCAAGCCTTCACTCGGGATGGTACGCACCAAGTGATGAAACTGCCGCTCAATAGCCGCCAGATCGGGAAAGATGTCCGCGTGATCAAACTCCAGATTATTCAGGATCGCTGTGCGCGGACGGTAGTGGACGAACTTGGAGCGCTTGTCGAAAAACGCGCTGTCGTATTCATCGGCTTCGATCACGAAAAACGGCGTATCGCCCAGGCGCGCCGACACCGAGAAATTCTGCGGCACGCCGCCGATCAGGAAGCCCGGGCTCATGCCCGCATGTTCCAGCACCCAGGCGAGCATACTGCTGGTGGTGGTCTTGCCGTGAGTGCCGGCCACCGCCAATACCCAACGACCTTGCAACACATGATCAGCCAGCCATTGAGGGCCTGAGACGTAAGGCAAACCTTTATTGAGCACGTACTCGACCGCTGGGTTGCCGCGGGACATGGCGTTGCCAATCACTACCAGATCCGGCACCGGGTCGAATTGCGAGGGGTCATAACCTTGGGTCAGCTCGATACCTTGCGCCTGCAGCTGCGTGCTCATGGGCGGATAAACATTGGCATCGGAGCCCGTAACGTGATGGCCCAGCTCTTTGGCCAGAACCGCCATCGAACCCATGAACGTACCGCAGATACCCAGAATATGAATGTGCATAGTCGACCTCGTAAACATCGAGGCAGGTTAGCGTAGGGTGGGAAAGTTCGCACGCTTTAGCTGAGGGCGAAACGCCCGCCGGTAGGATCCGACGGGCAAAAGGGATGTCTTAAACCGTGGTGCCAGCTTTTTTAAGCTCAGCGTCTTTCAAGGTCATGATTCGTTCGGCCGCTTTTTCCATCGCGTCATACCGACGCTCTATTACGCCTAAGCGTCCCCCGGTACTGGGAGATGTTGACGACTCGATGTGAGGTTTGAAAATAACGCCGTTGTCCTCAGCCACTTGCCTCATATGGGTTTCTGAAACGCTCAGTAACTGCTCCAGGTTAGTCAAGCGTGCCCCACGCTCCTTGGGCCAGGCGTCGCCAATGGCAAGCCGGTCTGCGGTGCTGCCCGACGCCAGCGTCATGACGACATTGGCAAACTCCAGCACCACTTTCTCTACCCGATCCAGATGGCGCGTGGCTCCCGGCGCAGGCTCATCGGGTGCGGGTGGCGCAACGGTTTGCGGCATGGGCTTCTGATCGGGCTGTGCAACGCCGGGCAAATGCGGTGGCGGTGGCGCCACTGGCGACGGCACGTATTGGCCCTTGATCGCTTCCCCCGCGGCCACGGACCCGGCATACGCCCCCACATTGATCGGCGCGCTGACCATACCATTGACGCCTGCATTGATGAACGCGTCCTTGACCGTCTTGCTGGTAGAGGGTGATGTAGAAATAACGCCCGC
Organism: Pseudomonas sp. P867; assembly: GCF_019891455.1. Lineage (NCBI taxonomy): Bacteria > Pseudomonadati > Pseudomonadota > Gammaproteobacteria > Pseudomonadales > Pseudomonadaceae > Pseudomonas > Pseudomonas sp. P867. The sequence goes on along the minus strand of NZ_JAFLXB010000006.1, from coordinate 119,003 downwards.
TTTGACCAGCCTGTCGGCATCCAACAGTCGCTGGGTGACATCGGCCATGCTGACCTTGGGTGAATCGTCCTGTTTCACAGGGGCGGTCCCACCGCGGGGGGGCGTCTGAGGCCCCTTGGTCAGCACGTCCTTGAGTCTACCTGCGGTTGACTGGCTTGAACTGCCCGCGGTCGCACTGGCACCAGGGGTATCGTGGCTTGTCGTCGGCTTTTTCCCACCCGCCGTGGTTTGGGGCCGGGTGGGCGAGGGACTGACCGGAGCAGGCGGCACTCTGGGCGATGGCGTGGGCGGCACGTGAGGCGTGGGGCGGGATCCTCCCCCGAACCGCCGTCCAAAAATTCCACGCTTGATGCGCACCTTCGGCGTTTGATCAGTCTCCTGCGCAGACAACTGCGTGCCAGGCTCAGGCTGAGTGGGGTCCATCGGTTCGCCCCAGCCCGCGGTTAAGGGTTGCGGTTGGGACGTGAGCGTAACGTCAAGTTGAACAGGGAGTTGTAGCACAGGAGTCGTTATTGGACTTGTAATGTTCATGTGTTGTCACCCTAGAAGTTTCAAACAACTGTGATTAAGGGCACGTGATGCTCTGCCCTTATTCCATCAGTGCTTAAAACAACGTGCAGCGTTCCGGGGCGACGTGATTACATGGCGCGATAAAAAACCTTAAAGCCTGTGCGACAAAACTTGAGCCATCGGCAATAACTGAGTTATTCCGACAGGTGTCGCACTCCCTTAATGGGTGGAGTCCCTTGAGATTCCATGTTTGCGTAACTTGCGGTACAGCGTATTGCGACTGACCCCCAACTGTTCAGCCACATGACTCATATGCCAGCGCTGCTGCGCCAACGCACCGAGTAATGCCTGACGCTCGGCGCTTTCCAGTGGCAAGGCGTACGGCGCATCCACCCTCGCCCCCAGCGGCTGCGCCTGACGAATCAATGCCGGCAAGTCGTCAAGACCGACTCGGCCGTCCTCACAGAGCGCCACCACCGTGCGCAATACCGTACGCAACTGTCGCAGGTTGCCGGGCCAGGGGAATGCCAACAAAGCCTGGCGCGCCGACTCGTCTAGCATCACCTGTTCGGTGCCGGCCTCTTGGGCCAAGAGGAAGTCCAACAATTGCGCCTTGTCAGTGCGTTCGCGCAACGGCGGCAAGGCGACTTCCAAGCCGCTCAAGCGGTAATACAGGTCTTCGCGAAAGCTGCCATCGGCCACACGCTCCAACAAATTACGGTGCGTCGCGCTGATGATGCGCAGGTTCACGGCTTGAGGTTCGCCGCCGATAGGCACCACCAGGCGATCCTCCAGCACCCTTAACAAGCGGGTTTGCAGCGCCAGTGGCATATCGCCGATTTCGTCGAGAAACAGCGTACCGCCGTCGGCCTGTTGCAGCTTGCCGCGCATGCCTTCTTTAAGGGCGCCGGTGAAACTGCCGGCGCGATAGCCAAACAACTCGCACTCGATCAGGTTTTCCGGAATGGCCGCACAGTTCAGCGCGACAAAGGCCTTGTCGCCTCGCTGGCTGGCCTGGTGCACGGCCTTGGCGAAAGCCTCTTTACCGCAGCCGGTTTCGCCGTTGATCAGCAAGGGCACGTCGCGTTCGAATACTCGCGAGGCCTTGCGCAGCTCATTTTGCAACGCCGGATCGCCCAGGCAAATACCCAGTAGGCGTGGCGCCAGCGGCTTGACGACCGGGGCCGGCGTACTGCGGGGCTGGCCTCGCAGCGCTGCAAATAGAGGCCGACCATCGCGGGTACGCAGCGGCCAACTGGCCGTGGCATTCGCGCTGGCCCGCCCTAGCAACTGATCCAGGGAACAGTCGAAAAACGCGTCCACCGGCTGACCCACCAAGCCGCCGCGTAGCTGCCCCAACAGGTTCAGGGCGCTCTGGTTCACCGCACAAATGCGCCCTTCGCCATCGAACGCCAGCAAGCCTTCGCTGAACAACCCGACCGACTCAGCCTGCAGGTGAAAACGCAGCAGCCAATGGTGTTCGAAGTGGCGCAGGAAGTAGCAACTTTCGATCATCTTGGCCGACAGGTTCACCAGCGCCATGGTGTGGAACTGGCTCTGGCGCGACACGGCTTCGCGGGCCGAGGACACATCCAGCACCGCCAGCAATTCACCGTGAGGGTCGAACACCGGGCTCGCCGAACACGTCAGCCCGGTATGGCGGCCGCGAAAATGCTCGTCACGGTGGATGGTCAGGGATTGACGCTCCACCAGGCAGGTGCCGATGCCATTGGTGCCTTCGCAGGCTTCACTCCAGTCGGCGCCCAGCCACAGCCCGGCGCGTTCGAAAATCTTGCGCTCGGACGGCGCGGTGACACAGTTGAGGATCACCCCCCGGGCATCGGTGAGCAGCACCGCATGACCGGCCCCCGAGAGTTGCTGGTGCAGGCTGTTCATTTCGTTGCCGGCGATATGCAGCACCTGGCGCAGGCGTTCGCGGCTTTCCAGCAGGCGGCCATGCTCAAGCACGGTGGGCGCAACGGTCAGCGCGGGGTCGAGGTGGTAATCCTCAACGCAACGCAGCCAGGAACGGGCGATGGAGGGATCGCTGCCCGGCCCTTGAAGCGGCTCTTGCCCCCGGGTGACGGTGAGAACCTGCTGGGCATGGCGACTGAAATGATCGTTGTGCATGTTCTTATTATTCTCCCTGCGTGAGAGCGCCCAGCATCCACCAGCCATCCGGCCATTGCAATCCCGGGCCGACCCATCGGTCACAGGCTGTACCGTTTGCGGTACAAGCTGTCACCCCACCTGTATCGCCCCGGCCACATTCATGCCTTGTAAACAAAACCAAACCCTTGATTTACCTGGCCCGCAAGCACTGGCCCAACCTTTGCTCTACGCTTTATAACGCGCTTGCAGCGCTGTACTCCGATAAACATAAAAGCAGGAGATGCCCACCATGCGTTATGCACACCCCGGTACCGAAGGCGCCATCGTTTCGTTCAAGGCCAAGTACGGCAACTACATCGGCGGCGAGTTCGTTGCGCCGGTCGATGGCAACTACTTCTCCAACACCTCGCCGGTCAACGGCAAACCTATCGCCGACTTCCCGCGTTCCACCGCCAAAGACATCGACAAGGCTCTGGACGCCGCCCACGCTGCCGCTGACGCCTGGGGCAAAACCAGCGCCCAGGACCGCTCGCTGGTACTGCTGAAAATCGCCGACCGTATCGAGCAGAACCTCGAACTGCTGGCTATCACCGAAACCTGGGACAACGGCAAGGCCGTGCGTGAAACCTTCAATGCCGACATTCCCCTGGCCGCCGACCACTTCCGCTACTTCGCAGGCTGCATTCGCGCCCAGGAAGGCAGCAGCGCCGAAATCAACGAACTCACTGCCGCCTATCACTTCCACGAACCACTGGGCGTGGTCGGCCAGATCATCCCGTGGAACTTCCCGCTGCTGATGGCCGCCTGGAAACTCGCCCCGGCCCTGGCCGCCGGTAACTGCGTGGTGCTCAAGCCCGCCGAGCAAACCCCGCTGGGCATCAGCGTACTGATGGAACTGATCGGCGACCTGTTGCCGCCAGGCGTACTGAACGTGGTGCATGGTTTCGGCAAGGAAGCCGGCGAAGCCCTGGCGACCAGCAAACGTATCGCCAAGATAGCCTTCACCGGCTCTACCCCGGTGGGCTCGCACATCATGCATGCGGCGGCCGAGAACATCATTCCGTCTACCGTTGAGCTGGGAGGCAAGTCGCCGAATATCTTCTTCGCCGACATCATGAAAGCGGAACCTGCATTCATCGAAAAAGCTGCCGAAGGCCTGGTGCTGGCGTTCTTCAACCAAGGCGAAGTGTGCACCTGCCCATCCCGCGCCCTGGTGGAGGAGTCGATCTACGACGACTTCATGAAAGTGGTGATGAAGAAGGTCGAGTCGATCAAGCGTGGCGATCCGCTGGACACCGACACCATGGTCGGCGCCCAAGCGTCCGAGCAGCAATTTGACAAGATCCTGTCCTATCTGGAAATCGCCAAGGGCGAAGGCGCGCAACTGCTGACCGGCGGCAAGGTTGAAAAGCTCACTGGCGATCTGGCCACCGGCTATTACATCCAGCCGACCCTGCTCAAGGGCACCAACGACATGCGTGTGTTTCAGGAAGAAATCTTCGGCCCGGTGGTGAGCATCACCACTTTCAAGGACGAAGCCGAAGCCCTGGCGATTGCCAACGACACCGAGTTCGGCCTGGGCGCCGGCCTGTGGACCCGCGACATCAACCGCGCCTACCGCATGGGCCGCGCGATCAAGGCCGGTCGCGTGTGGACCAACTGCTACCACCTGTACCCGGCGCACGCCGCGTTTGGCGGTTACAAGAAGTCTGGCGTAGGGCGCGAAACCCACAAGATGATGTTGGATCACTACCAGCAGACCAAGAACCTGCTGGTGAGCTACGACATTAATCCGTTGGGCTTTTTCTAACCCCACACCCCCTCCCACCTTTGAAATGCAATCAAGGGTGGGAGGGGGCTTGCTCCCGATCGGGGAGTGTCAGTGCAAGTATGAGTCACTGACCCACTGCTATCGGGAGCAAGCCCCCTCCCACATTTGGATCTTCATAAGTACTTGCGATGCGCATTCGGCACACACCGGCCGAGTTGAAAACAATAAGAATGGAAGGTACTTCCCATGCCCAGCGAACCCACGAGTTCTTCGGTCGACTTCGAAAAAGTCGGCACCGATTACTTTCAACAACGAGAATTGAAAAAAGGCGCTGCCGGCTGGGTGCTGTTAGTCGGCCTTGGCGTCGCCTACGTCATCTCCGGCGACTACGCAGGCTGGAACTTCGGCCTGGCCCAGGGTGGCTGGGGCGGCATGTTCCTCGCCACATTGCTCATGGCTACCATGTACCTGTGCATGTGCTTCTCCCTGGCCGAACTGTCTTCGATGATCCCCACCGCCGGCGGTGGCTACGGTTTTGCCCGCAGCGCCTTTGGCCCTTGGGGCGGGTTCCTCACCGGCACCGCGATCCTGATCGAGTACGCCATCGCCCCCGCCGCAATTGCAGTGTTTATCGGCGCTTACTGCGAGTCGCTGTTCGGCATTGGCGGCTGGATGATCTACCTGGCGTTCTACATCATCTTTATCGGCATCCATATTTTTGGTGTCGGCGAAGCCTTGAAGCTGATGTTTGTCATCACCGCCGTCGCCGCGATCGCTTTGGGCGTATTCCTGGTGTCGATGGTGCCGCACTTCAACGTCGCCAACCTGCTGGATATTCCGGTGACCGAGGCCAAAGGCGCCAGCAGCTTCCTGCCGTTCGGCTATGTGGGCGTGTGGGCGGCGATCCCTTATGCGATCTGGTTTTTCCTCGCAGTAGAAGGCGTGCCCCTGGCCGCTGAAGAAACCAAGAACCCCAAGCGCGACCTGCCCCGTGGGCTGATCGGCGCGATTGTGGTGCTGACCAGTTTTGCCCTGTTGATCCTGGTTATCGCGCCGGGCGGTGCAGGCACGTATGCGCTGATCAAATCCGGCAACCCGTTGGTGGAAGCCCTGGCGCTGTCCTACGGCGGTTCGACCTGGATGGGCAGCTTCGTCAACCTGATTGGCCTGGCCGGTTTGATCGCAAGCTTTTTCTCGATTATCTACGCCTACTCGCGGCAGATTTTTGCCTTGTCGCGCGCTGGCTACCTGCCGCGCAAATTGTCCGAGACCAACAAGAGCAAGGCGCCAGTACTGGCATTGGTGATTCCCGGGATTATCGGTTTCGGCCTGTCGCTGAGCGGCCAGGGCGATTTGCTGATATTGGTGGCGGTGTTTGGCGCAACGATTTCCTACGTGCTGATGATGGCTGCGCACATCACCCTGCGCATCCGCCGCCCTAAAATGGAGCGCCCGTACCGCACGCCGGGCGGCATCTTCACCTCGGGCGTGGCGCTGGTACTGGCCTGCGTGGCCGTGGTAGCAGGCTTTTTGGTTGACCCACGCGTGGTGATTGGCGCGGCGGTCATCTATGGAGTATTAATTGCTTACTTTGCTTTCTACAGCCGGCATCACTTGGTAGCAGGCACGCCCGAAGAAGAATTCGCGGCGATCCAGGCCGCAGAGGCCGCCCTGCACTAAGTGCCGTAAACCTCGGCGCGGGCGCCTGCTCGCGTCGTCAAGGAGACACTGTATGGCAAGTTTTTCCCACGCGGTGGGTGCACACACCTATCGCTTCGACAGCCTCAAGGATCTGATGGCCAAAGCCAGCCCGGCGCGCTCCGGCGACTTCCTGGCCGGTGTCGCTGCGCAAAATGATGGCGAACGGGTCGCCGCCCAGATGGCGCTGGCAAATACACCCCTGAAGCACTTCCTGGAAGAAGTGCTGATTCCCTATGAAAGCGACGAAGTCACCCGGCTGATCATCGACACCCACGACAAACAGGCCTTTGCCACGGTGAGCCATCTCACCGTCGGTGGCCTGCGCGACTGGCTGCTCAGTGACGCGGCTGATGAACAATCCCTACGCGCACTGGCGCCGGGGCTGACACCGGAAATGGCGGCAGCCGTGTCCAAAATCATGCGCGTACAGGACCTGGTGCTGGTGGCACAGAAGATCCGCGTGGTCACCCAGTTTCGCGGCACCATGGGCCTGCGCGGGCGCTTGTCCACGCGCTTGCAGCCTAACCACCCCACCGACGAACCAGCAGGCATTGCCGCGAGTATTCTCGACGGCCTGCTCTACGGCAACGGCGACGCCATGATCGGCATCAACCCGGCCACCGACAGCATCGCCTCGATCTGCGCCATGCTGGAGATGCTCGACGCGATCATCCAGCGCTACGAAATCCCCACCCAGGCCTGCGTACTCACCCACGTCACCACCTCCATCGAGGCGATCAACCGTGGCGTGCCGCTGGACCTGGTGTTCCAGTCGATCGCCGGCACCGAGGCCGCCAACGCCAGTTTCGGCATCAGCCTGAGCGTGCTGCAGGAAGGTTACGAAGCCGGCCTGAGCCTCAAGCGCGGCACCCTGGGGCAAAACCTGATGTATTTCGAAACCGGCCAGGGCAGTGCGCTGTCGGCCAATGCGCACTTTGGGGTCGACCAGCAAACCTGTGAAACCCGTGCCTACGCCGTGGCCCGGCACTTCAAGCCGTTCCTGGTCAACACCGTGGTCGGTTTTATCGGCCCGGAGTACCTGTACAACGGCAAGCAGATCATCCGCGCCGGTCTGGAAGACCACTTCTGCGGCAAGCTGCTCGGCGTACCCATGGGTTGTGATATCTGCTACACCAACCACGCCGAAGCCGACCAGGACGACATGGACACACTGTTGACCCTGCTCGGCGTTGCCGGCATCAACTTCATCATGGGCATCCCCGGCTCCGACGACATCATGCTCAACTACCAGACCACCTCGTTCCACGACGCCTTGTACGCCCGGCAAACATTGGGTTTAAAACCGGCGCCGGAGTTTGAACAGTGGCTGGCGAAAATGGGCATCTTCACGCAAGAAGGCGGCAAAGTGCACTTCGGCAACAGCCTGCCACCGGCGTTTCGCCACGCTCTGGCGCAACTGGGATGAAGGAGCCGACCGTGCAACCAGAATTGCCTGACAACCCGTGGCTGGAATTACGCCGCCTGACCCCGGCGCGCATCGCCCTGGGCCGCACCGGCACCAGCATTCCTACCAGTGCCCAGCTGGACTTCCAGTTTGCCCACGCCCAGGCGCGGGATGCGGTGCACCTGCCCTTCGACCATGCCGCGCTCAGCGGCCAATTGGCCGAACGTGGCCGCGACAGCCTGTTGCTGCGCAGCGCCGCCACGGACCGGCATATGTACCTGCAACGCCCGGACCTTGGGCGACGCTTGAGCGATGAGTCGGCCCAAACCTTGCGCGACTACGCTTCGGCGTACCCGGGTGGCGTGGATTTGGCCATCGTGGTGGCCGATGGCCTGTCGGCATTGGCGGTGCATAAGCATACGGCTCCGTTTCTGACGCGCCTGGAGGAACAGACCCACGCCGAAGGCTGGTCCTTGTCACCGGTGATACTGGTGGAACAAGGCCGCGTGGCAGTGGCCGATGAAATCGGGCAATTACTCGGCGCCAAAATGGTGGTGATCCTGATCGGCGAACGGCCGGGGCTCAGCTCGCCGGACAGCCTGGGCCTGTATTTCACCTACAACCCCAAGGTGGGCCTCACCGATGCGTATCGCAATTGCATCTCCAATGTGCGGCTGGAAGGCTTGAGCTATGGCATGGCGGCCCATCGCCTGTTGTACTTGATGCGCGAGGCGTGTCGCCGGCAACTGTCGGGGGTCAACCTCAAGGATGAGGCACAGGTTCAGACGCTTGAATCCGACGACCCGGACTTGATGAAGGGCAATTTCCTGCTCAGCCCACCGAGTGACCGATAGCGGCACGATTGCGCTTTTTTGCCGCATTAGGCAGCATCAAGTCACGGCCGCTCGCGTGGTCATACCCCATTTGGAAGTTGAGGCCTGGCATGCGGATTACTCAAGCGACCCTGGAACACCTGGACCTGTTGACCCCGTTGTTCGTCAAATACCGCGAGTTCTACGGGGCCCTGCCATTCCCTGACTCATCCCGGGCCTTCCTGGAAAAGCGCCTGCGACGCAAGGAATCGGTGATCTACCTGGCCCTGGCCGACGATGATGACAAGCGGCTGCTGGGCTTTTGCCAGCTGTATCCGAGCTTTTCCTCGTTGTCGCTGAAACGGGTGTGGATCCTCAATGATATCTATGTAGCCGAGGATGCCCGCCGGCAACTGGTGGCGGACAACCTGATGCGCACGGCCAAGAAGATGGCCAAGGAAACCCAGGCCGTACGATTGCGGGTATCCACCAGCAGCGACAATGAAGTGGCGCAGAAGACCTATGAGTCCATAGGCTTTCGTGAAGACACCGAGTTCAAGAACTACGTGCTGCCGATCAACGAAGACTGACCTCTAATCCCCCAAACACTGTAGATCTCTTGTGGGAGGGGGCTTGCTCCCGATGGCGGGGTGTCAGTTAACGAATTTGTCCCTGACCCACCGCAATCGGGAGCAAGCCCCCTCCCACAAAAAACCAAGCCAACCGCTTCACACTTTCACGACACTCCCCGCTACAAAAGCCACACGCTTTTCACCATTCAATCCGTATAATGCGGACCTCTCAAGGTTGTAAGAACCACGACATACACTTGTAGCCTTATTACCCGTCGTCCCCGCACTGGCCCGCTGAGCCGGGCCATTCACACAGGTGCCATCCATGGATTTCAACCCGCTTGACCTTATCCTGCATCTCGACGTTTACCTCGACATGCTGGTAACCAACTACGGTCCGTGGATCTACGCCATTCTGTTCCTGGTGATTTTTTGCGAGACCGGCCTGGTGGTCATGCCATTCCTGCCGGGTGATTCGTTGCTGTTTATCGCTGGCGCCGTAGCAGCTGGCGGCGGTATGGACCCAGTGCTGCTGGCCGGCCTGCTGATGCTGGCGGCGATCCTCGGCGACAGCACCAACTACGTCATAGGACGAACGGCTGGCGAACGCTTGTTCAGCAACCCCAACTCGAAGATCTTCCGCCGCGACTACCTGCAAAAGACCCACGACTTCTACGACAAGCACGGTGGCAAGACCGTGACCCTGGCGCGCTTTCTGCCGATCCTGCGCACTTTCGCGCCGTTCGTCGCCGGCGTGGCCAAAATGCCCTACCCGCGCTTCTTCGGGTTCAGCGTACTCGGCACCATCCTCTGGGTCGGTGGCCTGGTGACCCTGGGCTACTTCTTCGGCAACGTGCCCTTCATCAAGAAAAACCTGTCGCTGCTAGTGGTGTTCATCATCCTGTTGTCGCTGGTGCCGATGATCATTGGCGTAGTGCGCAGCCGCTTTGGCCGCACGTCCTCCGAAGCCAACCCACACTGATTGCCCATGTGGTCCCTAAGCGCCTGGCGTCGCCGGCGCCTGCTGGCCAAGCACCCGATTGCCGATGACACCTGGCAACGGGTGCGCCACCACCTGACCTTCCTCGACGGCATCAGCGCCGAGCAAGACCAGTGGCTGCGCGAAGCCTGCGTGATCTTCCTCGCCGAAAAACACCTCACCGCCCTGCCCGGCGTCGACCTGCACCAGGAACAACGCCTGCTGCTCGCCGCCCAGGCGCAATTGCCGCTGATGAACCTGGGCGACCTCGACTGGTATCAGGGCTTTCATGAAATCGTGCTGTACCCCGACGACTTCCTCAGCCCGCAGCGCCATCGCGATGCCAGCGGCGTGGAGCACGAGTGGGACGGCGAACACAGCGGCGAAGCCTGGCAACAAGGCCCGGTGATCCTCGCCTGGCCTGGGGTGCTCGCCAGTGGCCAATGGGAAGGCTACAACCTGGTCATCCATGAACTGGCGCACAAACTCGACATGCTCAACGGCGACGCCAACGGCCTGCCACCGCTGCACCACGACATGCGCGTGCAGGAATGGGCCAGCGTGATGCAAAGCGCCTTCGACGACCTCAATCGCCAACTGGACGCCAACCCGGAGGCCGACACCGAGATCGACCCATACGCTGCGGAAAACCCAGCCGAATTCTTTGCCGTCACCAGCGAGTACTTTTTCAGCGCACCGGATTTACTGGTCAACCGTTATCCACAGGTGTACGCCCAACTCAGCCGCTTCTACCGCCAGGACCCACTGGCGCGCCTGACCCAACTGCAAGCCGGCGACCCACGTTATCAGCCGCAGGGCGAATGACCGTACGACGCTTGGCGCATGGCATCGGCGTCAGAATATGCCTATAATCGCCGCCACTTTTAGGCCAATCCGGCCATGTCATATGGCCAACTAACGGGGGCAACGCCCAATGAGCTACAGCAAGATTCCGGCTGGCAAAGACCTGCCGAACGACATCTACGTCGCCATCGAAATTCCGGCCAACCACGCGCCGATCAAATACGAAATCGACAAAGACAGCGACTGCCTGTTCGTTGACCGTTTCATGGCCACCCCGATGTTCTACCCGGCCAACTACGGTTTCATCCCCAACACCCTGGCTGACGACGGCGACCCCCTCGACGTGCTGGTCGTGACCCCTTACCCGGTTACCCCAGGCTCGGTTATCCGCGCCCGTCCAGTCGGCATCCTGAACATGACCGACGACGGCGGCGGCGATGCCAAAGTCATCGCAGTGCCACACGACAAGCTGTCCCAGCTGTACGTGGACGTGAAGGAATACACCGACCTGCCGCCACTGCTGCTGGAACAGATCAAGCACTTCTTCGAGAACTACAAAGACCTCGAAAAAGGCAAATGGGTGAAGATCGACGGTTGGGGCAACGCAGAAGCCGCCCGCGCCGAGATCATGAAGTCGGTTGCCGCCTACAAAGGCTGATACCCGCGCCTGATTGCTTCGGCAAATAAGAAAGCCCCGTTAGTTCGGGGCTTTTTTATGGGCAAAATTAAACATCAAGTTCAATGTTTATTTTATGCTGTTTATCTAAGTTGCACACCTGAAAGATCGAGCCACAACTAAGCCAAATCCTACATATGCAATTCAACGCATGGTTTATTTGATTGGTTTTTCCCGCCAGTAAACTCTGCGTTTATGAATACATCAGGTGATCGTTTAAAAGCGCTACTCCGGGAAGTTAATCTTTCCGCCTCCGACTTCGCCAAGAACCGCGGTGTCACGCCTCAACACGTGAACAACTGGTTCAAACGCGGCGTTCCCATGGGCCGACTCAACGAGATAGCAGAACTGCTGTGCGTCTCAAGTCGCTGGTTAAGCGACGGCCGAGGCCCCAAACACCCGCCCGCCAACTACCTGCTGGAAGGCCCCGACACAAGGAAACTACTGCCCACCCGCGAAGACACCGGCAAATACCTCACAGGCCCCGCCTGCCGTCCGGAAACAACCGACGTGGAGATCCCCCTCCACCCCACATTCACCTCAAGCGAACGCATCCGCGTCTCCCGGCACAGCCTGCAAACCCTCAACGTCCATCCCGACCGCGCGGTAGGCGCTTACATGGTCGACAACAGCATGACCGACATCATCCAACAAGGCGCCACCCTTGCCATCGACCGAGGCCGCACCCAAATCATCGACGGCGAAATTTATGCGGTAGAGCACGACGGGATGCTGCGCATCAAATACCTCTACAACCGACCTGGTGGTGGGTTGCGCCTGCGCAGCCACAACGCCGCCGAACACCCGGACGAATACCTCAACCACGAAGAACGCTTCGAACAAAGCTTCAAGATCGTCGGCTGGGTATTCTGGTGGTCCACCCTCAACAACCGCCGGCCGCCCGTGCCGCTGGATGAACATCTATTGGGCTGGGAAGGCTCTAAATCGGAACCGGAGGTGGGCAACTGAAGTGAATGTGGGTATCATGCGCCGCACATTTGGCAGGGGGATGGCTTAGCTATCTGCCCTGTCAGGCGATGCGGAGGAGTTCCCGCGGATGCCCCTACTATTCAGCCCGACGCCATGTGGGCTGAGCGATTTGAAGGCTGGTGAGGTTTGTCAAAAACAAGCTGAGGCAGTCCCCGAGAAGCCGGCCACAAGCCGGCTTTTTAATGCCTTTTTGAAAACCATTCCTATCTACTGAAAGCCGCTACAACCTTGCTAGATTAAGGGTTTCAGCCTATTTTCTTTCCCGTGACTTCCGTTTTGATCCGAGGCGTTCCACACGTAAGTGGGGGAACAAGTGGGGGAACAGAGGGCGATTCAAATTGCCACGTCCTGTCGACTACCATGGCATCCCTGGGAGGCGAAGCACTCTCAATAAACCGCTTCGCATTGACCTGCAACTGCAGCTCTCGATAGCTAACCGCGCCCACACTTTTCTCGTCATAAATCAATACACGATCAGGGAAGAAATGCAGCGTTTGGCGCCCAACAACCATGGAGATGGTTTCTATATTGGTTTTTACATAAGGTGGTGAAGACCGAGCAATAGTCGTTTTTTTCCGACGTACAAGATTGCTCGCACCAACGTGATACTTACGATCATGAACGGCGCCTTCGGCCTCGATATGCCAGGCCGCACCTGCTGCCGAAACCTGCTGGCCACTGCTGTGCAGTGCTTCGTAAGCTTCTTCCATCTCGGCGTCAAAATCGTAAAACAGTACAACCGTCTTAGCCATCGTATCGCGTACTGCAGAGGCAATTGTTAGGACTGAACCGAGGATAAGCGCACCCCACATAGTCCCAATGGACCAACCATTACGCAGGCCAAGAAATACTACGAGGATTCCTAGGACACCAACCCATGGCCAAAGCAGCCATCTTGCCTGCTTCGCATTCATTTCATCGAGCAAATCACGTGAGGATGAATCCACGATTTGCGAAGCATCCGCGGACTCGATCTCGACTAAAGGGGCGTGAGTGCCCTCAGGTATTACCGTAGTTTCAATGTGAGGCAAAAAAGGCGGCTTATCGTTGGTCCTTGGTACGGTAGCCCGGTAGTACAGGCCTCCCCGCCCCATATGAACGTAATTGCCTCGAGGTCCGGTCCCGATGCGTAGGCCTTTCAATCCCACCGAAACGCCCACACCCTGCTGGGACAGATTGAAACGAAACAGCCCTACTCTGACGCTCTTACGAATATAGAATCCCATTAACATTCCTTGATACAGCTTGAACATCCACTGTTAGGCGCTGACTCACTGCTCGCCAATCACAAGCAATACATCGTCGATATACCGCCCTTCCGCACCATGGGTACCATTACGCAAATACCCAGGAATCATCTGCTGAAATTCAATACGGTCTGCAGGAAGAAACTCAAGCAATGCTTCCAACATCGCTGGCCTCAATAGCCGCTGGTTAACAGGAATCTCTGGCAAATTCGGCCGGATCACATTCTCTTCAAGCCAGACCAACTTCTCTCGCAGGCTGTAGTTACCCTCAAGGGTAATACGCTCAGCGTGCTCGCTCTGCTCATCTGCCACTTGCTGGATCGAAACCTCTTCAGATTCCGTACTCCCCCCCTCGACCTCTACAGCTGGCTCGGTTCGCAACCGCGCAAGCTCCTGAAGGATGGGTTCGATTTGCACACGGGCATTACGGAACCAGTCCACCGACCAAATGCGGCGAATATTCCAGCCCAATTGCTCCAACACGCTTTGACGCAGACGATCACGGTCACGCGCTGACTTGGCCGAATGATATGCCGCACCGTCGCATTCAATCCCCATCAGGTAGCGACCGGGCTGCCCTGGATCACGTACCGCCAGATCAATGAAGAAACCAGCAACACCAACCTGGGGCTCGCATTGATAGCCATGACGAGACAGCATCTCAATGACAGCCACTTCGAAATCACTGTCGGGAGCACGTTCAGACTCTTTGACGTGCGGCATGCGGCCGGACTCAGCGAAATGCAGAAAATCACGCAGTGCCTGCACGCCTCTGCTGGAAGTACCGGTCACCACTACATCGGTCGAGCTAAACGAGGAGAACACCTGCATGCGCTTCTTGGAGCGGGTATACAGCACGTTCAAACGTCGCCATCCGCTGGCACCGTTAATCGGGCCAAAACGCTGAGGGACGGTACCGCCTACCTCCATAGGGCCGTAGGTGCCGGAGATGTAAATAACATCTCGCTCATCACCCTGGACGTTTTCCAGGTTCTTGATAAACAGTGGCTCATCCTGACTTTGATTACGGTCCAATGCGATTTGCAGTTGCGGGCTTTGTTTGGCCAGATGCTCAAGTATCCGCTCGATTTGATCAGCCTGTTTGACGTTCATGGCCACCACACCTAGCGACTCATCAGGGCGGTGAATAACGTGGTGCTCGATGGCTTTGGCGACAACCTCGGCCTCTTCGATATTGCGTTGCTCGACAAAACGCCCGCGAGGCACTCTGACAAACTTGACGCCAAATTCGGTTGATTCACGGTGCGGTGATGGGTACACCACCAAATTGCTTTCATAGAAGGCTTTGTTGGAGAAAGCAATCAGGCTCTCGTGACGGGAACGGTAGTGCCAACGTAGACGTCGCAGCTTGAACAGCGGCATGGCTGCTTCCAAAATGCTTTCCGAGTCCTCGGCCAATGAAACATCAGCTTCATCGGTATCCGAATCGCCACCATTGCGGGAAAAGAAGTTCGTCGGCGGCAGCTGTTTCGGGTCACCCACGACCACTAGCTGTTTACCCCGTGCGATGCTACCCAATGCTTCTTCCGGGCGCATTTGGGATGCTTCATCCATTACGACCAAATCGAACTCGACGTGCCCTGCCGGCAAGTATTGAGCGACAGCCATTGGCGACATCATGAAGCAGGGTTTGAGGCCTTGCAGCGCTTCGGCTGCACGGTTCATCAGGCTACGGATCGGGACATGCCGTGTCTTTTTCTCAGCCTCGCGCTGCAGCAAGGCCAATTGTGTAAAGTCTCTGACCGCACCATGACTATTTCCAACAGGAATTTTGTTCTGACTGATACGTGAAGAAACTTGCTCACGTTGAAGATGCTTGAGCTGCTCATCGATATCAGCGAACCGAGCGCGAATGGCCTCCTGCTCTTTGCCCGAAAACTGCCCCAGCGCGGGATCAAGCTCAAGGATTTGCAAGGCCCAGCTGTCAAGAAGCCCGAGCAGACAGGCATCGATGCAGCGTTCAGAAACCAGGTTCTGCGTTTCGATTGCTTCGACGACAGTTTCGAACCCCAGCTCAACCAAGTGCGAACGCAAACGGCGGTACTCGAACCAATGGTCGAGCAGATCGGGGTTCTGAGCGGCCCAGGTCAGACGGCTGGCCATGGGCTCGAAATCTGCTTTCTCAATGGACTGCCACCACTGACCGGAAATAACCGCAGCACCTTGGAAAAACGCTTCCAAGGACTGCTCCCAGGCCTCTACAGCTAGAGCGAGTACAGCACCTTGTTGATGCCAATGGAGAATCAGCGACTCGGCTTCTTTGGGCATGCACGCCGTCAACTGTGGAATAAGAATATCCCGAATCGGCAACGCCAAAATGGGCTGAACGAAGGCAACGGTATGCCGCCAGGTCGTCAAACGAGGTCGGGCCGCTGAAAGATTGTCTATTCGAGGAAGCTCTTCACCCAGCAAGCAGGTTTGTAGCACGGAGTCGCTTTGCAGTGCTGCCGAACGGGCTTGCCAGCTTTCCACCGACTGAATCAGCAGCAGTATTTGCCCCATCGTGGGCTTCTCTTCGCTGATTACGGGTAACAACGAGCGCAGCGCGGTTCCGATGTCGTTGATAAGGCGAGCATACAGACCCTCTGGAGCGAGCAAATCTTCCGAACGCAAATCATGACTGTCAAAGGGCAACAGCTCTTCCAGGTCCAGTCGATGCTCCAGAACATCCAATAGGTAGGGCTCGAGCTCTGCGCTATCGCTCGAAATGCCGGCCAGTAGCGCCCCATCTGTCTTAAGCAGGTACTCCGCAACCCATACTTTTGCACCGAATCCACGTCCGCATTCTGTACGCAGGAACTTGTACCAACCCCGCAAGCGCTTGAGTGCGTCGATCGGAGTATCAAGCCCTTGGAAGTGTTCACCCAGCTTCTCGGTGAGCACTTTGCTTTCACTCAGTTCACTGTGTCTTTTCAGATAAGCTATGACATCTGGCAAGACCGCCAGAAGCTGGTTCAGCTTGAGCCCTGGTCGCGCCATAGCCAAGATCTCGGCTTTAGCAGAGCGCCATTGTCCCTTGAACCAGCGAAAAAGTGATTTATCTGCCAAAACCCGATTCAAGTCTTCCAGTCGCGTAAGACTAGGCAATCGATCCAGAGTGAAATGGTTCGCAGCCTGCTCCTGCAACTGCCTGATGACCGGAATGTCGTTGTCCAACTCTACGAGCAAACTGTCCAAGGTCTCGTCTTCGAAGCGTTTATGGCGAAGAGATGCCAAATCCTCAGGCATCGCCGCGAGCATTTGCAGAAAGAGCACAACTTGCTCAATACCGATAAAATCGCTTCGTAAGCCTTGAACCGCAGCCCCTTCCGCTAACAGCCGAATTAGCACTTGAACACGTGGGGCCAGTTCCAGTAACTCCTCAGCCTCTTCGATCACATCCAGCAAGGCGTTGAGGGATAGGGCCTCATCACCGTTATGCAGACGTATGGCCGCGCAGGCTTTTTTGATAGAGGCTATCGCTTGCCCAGAGCCAATAACATCCGCGCGCAACGATCGAGCTAGTACGCCTTGCTCGTCCAACAAGGAGTCCATACCTTGCAGCCACAATTTCAGTGCCTCACAGGACTCGATATCCAGTCGTCCCAACAGATCCCAGTCCTCATCACCTTTAGGTAATGCAAGTACCGGAATTGAAGCTGCTAAGCCTCGCAACTGATCTGGGCTGTAGGTTTCCAGAACAGATACCTGTAGCTGTTCTGCTAATTGAGGACGAAGAGCAGCGAGACGATTCAGCGCCTGCTGAGCCAGAGAGAGATTTTCTAGAAGTGCGGAGCGCTCAGCACCAGTCACGCGAGTTTTTGTGCTACCAAACCACGGGTGCGTTTCAAGTTTGCCAGTGTGACCAGCTTCCTCAGCCGTCTTGCGATAGATGTGTGCATAAAAGCCGGCCTGCTCCTGCAAATGCGTTTTATCGATTCGCGCCTCCGACTGCGGATGCAGATCGGCAGGTTTAATCGACAATGCCTCACGCAAACGGGTTGCCTGCATTAGCACCTCGTGAACACTCATCCCCGACTCTTCGAACTGGGCATGCAAGTGATGCACGTGCTTGTTGAGTTGCTGCTTCAATCGCTCATAGTTGGCAATCAGATCCGTCAGCTGCTTGGGCGAGCGAAAGCCACCGCTGTTCTGAATCCGCTGCCGGATGCTGTCGATAACAGCGCTCTTTTGACTCTTATGGCTATGCAACTCCAGACAAAAATCGCCCAAACCTGCTCTTGTCAGTCGAGTCTTGACCACCTCAAGCGCTGCGCGCTTCTCCGCAACGAACAACACTTTTTTGCCTTGGGCCAGCGCCGCAGCAATCATGTTGGTGATGGTCTGAGACTTACCGGTACCGGGCGGCCCCTCGATCACAAGGTCATCCCCGCGAATCACGTCTATCAATGCGCTGTGCTGAGAACTGTCAGCGTCATCTATTAGAGGAAACTGCAGGTGAACCTGATCAATGTCGTCGATTGAATGCTCGACACAAAATGCGCCTTGTTTTCCTGACGAATCGGCCGGCAAACCGTCCATTCCCGTAAGCCGTTTAACCAGACCATGATCCAGCAATGATTGGTCTTTCCAACGGCCTGGATCAAGGTCGAGATACATCATCAACTTGCCAAACTCGAACAAGCCAAGCGAGGCATAACGATGAACTTTCCAGTCAGGCTTGACCTTCAGCACCGTTTCAACAATGCGTTCGAAGTATTCCTCAGGCGTGCTGTCGTCGGTGATCCGCGGAAGTGCGATACCAAAATCAACACGAAGCTTTTCCCGCAATGACAGGTTGGTAAGAATGTCTTCTCCAGTAGGATGTACGCGGTATTCGAATGTCGCGGTTTGAGGATTGAGCTTACCTTTCTCCAGGTTTACTGGCACCAACATCAGCGGCGCCAGGCGGCGGCTGTCTTTACCTGCGACCGAGTCATCCCACTCCAGGAACCCGAGCGCAAGATAAAGAATGTTCGCGCCCGTTTCCTCGAGAGCCGATCGTGACTGGGTATACAAAATCTGTAGCCGCGACTCCATCTCCGCGGGGTAATAGAGCGTCTGAATCGCGTCGTCAGAATGCTTACCGGTTTGCCCGCTTGCAGGAGGCAGTGGTAGCTCATAGCTGGTCGCCATACCCAGGATCTGCGCCCAGACGTCTGCCGTAGGCTGTTTCTTTAACTCAACAACTGTGCCTGTCTTTTCGTCCAGCTTTAAAAAGCCATGGGTAAGAAGCTGCCTTTCCGTTGGTTCAGGCACAGCAGCAAACCGCATGGATTTTTCATCTGCCAAGGTATCGAACAGGTGATCCGGCAACTCATCAATAATCCGTACGAAACGTTTGGAGCGCGCATGTGAAAAGTTCAGCAGCCGATTGCGGGCGCTGAGGTCGAGAAGCCTGCTTCTCAGCTTCTCCAGGCTTTCCGGTATCTCGCTTGGGGGTGTATCAAGGTCATCCCAATCGGTAAGAGACGCTGAATCAATGGACTTTGAACGCCCATTGGACTCGGTATCGAACCGATAAACCGACCCACCCCGGCCGCCGCCTTTATTGAGCAGTCCCTTGGTAATGAGCTCGTCGCGCAGGCTCCAGTACTCTTCCTCAGAGACGGCAAAATTCTGAAGCTCAGCTCGCCGATCGATCCGGTCCCTGAGTGACTTGTTGCCAACGGCCGTCCCGTCTGCGGGGACCAGTTCTAGTATCCATTGCAGAACAAGTTCATATCGTTGGATAGCCAATGATTCAGGGCCTGAGTTCACGTCGATCACCGCTAATTTTTCGGGGCAACTGCCTAATGATTTTTTCTGGGCATGGCAATGCCGATGCTCAGCTTCAGCTGGCCGCGATAACAAGAGAGGCTTTGTAGGGGCGCTGCCGATTTCTCGGTGCGCTCGAGATGCCATCCTTGGGAAACAGCGGCCTGCTTGGAATTTGATGGATGTCACAATATCCAGCACAAGGAGCAAGGTAAAGGCAAAGTGCCTTGACGCCGCACAAATCCCCGCCTACTCGACGATTGGTCAGCAAATCCACCTACACTATTGAAAAGCTCTAGCTCAGGTTGATTCCTAATTTCCAACAATCTGATCTTGCCGCGTCGTCAGAGGAGAAGCGCAAAGCTTAAGTTGAGCACGAAAATACGTCACTCCATTGAACCTACTCGACCGTTTTTACAACACACGACGAAGGCTCAATTCAACTAGCAAAAACCGACCAAAAAAGCCGGCTTTTTGCCGGAAAAAAACCAGGTAAAAATAACAAAAAGTGGGGGAACAGAGGGGGGAAAAGATGGTTTCATAAAAACGACAAATTATTGATTTTCAAATACCTATATCAATAAAAAGCTAACCACAAGCCGGCTTTTTAATGCCTGTAAGAATACAGTTCAATTCTCCAGCAGCTGCTGGACAATTGAATCGTCAACAAAGGCGGGCAGGTATCCTACCCATCCTTCAATAGGCGTTATTTAGGCTGCAAACACTCCACAGCCCTATCCGCCACCATCTTCGCCATCTCCACCAGATGCATCACCGCCCTCTGCGGCGCAGCCACTGACTCGCCGATCACCCGTGACGTAGCCAGCGCACAATGCAGCAGCTCAGCCACCTGCACCCAGGCATCCTCAAAGCTCAGATCTTCATTGACCGTGAATGAGTTGGTCGGGTGTGACGACAGCGTATCTGAACGAACGTTATCCATAGCAAAACTCCTAGCAGTAAGTGACTACCACCGTCCTTTCGCGACTAAACGAGCAGAGGTGGCGGCTGTACGCAGGTTAGTCGACCGGCCGCTAGGCACCGGCGCACCCGAGGGTGCCCTGCGCACAGCCACCATAAAGTGCAGGCGAGAAGACACCTGTCTTTGGGATGGCGCGTGCGCCTAGCGAGGTCCGGGCGACTAAACCCGATCACTGAATTAGCAGTGACGGTCAGCAGCCTAGTCACCCAATTCCACTGGCGCAAGCGGTTGGGATTCTCTCGGAAACGTCCTGCAAATGAAAGGGATCGTACCTGCTGGCTACTCAAAATCAGGCAATTCATTCGCGTTATGCGCATTAGTACGGCGCCCCCAATCGCTCGCTCTTTGTCTCCTTTAAGTTGACAGTAAGACTCGTCACACCCGATTTATCCCCCGCCACCCACCCATTAATCTGTGCCCATGTTGAACGCAACGCCCAACCAACCTAAACAAAAAAGGATTCAACCATGAGCGCTCCCACCTACAACCGCTTGAACAAAGACGACGCTATCGTTCTGCTGGTCGATCACCAAACCGGCTTGATTTCCCTGGTGCAGGACTTCTCGCCCAACGAGTTCAAGAACAACGTGTTGGCCTTAGCTGACCTGGCCAAGTTCTTCAACCTGCCGACCATCCTCACCACCAGCTTCGAGCAAGGCCCCAATGGCCCGCTGGTGCCAGAGTTGAAGGAAATGTTCCCGGAAGCGCCGTATATCGCTCGCCCTGGTCAGATCAATGCCTGGGACAACGAAGACTTCGTCAAGGCGATCAAGGCCACCGGGCGCAAGCAGATCATCATTGCCGGTGTGGTGACGGATGTGTGCGTGGCGTTCCCGACCTTGTCGGCGCTGGCGGAAGGCTTTGAGGTGTTTGTGGTGACGGATGCGTCCGGCACGTTCAACACCACGGTGCAGCAGGCGGCGTGGAGCCGGATGACGCAGGCCGGTGCGCAGTTGATGAACTGGTTCTCGGTGGCGTGTGAGCTGCACCGCGACTGGCGCAACGATATCGAAGGCCTGGGTAACCTGTTGTCCCAGCGGATTCCCAACTATCGCAACTTGATGAACGGTTACGCGGCGCTGACAGCTCATCAGAAATAAGCAAACCCAGCGTGATAAGCCTGCCCTGAAAAGCAGGCTTTTTCCATTGCTTGCCCGCCCCTAGCCCGCCAACTCCCGTTCGATCTGCTCAATACTCGGCAAACTGGTTTGCAATTCTGCGGGCAAAGATTCCACCAATTGATATTCCGCCACGCCGATAGGTCGGTTGTTATCGCGCAGTGCATATTCAGCCACCACCTCATTTTTACCTTTGCACAACAACAGACCAATCGTCGGGCCATCCTGTGGGTGCTTTATCTCGGCATCCACAGCTGCGAGGTAGAAGCTCAGTTTGCCCAGATGTTCGGGCTTGAACTTGCCAGCCTTGAGTTCGATCACCACGTAGCAACGCAGCTTCAAGTGATAGAACAGCAGGTCGACGAAGAATTCATCACCGCCCACATTCAGCAGCACTTGCCGGCCTACGAAGGCAAAGCCTGCGCCCAATTCCAATAAGAAGTCGGTGACATGCTTGATCAGGGCGTTTTCAATATCACGCTCTTGCGCGTTCAGGCCCAGGCTGAGGAAATCAAAGCGATATGGGTCCTTGAGGGTTTCACGCGCCAGATCGGATTGGGCTTTGGGCAGATGGCTTTCAAAGTTACTGACGGCCTTGCCACTGCGTTCCAGCAAACGGTTTTCAATGTGCATCACCAGCGTGTTGCGTGACCAGTTGTGCTTGATCGTTTGGGAGACGTACCAACGTCGCGTTTCGGGACCGGGAAGTTTGTCCAATAGCGCGATTTGATGGTACCAAGGTAATTGTGCAAGCACCCCTTGCACAAACTCCGAATCCGGCCACGCCTCGGCAAAAGCACGCATGTACTTCAGATTGCGCGGCGAAAAACCCTTGATGTCTGGAAAGGCCGCCCGCAGATCCTGCGCAAGGCGGTCGATCACTTTGCTACCCCAGCCTTGATCGTTCTGACGGGTCAAAATATCGCGACCGATCTGCCAGTAGAGCAGCACCAGTTCACGATTGACCGCGATTGACGCACGCTGCTGTGCGTTATGGATACGGCCCTTGAGGTCTGTCAGCCAATCACTGTAGCCCTCTGGAGGTGCCGTCAACCCGATGGAGGTCTCGCTCATGCCTTTTTACTCTTGTGTTTTCAGCAGGCTAGTTAGCCCGCTGTGCCGTCACAAGCGCTCATGAGTACTCTCGGACGCGTCCTGCGTACCCTGCAGAAAGGTCCTGCTGGCACTGGCTGTGGCCCTTGACTCTCCCCTATACGGCACCCCCTACCCTGAACGCCCATTTCAGGAGCCTTCAGCATGAGTCAGCGCATCCTGGTCATTCTCGGCCATCCGTCCACCGATAGTTTTTGTTCAGCCATGGCGCAGACCTATATCCACGCTGCGAAAACGGCAGGTCACGAAGTACGCATCCTGCACCTGGGCAACCTCACATTCGACCCGATTCTTCACCACGGTTATACCGAGGCCCAAACACTGGAACCCGACTTGCTCAGCGCCCAAGCCGACATCCTTTGGGCCGAGCACCTCACATGGGTTTTCCCTGTTTGGTGGGGTGGTATCCCGGCACTGATGAAAGGCTTTATCGACCGAGTTTTCCTACCCGGCTTCGCCTTCAAATACCGCGCAGGCAAGGCATTCCCTGACAAGCTGCTCAAGGGCCGAAGCGCGCACTTGTTAGTGACCCTGGACACGCCGGCGTGGTATTACCGCTGGGTCTACCGCATGCCGGCCATCCACCAGATGCGTCGCACCACGCTGGCGCTGTGCGGCATCACACCGAGCAAGACGCTGCTGTTTGGCCCCGTGCTGGGCTCTACGTTGACGCAGCGGGCCCGGTGGCTGAAACAGGCCGGCGCATTATTTGAGAAAGGGAATTTTCATGTACATCGGCAAAACCGCGCAGTTGTCCGGCACGACCATCAAGGCGATTCGTCACTATGAGGCGATTGGATTGATGCCCGAGCCGCAACGCCTTGGTGGCTATCGAGTTTATACGGCGCAGAGCGTAGAGCGACTGACCTTTATCAAATGCGCCCAGCAGCTCGGGTTCAAACTCAAGGAGTTGCAGGAGATTTTGCTGGGGTACGACGGTGACGCCTTTCCCTGGGACAGGGCGGACCAAGCCATCACCAACAAGAAGCAAGCGCTGGCCGCGCAAATCACCGTGTTGCAACGGATGCAGGCGGGCTTGATTAAGTTTGAAACCCAACTGAAAGATGCCCAAGGGCACTGCTCGTCAATCAGTAGTGTCGCCATTTGAAGTAGCCCTTACGCATGAGTTGCCGCTGACTTTTGCGAGCCCCGTGTAAGGGCAATCTGATTTTCCAAACCGTTCATCCAGCCGCTTTTCGCTGCGGCAGACTCCGACGCCTTGCCTTCTGCCGAGACGTCATGGATGACTCACGCCTCCCACATCGCCTCTATCGAACATGAGCTGGATGGCTTCCATCAGAGCCTGGTGGAGTACCGCCAGCAGATGGGTGCCTGGTATTCGCGTGCGCTGGATTCAGTAAGCCATGCAACGGATATGCCGTCGTTGCTGGGCATGGACCGAGTGTTGCGGGTTGGGGATTCGCAGCGTTCGGTGAGCATTACCGATGCAGATTTCTCCACCGTGGCCCGTTGCCCGGTGGGTGGCGTGCTGGAGATCGAGAGCAAATTCGAATCAGCGTATGACGTACCAATTGGCGACATCCCGGTTGAGGTGATCGGCCTGGATGACGGCAGTTCCACGCGGGTGATGCTCGATGAACACGGCAAGGGTTCGCACTACTGCGCCGCTGGCGGGCGCTATGAGGTGCGGGTTCAGGGCGGTGTTTCAGCGCAGCAAGTGGAGGCCTTGTTTACCTCCTATGCAGGGCTGACGGCGGACTTGGAACAGTGGCTTCGGTCACAGTGGAAAGACTTCAAACCCCACTGGGAACGCTCTACTGCCAGCGCGATTGGCAGCGGCGTGCTGGCGGGCAGTTGGGCGGCGATCACGGATGTGTGGGACAGCATCAAGCTGGTGCAGGCGATGCTTGAAGACCCGCTGAAGTACGTCGAGCAACTGGGTAGCGAGGCGGCCAAGTTGGCGCAGATCGCCACCGATGCGCCCAAGGTCATGGAACAGGCGATGTTGCTCGCCAGTGACGAGGCGGCGCTGTACCTGTTACTGCGCACCGCCATGATCTGGCTGGACGCGTTACCGCCCCGTGAAGTTGCGCAAGCGGCCGCAGGTTTTATGGTGTCGTTGCTGATTGACCTGGTGATTGGCGCGGTGTTGACCATCGCGTTGCCGGCAGCGGGCGTGGCGTATTTGAGCGTTCGCCTGGTCAAGCATGGCGCACAAATTCTTAAGGCTGCCGTGGGCTTCGTGAAGGGGGTGCTGGCAATTCTCACCAAGTTCATGCAAGCGGTCGACCATTATAAAGCGGTGGCGGTTCGCGGTGTGGTCGGCTGGGTGAAACAAGGCACGATGCAGATGCGCTGGCGGGCGCGGCAGAACGCGGTGCTGACGCAAAAAGAGCGTGTGGATGATGTGCCGGTCATGGCGTCGAATCCGAAGGGAGACGCGGCGACGCCAGCGGACAAGACGGTCACCAACGGCTGCCCAGTGTCGATGGTCACCGGGGAAGAATTGCTCACTCTTACCGATGGTGCGCTGGACGGGATCTTGCCGTTTGAGTGGACGCGGCTGTATCGCACCAGTGCGGTGGATGTGGATTGCGGGTTGGGGTTTGGCTGGAGTCATGCGCTGGCGCACAGGCTTTGTGTGTCGGGCGATTCGGTGGTGTGGACCGACCATGAGAACCGCTCGACCACCCTGCCCTTGCCGACTTCTGCTCGGCCTGCGATTACCAACAGCCTGGCGGAAGCGGCGATCTACTTGGGCTCGGCTCCTGATGAGTTAGTGCTGGCCCAGGCGTCGCGGTTCTATCACTTTCGCGACGGTGTACTGACTGCGATCAGCGATGCGTATGACAACCGCCTGCGCATTTGCCGTGATCCTTCCGGGCGGATCGAGCGGCTGGATAACGGTGCTGGTCGCTCGCTGCTGCTGCGTTATGAGCTGGATCGAATCGTGGCGGTGGACTACCAGGTGCATCGCGCCAAAGGGCGTGAGCCCTACGTCTGGGAAACCGAGCAGAACGTTGTTTCCTACGCCTATGACGAAGACGGACGACTGGTTTGCGCGACCAATGCTGTCGGGGAAAGCGAGCGTTATCGATACGACGATCAGCACGTCATTGTTGAGCGGCAGTTGGCCGGTGGGGCGAGTTTCTTTTGGGAGTGGAGAGGCGCCGGCAAGGCGGCACGCTGTGTCCGGCATTGGGCAAGTTTTTCGCAGATGGACACGCGCTATGCCTGGGGGGATGACGGCCGTGTCACCGTGCATAACGCCGACGGCAGCCAGGAAGTGTATGTCCACGACGACCGGGCGCGGTTGGTTAAGCGCATCGATCCGGACGGCGCGCAGCATTTCAAATCCTACGATGCCAAGGGGCGGCTGACCGTCGAGCAGGATCCGCTGGGCGCGGTGACGGCGTATCAGTACGACGAAGCCGGACGCTTGGTGGCGTTGTTTCCCGGGGATGATGAGCCGACCTCCTACGAACATGACAACGGCTTCGTACGGGTTGTAAGGCGCGGCGAGGCTGTCTGGAAATACGAGCGTAATGAGCAAGGCGATGTTACGCGTAGGATCGATCCTGACGGCGAGGTTACCGATTACAGCTACAACAAACACGGGCAACTGACCGGAGTTTGGTACCCGGATCACAGTTGCCATCGGCTGGTGTGGAATGAGCGTGGGCAGTTGCTGGAAGAGCAATTGCCCAATGGCGGGATCAAGCGTTATCGCTATGACGATTTAGGCCGACAGATTGCCCGTGAGGATGCACACGGCGCGCAGACAGTCTATGAATGGGACAGCGTCGGTAGGTTGATTCGCCTCGCCTTGCCAGGCGGCGCCACACGAGAGTTCAGCTACAACCCCTACGGAAAAATCATCGCCGAACGCGATGAGCTCGGCCACGTCACCCGCTACGAATATGCCAATGGCCTGCACCTGATCAGCCGCCGCATCAACGCCGACGGCACCCAGGTCAAGTATCGCTACGACAATGTTCGGCTGCTGCTGACCGAAATCGAAAACGAAGTCGGCGAAACCTACCAACTCGACTACCACCCCAACGGCCTGATCCAACAGGAAACCGGCTTCGACGGCCAACGCACCGCCTACGTCTACGACCTCAACGGCAACCTGCTGGAAAAGACCGAACACGGCGACGACGGCAGTCAGCTAGTGACCCGTTACGAGCGCGACCACGCCGGTCGCCTCGTACGAAAAACCCTGCCTGATGCCAGCGTTGTCGACTATGCCTACGACCGCCAAGGCAATCTCCTCAGCGTCGAAGACGGCCACTGGGCGTTGGCCTACGAATACGACCGCCAAAACCGCCTGACCGCCGAACACCAAGGCTGGGGCACCTTGCGCTACGGTTACGACGCCTGCGGCCAACTACAAAAACTGCGCCTGCCCGACAACAACCGCCTCACCTTCAACCATGACAAGGGAGGCCATCTCGCTACGGTCGAGCTCAATGGTGAGGTGCTCACTGCACATTTATTCAAGAGCGGCCGCGAACACCAACGCCAACAAGGTCAACTGCTCAGCCACTATCACTACGACGAGCAAAACCGCCTACACGCCCACGCCGTTACGCAGCAGCAAAACTACCTCTACCAACGCCAATACGACTACGACAAAAGCGGCACCCTCACCCGCCTGCTCGACAGCCGAAAAGGCGAACACCTTTACCGCTACGACCCACTGAATCGTCTGACCCGCGCCGATCATTCCCAAGACGTCCAGGAGCGCTTTGCCCACGACCCGGCGGGCAACCTGCTGATGCAAGACCGCCCCGGCCCGGACATCGTTGCCGGCAACCGCCTGATGATCCAGGGCGACCGCCATTACGACTACGACGCCTTCGGCAACCTGATCCGCGAACGGCGCGGCAAAGGCCATCAACTCGTCACCGAATATCGCTACGACTGCCAGCATCGGTTAATCACCATCACAAAGCCGAACGGCGAAACCGCTAGTTATCGCTATGACCCGTTTGGCCGGCGTGTCAGCAAGACCGTGGATGACATAACCACGGAGTTTTTCTGGCAAGGCGACAAGCTGATTGCCGAGCACCATGGGGACTGTCATCACAGTTATATCTACGAGCCCAACAGCTTCCGCCCGCTGGCACTGCTGGAAGGCTACGGACCACAAGCCACAACACCCTACCACTACCAACTCGACCACCTCGGCACACCGCAGGAACTGACCAGCCCCGAGGGCGAAATC
Organism: Pseudomonas sp. P867; assembly: GCF_019891455.1. Lineage (NCBI taxonomy): Bacteria > Pseudomonadati > Pseudomonadota > Gammaproteobacteria > Pseudomonadales > Pseudomonadaceae > Pseudomonas > Pseudomonas sp. P867. Next base: position 91,263 of record NZ_JAFLXB010000006.1, on the reverse strand, counting down.
GTCTGGTCCGCCCACTACCGCGCCTACGGCCAGATCGCCCGCCTCGACGTGGGTAAAATCGAAAATCCGCTGCGTTTCCAAGGACAGTATTTCGACCAAGAAAGCGGGCTGCACTACAACCGCCATCGCTACTACAATCCAGATATTGGTCGTTACCTGACGCCGGATCCGGTGAAGTTGGCGGGTGGGGTCAATGGGTACCGGTATGTACCCAATCCGACGGGATGGGTGGATCCACTAGGTCTAAATGCATGCCCCGGTGAAGATGGCTGTAAGCCCGAGATTGAAGCGCGTGAATCAGCCCAGGCAGTTCGAGTTAATGAGGGTCAACCAGAGCTACCAAAAGCAGGAGGAGCACAGCGAGCAGCCCGGTACTCGGCCAATTGGCAGACCGCTGACCTGAACGAAAATATCGTTAAATTTGCTGGACCTGACCCGATAGTAATAACTACAGATAAAGGAAAGAAAATATACAAAAACCCTCAGAGCGGGATTGAAATAGTGGAGGACCTTAATGGTAATTACTTTAGAATTCACGACCCGTCCTTGCCGGGATCCAGGCGTTATCTTAGTTTAGCCGGAGCAATCCCCAACAACAAAACCTCCTCTTCTGGCAAACAGATGGGAAGAACACAAAGCGAATACAATGAAGTCACACATTTTAAAAAAGGAAATTCTCGATGAAATTGATTTGTACGCCCTTGACTGGCGAAGCCATGTTTTTGCTAGACCTAAATGCGTGCCCAAACGACCAGATGGAGCGTGTGGTCCTCACAAGCATAGAGCACCAACAACTCTTGAAATCGGGAATATACGAGGAGATCAATGATTCTTTAAAAAAGATCATCGATGACTATGAGGACGAACACATTAACACTTCCGAAGAGCTCACCGAAATGCTAAGAATTTTAAAAAAAAAATCCTTGCCTGAAAACCCCGAACTATTAGAAAAAATAATCCATTTAACCCAGTTAGCTATCGATAGAAAAACCGGTGTTTTTTTCTACTTCTAGGCACTAGACGTGAAATTAAAGAAAGCACGAGTTATAGAAACCAGTATCCATATAGAAGAGGACGTAATACTGCTCATCGAGGGAGTCATCATTAATTGCTTCGTCAGCTATTCCCCACATGAGATAGAAGTCGGAAAGACGTATGACGTCGAGCTGACAATGAATCTATCTGACGATTACGAGATTGAAAGGGTTGAACCGAGAACACCACTGATTGAAAAGACAAATCCCGGATATGCTTACCTACTTTATGGAAACCTACGCGACACACAATTTCACAGCTTCGTCTCATTAAACGATGAGGACATTCACTACGACCATCCTGAATGTAACGAGCGCTTCATAAAACTAAAAGTCGACAGAATCGACGTCAGCTTCCGTTGAATATCAAACGCCCCCCTGAGAACGCACTCTGTGGCCCAGTAGCGCCTCGACGATGAGCCGAATACAAAGCACAATCAGCTCACAAAATGAGCCGAATACTCTCTCTATTCGGCTCACACGCCCCCAGGCGTCCCCTTATGAATCAACAACACGCCACCTGGCCGACCTACTGGAAAAAACTACCTGACACGCCTCCCCGGAGGCGGCCGCAGCACGCGTTATCAGATCAATCCCGCCCAGCAGTAACAGCCCCACTCATTTGCCCCAATCCCCCATGTCTGCTAGTGTCGCGCCGGTTTACCGTCTACCGGAATTGCCGCCATGGCCCGCAAAAAAGTTGCACTGGATTTCGAACAATCCCTCGCCGACCTGCAAACCCTGGTCGAGCGTCTGGAGAACGGCGAGTTGTCGCTGGAAGACTCGTTGACGGCATTTGAGCAAGGCATTGGCCTGACCCGCGACTGTCAGAGCGCGTTGGCGCAGGCGGAGCAGAAGGTCCAGGTGCTGCTGGAGCGCGACGGGGAGTTGGCGCAAGAGCCTTTCGATGCGGAACAGCCGGAATGATCAGCGCGTATCAGGCCAGTAGCCAAGCCCGGGTGAATGCGGCGCTGGAGCCCTTGTTTGCTGCGCCAAGCCCGGAATTGACGCGCCTCTATGAAGCCATGCGCTACAGCGTGATGAATGGCGGCAAGCGGGTGCGCCCGTTGCTGGCCTATGCGGCCTGCGAAGCCCTGGGCGCGCCGGCGGTCGAGGCCAATGGCGCAGCGTGTGCGGTGGAGTTGATCCACGCTTACTCCCTGGTACACGACGACCTGCCGGCGATGGATGACGACGATCTGCGTCGCGGCCAGCCCACGACCCACAAAGCCTTCGATGAGGCTTACGCGATCCTGGCCGGGGATGGCTTGCAGAGCCTGGCGTTCAGCGCGTTGCTGGACCCGGCGCTAAGCAGCGTCAACGCCGAGATCCGCCTGCGCATGGTTACTGCTCTGGCCCACGCTGCTGGCCCGGCCGGAATGGTCGGCGGCCAAGCCATCGACATGGGTTCGGTCAGCCTCAAGCTGGATCAAGAAGCCCTTGAATACATGCATCGCCACAAGACCGGCGCGTTGATCGAAGCCGCCGTGCACCTGGGCGCCCTGGCCAGCGGCCGCGCCGACGCCGAGCAACTGGCGGCCCTGCAGACTTATTCCCGCGCGATCGGCCTGGCCTTCCAGGTGCAGGACGATATTCTCGACGTGGAAAGCGATACCGCCACCCTCGGCAAACGCCAAGGCGCCGATATTGCACGGGACAAGCCGACGTATCCGGCTCTGCTGGGGCTGGAAGCCGCCAAGGCATACGCCATTGAGCTGCGTGACCAGGCCCTGGATGCCCTGCGACCTTTCGACGCGGCGGCCGAGCCGCTGCGTGACCTGGCGCGGTATATCGTCGAGCGCCGCCACTGACAGCCCCGGCCATTTGCGCCGCATATCGGCCAAGTTCGGCGCCCTGCGTGGGCAGTTTGCACCGCTTGAGGTAAACTGCCGCCTCTTCTATACCTATAACGATTCGCCTGATGCCCACGACGTTTCAAGAGATTCCCCGCAAACGCCCGTCCACGCCCCTGCTCGACCGCGCTGCCACGCCGGACGGCCTGCGTCGACTGGGTGAAGCCGAGCTGGAAACCCTGGCCGATGAGTTGCGCCTGGAATTGCTCTACACGGTCGGCCAGACCGGTGGGCATTTCGGCGCCGGGCTGGGCGTGATCGAGCTGACCATCGCCCTGCATTACGTGTTCGACACCCCGGACGACCGGCTGGTGTGGGACGTGGGCCATCAGGCATATCCGCATAAAATCCTCACCGGCCGTCGCGAGCGCATGGGCAGCCTGCGTCAGAAGGACGGCCTGGCCGCCTTCCCGCGCCGTTCCGAGAGCGAGTACGACACCTTTGGCGTCGGCCACTCCAGCACGTCCATCAGTGCAGCGTTGGGCATGGCGATTGCCGCCCGTCTGCAAAACAGCGATCGCAAGGCGATTGCCGTGATCGGGGATGGCGCGCTGACTGCCGGCATGGCCTTCGAAGCGCTCAACCATGCGCCAGAAGTGGATGCCAACATGTTGGTGATCCTCAACGACAACGACATGTCGATCTCGCGCAATGTCGGTGGCCTGTCCAATTACCTGGCGAAAATCCTCTCCAGCCGCACCTACGCCAGCATGCGCGAAGGCAGCAAGAAAGTACTGTCACGTCTGCCTGGAGCGTGGGAAATCGCCCGTCGCACCGAAGAATATGCCAAGGGCATGCTGGTGCCCGGCACCCTGTTCGAAGAGCTGGGCTGGAACTACATCGGCCCTATCGATGGCCACGATCTGCCGACCCTGATCGCCACCTTGCGCAACATGCGCGACCTCAAGGGCCCGCAGTTCCTGCATATCGTCACCAAGAAGGGCAAAGGCTTCGCCCCGGCTGAAGTCGACCCGATTGGTTACCACGCGATCACCAAGCTCGAACCCCTGGACGCGCCCGCCGCTGCGCCGAAAAAGGCCAGCGGGCCGAAGTATTCCGGTGTGTTTGGCGAATGGCTGTGCGACATGGCCGCCGCCGACCCACGCCTGGTGGGCATTACTCCGGCGATGAAGGAAGGCTCCGACCTGGTGGCGTTCAGCGAGCGTTTCCCGTTGCGTTACTTCGACGTGGCGATTGCCGAGCAGCACGCTGTCACCTTCGCCGCCGGCATGGCCTGCGAAGGCGCCAAGCCGGTGGTGGCGATCTACTCCACCTTCCTGCAACGCGGTTATGACCAGTTGGTTCACGATGTGGCGGTGCAGAACCTCGACGTGCTGTTCGCCATCGACCGCGCCGGCCTGGTGGGCGAAGACGGCCCGACCCATGCTGGCAGCTTCGACCTGTCCTACCTGCGCTGCATCCCCGGCATACTGGTGATGACGCCCAGCGACGAAAACGAACTGCGCAAGATGCTCAGCACCGGCCACCTGTACAACGGCCCGGCCGCTGTGCGGTATCCCCGGGGCAATGGCCCGAATGCCGTGATCGAGAAAGACCTGGAGCCGATTGAAATCGGCAAAGGCGTCGTGCGTCGCCAAGGCAGCAAAACTGCATTCCTGGTGTTTGGCGTACAACTGGCCGAAGCGCTGAAAGTGGCTGAAAAGCTTGATGCCACAGTGGTGGACATGCGTTTCGTCAAACCGTTGGATGAGGCGCTGGTACGCGAAATCGCCGCCAGCCATGAGTTGTTGGTGACCGTCGAAGAGAACGCCATCATGGGCGGCGCCGGCGCGGCAGTCAGCGAGTTCCTGGCGCGGGAGAACATCCTCAAATCGGTGCTGCACCTGGGCTTGCCGGATGTGTACGTCGAGCACGCCAAGCCGGCGCAGATGCTGGCTGAGTGTGGCTTGGACGAGGCCGGCATCGAGGCTTCGGTGCGCGAGCGTTTGGCGCTTCTGGCCCTGTAGAAACCGGGACTAAATGTGGGAGGGGCGGTGGGACGATTCGACTTGCTCCCGATCGCGGTGTATCAGTACCAGATGTTCTGACTGACACACTGTAATCGGGAGCAAGTCGAATCGTCGCACCGCCCCTCCCACATTTAACTTGTATCACCTTCAAAATCGCTATGGACAGCCCATGAAACGCCTGTGCCTCGCCCTGCTGCTTTTACCCGCCGCCGATCTGCTCGCCGACACCCGCGACCAGGCCTTGAAGCTCTCCGATGTGGTCATCAGCGCCAACCGCCAAGTGCAGGCGCGTAATGACAGCAGCGCCGCCAACACCGTCTTCACCCGCGCCGACATCGACCGCCTGCAACCCACCAGCGTCACCGACCTGCTCAGCCGCGTGCCCGGTGTGCAGGTTGCGCCGACCGGTGGGCGTGGCAGTTTGCCGGGGATCTTCATTCGAGGCACAAAGGCCGCACAAAGCCTGGTACTGGTGGACGGCCAGCGCATTGCCAACACCACCACCGGTGATAGTGGCCTGCAATATCTGAACGTCGATCAGATTGAGCGTGTAGAAGTGCTGCGCGGTTCCCGCTCGGTCATTTACGGCAGCGACGCGATTGGCGGAGTGATCCAGGTGTTTACCCGGCGCAATGTCGAGCAAGGCTTGCAGCCGCGCTTGAAGCTCGGGTTTGGCAGTAACCAGACGTGGGAACGTAGCCTGGGCTTGTCGGGCGGCGATGAACATACGCGCTTCAACCTGGGCGCAAGCCTGGATGAAACCGCAGGTATCAACGCGAGCCACGCGTCGTTCCCCAGTGACGGCGACCATGATGCCTACCGAAACCAGTCCATCAGCCTGAACCTCCGCCATTCGTTCAGCGATGAGCTGGAGGTAGGTTTCAATCTGCTGGATAACCGTGGCAAGTCGGAGTACGACAACAGTTATGGCCGCTACAACGGCGCCACCGGGCAGAGCGTCGGCCAGAAACCCTACACCGATTACACCGTCAGCAGCGCCAGCGGTTATGTCGATGCCAAGCTCAATGAGACCTGGCAGTCGCGCCTGGAGTTGGGCCACAGCGAAAACCGTGACACCAAGCGCGATACGCTCAGTGATGATTTCAGCGTGTTCAATACCTACCGCGACTCGGTCAACTGGCAGAACGACCTGACGCTGAATGAGCAGAACAACCTGATCGTCGGTGGCGACTGGTATGAAGACCGCTTCCACGGCTCCACCACCTTTACCGAAAACAGCCGCTGGAACCGCGCCGCCTTTGTGCAGCACCGCTTCCACAGCGAGTGGTTTTCCACCGAGCTTGGGCTGCGTCGCGACCAGAACCAGCAGTTCGGCGGTCAAAATAGCTGGAGCGGCACCCTGACCGTACCGGTCAACCCTGACAACGACCTACTCTTGAGCTACAGCGAAGGCTTCCGCGCGCCGACCTTCAACGACCTCTATTACCCCGACACGCAGTACAGCAACCCCAATCTGCAGCCCGAGACATCAAAGAGCTACGAGCTGCAATGGCGCAGCCAACTGACCGACAGCACACGGGTGGAAGCCTCGCTGTATCGTACCGACCTGAGCGACGCGATCATCCTTGACGCCGGCAAGCCGCAAAACGTGGCATCGGCGCGGATCAACGGCTTTGAAGCGGCGCTCAAGCAGGAAGTGTTTGGCTGGCAGGGCAACCTGGGCCTGTCGCTTATCGACCCGCGTGACCGTGACAGCGGCCACACCCTGGCACGTCGCGCTCGGCGTACATTGAACCTGGATCTGGATCGGCAGTTCGACAAGCTGGGCGTTGGCGCGAGCTGGCAGGCGATCAGCAGCAGCTACGATGATGAAGCCAACCGCAACCGTTTGGGCGGGTATGCCTTGTTGGGGCTACGCAGCAGTTGGGCGTTGAACCGAGAGGTGTCGTTGTCGCTGAAGGTGGATAACGTGCTGGACAGGTCCTATGCCCGGGCGAAGTACAGCTACCTCGGCGAGGCTCAGAATTATCGTGAAGAAGGTCGGGTGTGGATGGTTGGGCTGACATGGACGCCTGAGTTCTGAGGGACCTGCACCGACGTCATCACAGGCAAGCCAGCTCCCACAATTGAAATGCATTCCCCTGTGGGAGCTGGCTTGCCTGCGATAGCGGTTTCACAGGTTAGGCGATAAAACCTGACACAACCGCCCCACCGCCTCCAACATCTGCCCGCTGGGCCGCTCCAGGCCCTTGTCCGGCACTAATCGCACCCGCGAAGACATCATCGGCCATGCCTTCCACCCTTGTCTCTGAGCTTGATCACCCACCAGGATCACCTCGGGATCACGCGCCAGCACCGACTCGATATTGACCTGCGGCGCCGGCAACTTCAGATCATCAAACACATTACGCGCCCCGCACACACTGAGCGCATCGCTGATGATCTGCCCACCACCCACGGTGTACAGCGGTTGGTTCCACACTTGGTAAAACACCCGCAACGGCTCGGCCCGCTGATAGCGCTGGCGCAACTCGGCCAAGCGCTGGCGTAGTTGTGCAGCGAGCTGGCGCCCTGCCTCAGCTCGGCCCAATTGCTCGGCAATGGCCTGGACCTGAGTAGTCAGTTGCTCAAGGCTATGGGGCTCGGCGATATACACCGGGATATTCAACCGCTGAAGCTGCTCACGCTGGGCCGGGCCGACGCTGCCGGGCCACAGCAGGACCAGGTCGGGCTTCAGGCTGAGCAGACGCTCCATATCCAGTTGGCCGTAATGCCCGACCGACGCAACCGTTGCCAGTGCTGTTGGCCGCTCACCACCATCAAGCACACCCACCAACAGGTCGGCTGCGCCCAGCTCAACGACGATTTCAGACAGCGACGGCGCCAGGCTGACCACTCGTTCGGCTGCCATCGCCTGAACACTCAATACGAGCAGCAGTGCCAGCCAGTAGCGGCTCATCCCAGTTGACGCGGAATGCGGTAGAGGTAAAACAGCACCATGGTCGACATTGCCAGCAGGAACAGTGGCACCGCTTCCAGCCCCACGAACACCGCCAGCGCACCGATCCAGGCCGGTAGCGCGGCTACCAGCAAAGCCGTGCGCCGACGCGCCGCCAGGGTGATCCAAGCAGCAGGTTCTTCAGGGGTATCGAGGGCTTTGGAAGTGGCGATCAGCGCATGTTTATAGCCGTGAAAATAACGCAGGCTGAGAAACATCGAGGCCACGCCGGCAATGAAGAACGGCATGGCCAGCACGGGCAGCAGGGGTTCAGCGCGACCAAACAGCAGATTGATCACAAACAGGGGCAGCAATGCCAAAGCCAGGTACTGCCACCAGTTGAAGGATAACCGCCGTTTCACCTGGCCGCGAGTCACGCGCGGTCGACCTCGCCCTGGTGCTCGTTGCCCATCATATGGTCGAGCTTGCTGGCTTTGGTCGCCAGGTAGAGCTTGTTGTGCGGATTGTGCCCGGTGTGCAGCGGCACGCGCTCGGCCACGGTGATGCCCATCTCGGTCAAGGCTTTGACCTTGCGCGGGTTGTTGGTCATCAGGCGCAGGGATTTGACCCCCAGGTGCTCAAGCATCGGCAGGCAGATCGCGTAGTCGCGCTGGTCGGCGGCAAAGCCCAGGCGCTCGTTGGCTTCCACGGTGTCGGCGCCGCCATCTTGCAGTTCGTAGGCGCGGATCTTGTTCAACAAGCCAATGCCACGGCCTTCCTGACGCAAGTACAGCAGCACGCCACGGCCTTCACGGGCGATGGCTTGCAAAGCGGCTTCCAGTTGCGAGCCGCAGTCACAGCGCTGGCTGAACAGCGCATCGCCGGTCAGGCACTCGGAATGCACGCGCCCCAGCACCGGCGCGCCATCCGTGATGTCGCCGAGGCTGAGCACAACGTGCTCGCGCCCGGTGGCTTCTTCGAGAAAGCCGTTCATGGTGAACGTGGCAAAAGGGGTAGGCAGCTTGGAAGCGGCGACGAAAACGACGGGCACCGTGTGCTCCTGATTTCAGATTTCACAGAGGCGGCCATTGTAACAGCAGGTTCCTACAGACGCTTAAGCTGAATTATCGCTGATAAAGATCAATAGGTTCGATTGGCCTTCGCGTCAGTTCTATGGGCCCGGGAACGGATACGGCTGTTTCCAGCGCGCAAAAGTCGCTTTGAGCTCGCCGGTCTTGACCAGGGCGGCCAAACGCTGGTCATACACCGCCATCAACGCCCTGCCGCGCTCGGTATCGGCAAAGGCTATGTAGAGCGGCAACTCGGCGATATGCGTAAGTTTGAACAGCGCCGGGTCTTGCGCCTGGCTGAGTACATACTTGGCTTCAGTGAGGGCATCGATATAGAAATCGGCGCGACCGTATTGCAGCATTGGCAGGATACCGTCGCGCCGTTCGATCTGGTTGAAGCGGCGCACATTGGGCAGGTATTGCTCGTACTTGTAGCCACGCACCCAGGCCAGGCGGTAGTCGCCCAGCGTCGCCTGTGTCGGCGTAGGCGCAGTGGCGAGCCCAAGGGCGTATACGTGGTCGGCGTCGAAGTTCCAGCGGGGGTACAACACCCCGCTGACTTCATTGCGATAGGTGCCGACGCATCCATCCACCTCGCCACGCTGGGCCAGGCCGACCGAGCGGGTGTAGGGCTCGCTGCGGGTCTGCAGGGTGATGCCTACCGGCTCGAAGATCTGGCGCACCACGTCCCAGGCCAGGCCGCTGCCATCTTTATTGGTGTAGTCGTTCCACTCTTCGCCGGCCAGCATGACCTTGCCGGGCACCGACGCCTCATCCGCCTGAAGTACAGAGGTAAAGGCACACAGAGCGATCAGCAGCCAGCAGCGCACGACCATAGTGACGGCTTCCTACGTGGTAATCATCAGATAAAGGGTAGCGCAGGACGCTGGCTACGGCGTCTCGCGAAAATGCTGATAGCCGCGCACGGCCGGTGTAATGTCCTGACCATGGGCATCGAGCAGGGTCACGCCCTGCCCCGCTTCGACCCGACCGATCACGTGAATCGGCCAGCCGCCCGCTCGCAAAGGTGCCAACGCGGATATCGGCAAGGTAAATGCCAGCACGTAGTCATCGCCCCCGCTCAACGCCGCGACGCGGGCCTGATCCTCGCCGACAAATGTCAGCAAGGCGGTAGATAACGGCAACCTGTGACGTTCGATCACCAGGCTGACCGCCGAAGCCTTGGCGATATGCCCACAATCGGCCAGCAGCCCGTCGGAGATATCCATGGCCGCGCTCGCCTTGCCCCGCAACGTCAGCCCCAGGGCCAACTGCGGTTGCGGCGACCAGTAATGTGCCAGCAGCGGCTCGGCAACTGCCGCATCCGCCGTGCGTTGGCCCAAGACCAATGGCAAAGCACCAGCGGCATCGCCCAGTTCGCCGCCCACACACAGCAGGTCACCCGGCTGCGCACCACTGCGCGTCAACGCCTGCCCGGCCGGTACGCGGCCAAATACGGTCAGGGTCAGGCTCAGTGGCCCTCGGGTGGTATCGCCGCCCACCAAGCCCACGCCGCAACGTTGCGCCATGGCGTTCAGGCCTTGGGCATAGCGTTGCAGCCAATCGGCATCCACGGTCGGCGTGGTCAGGGCAAGGGTAAACGCGAGGGGGTCGGCGCCCATGGCGGCCAGGTCGCTCACCGCCACGGCCAGCGAGCGCTGGCCGAGCAGGTACGGGTCACAGGGGTCGGCAAAATGCACGCCGGCCACCAGCGTATCGGTAGAGACCGCCAGTTGCTCTCCGGCGGGCAGCGCCAGCAAGGCACAGTCGTCGCCGATCCCCAGGGCAATGCCATCGCCGCCTTGCGCACAAGGCGCGGCGGCGAAGTACTTGCGGATCAGCTCGAACTCGCCCATGCGGGACTCAAGCGCAGACTAGCGCTTGTGTTCCTTTACTTCGGCTTCACGCAGGCGCGGGGCCAGCTTGTCGAGCACGCCGTTGACGAACTTGTGACCGTCGGTCGAACCGTAGACCTTCGCCAGTTCGATGCCTTCGTTGATCACCACGCGGTACGGTACGTCAACGCGCTTGAGCAGCTCCCAGGTGGACAGGCGCAGTACCGCCAGCTCAACCGGGTCCAGCTCTTCGAGGGTCAGGTCCAGGCATGGCGTCAGCGCAGCATCGATCTCGGTCATGTTGGCCGGAACACCGTGCAGGATGTCGTGGAAGTAGCTCTGGTCAGCAAAGGTGAAGTCGTTATCGACGCGAAATTGCGCTTCGATCTCGTTCAGCGAAGTGCCAGCCATATGACGCTGGTACAGCGCCTGGGTGGCGAGCTGACGGGCCGCACGGCGCTTTTCGCTTTTCGAAGGCTTGCCGGCATCGGCTGGACGCTCGTCACGCGGGTTGAAACGATCGCTTTCGTCGGAAATCACTTGGCCTCCAACTGCGACAGCAGGCTGACCATTTCCAGCGCGGACAAGGCAGCTTCAGCGCCCTTGTTACCGGCTTTGGTGCCGGAACGCTCGATGGCTTGCTCGATGGAATCAACGGTCAGCACGCCGAAAGCGACTGGCACGCCGAACTCCATGGACACCTGGGACAGGCCCTTGGTGCATTCGCCGGCTACGTATTCGAAGTGCGGGGTGCCGCCACGAATGACCGCGCCCAGGGCGATGATCGCCGCGTATTCACCCTGCTGAGCAACTTTTTGCGCAACCAGTGGAATTTCGAAGGCGCCAGGGGCGCGGATAAGGGTGATATCGCTCTCGCTCACACCGTGGCGAACCAGGGCGTCAACCGCACCGCTTACCAGGCTTTCAACCACGAAGCTGTTGAAGCGGCCAACCACCAGGGCATAGCGGCCTTTGGGGGCGATGAAGGTACCTTCGATGGTCTTCAGGGTCATTCGACAAATCTCTTAAAGAGCCGGGACGCGAAAAGTGCGTCCCTCAGTGATGATTTAACCGCGAACAAGGGGCAAAAATCGCCGGCCTTTATTCGGAGGGCACGTATTCTACAACTTCCAGGTCGAATCCGGATATCGCATTAAATTTCATCGGTGCGCTCATCAGGCGCATTTTGCGCACGCCCAGGTCGCGCAGGATCTGCGAACCGGCACCGACGATGCTGTAGGTGGTCGGTTTTTTCACCGGCACGGCGTCGGCGGTTTCGCGGATGTGCGCCAGCAATACGTCGCCGTCCAGCGGGTGACCGAGCAACAGCACCACACCGCTGCCAGCCTCGGAAACCGCGGCCATGGCGGCGCGCAGGCTCCAGCGGCCGGGTTGCTTGACCATCAACAGGTCGCGCAGAGGGTCCATGTTGTGCACCCGCACCAGGGTCGGCTCTTCGGCGCAAATGTTGCCCAGGGTCAGGGCCATATGCACGTCGCCTTCCACTGAATCACGGTAGGTCACCAAATTGAATTGGCCCAGTTCGCTGTCCAGCGGCTGCTCGGCAATCCGCTGAACGGTACGTTCGTGGATCATGCGGTAGTGGATCAGGTCGGCAATGGTGCCGATCTTGAGGTTGTGTTCGGCGGCAAAGGCTTCCAGTTCGGTGCGACGGGCCATGGTGCCGTCGTCGTTCATCACTTCGCAGATCACCCCACTCGGCTCGAAACCGGCCATGCGCGCCAGATCGCAGGCGGCTTCGGTGTGACCGGCGCGAGCCAGGGTGCCACCCGGTTGAGCCATCAGCGGGAAAATGTGACCGGGGCTGACGATGTCTTCGGCCTTGGCATCTTTGGCGGCGGCGGCTTGCACGGTACGCGCGCGGTCAGCGGCGGAGATACCGGTGGTGACGCCAGTGGTGGCTTCAATCGATACCGTGAACTTGGTGCCAAAACCCGACCCATTGCGCGGCGCCATCAACGGCAGCTTGAGCAACTCGCAGCGTTCGCGGCTCATGGGCATGCAGATCAGACCACGGGCGTGCTTGGCCATGAAGTTGATGTGCTCAGGCTTGCACGCCTCGGCAGCCATGATGATGTCGCCTTCGTTCTCGCGATCTTCGTCATCCATAAGGATGACCATCTTGCCTTGGCGGATGTCTTCAACCAGTTCTTCGATGCTATTGAGCGCCACGCGGCACCCCCTTGGTCAGGATTTCAGGTAGCCGTTAGCGGCCAGAAAACTTTCGGTGATGTTGCCTGATGCAGGCTCTGCGGCCTTTTCGCCCAGCAACAGGCGCTCCAGGTAACGGGCAAGCAAGTCCACTTCCAGGTTCACCCGGCGCCCAGGCTGGTAGGAGGCCATGATGGTTTCGCTGAGGGTGTGGGGAATGATGGTCAGTTCAAATTCGGCGCCATTGACGGCGTTCACGGTCAGGCTGGTGCCATCAACGGTGATCGAACCCTTGTGGGCAATGTACTTGGCCAGCTCTTTGGGCGCACGGATGCGGAATTCCACGGCGCGTGCGTTTTCACTGCGGGCCACCACTTCGCCGACACCGTCGACATGGCCGCTGACCAGGTGACCGCCCAGGCGCGTGGTCGGCGTCAGGGCTTTTTCCAGGTTGACCGGGCTGCCGGCCTTGAGGTCGTTCATCGCGGTGCAGTCCAGGGTTTCCCGGCTGACGTCGGCGGCAAAGCCGTTGCCCGGCAGCTCAATAACGGTCAGGCACACGCCGCTGACGGCGATACTGTCACCCAGCTTGACGTCGCCGAGGTCCAGCTTGCCGGTTTCAACCAGCAGGCGCACGTCGCCGCCTTTGGGGGTCATTGCACGGATGCTGCCGATGGATTCGATAATGCCGGTGAACATTTCGCTCTCCTGAAAACGAGGGGCTGACGCTTAAGCGCAGGCCGGGAATTATACGCTCGCTGTCGGGACGGGAATGGCAGTGACTCGCCAGTCGTCGCCTACAGCGCGCATGTCAGTGATCTTGAGTTGGGGCGCGTCGACCAGCTTCTCAAGCGGCCAGTCCAGCAACGGCCGGGCAGCGGAGCCGAGGAACTTGCCGGCGATGAATATGACGTACTCATCCACCAGGCCTTGCTGGGCAAACGCGCCCGCCAGGCTCGGGCCCGCTTCCACCAGCACGTCGTTGACGCCACGGGCGGCCAATGCCACCAGCGCCGAGCGCAGGTCGACCTGGCCCTCCACGCCTGGTACCACCAGGCACTCTGGGCCACGGGGGAACTGGTTCTCCGGGGTTACGCAGGTGATGACCAGTGCCGGGCCTGCCTTGAAGAAGGGTGCATTGAGCGGCACGCGCAAGCGGCCGTCGATCAACACGCGCAGCGGCGGGCGCGACATGGCCAGGGCGGTGGTTTGTTCATCCAGGCCCAACTCAGCGGCGCGCACAGTCAAGCGGGCGCCGTCGGCCAGCACCGTATCGGCACCGGTCAACACCACACTCGCCTCGGCACGCAGACGTTGGACGGCGGCGCGGGCAGCGGGGCCGGTGATCCATTGGCTTTCGCCGCTGGCCATCGCCGTGCGGCCGTCCAGGCTCATGGCCAGCTTGACCCGCACGAACGGCAAACCGTGCTCCATGCGCTTGAGGAACCCCGGGTTAAGCGCCCGCGCCTCAGCTTCCAGGACACCACTGCGCACCTCGATACCCGCCTGGGCCAGACGCTGCATGCCACGCCCGGCCACTTCCGGGTTCGGGTCCTGCATACCTGCCACCACCCGCGCCACACCGGCGCTCACCAGTGCATCGGCGCACGGCGGCGTACGGCCATGGTGGCTGCACGGCTCCAGCGTCACGTACACCGTCGCGCCACGGGCCTTTTCACCGGCGGCGCGCAGGGCATTCGGCTCGGCATGGGGCTCGCCGGTGCGCTCATGCCAGCCTTCGCCGACAATCTGCCCGTCACGCACGATCACGCAGCCCACCCGTGGGTTGGGGTGGGTGGTGTACAGGCCCTTGCGCGCCAATTCGAGGGCACGCGCCATGTAATGGGCGTCGAGGACTGCCTGTTCAGACGTCATTGTTTGGAAGGCTCACGGGCCAGGCGGTCGATTTCTTCGCGGAACTCATTGAGGTCCTGGAAGCGTCGATACACCGAGGCGAAACGGATATAGGCGACTTCGTCGAGCTTTTGCAGCTCGCCCATCACCAGCTCTCCAACCACCAGGCTCTTGACCTCGCGCTCGCCGGTCGCCCGCAGCTTGTGCTTGATATGCACCAGCGCCGCTTCCAGGCGCTCGACACTCACCGGGCGTTTTTCCAGGGCGCGCTGCATACCGGCGCGCAGTTTTTCTTCGTCGAAAGGCTGGCGGCTGCCGTCGGACTTGATCAGACGGGGCAATACCAGTTCGGCGGTTTCGAAGGTGGTGAAACGTTCACCACAGGCCAGGCATTCGCGCCGGCGACGCACTTGATCGCCCTCGGCGACCAGACGCGAGTCAATGACCTTGGTGTCGTTGGCACCGCAGAAGGGACAGTGCATGGTTGGCAGGCAACAAAAAATGGGAGGGCCATGGTAGCGCATCCCCGTCGCAAGACAAGCCATAGCCTTTACGGTATATAGGCAGGCTTATATGTTTGATATTTTTTAAGCCACGGATTTTGTCCTTTCTGGAGCCGTACATGCAGTTACGACCACTCGTTCTACTCACGCTGTTCAGTTTTCTGGTCGCCTGCAGCAGCGAAGCCCCCAAACCGGCCGCGCCTCAACCGACACCGGCACAAGAGAAAAAAGTCCCGGGTATTGAAGACCTCGGCCCCCTGCCCGCCTATCAACGGGAAATCAGCGGCAGCCTGACCAATGTGCCCGCCGGCGCCGAAGTCGAGATGGCTCTGCTGGTGATCGACGACCGTTCGCGCCCGCAGCAACTGCTCGCCAGCAGCGTGCTGAGCGGCAATGGCAAGCCCCTGGCCTTCCGCCTGCGCTTCAACCCTGAAGCCTTCCCGGCCGGTGCACGCGTTGAATTGCGTGGCCGCGCCAGCCAGTCCGGCCAGTTGATCCTGCACTTGCCCGCCGTGCGCGTCACCCAAGCGATCACCCAGAGCACCGGCCCCCTGCAACTCGTCAAGGCGCCATGACGCCACCGCTGCACCTGCAGCGCGCCTTGAGCGAGTTGATCGGCGACGCGCAATTGGTGCCCTGCCCGCTACCGGGCACCGAATTATCGCTATGGCTGCTCGATGCCGACAATATGGACCGCGCCTTCAGCCAGGAAGAAACCCGGCGCATCCTGCATGAGCCGCCCTACTGGAGCTTTTGCTGGGCCAGCGGCCTGGCGTTGGCGCGCTACCTGGCGGCGCATCCCGAGTGGGTCGCCGGCAAACGCGTGCTGGATTTCGGCGCCGGTTCGGGCGTAGCCGGGATCGCCGCCGTAAAGGCGGGGGCCCTGGAAGTAGTGGCTTGTGACCTGGACCCGCTGGCCCTGGCGTCTTGCCGCGCCAACGCCGAACTCAATGCGGTGGAGCTGGGCTATTGCGCCGACTTCTTCGCCGAAGCCGACCGTTTTGACTTGATCCTGGTGGCCGACGTGCTTTACGACCGCGCCAACCTGCCGCTGCTGGATCAATTCCTCACCCGTGGCCGCGAAGCGCTGGTGGCCGATTCGCGGGTGCGGGACTTCCAACACCCGCGTTATCAACGGCTGGAGGTTCTGGACGCGTTGACCCTGCCGGACCTGGCCGAGCCTTGGGAGTTTCGCAAGGTGAGTCTGTACCATTCGCGGCGCCAGCCCTTATAGTTGCCCCCATTCCCGCTTTATTCGAGACGCCCCATGAGTGAGCCCACGCCGTACATCTTCGACGTCACCACCGCCAACTTCGACCAGGCGGTGATTCAGAATTCTTTTGAAAAACCTGTGCTGGTGGACTTCTGGGCCGAATGGTGTGCGCCATGCAAGGCGCTGATGCCGATGCTGGCGCAGATTGCCGAGAGCTATCGCGGCGAGTTGCTGTTGGCCAAGGTCGATTGCGAGGCCGAACAGGACATCGTCGCGCGTTTCGGCATTCAAAGCCTGCCGACGGTGGTGTTGTTCAAGGATGGCCAGCCGGTGGACGGCTTTGCCGGTGCGCAGCCGGAGTCGGCAGTACGGGCGATGCTGGAGCCACATGTGCAGATGCCACCACCGGCTGCGGCGGATCCGCTGGAACAGGCCCAGGCGCTGTTCAGCGAAGGACGCATCAGTGAAGCTGAAGGGCTGCTGGTGGCGCTGTTGGGCGAAGACAACACTAACGCCCCCGCGTTGATCCTGTACGCACGCTGCCTGGCCGAACGCGGCGAATTGGGCGAAGCCCAGGCCGTGCTTGACGCAGTCAAAAGCGACGAGCACAAGGCCGCCCTGGCCGGGGCCAAGGCGCAGATCACCTTCCTGCGCCAGGCCGCAGACTTGCCGGACACCGCCGATCTGAAGAGCCGTCTGGCACAGAACCCGCAGGACGACGAGGCGGCCTATCAGTTGGCGATCCAGCAGCTGGCGCGCCAGCAGTACGATGCGGCACTGGAAGGTTTGCTCAAGTTGTTTACCCGCAACCGCAGCTACAGCGAAGGCTTGCCGCACAAGACGTTGCTGCAGGTGTTCGAATTGCTGGGCAATGAGCACCCGCTGGTCACGGTGTACCGCCGCAAATTGTTTGCCGCGTTGTACTAATCACCGATCCAACGGTACAGCGGCGTATCCCCGCCGCTGCTCACCTTGACTTTGGCGCTATGGCGCAGGCGCACCAACAGGCGCTTGCCCGCGCCCGCATCGCCTGCCAACCCTTCCAGTTGATCGAGTAATTCCAGACCGTTGAGCTGCCCTGCCTTGCGCAGCACCTCCTGGGCGCTCTGCCATAGGTCGTCGTTTTGTTTGACCGGCGCCGCGGTTGGCGCACTGGGCGTTGGGGCGGCCTGAAGCTGTGCGCCCAAGCGCGCCCAATCGCCGTCGTCCAGTTCCAGGGTCAAGTCCACCGGCAGGTCGCCGATGGTTCCACGAATTCGCAACATCGCTGTACTCCTGCATTTTTCTGACCGTCATGCTCCCATGCAGCTTGCGCAACACCAAGCAGGCGGTCAAACTCTCGGCTCTATTGTTATAAGATCACATAACAAAACTTTCATCCTGGAGCCCTCCCATGCGCCGTTTGCTGCTTGCTTTGCCGTTCGCCCTGCTGCCACTGGCTGTTGCCCACGCTCACGAAGAGCATGACCACGAGCACGGCAGCCTCGGCGCCCATGAACATGGGGTCGGCCGTCTCAATGCCGTGCTGGATGACAAGGCCCTTGAGCTTGAACTGGACAGCCCGGCCATGAACCTGGTGGGTTTCGAGCATGTAGCGACCAGCGCCGCCGATAAAGCCAAGGTCGCCGGTGTACGTAAACAACTGGAGAACCCGTTGGCCCTGTTCAACCTGCCCAAGGCCGCAGGGTGTGTGGTCAGCAGCCAGGAGCTCAATAGCCCGCTGTTCGGTGACAAACCAGAAGCCGACCATGACGACGATGACCACGCCACCGACGGCAAAGGCGCCGCCGCTCACGAGCACCATCACGACCACAGCGAAATCCACGCCCACTACCAATTCACCTGCGCCACGCCGACGGCCTTGGGCAACCTGGACTTGAGCCAAGTGTTCAAGACCTTCCCCGCCACCAAGAAAATTCAGGTACAACTGATCGGCCCGAGCGGTCAGCAAGGTGTTGACGCGACGGCCACCGCCGCCACCCTGAAGTTCTGACTTGAAAGCACAGTCCATGTGGGAGCTGGCTTGCCTGCGATACTGGCGACGCGGTGCAGCAGGCACACCGTAGCGATGCCATCGCAGGCAAGCCAGCTCCCACAGTGGATCGGCGCCATTTTCGACTACCAGGCGACACTGACTTCCCATGACTCAAGCGTTAATCGAACTGTCCGACCTGGGCTTCAACTGGCCCGGTCACCCGCAGTTGCTGGACATCCCCGCGTTCCGCCTGGAACCCGGGGAAACCCTGTTCCTCAAGGGCCCGAGCGGCAGTGGCAAGACCACGCTGCTGGGGCTGTTGGGGGGCGTGCAGAAACCCTGCCAGGGCAGCATCCGCCTGCTTGGGCAGGAGTTGACCGAACTCTCGGCCGGCGCCCGTGATCGTTTCCGTGTGGACCACACCGGCTACATCTTCCAGCAGTTCAACCTGCTGCCGTTTCTATCGGTGCGCGAAAACGTCGAGTTGCCTTGCCATTTTTCCAGGTTGCGCGCACAACGGGCCAAACAGCGCCACGGCAGTGTCGACCAGGCGGCTGCGACCTTGCTCGCGCACCTGGGCTTGAAGGACAAGGACTTGCTGGAGCGCCGCGCCGACTCGCTGTCCATCGGCCAGCAACAACGGGTGGCTGCCGCCCGTGCGTTGATCGGCCAACCGGAACTGGTGATCGCCGACGAGCCCACCTCAGCCCTGGACTATGACGCCCGCGAAGCGTTCATCCAGTTGCTGTTCGCTGAATGCCGTGAAGCTGGCGCCAGCCTGTTGTTTGTCAGCCATGACCAGAGCCTGGCGTCACTGTTCGACCGCAACCTGTCACTGGCCGAACTCAATCGCGCCGCCACGCCCGCAGAGGTTTGAGATGTATCTGTTTCGTCTAGCCATGGCCAGCCTGGCTAACCGCCGCTTTACTGCGATCCTCACTGCCTTCGCCATCGCGCTTTCCGTGTGCTTGTTGCTGGCGGTGGAGCGCGTGCGTGTCGAGGCGCGCAACAGTTTTGCCAGCACCATCAGCGGTACCGACCTGATCGTCGGGGCACGTTCGGGCTCGGTCAACCTGCTGCTGTATTCGGTGTTTCGCATCGGCAACGCCACCAACAACATCCGCTGGGACAGCTTTGAGCATTTCGCCGCCAGCCCCCAGGTGAAATGGGCCATTCCGATTTCCCTCGGCGACTCCCATCGCGGTTACCGCGTGATGGGCACCAACGAATCCTACTTCGAGCATTACCAGTACGGGCGCAAGCAAAACCTCGAACTGGCCAGCGGCCGCGCCTTCGCTACCGACCCGTTTGAAGTGGTGCTCGGCGCCGAAGTCGCCGACGCCCTGCATTACAAACTCGGCGACAAGCTGGTGCTGGCCCACGGTGTAGCGGTGGTCAGCCTGGTCAAGCACGACGACAAACCCTTCACTGTGGTCGGCATCCTCAAGCGTACCGGTACGCCGGTAGATCGCACGTTGCACATCAGCCTGGGTGGCATGGAGGCGATCCATGTCGACTGGCACAACGGTGTGCCGGCCCAGGGCAAAGGCCGCATCAGCGCCGACCAGGCGCGCAATATGGACCTGACGCCGCAAGCCATCACCGCGTTCATGCTCGGCCTGAACAACAAGATTTCCACCTTCGCGTTGCAAAGGCAGATCAATGAGTTCCGTGGCGAGCCGATGCTGGCGATCCTGCCGGGCGTGGCCCTGCAAGAGCTGTGGAGCATGATGAGCACCGCCGAGAAAGCCTTGTTCGTGATCTCGCTGTTCGTGGTGCTGACCGGCTTGATCGGCATGCTCACGGCGATCCTCACCAGCCTCAACGAGCGCCGCCGCGAGATGGCGATTCTGCGTTCGGTGGGCGCGCGCCCATGGCATATCGCGAGCCTGCTGATCTTCGAAGCCTTCGCCCTGGCCTTGTCCGGTGTGGTAGCAGGCGTGGGCCTGCTGTATGTCTGCATCGCCGCCTCCCGTGGTTACTTGCAGGCCAACTACGGGCTGGACCTGCCGATGTCCTGGCCGAGCGAATATGAATGGACCCTGCTGGCGGGTATCCTCGCGGCAGCGCTGTTGATGGGCAGCGTGCCCGCGTGGCGCGCCTATCGACAATCTTTGGCCGATGGCCTGTCCATCCGTGTATGAGGAAGGCTTCGATGCGTCGTGCCCTGTTTGCCCTGTTGCTGCTGACGGCCGTGCCCGTGTGGGCGGATGAACAGCCCAAGGACCTGTCCTGGCAGGAAATGATCCCGCCGGATGCGCCACCGGAAGTGCCTAATATGAAGCCGCTGCACGACCTGTCGAACATGGCCGATGCCTTGTCCGTCGAGGCGGCGCCGGCGGCCAAGCAGGATCTGCCCAACGCGCCGGTGGTGCGGAGCCTCGACGGCCAGCACATCCGCCTGCCGGGGTATATCGTGCCACTGGAAGTCAGTGAAGAAGGCCGCACTACCGAGTTTCTGCTGGTGCCGTATTTCGGCGCGTGCATCCATGTGCCGCCACCGCCGTCGAACCAGATCGTGCATGTCAAAAGCGAAGTCGGCGTGAAGCTCGATGAGCTGTACCAGCCGTACTGGATCGAAGGCGCGATGCAGGTCAAGCCGTCGACGAGTGAACTGGCCGACGCCGGTTACCAGATGGATGCCCAGAAGATTTACATGTACGAGCTGCAGGAGTAGCGCTGATCACCCTTTCATTGAGCTGAGTCAAAAGACCGAACGGAACGATCTTTACCATTGGACGTACAACTTTTAAACGTCCTTTGGAGCTCCCATGAACAAGTCTCTGCTCGGCGCGTCCCTCTTCGCGCTCGCCCTCGTCGCCCCGGTCGCACACGCTCACCAGGCGGGCGATATCCTGGTGCGTGCCGGTGCAATCACCGTCAACCCGGAGGCCGACAGCGGCAAAGTCAAGGTTGACCAGGGCCCGCTGGCCGGCACCAACCTGGGCGGCAAGGCGACTATGAGCAGCGACACCCAACTGGGCTTGAACTTCGCCTACATGATCACCGACCACGTCGGTATCGAATTGCTGGCCGCCACGCCATTCGAGCATGACGTGAAACTCAAGAACACCGCACTGGGCGCCGCCAACGGCAAGCTCGGTTCGCTCAAGCACCTGCCGCCGACTCTGAGCGTCGTGTACTACCCGCTGGACAACAAGTCGGCATTCCAGCCGTACGTGGGCGCCGGTATCAACTACACCTGGATCTACGACGAACACGTCGGCGGTCGCGCTCAACAAGCCGGCTTCAGCAACTTCAAGGCCGAAAACTCCTGGGGCTGGGCCGCACAGATCGGCGCCGACTACATGATCAACGACAACTGGATGATCAACGCCCAGGCGCGCTACATCGACATCAGCACCAAGGCGACTGTGGATAACAATGCGCTGGGCCAGGGCACTCGGGCCAAGGTCAATGTGGACGTTGATCCGATGGTTTACATGGTGGGTATTGGCTACAAGTTCTAAGCAACACTGCATAACCCATGTGGGAGGGGGCTTGCTCCCGATAGCAGAGTGTCAGTCAACAGATTCATGGACTGACCCATCGCTATCGGGAGCAAGTCGAATCGTCGCACCGCCCCTCCCACATTTGGTTTTGTAGCGTGTCAGCTGTGGCGGTAGAACCGGTCCAGCAACGCCGGAAGCCCCGCCCGCCATGCCCTTGGCTTGATGCCAAAGGTATGCAGGATCTTCTTGCAGGCCAGCACCGCGTGCTGCGGTTCATCCGCCGCATCCGGCCGAGCCGCGTGGGCCTGGGCAGTGGGGGATTCAATGGCCAGCGCGTGGAAGTTGCGCGCCTCGGTCAGGATCGCCTGGCCCAGGGCCAACGGCGTAGTCGCCTCATGCCCGGCGTAATGATAGGTGCCCCACAGCGGCGCCGCGCAATCAAGCTGCTTGAGCACCGAGATAATCACCCGTGCGGCATCGTCCACCGGCGTCGGGTTGCCACGACGGTCGTCGGCCATCAACAGCTCATCAGGTTTTTCGGCCCGGGCCAGGAACCGCCCGAGCGTGCCGTCGACACTGTCATCGAGCAACCAGCCAAATCGCAGCAGCACATGTTGTGGGCAAGTGGCGCGCACGCTCTGTTCGATACGCCACAACGCCTGGCCGCGCAGGCCCAGGGGCACCGGCTCGTCTTTTTCGCTGTAGGCGGTGGCGCGCGAGCCATCGAACACCCGGTAGCTGGACGGTTGCAGCAGCGTGATGCTGTGGTGCTGGCACAATTCAGCCAGGCGTTCGATGGCGAACTCCTGAGCGGCCAAGCGGGTTTCGCTCACGGTTTCGGCCTGGAACCAGTCGAAATAGTAGGCGAGGTTGATCAATGCATCGGGACGGGTGTCGTCGAGCAATTGGGTAAGGCTCGCGGCATCCCAGCCGTCTTGGGGCGGTTTGGGGGCGAGGAAACCGATGTCTTCCTCTGCACCGAGGCGAATCAGCGCCTGCCCGAGGGCATTCCCGCCGCCCAGTAACATAAGGCGCATTCGCATAGATTGAGCAGGCCCGGTCTGTTTGGAACGATGGTTATTATCGACAGGCGTGTGCGCCTTGCCGTAGGTAGTTGCCAGAATCGTTGCATTTTGCGGGTTTGTAGCGCAACCGTCACGGATAAAGTACGTGTTTGCAACTTGTTGGAGCAGGTGGCATCAATCACTTCATGAACCTTCCCGAATCAACGACCAGCCCACTGGATGGTTTTCACCCCGCCGTCAGTGCCTGGTTTTGCAGGACCTTCCCCTCGGTGACCGACGCCCAGGCCCAGGCGTGGCCGCTGATCCGCCAGCGGCGGTCAACGCTGATCGCCGCGCCCACCGGCTCGGGCAAGACCTTGACGGCCTTTTTGGCGGTACTCGACGATTTGGTCCACCAAGGCCTGGCCAACGGCGGGCAACTGCCGGACGAGACCCTGGTGGTGTATGTGTCACCGCTCAAGGCGCTGTCCAACGACATCCAGATCAACCTGCAAAACCCGCTGGCCGGCATTACCGAGCAGCTTCAAAGCCTGGGCCTGCCGCCGCTGGTGATCCGCACCGCCGTGCGCACCGGCGACACCCCGCAAAAAGACCGCGCACAGATGCGCAAGCGCGCGCCGCATATCCTGGTGACCACGCCCGAATCTCTGTATGTGCTGCTGGGTTCGGATTCCGGCCGACACATGCTCGCCAGCACGCGTACGGTGATCGTCGATGAGATCCATGCCATCGCCGCCGGCAAGCGCGGCAGCCACCTGGCCTTGAGCCTGGAGCGCCTGCAAGCGCTGTGCGCCAAGCCATTGACCCGTATCGGCCTGTCAGCCACGCAAAAACCCATCGAAGCGGTCTCGCGGTTTTTAGTCGGCACCGACCGTGAGTGTGCCATCGTCGACATCGGCCATGCGCGCCCACGGGACCTGGATATCGAAGTGCCGCCAGTGCCGCTCTCGGCGGTGATGGCCAACGATGTGTGGGCCCTGGTCTACGACCGCCTCGCGCAATTGGCCCGCGAACACCGCACCACGCTGATTTTCGTCAACACCCGGCGCCTGGCCGAACGCCTGGCCCGGCATCTGAGCGAGCGGCTGGGCAAGACCGCCGTGGCCGCCCACCATGGCAGCCTGGCCAAGGAACTGCGCCTGGACGCCGAGCAACGGCTCAAGGCCGGCGAACTGCAAGTGCTGATCGCCACCGCGTCCCTGGAGCTGGGCATCGATATTGGCGAGGTGGATCTGGTCTGCCAGATCGGCTCACCCGGCTCGATCAATGGCTTTTTGCAACGCGTCGGCCGCTCCGGGCACCAGGTCGGCGGTACGCCCAAAGGGCGCTTGTTTGCCACCACCCGTGACGACTTGATCGAATGCGCCGCGTTGCTCGACTGCGTACGCCGTGGCGAGCTGGATACCTTGCATATTCCAGTGGCGCCGCTGGACGTGCTGGCCCAGCAGATCATTGCCGAAGTCAGCGCCCGTGAATGGCCGGAACAGGCGCTGCTGGCGCTTGTCCACCGTGCTGCGCCCTACGCCGAGCTGGATGAGCGCCACTACCAGGCCCTGTTGCAGATGCTCAGCGAGGGCTACAACGGCCGCCAGGGTATCCGCAGCGCCTACCTGCACCGTGACGCCGTGACCCACACCCTGCGCGGCCGCCGCGGTGCCAGGCTCACCGCCGTCACCAGCGGTGGCACCATCCCGGACAACGCCGACTACAGCGTGTTGCTGGAGCCTCAGAGCCTGAACATCGGCAGCGTCAACGAAGACTTCGCGGTGGAAAGCATCGCCGGCGACATCTTCCAACTCGGCAATACCTCTTACCGCATCCTGCGGGTCGAAGCGGGCAAGGTGCGTGTCGAGGATGCCCATGGCCAACCGCCGACCATCCCGTTCTGGCTGGGCGAAGCACCCGGGCGCAGCAACGAGTTGTCGGTGGCCGTGGCGCGCTTGCAAGGGCAAATCGACAGCTTGCTGGGTGCCACGCCCGGCGACCTGCAACCGGCCCTCGACTGGCTAACCGGCACCCTGGGCCTGCATCGCGCCAGCGCCGAACAACTGCTGGATTACCTGGCCCGGTCGCGCCAGGCCCTGAGCGCCCTGCCCTCCCGGGACACGTTGATCATGGAGCGGTTTTTCGACGCGTCCGGCGGCACCCAGTTGATCATCCACACGCCGTTTGGCAGCCGCATCAACCGCGCCTGGGGCCTGGCGTTGCGCAAGCGCTTCTGCCGCACCTTCAACTTCGAGCTGCAAGCGGCGGCCAGCGAAAACGCCATCGTGCTGTCGCTGTCTACCAGCCACAGTTTTGCCTTGGATGAGGTGTGGCGTTACCTCAACAGCAACAGTGCTGAACACCTCCTGATCCAGGCCGTGCTGGATGCGCCGCTGTTCGGCGTGCGCTGGCGCTGGAATGCCGGCGTGGCCCTGGCGTTGCCGCGCTACACCGGTGGGCGCAAGGTGGCGCCGCAGATCCAGCGCATGAAGAGCGAAGACCTGATCGCCAGCGTCTTTCCAGACCAGATCGCCTGCCTGGAAAACCTCGCCGGCGAGCGCGAAATCCCCCATCACCCACTGGTGGAACAAACCCTCGACGATTGCTTGCATGAAGCCATGGACAGTGAAGCCTGGCTGGCACTGCTGCGGCGCATGGAACGCGGGGAAGTCCGATTGATCAGCCGCGACCTGCCCGCCCCTTCGCCCATGGCTGCGGAAATTCTCAGCGCCAAGCCCTACACCTTTCTCGACGACGCCCCGCTGGAAGAGCGCCGCACCCAGGCCGTGCTCAACCGACGCTGGAGCGACCCGCAGAGCACCGATGACCTGGGCGCACTGGATGCCGAGGCTATCGCCGGCGTTCGCGAAGAAGCCTGGCCCGCGCCCAATGGCGTAGATGAAATGCATGAAGCGCTGATGAGCCTGGCGTGCATCGCAGCCCCTGAAGTTGCGCCGCAATGGGCCGCATGGCTGCACGCCTTGGCCAAGGCCGGGCGAGCCTGTCAGTTGCACAACGGCATGTGGGTCGCCGTGGAGCGCTTGAGTTGCTTGCAAGCGCTCTACCCTAACGATTTGCCACTGCTGCCCGGGTTCGACGAGCCCTGGGAATTTGACGAAGCACTGTTAGAAGTACTGCGTGCGCGCCTCAGTGGTTTTGGCCCGTTGAACCTGGTCGAAATCGCTGCCCCCCTGGCGCTGCCCGTGGCGGCAATCACTCAGGCCCTGTCGCGCCTGGAGCAGGAAGGCTACGTGCTGCGCGGGCACTTCAGCCCCGGTGCCACGCAGGAACAATGGTGCGAACGTCACTTGCTGGCACGCATTCATCGCTACACGGTCAAGCGCCTGCGCCGAGAGATCGAGCCGGTGGCATTGCAGGATTTCATGCGCTTTCTGTTCGATTGGCAGCACCTGTCCGACAGCACCCGTGGCCAGGGCAGCGCCGTATTGCCGCAGATAGTCAGCCAACTCGAAGGTTATGCCGCCGCCACGTCGGCCTGGGACACTGACCTGCTCAGCGCGCGCATCAAGGATTATTCATCGACCTGGCTCGATGACCTGTGCCGCAGCGGCAAGCTGGTATGGACGCGCTTAAGCAACAAGGCCAGCGCCATGGCGTTGCGCAGCACCCCGGTGGTTTTGCTCCCCCGTAGCCAGGTAGCGTTGTGGAGCGGGCTGACCGAGCCCACCGACAGCACCACGCTGTCGCCCAAGGCGCAGAAAGTCCACTCGGCCCTGCGCGAACACGGCGCCTTGTTTTTTGATGAACTGGTGCACGAGGCCCACCTGCTGCGCAGCGAGCTGGAGACAGCCTTGCAGGAACTGGTAGGCGCCGGCCTGGTGAATGCCGACAGCTTCGCCGGGCTGCGCGCCCTGACCACGCCCGCCAGCAAACGCCAGGCCCGCAGCAGTCGACGTGGGCGCGGGGCGTTTGTCGGCGGCATGGATGATGCCGGTCGCTGGGCCTTGGTCCGCCGTTCCTCGACCGCCGCCGGCGCGCATTCGGCCGAAACCCTGGAGCATGTGGCGATGACCCTGCTGCGCCGTTACGGCGTGGTGTTCTGGCGCTTGCTGGAGCGCGAGGCGGATTGGTTGCCGAGCTGGCGTGAATTGCTGCGCACCTTCCATCGGCTGGAGGCACGCGGGGAGATTCGTGGCGGGCGGTTTGTCAGTGGGTTGGCGGGCGAACAGTTTGCGTTGCCGGAGGCGATACCCTTGCTGCGCGAGGTGCGGCGGCGGGCACATGACGGGAGCTTGATCGCGGTGTGCGGGGCGGATCCATTGAACCTTGTGGGCACGCTGCTACCGGGGGCCAAAGTGCCGGCGGTGAGCGGTAATCGGATTGTATATCGCGATGGGCTGCCGGCGGCGGTGATGGTCGCCGGCAAGCAGCAGGTGTTGCTGGAGATGGATCAGCAGGCAGTGCAGGAGAAGTTGATCAGGCGCTGACCTTTAGGCCCTCATCGGGAGCAAGCCCCCTCCCACATTTTGATGTGTGAACACATTCAAATGTGGGAGGGGGCTTGCTCCCGATGGGGCCGGAACAGCCACTCTCATCATTGCGGCCTGGCTTGCTCGGCCTCTGGCTCATCCTCCTGCGCCACACGCTTGGGCAACAACACCTGCTGTGGATAAGTCTGCGCGAAGTGCACCTCATCACAGTTATCCACAAGCTTCTTCAAGCGCTGATTGAATGCCCGGCTCACCGCATATTGCCCACCCGATACCGTTCGGAATTGCGCCGTGAGCACCACGCCATTGAGGTCTATCTTGTCCACGCCGAACACTTCCAGCGGCCCTTGCAGGTTGTACTTGAGGAACACGTCGTCACGAATCGACTGGCCTGCTTCACGGATCAGCTCCACGGCCTTGTCCACGTCGGTGTCGTAGGTGAACTGCACCGAGAAGAACGCATAGGCGAATTGGCGCGACTGGTTGGTGACCGCCTTGATCTGCCCGAACGGTACCGAATGCACAAAGCCCTTGCCGTCGCGCAGGCGCAGGGTGCGGATGGTCAGGCCCTCGACGGTACCGGCGTGGCCGGAATCGAGCACCACCCAGTCGCCGATGGAGAGCGTGTCTTCGATGATGATGAACAGGCCGGTGATCACGTCCTGCACCAACTGCTGGGAGCCAAAACCAATCGCCAGGCCGACCACCCCCGCACCCGCGAGTAACGGCGCGACGTTGATACCCAGATTGGCCATGGTGGTGATCGCACAGATAACCACCAGAATGATTTTCACCGCATTACGCAGCAGCGGCAGGATGGTTTTGACCCGCGTACTGGGCTGGCGGCTGGAGCGTTTGTTCACCGGGGGCTTGAGCGCTTCCTGAATCGCCGTATCGAGCACCACCCAGAACAGCCACGTCATCAGCAGGATCAGGCCGATACTGCTGAGCGAATCGCTGATCGCCCGGCCCACTGAGTTGCGTTGGGCGAACTCAAACAGCGACACGCCCCAGATACGCCCCAGTATCTCGATAAAAGCGATGGCCATCACAATGCGCAATATCGCGTGCAACAGGCTGAGAAAGCGCTCCTTGTAGGCACTGCTGCGCTGTATCGCCACTTGGCTGCGCGACTTGAACAAGTGTTGCAGCACCGTGCTGAGAAATACCGTGCCGATCAGCAGGATGGTGGTCAACAAGGCGCAGCGCAGGGCCTTTTGATTATCGTCGCCGGCACCGATCAAGTTGATCGCCGAGACCAGTACCATCAACAGGATCGGCCAATACCACAGCCCGGAAAATACCCGCAGCGATTGCTGCAACGCCGGATGCTTAAGGCGCTGCGCCAACGGCCGGTTACGAATCAAATGCGCCACCGGGCGACGCAGGCGAACCACCAGCACACCGAAGATCACTGTCGCGAACAGCCCGGTAAACACCGCAACGCTGCTGGTGATGTTGCCGCCCAGCTGCCGGGCGATCTGCGGGCTGGTGAGCGCGTCGCTGAGGGCGGCAAGAAAGCCGATCAGGAACAGCGGTTTGGGGCAATAGTCGCGAATGATCTGCACCGCCGGGCGCTTGTGACCGACATTGAACATGACGATCACGCACAGCAGCATGGAGGTGGAAAAGATGCCGCTACTGGTGGCGTAGGCAAAACACAGCGCCAGTGCCCGTCCTACGGAAGAGGCGAGAAAATGGCTGACATACAGCGTCAATGGCAGGCAGATAACCGCAGGGATGGTGTAAGGCACCACATACCCCAGCACGCCCAGCAAGCGTGCCCGCCGGCGAAAAAAGGCGCGCAGGCTCAAGCGCCGCACGATAAAGCGCCCCAGTAACGTCAGCAGCGCAAAAGCACCCACCCAAACGGCGGATAACAGCAGGAAATCCCCGGCCACACTCCACGGCGAGCGTGCGGCGGTCTGGTCGACCAGCCGCCCGACTTCATTCGCGGCCCGGTCGGCCCGCAGGCGCCACTCGTCGATAAAGTTCTGGTTCAGATCGAGCTTCTGCTGCACATCATCAATGCTGGAACTGATGGCCCCGAGCAGGCCGCCCTCCACCAGCAACTCGGGCTTGGCCGCCGCGTCGGACTCAGGCGCGGTGGCAGCAGCTTGCAATGCGCCGCTGCCGCAGAACAGCAGCGCCCCTAGCAGTAATGCAGTCTTTAAATTCAGCAAAACAGCGGGCTCCTTCAGAAGGGTCTGTAAGGAACTGACGGGTTTGAGCCTTGATCGTTCCCTGTGTTTGCGGGCATGTGATTCAAATTGCGGGAGGGGGCTTGCTCCCGATAGCAGGCTGTCAGTCAACAACTTCATGACTGATGCACCGCTATCGGGGGCAAGTCCCCTCCCACATTTCGCACCCCGTACCGTCTGTAGGAACGTGGAAACTTTCAGCCAAATATCGCAGTCATCCCATAACGCACCCCACCTCCACAGGAGCAACCATGGCGGCGATTCATATCGGCATTTCCGGCTGGCGCTACACGCCCTGGCGCGGGGACTTCTACCCCGACGGGCTGACCCAGAAACGCGAGTTGCAGTTTGCGTCACGCGCCGTGAGCAGCATTGAAATCAACGGTTCTTTCTATGCGCTGCAAACCCCCAAGCGCTATGCGCAGTGGTACGCCGATACGCCTGAGGGATTCATGTTCAGCGTCAAGGCGCCACGCTATGTCACGCATATCCTGCGCTTGCGCGAGGTGCACAAGCCCATGGCCAATTTCTTCGCCTCCGGGGTACTGGAGCTCAAAGAAAAACTCGGCCCCATCCTTTGGCAGTTCCCGCCCAGCTTCAAATTCGACGTCGCACTGTTCGAAGCCTTCCTGGCCGATTTACCCACCAACACCCAACAGGCCGCCGCCCTCGCCCGCCAGCACGAGCCGCGCCTGAACGGCAAGGCAAGCATGAAAGCCTATGGCAAAAAACCCTTGCGCCATGCCGTGGAAATTCGCCACATGAGCTTTGCGGTACCGGAGTTTGTGCAGCTGCTGGACAAGTACGGTGTTGCCCTCGTAGTGGCTGACACCGCCGGCAAGTGGCCCTATATCGAAGACGTCACCGCCAACTTCATGTACCTACGATTACACGGCGACAAGCAGCTCTACGCCAGTGGCTATACCGATGAAGCGCTCAAACGCTGGGGTGACCGTATCGAGCGCTGGGCGCACGGCAAACAACCGGCGGATGCGCACCTTGTCGCCCCGCAACGCAAACCCCGCGTGCGTAAACAGCGTGACGTGTTCTGCTTTTTCGACAATGACATCAAGGTGCGCGCGCCTTTCGATGCGCGCCATTTGTTACAGCGCTTCGGGCTGGACAAGCACCTGCTCACGGCACCCGGGCAGTTGCCGGAACCGGGAGTGTTGCCATGACTCACCCCGAGCTGATCCCCGTGCCCCCCACCACCGCCATCACGCGTTTTACCGTGCTGACGGTGAATATCCATAAAGGCTTCACCGCCCTGAATCGACGCTTCATCCTGCCCGAACTGCGCGAAGCGGTGCGCAGCGTCGGTGCCGATATGGTGTTCCTGCAAGAGATCCACGGCACCCACGAGCGCCATCCCCAGCGCTATAGCGACTGGCCGAAGATGCCGCAGTACGAATTTCTCGCCGACAGCATCTGGCCGCAGTTTGCCTATGGTCGCAATGCGGTCTACCCCCATGGCGACCATGGCAACGCGCTGCTGTCAAAATTCCAGATCATTCGTTACGACAACCTCGACATCTCCCAAAGCGGCCATGAGAACCGCGGCCTGCTGCATTGCGTACTGCGCCTGCCGGGCGGCGAACGCGAGGTGCATGCCATCTGCATCCACCTGGGCTTGCGCGAGGTACATCGCCAACAGCAACTGCGCTTGCTTGAGCAGCGTATTGGCCAGATCCCGGCGGATGCGCCCCTGGTGGTCGCCGGCGATTTCAATGACTGGCGGCAAAAGGCCGACCTGAGTCAAAGCGGCCTGCAGGAGGTGTTCATCCACGCCCACGGCAAGCCTGCGCGTACGTTCCCGGCACGCCTGCCGTTACTGCCGCTGGATCGCATCTATGTGCGCAACCTGACCATCCACAACCCGCGCGTGCTCACTACGCGGCCGTGGTCGCACCTGTCAGACCATGTGCCCCTGTCGGTGGAGATTGAGTTATGAGCATTGCGGTAGAACATATCGCCACCGACCAGCCGCCGGATGACAGCAAGGCCCGCGACCTGGACTACGGCTGGCAGAGCGGCAATCGTGTGCAATTGCTGGAAAATGGCGAGGCCTATTTTCCCGCGGTGTTCGAGGCCATGCGCGACGCCCAGCGGGAAATCCTGCTGGAGACCTTCATCCTCTTTGAAGACAAGGTCGGTCATGAGCTGCAAGGCATTCTCATCGAAGCGGCGCAACGCGGGGTCAAGGTAGTGGTCAGCCTTGACGGTTTCGGCTGCGGCGAACTGAGCCCGGCCTTTCTGCGCGCACTGGCTGAAGCCGGCGTGATCGTGCAGATGTTTGACCCGGCATCCAAAACCCTCGGCATTCGCACCAACTGGTTTCGTCGCCTGCACCGCAAGATCGTGGTGGTGGACGCTAGCGTGGCGTTTATCGGCGGGATCAATTTTTCCGCTGATCACCTGGGGGACTTCGGCCCCGAAGCCAAGCAGGATTACGCGGTACAGATCATCGGCCCGGCAGTGGCCGACTTGCACCATTTCGCCCTCGCCCAAAGTGGCCGCCAGGTGCGCGCCCGTAGAGGTTGGCGCCGACGCCAGCAACGGCCTTCGCCATGGGCAGACGAGCACGGCGACGGGATGGTGCGCCTGATTTATCGCGACAATATCCAGCATCGCGACGACATCGAAGAAGCCTATATCCACGCCTTGAGCCAGGCCCGGCAGCGGGTGGTAATTGCCAATGCCTATTTCTTCCCCGGCTATCGCTTGCTGCGCGAGATTCGTAACGCAGCGCGCCGGGGCGTGCAGGTGCAGTTGATCATGCAAGGCCAGCCCGACGTGCTGCTGGCCAAGCTGGCGGCGCGCATGCTCTACGACTATCTGCTCAAGGATGGCGTGGTGATTCACGAGTACTGCCAACGCCCGTTGCACGGCAAAGTGGCGCTGGTGGACGACGAATGGAGCACCGTGGGCTCAAGCAATCTCGACCCGCTGAGCCTGGCGCTGAACCTGGAAGCCAACGTGCTGATTCGTGACCGCGCCTTCAACCAGCAGCTGTACCAGAGCCTGGAAGCCCTGGCACGAGACCATTGCCAGACCATGCCGGCCAAGCGCAAGCCGCGCCTGTGGTTGTGGCGCCTGACCGTGGGGTTTCTGGTGTTCCATGTCATGCGCCACTTTCCCGCGCTGGCGAGTTGGTTGCCGGCACACAAGCCGCGCTTGAAACCCATTGAGAGTCCGGCCCATGACGTCTGAGAAAAACGGCTCACGGTTCCAGCGCTGGAAGAAGCCCCTGACCATTGCGTTCTTCCTGCTGCTGATCGTGCTCTTCACCCTGCTTGCCCGGCGCATCGACTGGAGCGAAGTGCTGCAGACGTTGAGCGACTTCAAAGTCAGCACATTGCTGATCGCCGGCGCCCTGACGCTGTGCAGTTTTATCGTGTACGCCTGCTTCGATCTGATCGGCCGGACCTACATTCGCCAGCCTCTGCGCTGGAAGCAGATCCTGCCGGTGGGCATTATCAGTTATGCGTTCAACCTCAATCTGAGCGCCTGGGTCGGCGGCATCGCCATGCGTTACCGGCTGTATTCGCGATTGGGGGTAAGCACCAGCAATATCGCCAAGATCCTCGGCCTGAGCCTGGCCACCAATTGGTTCGGCTATATGGCCTTGGCCGGGGTAGTGTTCAGCAGCGGGCTGGTCACCTTGCCACCGGGTTGGAAGCTCAGCACCGGCGCTCTGCAAGGTGTGGGCGTGTTGCTGGTGATCGCGAGCCTGGGTTACCTGGCGGCGTGCCGGTTTTCGAAAAAACGTGCGTGGTCGATCCGCGGCATCGAGATCAATTTGCCGTCGCTGCGCATGGCCTGCCTGCAACTGGCCCTGGGCGCCTTGAACTGGTCACTCATGGCAGCGGTTATTTTTACCTTGCTGCCCGCCAAACTCGATTACCCGCTGGTATTGGGCGTATTGCTGATCAGCGCGATTGCCGGTGTGGTCACCCATATACCCGCCGGGCTTGGGGTGTTGGAGGCAGTGTTTATCGGGTTGTTGCAGCATGAGGCGTCGCGCGGGAGTCTGCTGGCCGGGTTGATCGCGTATCGGGCAATCTACTTTATTTGCCCATTGCTGATTGCGTTGGTGATGTACCTGGGGGTGGAGGCCAAGGCCAAGGCGTTGCGGGTGAAGAAGACACCCGCTTAACGTCTATCGGGATTGGATAATGCTCAACCGCTCACCCACTACCATTTCGGTAATCCAGTCCACCAGGATCGAGGTATAGGCCTGTTGCGACACCGGGTCGCTCAAGGCATGGTCCGCGCCGTCGATGATGCGGTGGGTCAGGGAGTGAGTCTGCTGGCACGCCGCGCGATAACTCATGATGGTGGCATGGGGCACATGGTCGTCGGTTTCCGATTCCACAATCAGCACATCACCGGTAAATTGCGCGCAGGCGTGCAGGGCACGGTTGGTTTCGGCACGTACCAACGTGCCGCGGTAATCCATCAGGTCGGCTTTATCCAGCTCACGCTTGGGCTTGAGCCATTCCTGGTCGCGGTACAGCGCGGGCACCCGCAGCGCCAGCCAACGCACGGGGCGCAACGAAGTGAGAATTGCCGCCAGGTATCCGCCATAGCTGGTGCCCACCA
Organism: Pseudomonas sp. P867; assembly: GCF_019891455.1. Classification (NCBI taxonomy): domain Bacteria; kingdom Pseudomonadati; phylum Pseudomonadota; class Gammaproteobacteria; order Pseudomonadales; family Pseudomonadaceae; genus Pseudomonas; species Pseudomonas sp. P867. Next base: position 57,169 of record NZ_JAFLXB010000006.1, on the reverse strand, counting down.
CCGCCACTGCCGAGGTGTCGATGGCCGGGTGGGACAGCAGCCGGTCGTAGGCGGCCAGCAGGTCGCGCAGATTGTCTTCGCGGGTGACGCGCGATAAGGGAATGCCGGTGCCGGCGTGCCCCCGCAGGTCGAAGGTCAGGCATACACAACCCAGCCCCGCGATGCCTTTGGCGCGTTCCAGGTCGCGCTCCTGGCTGCCGCCCCAACCGTGCACAAACAATACGCCGGGCACTTTGGACTTGGGGCTGAGGAATGTCCCACTCATCTGTTCATCATCTACATCGATACTGATGCTCTCGCTTCTAGCCGTCATAAGATTGAACCGTCACATACTTGAGAAGAAAGTCGCTGTTTTCGGCCGGGCCTCGGTACACCTCAATGGCATCCGCCGGCAGCGCTTGATCCACGTAGGTTTCCACCGAGGACACGCGGATGGCCTTGAGGCTCGGGTTGTTGATGAAACTCTGCAGCGCCGCGACTTCCGCGCTGCTGGCCCCGCCCATGCGCCAGGACTGTTCGAGCACGCCGCTACGGCGCTGGCCGTTACTGTCCAGGCCCTGGGCGATGTCGTAATTGCGCCGCGAGGCGTAGAACCCCGGGTAGGCTTCGTCGGCAGCATTATCGAAAACCCGGGCGTGCTCGATGGCTTGCCGCACATCGTCAGGCAGGGCCAATTGCAGCAAGTCTTCATAGTAGCCGGGCACGACCAGCAGGTTGGATCCGCCGTAGACCTCCTCGCCCTGCCCGTCCCGGGTCAGGTATTGCTCGCCGCAATAGCTGAATACGTGCTCACCGATAAAGCTCTGGCCCACGCTGTGGGTAACCACGTCGTGCAGGTCTTGTTCCAGCACCACGCCGGCGCTGAACAACTTTGCGGCGTCAGGACGCGCCACTATCGCGTCGAACTCATCGAGACTGTGGATAACTTCCTGGCCCCGTCCAGCACAGGCGTGCACCGGTTTCATACGGATCGGGCCACTATAGAGCAAGCGCGCGGCGGCGGGCTTGGCGTCTTCCAGGGCGAACACACTCAAGCCATCCAACACAACGTCGCGTACGCGCTCGCAGAAGATCGGCGACCAACCTTCAGGTGCCTTTGCTTCAGGGCTCAACAGGCCGTGGCTGATCGCTTTGGTACAAATGAAATCGTGATCGACATAGCCCCCCCACAAATCTTCCGGCCCTCTGACGTCAAGCTTCAACGCCAGGGCGGGACCGACCAGAGTTTGCGTGGGTAGCAGGTACAGCTCGCGACCGGCGTGCATCTGGGGGTCGTAACTGCCACCGAACTTGAGCCCCAATATCTGCGCCAGCCAGCGGGCCAATGCGCGGTTGGTTTCAACCTCATGCAATGGCGCACCTTCGCGCGTCGAGTGTGCGACCACCAATTTGTTGCGATTTGTCGGGGTCATGCGTCCCCCTTGGCTATCCCGCCATGTGTGTGGTGGGAAAGTTGCAGGGATCAGGCCAACGCGGCTTTGTGAGGGATGTTTATCAAATCAATGAGTTGCACTAAAAGCGATGGCAGTTAGCCTGCTCTATTCTGCACGACGATGCCCCAACCCCCCTGCGTTCTGCACGATTCAAACGCCAAACCGGGTGCGGTAGTCGCTGGGGGTCAAGCCAGTAATCTTCTTGAAGAGTGCACGAAAAGCGCTGGGGTCCTGATAACCCACGGTCCAGGCGATGTGGTCGATCGTGCCGTTGGTGAACTCCAGCATCTGCCGCGCCTTGCCGACCCGCAGATGCTGGCAGTACTCGGTGGGTTTAAGCCCCGTCGCACTGCGAAAACGGCGCAAAAACGTGCGCTCTTCCAGGTTTGCCGCCTGCGCCATCGCCGCCACCGAAACATCCACTGCGCCACTGGCTTGCAGCCAATGCTGGACCTTCAGGATCGCACTGTCGCCATGCCTGAGGATCGGCGCAAAGTTGCTTCCGCACTGGCGGGCACTGTCGCTGTGTTCGATCACCAGAAAACGCGCAGTGTCGGCGGCGACACTGGGCCCCATCAGCCGGTCGACCAGGCGCAGGCCCAGTTCGGACCAAGCCATCAGCCCGGCGGTGGTGATCAGGTCGCCGTCATCGACGATGGGTTTATCCGCTTCCAGGCGCACTGCCGGGTAACGGGCCGCGAAGGACTCCGAGGACGACCAGTGAGCGGTGGCGCTGCGCCCATCCAACAGACCGCTACGCGCCAACATGATCGAGCCGATGCACACACCGCCAAGCACCGTGCCGGCAGCATGCTGCTGGCGGATCCACTCCAGCAGTACGGGCGGCGCCTGGTCTTCGGTGAACTCGCCAATCGACGGCGGTACCAGCAGAGCCATCATCGATTGGGCCGGCGCTGGGTGGCTGTCGAACACGCGCGCAGGCGTGCCGTGGGCGTCTACCTGCCAGTGGCTGACCCGCAGCAGCGGCAGTTGCGCAGATTGGTACTCGGCGGCGATGCGATTGGCGACCCCGAACAGGTCGGTCAGGCCATGCACGGCGGCCAGTTGCGCGCCCTGATAGATCAATACACCCAGTTCGAGCGTCGCGCGTTCCACGGCCATTGTCAGTTTTCCCCCTGTTATTGTCGGTGCGCCCAATTCTCAACCTCGGCGCCAGCTAAGATACTGGGCCCATCAACCCATCAGGAGGCAACATACATGGCCAAGCAAGCGCTCATCCTAATCGATATCCAGAACGACTACTTCCCTCAGGGCAAGTGGCCGCTTGACGGCGTAGAAGCCGCGGCGGACAGGGCGGCGCAGGTGCTACAGGCATTTCGACAGGCAGGCGATGCGGTGATTCATGTACGCCATGAGTTTGAAGGCGACGACGCGCCGTTCTTCACGCCCGGCTCCGACGGCGCCCGCTTGCACGACAAGGTGTTGAACGAGGGTGATGAACCGGTAGTGCTCAAGCATTTTGTGAATGCGTTTCGCCAAACCAACCTGCGCGAATTGCTGGAGCAGCGCAGCATCACCGATCTGGTGGTGGTCGGCAGCATGAGTCATATGTGTGTGGACGCCGTGGTGCGGGCGGCGGCGGACCTGGGCTATAAGGTCACGGTGATCCATGACGCTTGCGCTACTCGCGATCAGGAGTTCAACGGCCAGGTGATTCCAGCGGCGCAGGTGCATGGGGCGTACATGGCATCCCTGGCATTTGGCTATGCGGGCGTCATGTCGGCGCAGGAATACCTGCAGGCGCAAACGGCGGCCGCGTGACCGCCACTTACGCCGATCACTTTAGCGTGTCGCGATGATGAACAGACGCGGAAAGGGCAGCAACACAGTGCCATCGGCCAGGGCTGGATAAGCCTGGGCAATTCGCGCCTGGTATTGCTGCAGGAAGGCGGCCTTTTCATCGTCGGTCAACGGCGCAAGAAAGGGCCGCAATGCCGACGCCTTGAACCACTCCACCACCGCCGCATGATCCGCCAACGGGTGCTGATAGGTAGTGCGCCACACATCCACCGTACTGCAGTGCTTACTCAGCAACTCGTAGTAGTAACTCGCGGTGTGCCGCTCATTGTGTTTGACCGCGCCGATCTTCGCCGACCATGGGCCGTCGGCCGCCACTTCGCGGGCCAACCGGTGGGCGGGCTCGTCGAGATTGTCCGGGGTTTGCACCGCCAGCGTACCGCCAGGGTTCAGTTGTTTGACCAAGTGCGGGTATAGCGCGGCGTGGTCGGGCAGCCATTGCAGTGAGGCATTGGCCAGAATCACATCGAATTTTTGTGCTGGATTCCAGGCGCCGATATCTGCCAGTTCGAAGCTCAACGCCGGCAAGCGCTCGCGGGCGTCGGCCAGCATGTCGTCGGAGCTGTCCATGCCGGTGACTCGCGCTAGGGGAAAGCGCTCGGCCAGTACCGCTGTGGAGTTGCCCGGCCCGCAGCCCAAGTCGACGGCAGTGCGCACGTCGGTTTCGGGAATCGCCGCCACCAGGTCACGGACCGGGCGAGTGCGCTGTTGTTCGAACAGGGTGTACTGCTTGGCAGACCAGGTCATCGCTGCTTTCCTTCTTGTCAAAGAGGGCTACAGCCTAAATCTTGTGATCCTTGAGAACAAATGCCGCCAAGTGAGCACGCAACCGATCAAAACGCAGAGGGCTGAGGCTGCCATTGTTGCGCGGTGAGGGGGTTGTCCAGCTCCATCTGTATCAACTGGCCAACGGTTTGCCCGACCTTTTGCACGGCCATCTCGACCTTGCGGGTGGGTGGGTTGGCGAAGTTCAGCCGGATGCAATTACGGTATTTTCCCGCTGCCGAGAAAATATTGCCGTTGGCCACCTGCACATCCTGCGCTTCCAACAGCCGGTTGAGGGCGTAGGTATCGAACTCCCCGGGCAATTCGACCCACAGCGTAAAGCCGCCCTGAGGCTGGCTGACGCGGGTCCCCACCGGGAAATAGCGGTTGACCCACTCACTCATCAGATCGCCGTTGCGCTTGTATTGCTTGCGCATACGCCGCAGGTGCAACTGGTAATTACCCTTGGCGATAAATTCGGCCACGGCCAATTGCGGTTGGGTGACGGTGGCGCCAGAGCCGATGAACTTCATATGCAGCACCTGGGGCAGGTAACGCCCCGGAGCGATCCAGCCGACGCGCAGGCCAGGGGCCACGGTCTTGGAAAACGAACTGCACAACACCACGCGGTTGTCTTCATCGAAGGACTTGAGCGAGCGTGGCCGCGGATAGCGATGCGACAGATCACCGTAGATATCGTCTTCGATGATTGGCACGTCAAAGCGTTGGGCCATGCGGATCAGCTTGAGCTTGCGCTCGTCGGGCATGATGTAGCCCATGGGGTTGTTACAGTTGGCGGTCAATTGGATGACCTTGATCGGCCACTGCTCCAGGGCCATCTCAAGGGCTTCCAGGTTGATGCCGGTCACGGGGTCGCTGGGGATCTCCAGCGCCTTGAGACCGGCCGCCTTGAGGATCTGCATCATCCCGTAATAGCTCGGCGAGGCGATCGCCACGATATCGCCGGGCGCGCAAATCGCACGGATTGCGGTAGACAGGGCTTCCTGACAGCCACTGGTGACAATCAGGTCGGCCGGGGTCAGGCGAACACCCGCATCGATGGACAGCCGGGCGATCTGTTCGCGCAAGGCCAATACACCCTGGATGTGGCTGTATTGCAGGCTGGTGTTGTCGCTGCGCCGGCTGATACGGGCCATGGCGGTCAGCAGCGGCTTGAGGGTCGGCACGCTGATGTCCGGCATACCGCACCCCAGTTGCACGATACCGGCGCCTTGATCGAGGCGTATCAGTTCCTGGACCATGTCCCACTGGGAAATGTCCACCGGCCGCAGGATGGGTCGGCCCATCTGTGGCAAAGGTGCCACGCGCCGGTCCGACGGCACGAAATAGCCCGACTTGGGACGCGATACCGCCAACCCCGAACATTCCAATACACGGTAGGCCTGTTGCACGGTCGTCAGGCTGACGCCGTGCTCATGGCTGAGGGTGCGTACAGATGGCAACCGCTCACCGGGCCCGTACAGGCCCTGCTCGATGCGGCTGCTGATGAATTCGGCGAGGTTCAGGTAAAGAGTCATAGGCCCGACTGTAGCTTCTGATCTGTCGCTTAAGAAGTTACAGATTGGCCTTTTTTTGAAAAATTTTCAGCATAAAACCCCAATCTGTATTCAAAAGATTGAGTTCTGCTGTATCTGCAATACACGTCGTCGCCTTGGGATGATAGGTCCCATAACAGTGCACGAGACCTTTGACAAGGTTGGTACAAAGTAGTCACAAAATAGTAAAGCAGCACTGTACGCACCAAATTTTCAGAAATGCCCTACAAAGCAAGCACCTTACAAACCAACCAGGTGTTTGAATCTGCCCAGCGAATACCAAATGGATCAAGCGCTATGACGACAAGGACGACGCTCACACCGCAGATGGCCGAGTACGAACAGAAATTCACCGATGCCGGTGAAGTTCGATGGCTGCCCTATTTGATGTACTTCCACCCCACTGACCATGCTTCCCCCGTGGTCAATACCGATTCATCCGGCTTTCGCTACTCCGAGTCATTGGGTACCCGCTATTCGGTGGTCGACGGTATCAAGGGTAATGGCCCGGTACGCCTGTTGGCGGGCAGCTCCACCGTGTTCGGCATTGGCGCCAGCGCCGACAGCTGGACCCTTGCTTCGCGCCTCACGAAGAACGATCCCCGTGGCCAGCGCTGGATCAATTTCGGCGGCCGCAGCTTCAACTCTACCCAAGAGCTGGTGCTGTTCACCCTCAACCGGCACCACCTGCCCAAGGTGGATGAAATCGTGCTGTTCTCCGGTTTCAACAACCTTGGCCTGGCACGTCAGCCTCACGCCTATCGGGGCGAGCACGGCGCGTTTTTCAACTGCCATCAGTTTTTCGATGCCTTGACGCCACAGCAGCCGACCGCCAGCAACTGGAGCCTGTCGAATCTGTTCGGCAAGCCTCAGGAGCCCGAGCAACCCACGCCGCCGTCGATGCAGGAACAGATCGACTACGCCGCCAACCTGACCTTGCAGCACCTGGATATCTGGCGCGCCCTGGCCACCGACATGGGTGCGAAGCTGACGTTCATCCTGCAACCGCTCGCCGGCTGGGTCCGCGAGACCGGCAGCCATGAGGAAGAGCAACTGTTTGCCGAACTCGACCAACTCGGTAATTTCACCGAGGTGTATGGCGACATCCTGCAAACCTCGGTGCGCGAAGCCTACGCCCAGCGCTTGCGCGACGGGGCGCGGGCCATGGGGGTGGAGTTTGTCGACATCACGCCATTGCTGGCCGAGGCACTGGGCCCGCAAGACTGGCAGTTCGTCGACCGCATCCATTTCACCGATGCCGGCAACGACCTGGTTTCAAAACTTATTCTCGATGTCACCCGCTAAAAGGACTTGCACATGAAATCCATCAAGAAGTTTTTCCAGCGCCTGTTTGGAAAAAAGAAGAAGAAACCTGACTCCTCCATTTATCCGATGTTCTGACGCGGCACTGGAAGGTAATGGCTATGGATGGCTCGATTCCAACACGCATCCCCGCAGACGACAGGTGGCGCGAACTCTATCGTTTGGCGCTGGAGCCTGAATGTTTCCTGGATACGGAGTACCTCGACACCCTGCTGGGCAAAGACGTCGAGCCGGTGCAGTTGCCGCTGCTGTCACAGCGGATCGATGCGTGGCAGTCGGAACAGGCGTCGGCGTATGCCGGCGCCGCCACCGCCGCCGTCGAACAGCACAACGCTCGCGCTTTTGCCCAGGCATTGGCGGTTTATTCGGCACCGATGGCCTCGGTGCTCGGCTGCTGGCTGCAGGGCCTGAGCGCACCCGGGGTATTTGAAGACCCCGCGCAGCTGCGCCTGATGCAACTGTTTGCCCATGACATCGGCGTCGGCTACCCGAACGCCTCCCGCGGCCATCACTTCAACGCGTTGTTGGGCCAGCTACAGCTGACCACCTACGCCTTGGCGCCGGCGCAATTGGCGACCCTGCCGGACCTGCATGACGACGCGTTCGAACTGCCCGCGCTGTTGCTTGCCCTCAGCCGACGCAGCGATGCCTACGGTGATGAACTCTGCGGTGTCGATTGGGCCTTGCGCGCCGTCGGGCTTTGCCCGGGCTGGGCAGCCATGGGCCAGCTTGAAGGGCTGGCGCTGGAACTCGGCCGGCTGGATCTGAGCGCGTCATTCCCCGGCCTGGAACCGGCTTCGTTGCGCCATATCAGCCAATGGGTCGCGCACCGCATCATCGAGCAGGGCGAAGAGCGCCAGGCCCGTCTGCTACGCGGCGCCAACTGGCTGTTCGGCGCGCTGCAACGCTGGAATGCGCGGCTGTATAACGCCTCGCTGACCGCCACTTCGCCCCAACAGGCCATGGCGCATTTGATGCAGCGTCTGGCGCGGGTGGGCGCGGTGTATCACCAGAGTTACCTGATTGAAGGGCGCAGCCTGGCGCTGTGGATCGAAGAAGCGCAGCGCGACCCGTTGCCCCTGCTGGATGTGCTGTCGCGCAGCCGTTTGATCGTGCCGGGCAACTCGAAAAAAAGCCTGCTGGTCACCAGCCTGGTGGCGCCGACCGGGCGCATGTTCCGCATCTTCAGCGAGGCAGACTTGAGCGTAATTCGCCAGTGGATCGACTGGTTGCCCCAGGCTGGCGCCACGCCGCAACTGCCACGCCAGCCAGTCGACAGCGCCGCCACGGTGCCCCGCCCTGACTCAGCCAGCCCTGCCGACACCGGACACTGGCCCAAGAGCCTGCGCGAAGCCTATTTTGTCTTGCAGGGGCGTGCGCTGCAGCCGGCCACCCGCCAGTTTGCCCATGCCTATGTGAGCCGTTGGCTTGAGCGTTCGCGCCAGTCGCTGAAGACGTCCGAGCGCCAATTGCCCGACCAGTGGGGCCCCAATGTGCTGCGCGCCTGGTTGCTGGACAAGCATGACCAGAACGGCCAACAGTTCGATGACAGCGACCCGGCGCAAATGCCCAGCCGTGAAGAAATCATCGAGTCGACCCTGCAACTGGCGCCGCTGACGCTGATCGACGGTGCGTGGCTGCAAGGCTTTACCGACCTGGGGCTAGCGTCTTCCCACGTGGGCTACACCCTGTTCCAGACCTATTGGGATGAATTGGGCAACGGCATCGAGGCGCTCAATCATCCGAAAATTTATCGCGATGGCCTGCGTGACATGGATTTCGAACTGGCCCCCACCGGTAGCCGTGAATTCGCCGAAGACCCGCGCCTGGACGAAGACTCCTTCCGCCTGCCCGTGTATTGGCTGTGCCTGGGCAAACTGCCGATGACGTTCATGCCCGAAGTGCTCGGCATGAACCTGGCGATGGAGCTGTCCGGCGTGGGCGGCAGCTATCGTTCGGCGCGGCGCTTTTTACGGCACTACGGGTTCAGCACGGCGTTCGTCGACCTGCACAACACCATTGATAACGTGTCCACCGGACATTCGGCCTGGGCTGCCGATGCGATCGATGCGTACATGCGTGCGTTGACCAGTGCCGAGCAGGTCGCCGCGCAATGGCAGCGCGTGCGCGTGGGCTATGAGTCCCTGGCGCCGATGCCAGGCAAATGGGCCTCGATGTTGCGTCGCTTGCGCCTCTCATCGGCCGACCATGTACTCCCGCGCCCAACCCGCACAGCGGCTTCAAAAGGCTATCTGCATCACTTGCCGATCACGCGGCAGGTATTGCTGCAAACCCACGAACAATAACGCCACGAGGAGCAATTATGTCTTTGGTAGAAGTGCATAACGAATGGGACCCCCTCGAGGAAATGATCGTGGGTATTGCCCATGGCGCACGCGTGCCGCGGCCGGACAAGGGCCTGTTCGCCCTCGACTACAGCGAGCACCACGACTCGCCCAATGAGATTCCGTCAGGGCCTTACCCCGAACAACTGGTTGAAGAAGCACAGGAAGACCTGGACGCCTTTGCCGCCTTCCTGGTCGGCCATGGGGTGACCGTGCGCCGGCCCAAAGAGACTTATCACGCGGCACTGTTCGGCACCGGCGACTGGAAGACCGACGGCGAATACAACTACTGCCCAAGGGACGTTCTGCTGCCGATCGGCAAAACCATCATTGAAGCGCCGATGGCCTTGCGCAGCCGTTACTTCGAACCTTTTGCCTACCGCGAACACCTGCAGGCGTACTTCGCCAGCGGCGCCAACTGGATTTCCGCGCCCAAGCCGGAACTGCCCGACAGTACCTACCGGGTCAACCCGCGCGAGGGCTCGATCATCGCCAACGATGAGCCGATTTTCGATGCCGCCAACGTGCTGCGCATGGGCCGCGACATTCTTTACCTGGTGTCGCGCAGCGGTAACCGCATGGGCTACGAGTGGCTCAAGCGCGTGCTCGGCGACCAATACCGCGTGCACGCCCTCAGCGGGTTCTACGACGGTACGCACCTGGACACCACCATCACCCTGGTGCGTCCAGGGCTGGTGGTGTTGAACCCCGAACGCATCGGCAAGGATCAGGTGCCCGAAGTGTTCAAGCACTGGGACATCATCTGGGCCCCCGACATGGTGGACACCGGTTACTGCTGGTCGTACCCGCGTGCCTCTATCTGGCAGGGCATGAACTTCATCATGGTCAACCCGTCGCTGGCGGTGATCAATGACCAGCAAGTGCCGCTGATTCGCGCACTGGAAAAACACGGCATCGATGTGGCACCGCTGAAGATGCGCCACGCGCGCAGTCTGAGCGGCGGTTTCCATTGTGTGTCCGTGGACATTCGTCGACAGGGCACGCTGGAAGATTACCGTTGAGCAGGGCATGACCATGCAGGCACTGGATTACTACTCGATCGTGCTGTTCGTGATTGCCACCTGTGTCACGCCAGGCCCGAACAACGTGATGTTGATGTCGTCCGGGGCCAATTTCGGCATCGGCCGTACCTTGCGCCATGTGGCCGGTATCAACATCGGCTTTCCGCTGATGCTGGTGGCGGTCGGGTTGGGGGCCGGGGCGGTGTTCCGCCAGTACCCGTGGTTGCATGACGGCTTGCAGGTGGTCGGCGCGTTGTACCTGTTGTTCCTGGCGTATCAGATTGCCAGTGCCCCCACCACCGATCTGGGTGACCAATCAGGCAAGCCTTTGGGGTTCACCGCTGCGGCGCTGTTCCAGTGGGTCAACCCGAAAGCCTGGGTGATGGCGGTGGGCGCAGTGCTGGCCTACACCTCGCCCTTGGGCTCGTACACGGTGCAGGTGTTTCTGATTGCGCTGTTGTTTTTTGTATTCGGTTCACCGTGTTCGATGGTCTGGGTGTTTTTCGGGCAGTACCTGCGGCGCTTCCTGACCCAGCCACAACGTTTGAAGGCGTTCAATATCACCATGAGCCTGGTGCTCGTGGTGTCCTTGATCCCGGTTCTACGAAGCCTGCCATTCGCGCAATGGTGGTCTTGATACGCAGAGAAGGTTGCCTACACGCCAGCAGTTCGATTGGCGCAGGCGACTCCATGGATTGGCGGAATGTGATGAGGATGCACAGTTAAATGGCTAATTATGTTTTAGGGATTTCTGCCTTCTACCACGACAGTGCTGCCGCCCTGGTCAAGGACGGCGTGCCCGTCGCTGCCGCCCAGGAAGAGCGCTTCACTCGCGTGCGCCATGACCCGGCGTTCCCGGCCCAGGCGATTGCCTATTGCCTGGACGCCGAGGGCATCAGCCTGGATGACCTGGAGGCGGTGGTTTATTACGAAGACCCCCAGGAAAAATTCTCCCGGGTGATTTCGTCGTTTGCCAGCGGCGGCATCGGCGGCGCACGTACGTTCATCAATGCGATGCCGGAATGGATTCGCTGGAAGTGGAACGTGCTCAAGTTCGTCGACGAGCAACTCGAAATCCTGGGCCGGGGCAAGGCGCCGCGCACCCAGGCTTCCCAGCATCACCGCTCCCACGCGGCGGCGGCGTTTTACCCGTCACCGTTCAAGAACGCGGCGGTGTTGTGCATCGACGGCATCGGCGAATGGCATTCGACCACGATCTGGCACGGCCAGGGCACCAATCTTGAACTGAAAAACTCGATTTCCTACCCCCATTCGGTGGGTTTGCTGTATTCGGCCATGACCTACTATTGCGGGTTCAAGGTCGACTCAGGGGAATACAAGCTGATGGGCCTGGCGCCCTATGGCCAGCCGATCTACGCCGACAAGATTCGCGACGAGCTGATCAATATCCGCGAGGACGGCTCGTTCACCCTGAACATGAAGTACTTCGAGTACCTGCGCGGTGAGCGCATGGTCGGCGAAGCGTTTGAAGAGTTGTTCGGTGGGCCGATCCGTCAACCCGAAAGCCCGATCTCACAGCGCGAGTGCGACCTGGCCGCGTCGATTCAAAAAGTCACCGAGGAAGTGGTGCTTGGCCTGGCCACTGCCGCGGTCAAGCAGACCGGAGAGCGCAATCTGTGCCTGGCCGGTGGCGTAGCCTTGAACTGCGTGGCCAACGGCGTGCTCAGCCGCTCGGGGCGCTTTGATTCGATCTGGATCCAGCCGGCGGCCGGTGATGCCGGTTGCGCCCTGGGGGCGGCGTTGGACTTTGCCGTCAAGCACAGCGGTCGTCCGCACCTGGAAGGTGGCAAGTCTGATGCCATGAGCGGCAGCCTGCTGGGGCCGGGCTTTGGCGACGAAGAAATCGCCCGCTTCCTGCTGGAAAACCACTACCCCTTCACCCGCTATGACGACGCCGGGCTGTATGACCAGGTTGCCAGTCGCCTGGCCGAGGGCGCGGTGGTGGGCTGGTTCCAGGGGCGCATGGAGTTTGGCCCACGAGCCTTGGGCGCGCGTTCGATTCTCGGCGATGCACGCAACCCCGAGATGCAGCGCACCATGAACCTGAAGATCAAATACCGCGAGTCGTTCCGCCCGTTTGCCCCGGCCGTGCTGGCCGAGGACGCCGGCAACTATTTCGATATCTGCGAAAAAAGCCCTTACATGCTGATGGTCGCGCCGGTCACCGACTCGATCAAATCCCAGCAGTCGCGACAAGAAGGCGGCCCGGAGCGCGGGCTGGGCAGTATCAACAATATTCGCTCGCAATTGCCGGCGGTGACCCACGTCGACCTGTCGGCACGGGTGCAAACGGTGACCGAGGAAAACAACGCACCGTTCACCTACCTGCTGCGCAGTTTCAAGGAACGCACGGGGTGCTCGGTGCTGGTCAATACCTCGTTCAACGTGCGCGGTGAGCCCATCGTGTGCAAACCCGAGGAAGCGTACGCCTGCTTCATGCGCACCGAAATGGACGTACTGGTTTTGGGCCGTTACGTGCTGGAACGCCCCGGCCAACCGGCCTTCGTCGAGGCTGTGGACTGGCGCAGCGAGATCCCGCTGGATTGATCCTTACCTTTAACTCAATGGAGCTTTTACCGTGCTGAGATTTCTTGCGTTTCTGATGTTTATCGTCGTGTTGCTGCCCATCGGGCTGACGCGTTCGGTGTTTCACTCTTCCCGTTTCGGCCGGCGCTTTCACCAGGCGCCGACAGCCTGGGATCACGCTGTGAGTAAACGGTAACGCCCATTGCCTGAGGAACTGCGCCCATGTCAAAAGTGATCTACAAGAACCTCAACAGCTCACCGATCCTGGCGGTCGGCGGGAGTGGGGTTTGGCTTGAGGATGCAACGGGCAAACGCTACCTCGACACCTGCGGCGGTGTCGCAGTGTCGAGCCTGGGCCATGGGCACCCGCGGATCGCCGCGGCATTCGAGCGCGAAGCGAAGAAACTGGCCTGGGCCCATGCGGGCAGCTTCACCACCGCTGCCGCCGAGGAGCTCGCTGAGCGCCTGGTGGCAGCCAGTGGCGGCCTGGCGCGTGCGCAGTTCTTGTCCGGCGGCTCGGAGGTGATGGAGCTGGCGATGAAAATCGCTTACCAGTACCAGTGCGAGCGCGGCTTGCCCGACAAATCAGTGTTCATTTCCCGCCAACAGAGCTATCACGGCAGCACACTGGGCACCTTGAGCATCTCCGGCAACCCGCAGCGCCAGTCGGTATTCGGTCGACTATTTGCACCCGCCGAGTTCGTCTCCCCCTGCTACGCCTACCGTGATCAACGGCCCGACGAAAGCCAGGAGCAGTACGCCACGCGCCTGGCCGATGAACTGGACGCCAAGATTCGTAGCCTGGGCAGTGAGAACGTCGCGGCGTTCTTTGCCGAGACCGTAGTGGGCTCCACCAACGGCGCGGTGCCTGCGGTGCCCGGTTATTTTCGCAAGATCAAGGCGGTGTGCGAGCGCCACGATGTGCTGCTGGTCCTTGATGAGGTGATGGCCGGCATGGGGCGTACCGGGCAGCTGTTCGCCTATACCGACGACGGCATCGTGCCCGACATGGTCGCGGTCGGCAAAGGCCTGGCGGCGGGTTACATGCCGATCTCGGCGCTGTTGATCAGTGACCGGGTGCATTCGGTGATGGCCCGTGGCTCGGGTGTACTGGGCAACGGCCAAACCCATGTCAACCACCCGCTGGCCTGCGCCATTGCCCTGGAGGTACAGCAAGTCATCGTCGAAGAAGACCTGCTGACGCAAGTGCGCCAACGGGGTGAGCAACTGCGCACCTGGCTCAGGGAAAGCCTGGCTGACCTGGATATCGTTGGCGATGTGCGCGGGCGCGGATTGTTCGTGGGCGTCGAGTTTGTCGAGAGCCGTTCCACCAAGGCGCCATTCAGAGGCGGCGGCGCCTATGCCGCGGCCCTCAAGCAAGAGGCGCTGCAACGCGGCCTGCTGATTTATCCCGGCAGCGGCACAGTGCAAGGCACACAAGGCAATCATGTGCTGTTCGCACCGCCGTTTATCACCAGCGAAGGGGAACTGGGGCAAATGGTCGAGCGCTTCAATGCAGTGGTCAGGGCTGTCGCCTACTAGCGATCGAGCGGGCTTACCGGGGGACGGTCGTTGTCACCCACATTAGCTGGAAAGGGAGAAATGAAGATGCAGACGATCGAACCATGCAAGGACAAAGTCCTGCTGTCGGTGTGCACTATGGACTGGTGTGATCACGGCGTGGAATTCGCCAAGACCGTGTTCTCCAACCTCGAGGTGTTTTGCTGGGACCCGGGCGATCCCTACCCTTATCACCTGGATGATTGGGAAGGCGACTGGATCATCTCCTACCGTGGCGACTTCATCTTCCCACAGAGCATCTACAAGAATGCCCGCAAAGGCGCGATCAACCTGCACCCGGCGCCCCCCAAATATAGGGGCCTGGGCAGCCAGCATTACGCGATCTACTACAACGATGAAACCTACGGTTCGACCTGCCATCACCTGGCCCCTTCGGTGGACAGCGGGCAGATCATCGATGTGGCGCGCTTCAACGTCGCGCCCGCCGAGACGGCTTCCTCGCTGCGCCTGCACGTGGGCGCCTATTGCCTGCAGCAGTTCATTCACCTGCTCACCGACTACATCCTGCAGGGGCGGCCATTGCCGGTTTCGCCGGAAAATTGGGGCGAGCGCCTGTACAAGCAATCGGAACTCAAGCCCTGGATGGAGAAGATTCGCGCCCAAGAGCCGGATCATCGTTGCTTCAAGTAGCTTTTTTGACCATCACTTCAAGCCGCGGTGGCTTGGGGTGCTCACTGCGCGCTGGCGCCACGGGTATGAGTGCACCTATGTTTGAGTTTTCAAGTTTTGCAGCGGCACTGGGGGTCTACGTGATCGGCACCGCCAGCCCGGGCCCAGGCAACCTGGCCATCGCCAACACCTCCTTGAACTACGGGCGCACACCGGGCCTGGCGCTGGCGGCGGGGGTTATTTCCGGGTCGTTGTGCTGGGGCGCGATGACCGCTGCCGGCGTGTCGGCGCTGTTAATGTCCAACACCCAGATCATCCTGTGGCTGAAGGTGTTCGGCGCCTGCTACCTGTTCTTCCTGGCCTGGAAGTCGGTGCGCAGTGCGCTGGCGCATAACGCCACGACGGTGGCCAAAGCGCGAGCAAAACAGACGCGCAACCTGGGCTTCTATCTACAAGGGTTGGGCATTCACCTGACCAACCCCAAGGCGGCCTTGACCTGGTTCACCGTGACCACAGTGGGGCTGAGCGTCAACGCACCGGCATGGGCGAGTTTTGTGCTGGTGGCGGCCTGTGCGTTGTTGGGTTTCCTGATTTTCTGCACCTACGCCCTGGCGTTTTCCGCCCATTCGGCAGAACCTTTTTTTGCCCGGACCCGCAAGTCCTTCGGGCTGATTTGCGCAGCGTTCTACTCGATGGTTGCCATCGGCTTTCTCAGTTCGTTGCTCTGACTCCAACTTTAAGTGGCCTCCGTACACCTGTAACCGCGAAACCCGAGTGGCAGGTGACGTGCTAAGGCCCGTTCCAGGAAAAAACCATGTCCTTGTCGTTTGATTTGATGCTGGCGTTTGCTTTATTTGCGTTTGTCACGTCCGTCACCCCGGGCCCCAATAACGCCATGCTGCTGGCCTCAGGGGTTAATTTCGGCTTCCAGCGCACCATCCCGCATATCCTGGGCATCAGCTCCGGATTCCTGGTGCTGGTATTGGCGGTGGGGCTTGGGCTGGGCGCGGCGTTTACCGCCTATCCGGTGCTCTACACCATCCTGCGCTACGCGGGTGCGGCTTACTTGCTGTACCTGGCGTGGAACATCGCCCGTTCGGGCCCGGCATCCGAAGACACTGAAGGTAAAGGCAAGCCTCTGGGGTTCTGGGGCGCGGCGGCGTTTCAATGGGTCAATCCCAAGGCGTGGGTGATGGCAATCGGTGCAATCAGCACCTACACACCGTTGCAGGGCTACACCATGAACGTGGTGATCATCGCTACGGTGTTCGCCCTGATCAATGCGCCGAGCGTGGGGGTTTGGGCAGGATTCGGCAGTGTGTTGCGCAACGTGCTGCGCAACCCGCGCTGGTTACGCGTGTTCAACTTCGGCATGGCGGCGTTGCTGGTGATATCGCTGTATCCGTTGCTGCAGCAGACGAGCTGAGTTCCGGCGCTGTATTTTTTGCACCACCAAGATCTGCGCTCATAAAAAAAGCGAAGCCAAATCAATGGCTTCGCTTTTTTGGATTACGTTCTGAAAAGCTGAGTATCAGAACGGAATATCGTCATCAAAGCTGTCGAAATCCTGAGCCGGTTGCGGCGCAGCCTGTTGTGGCGCTGGACGCGACTCACGCTGTGGCTGCTGGGTTGGCTGTGGACGCGACTGCTGTGGACGCGGTGCCGAGTTGGACATGCCGCCCTGGCCCTGTTGGTCGCCCTGTGGACGGCCGCCCAGCAATTGCATGGTGCCTTGCATGTCGACCACGATTTCGGTGGTGTAACGCTTGATGCCGTCTTTTTCCCACTCGCGGGTTTGCAGTTTGCCTTCGATGTAGACCTGCGAACCTTTGCGCAGATATTCGCCGGCAATCTCAGCGACCTTGCCGAACATCGACACGCGGTGCCATTCGGTTTTCTCGACCTTCTGGCCGGTCTGCTTGTCGGTCCACTGTTCGCTGGTCGCCAGACTCAGGTTGGTCACGGCATTACCGTTAGGCAAGTAGCGAACTTCGGGATCCTGGCCGCAAGTACCGACCAATATGACTTTGTTAACCCCACGGGCCATAACGTTCTCCTAGGCTGGGCGCGCTGTCGGCACTGGGTTGACCAGTTGCTCGAGCGTCGCGCGATCCAATAATTCGGTGTCCAATTTGATGTAAATGGCCGCCTCTTCAGCGACCACGACTGCATCCGTTACCCCTACGACGGCCTTCAGGCGCTCTACCAGACCAGCCTCGCGGATCGCCTCGGGCGATAGCGGCAAACGCAGACTTGTGACGTAGGGAGGTTCGCGCATGGTAACAGCAAAGACCAGCCAAAGTGCAGCCAGCCCGGCGCATCCGAGGAAGACAACCGACAAACCGCCATGCTGGAACATCCAGCCACCCATGATGCCGCCCAACGCCGAGCCAAGGAACTGGCTGGTGGAGTACACCCCCATCGCCGTGCCCTTGCCGCCAGCCGGTGAAACTTTACTGATCAGCGACGGCAGCGAAGCTTCCAGCAGGTTGAACGCGGTGAAAAACACCACCGTACCGATGACCAGTGCCCGCAGGCTATCGCCGAACTGCCAGAAGAATAGTTCAGTGAGCATCAATGTCGCGACGGCGCCGAGTAAAACTCGTTTCATTTTGCGTTTCTTCTCGCCATAGATGATGAACGGGATCATGGCGAAGAACGAAATCAGCAGCGCGGTGAGGTAGACCCACCAATGCTGCTCCTTGGGCAGGCCGGCTTTTTCCACCAGGGCCAGGGGCAAGGCGACGAAGCTGCACATCAGCATTGCGTGTAATACGAAGATACCTAAATCCAGGCGCAGCAGGTCCGGGTGCTTGAGCGTCGGCAGCAGCGCCTGACGTGCGACGCCCGATTCTCGGTGCTGCAGCGTGCCGGTAGAGCGCGGCACCATAAAGGCTACGATCACAATCCCGACCAGGGCCAGGCCGCCAGTGGCCAGAAACAACCCGTGCAGACCAAAAGCGCTCGTCAGCAACGGGCCGACCACCATGGCCACGGCAAACGACAGACCGATAGTCATGCCGATCATGGCCATGGCCTTGGTGCGGTGCTGTTCTCGGGTCAGGTCCGACAGTAAGGCCATGACCGCGGCGGAAATCGCCCCGGCGCCTTGCAGGATGCGTCCGGCAATCACGCCCCAGATTGAATCGGACTGGGCCGCAAGCACACTGCCAAGGGCGAACACGATCAAGCCAAGATAAATCACCGGGCGACGGCCAATGCGGTCGGAAATAATCCCGAACGGGATCTGAAAAATCGCCTGGGTCAGGCCATAGGCGCCAATCGCCAGGCCGATCAACGCGGGGGTAGCGCCTGCGAGATCCATTCCATAGGTCGCCAGCACCGGCAACACCATAAACATGCCCAGCATACGGAAGGCGAACACCAGGGCCAGACCGCTTGCCGCTCGGGTCTCGCCGCTACTCATGCGTTCGCTGTGGGGATCGTGCATGGAAAAACCTCGTGTGAACCGGCGGCGATTCTACCAGTCCCATCGATTGAGAGGGTATATGCGGCGCTTTGCCGCGCAGCTTTCATCTAAGGCTGCAAGCGGCCTTTTGACAGTGTATATTCATCCAGTCTTTAGCCGTATACTCCGGCATTATTTACGCCCGCCGTGCGAGGCCATCTTGGACAAGATCCTGATTCGTGGGGCTAGAACCCACAACCTGAAGAACATCGACCTGACCCTGCCCCGGGACAAACTGATCGTCATCACCGGCTTGTCCGGCTCCGGCAAGTCGTCCCTGGCGTTCGACACGCTATATGCCGAAGGTCAGCGTCGCTATGTGGAATCCCTGTCGGCCTATGCCCGGCAATTCCTGTCGATGATGGAAAAGCCCGACGTCGACACCATCGAAGGCTTGTCGCCGGCCATTTCCATCGAGCAGAAGTCGACCTCCCACAACCCGCGTTCCACCGTGGGCACCATTACCGAAATCTACGACTACCTGCGCCTGCTGTATGCGCGCGTGGGTATTCCGCGCTGCCCGGACCACGATATTCCCCTGGAAGCCCAGACCGTCAGCCAGATGGTCGACCTGGTACTGGCCCAGCCGGAAGGCGCCAAGCTGATGCTGCTGGCGCCCGTCATCCGCGAGCGCAAGGGCGAGCACCTTTCGGTCTTCGAAGAGCTGCGCGCCCAGGGTTTTGTACGTGCGCGCATCAACGGCAAGCTCTATGAGCTGGATGAAGCGCCCAAACTCGACAAGCAGAAAAAGCATTCCATTGATGTGGTGGTCGACCGCTTCAAGGTACGCGCCGACCTGCAGCAGCGTTTGGCGGAATCGTTCGAGACCGCGCTGAAGCTGGCCGACGGCATTGCCCTGGTGGCGCCGATGGATGACGAGCCGGGCGAAGAGATCATCTTCTCCGCGCGCTTCGCCTGCCCAATCTGTGGGCACGCCATCAGCGAACTGGAGCCCAAGCTGTTTTCCTTCAACAACCCAGCCGGCGCCTGCCCGACGTGCGATGGCCTGGGCGTGAAGCAGTTCTTCGATATCAAGCGCCTGGTCAATGGCGACCTGACCCTGGCCGAGGGGGCGATACGCGGCTGGGACCGGCGTAACGTCTACTATTTCCAGATGCTCGGGTCATTGGCCTCGCACTACAAGTTCAGCCTGGAAGTGCCGTTCAACCAGCTGCCGGCAGACCAGCAGAAGGTCATTCTGCATGGCAGCGGCTCGCAGAATGTCGACTTCAAGTACCTGAACGACCGTGGCGACATCGTCAAGCGCTCCCACCCGTTCGAAGGCATCGTGCCGAACCTGGAACGTCGCTACCGCGAGACCGAATCGGCAAGTGTGCGTGAAGAACTGGCAAAGTTCCTCAGCACACAGCCTTGCCCGGATTGCCGTGGCACACGCCTGCGCCGTGAAGCGCGGCATGTGTGGGTGGGCGAAAAAACGTTGCCGGCAGTGACTAACCTGCCAATCGGCGATGCGTGTGAATATTTTGGTGTCCTCAAGCTCACCGGGCGTCGTGGGGAAATTGCCGACAAGATCCTCAAGGAAATTCGCGAGCGCCTGCAGTTTCTGGTCAACGTTGGCCTGGACTACCTGTCACTGGACCGCAGCGCCGATACCTTGTCGGGCGGTGAAGCACAGCGGATCCGGCTGGCCAGCCAGATCGGTGCGGGCCTTGTTGGCGTGCTGTATATCCTCGACGAACCGTCGATTGGCTTGCACCAACGGGATAACGATCGCCTGCTCGGCACGTTGAAACACCTGCGGGACATCGGCAATACCGTGATTGTGGTCGAGCACGATGAAGATGCCATCCGCCTGGCGGACTACGTGGTCGATATCGGCCCGGGTGCAGGTGTGCATGGCGGACATATCGTTGCCGAGGGCACGCCTGCCGAAGTGATGGCGCATCCTGATTCGTTGACCGGCAAGTACCTGTCTGGCCGGGTGAAGATCGAAGTGCCCGCCAAGCGTACGCCGCGTAACAAAAAGATGGCACTGCATCTCAAGGGCGCGCGCGGCAACAACCTGCGCAATGTCGACCTGGAGATTCCGCTGGGCCTGCTGACCTGTGTGACCGGTGTTTCCGGTTCGGGCAAGTCGACGCTGATCAACAACACGCTGTTCCCACTCAGTGCCACCGCGCTGAACGGCGCGACCACCCTGGAAGCGGCGGCGCACGACAGCATCAAGGGCCTGGAGCACCTGGACAAGGTGGTCGATATCGACCAAAGCCCGATTGGGCGTACCCCACGCTCCAACCCGGCCACCTACACTGGGCTGTTTACGCCGATCCGCGAGCTGTTCGCGGGTGTACCCGAGTCCCGCTCGCGCGGCTATGGACCTGGGCGGTTCTCGTTCAACGTCAAGGGCGGGCGCTGTGAGGCCTGCCAGGGCGATGGCTTGATCAAGGTGGAGATGCATTTTCTGCCGGACATCTACGTGCCGTGCGACGTGTGCAAAAGCAAGCGCTACAACCGCGAAACCCTTGAGATCAAGTACAAGGGCAAGAGCATCCATGAAACCCTGGAGATGACCATCGAGGAAGCTCGCGAGTTCTTCGACGCGGTGCCGGCGTTGGCGCGCAAGCTGCAAACGCTGATGGATGTGGGCTTGTCGTACATCAAGCTGGGGCAATCGGCGACTACGCTGTCAGGTGGCGAGGCACAACGGGTCAAGCTGTCTCGCGAGCTGTCCAAGCGCGATACCGGCAAAACCTTGTACATCCTCGATGAACCGACCACCGGTCTGCACTTCGCGGATATCCAGCAATTGCTGGACGTGCTGCACCGCCTGCGAGACCACGGCAATACCGTGGTGGTAATCGAGCACAACCTTGATGTGATCAAGACCGCTGACTGGCTGGTGGACCTTGGGCCGGAAGGTGGTTCCAAGGGTGGCCAGATCATCGCAGTGGGTACGCCGGAGCAAGTTTGCGAAATGCCACAGTCGCACACCGGTTACTACTTGAAACCGTTGCTGGCGCGCGACCGGGCCTGACTTTTTCTAGCCCAATAAAAAGCCCCTGTCACTTTGCGGTGACGGGGGCTTTTTTACAGCTGGGAATCAGAACTGCGATTGCAGGTAATTCTCCAGGCCAATCAACTTGATCAGGCCCAACTGTTTTTCCAACCAATAGGTGTGATCTTCTTCGGTGTCGGCCAACTGCACGCGCAGAATTTCCCGGGTGACGTAGTCGTTGTGCAGCTCGCAAAGTTCGATGCCCTTGCAGAGCGCAGCACGAACTTTGTACTCGAGGCGAAGGTCGGCAGCGAGCATGTCCGGTACCGTGGTCCCCACATCGAGATCATCAGGACGCATACGCGGCGTGCCTTCGAGCATCAGGATACGGCGCATCAGTGCGTCGGCGTGCTGTGCCTCTTCTTCCATCTCGTGGTTGATACGCTCGTAGAGCTCGGTAAAGCCCCAGTCTTCGTACATGCGCGAATGGATGAAATATTGGTCACGAGCTGCCAGTTCGCCCGTCAGCAACGTGTTGAGGTAATCGATTACGTCGGGGTGACCTTGCATCGCCCTACATCTCCCTGCTTGAAAGACTGTAGTTTGAACCATGATGACTTGAAGGTCACGGGATCAACGGCAGAAAAGTGAAGATTTCCGTAGAAAAGTAGCTGAAATAACGCAAAAACCGCCCAAATGAGGGCGGTTCTGCTTATCGTTTAGAGTCAGTTAAGCGATACACCCAGTGCCTTTGCGATTGCTTCTCCATAAGCCGGGTCGGCCTTGTAGAAGTGCTGCAATTGACGCTGGACCACATCGCTGGAAACGCTAGCCATCGCACCGGCAATGTTATTGGTCAGCAGGGCTTTCTGCTCATCATTCATCAAGCGGAACAGCGCGCCCGCATGGCTGTAGTAGTCCGTATCTTCGCGGTGATCGTAACGATCAGCAGCGCCGCTCAGGGCCAGTGCCGGCTCTGCGTACTGCGGGGCTTGCTTGGGCGCATCGGCATAGCTGTTTGGCTCGTAGTTGGGAGCCGCACCGCCATTACTGCCGAAGGCCATAGAACCGTCACGCTGGTAACTGTTAACCGGGTTGCGCGGCGCGTTTACGGGCAGTTGCTGGTGGTTAGTGCCGACACGGTAGCGGTGGGCATCTGCGTAGGCAAACACTCGACCTTGCAACATACGATCGGGTGACAGGCCAACGCCTGGAACCATGTTGCTCGGACCAAATGCAGCCTGCTCCACTTCAGCGAAGTAGTTCTGCGGATTACGGTTGAGCTCAAGCTCGCCCACTTCGATCAGCGGGAACTCTTTTTGCGACCAGGTCTTGGTCACGTCAAACGGGTTCTCATAATGAGCGTTTGCTTGAGCCTCAGTCATGATCTGGATGCAGACGCGCCATTTCGGAAAATCACCTCGCTCGATAGCACCAAACAGATCACGCTGGGCATAGTCAGGGTCGGTACCCGCCAGGCGTGCAGCCTCGGCCGGGGCCAGGTTCTTGATGCCTTGCTTGGTCTTGTAGTGCCACTTCACCCAGTGGCGTTCGCCCTTGGCGTTGATCAGACTGTACGTGTGACTGCCGAAGCCGTGCATGTGGCGATAGCCGTCTGGAATGCCACGGTCCGAAAACAGAATGGTGACCTGATGCAGCGCCTCTGGAGAGTGCGACCAGAAGTCCCACATCATCTGCGCGCTTTTCAGGTTGCTCTGCGGCAGGCGTTTCTGGGTGTGGATAAAGTCCGGGAATTTCAGCGGATCCCGGATGAAGAACACAGGGGTGTTGTTGCCCACGATGTCCCAGTTGCCCTCTTCGGTATAGAACTTCAGGGCAAAACCACGTGGATCACGCTCAGTGTCAGCAGACCCGCGCTCACCACCCACAGTGGAGAATCGCAGGAATGTAGGCGTTTGCTTGCCAACAGATTCGAACAGCTTGGCACTGGTGTACTGGGTGATGTCTTGGGTAACGGTGAACGTACCGTAGGCACCCGATCCTTTGGCATGCACGCGCCGCTCAGGAATGTTTTCACGGTTGAAGTGAGCGAGCTTCTCGATCAGATGGAAATCGTCGAGCAACAACGGGCCACGAGGGCCTGCGGAACGGGAGTTCTGGTTATCCGCAACAGGAGCCCCGCTGGCGGTGGTAAGGACTTTATTCTGGCTCATGCGCAATCTTCCTCAGGTCGGACTTTGAACTGCCGGCTAAGCGGCTTGGAGGGAGTATTGATCATCAACACTACGCCTACAAATTCATTAAATCGTATGCGTCGATAGAAAATAACTAACAAGACTCCGCTCGCTATAGTGCAGCGCACTGTCTATGGAAGCTTGTATAAGTTGCGCTTTTGTTACGCGCACAAAAAACCGGGCGCGAGGCCCGGTTTTTTGTTGCAGCTTGTCGTCTTACTCGGCGCTTACAGCTTCGCCGGCAGTAGCACGATCAACCAACTCGACGTACGCCATAGGCGCGTTGTCGCCAGCGCGGAAACCGCACTTGAGGATGCGCAGGTAGCCACCCTCACGGGTAGCGTAACGCTTGCCCAGGTCGTTGAAGAGCTTACCAACGATAGCTTTCGAACGAGTACGGTCGAAAGCCAGACGGCGGTTAGCCAGGCTGTCTGTCTTGGCCAAAGTGATCAGCGGCTCAGCAACGCGACGCAGTTCTTTAGCTTTCGGCAGTGTAGTTTTGATCAGCTCGTGCTCGAACAGCGACACCGCCATGTTTTGGAACATGGCCTTGCGGTGCGAGCTGGTACGGCTCAGGTGACGACCACTTTTACGATGACGCATGGTTCATTCCTTACCAAACTCACGTTCGGTGATTACGACGATCAGGCAGTCGCCTTGTCGTCCTTCTTAAGACTTGCAGGCGGCCAGTTGTCGAGGCGCATGCCGAGGGACAGACCGCGGGAGGCCAGAACGTCCTTGATTTCAGTCAAGGATTTCTTGCCCAGGTTCGGAGTCTTCAACAGTTCTACTTCGGTACGCTGAATCAGGTCGCCGATGTAGTAAATGTTTTCCGCCTTAAGGCAGTTAGCCGAACGTACAGTCAGTTCCAGATCGTCAACCGGGCGAAGCAGGATCGGATCGATCTCGTCTTCCTGCTCGATTACCACTGGTTCGCTGTCACCTTTGAGGTCGACGAACGCAGCCAACTGCTGTTGCAGAATGGTTGCAGCGCGGCGGATAGCCTCTTCAGGATCCAGGGTACCGTTGGTTTCCAGATCAATAACCAGCTTGTCCAGGTTAGTACGCTGCTCGACACGGGCGTTTTCCACCACGTATGCGATACGGCGAACCGGGCTGAACGAAGAGTCAAGCTGCAAGCGACCAATGCTGCGGCTTTCGTCTTCATCGCTCTGACGCGAGTCGGCCGGTTCATAACCACGACCACGAGCTACAGTGAGCTTCATGTTCAGGGCGCCGTTAGACGCCAGGTTAGCGATTACGTGATCGGGGTTAACGATCTCGACATCATGATCCAGCTGAATATCGGCAGCGGTAACCACCCCCGAACCCTTCTTCGACAAGGTCAGCGTAACTTCGTCACGGCCGTGCAGCTTGATAGCCAGACCTTTAAGGTTCAACAGGATTTCAATTACGTCTTCCTGTACACCTTCGATGGCGCTGTACTCGTGGAGCACACCGTCAATCTCGGCCTCGACTACTGCACAGCCGGGCATTGAGGACAACAGGATGCGGCGCAGCGCGTTGCCCAGGGTGTGGCCAAAACCACGCTCGAGAGGCTCGAGAGTAATTTTGGCGCGGGTTGGACTGACAACCTGCACATCAATGTGGCGGGGTGTCAGGAACTCATTTACCGAAATCTGCATGGATGCACCTATTTTCTAGCCCTTACTTGGAGTAGAGCTCGACAATCAGGCTTTCGTTGATGTCGGCGGACAGATCACTGCGAGCAGGAACGTTCTTGAAAACGCCCGACTTCTTCTCAGTGTCTACTTCTACCCATTCTACGCGGCCACGTTGGGCACACAGATCGAGAGCTTGGACAATGCGAAGTTGGTTTTTAGCTTTCTCGCGAACTGCGACCACGTCACCAGCACGAACCTGGTAAGACGGAACGTTTACGGTCTGACCGTTAACGCTGATCGACTTGTGCGATACCAGCTGACGGGATTCGGCACGAGTCGAACCAAAGCCCATACGGTATACAACGTTGTCCAGACGGCATTCGAGCAGTTGCAGCAGGTTTTCACCGGTTGCACCTTTCTTGCCAGCAGCTTCTTTGTAGTAGCCGCTGAACTGACGCTCGAGAACGCCGTAAATACGACGGACCTTCTGCTTTTCACGCAGTTGGGTGCCGTAATCGGACTGGCGACCGCGGCGTTGGCCGTGGATACCAGGTGCTGCTTCAATGTTGCACTTCGATTCGATCGCGCGCACGCCGCTCTTCAGGAAGAGATCGGTGCCTTCGCGACGAGCGAGTTTGCATTTTGGACCAATGTAACGAGCCATTCTTTACAATCTCCTGGATTACACGCGGCGCTTCTTCGGCGGACGGCACCCGTTGTGCGGGATTGGCGTCACGTCGGTGATGCTGGCGATCTTATAGCCACAGCCGTTCAAAGCACGGACAGCAGACTCACGACCTGGACCTGGACCTTTGACGTTAACGTCGAGGTTTTTCAGGCCGTATTCCAGCGCAGCTTGACCAGCACGTTCAGCAGCTACTTGAGCGGCAAACGGGGTGGACTTGCGGGAACCGCGGAAACCCGAACCACCGGAGGTAGCCCAAGAAAGCGCGTTACCTTGACGGTCGGTGATGGTCACGATTGTGTTGTTAAAAGATGCATGGATGTGGGCGATGCCATCAACCACTGTCTTTTTAACTTTTTTACGAGGACGAGCAGCAGGTTTTGCCATGATAATTTTCCTGTCGATTCGCTGGGGCGATTACTTGCGGATCGGCTTACGCGGACCTTTACGGGTACGCGCGTTAGTCTTGGTACGCTGACCGCGTACTGGAAGACCACGACGATGACGCAGACCGCGATAGCAACCGAGGTCCATCAAACGCTTGATTTTCATGTTGATTTCGCGACGCAGGTCACCTTCAGTGGTGAACTTCGCCACTTCGCCACGCAGCTGTTCAATCTGCTCGTCGCTCAGATCCTTGATCTTAGCGGCTGGGTTTACCCCAGCAACTGCGCAAATTTTCTGCGCAGTAGTGCGACCAACACCATAGATGTAGGTCAGCGAGATAACAGTGTGCTTGTTATCTGGAATGTTAACGCCTGCAATACGGGCCATTCAGTGGGACTCCAATTGACAGCTACCTACGCCCCGGAAGCCAAGAAATAGGGCGCGAGATAATATCGCTGTAATAACAAATAATCAACCCGGCAGCGCACTAGCTGCCGGGCTTCAAGCGGATCACACTCAGCCTTGGCGCTGTTTGTGACGCGGTTCCGCGCTGCAAATTACTCGAACAACACCTTCGCGGCGAATAATCTTGCAGTTACGGCACAGCTTTTTCACCGATGCACGAACTTTCATCACCAACTCCTCGAACCTTATGGGGTACTCAGCGCAACATGCCGCTGCCGTAGCCCTTCAGGTTGGCTTTCTTCATCAGGGATTCGTACTGGTGCGAAACGAGGTGCGATTGTACTTGGGACATGAAGTCCATCACAACCACGACCACGATCAGCAACGAGGTCCCGCCAAGGTAGAACGGAACGTTTGCTGCAACCACCAGGAACTGGGGCAACAGACACACGGCCGTCATATATAGAGCACCGAACAGGGTCAAACGAGTCAGAACGCCATCAATGTAGCGTGCCGACTGCTCACCTGGACGGATACCCGGAATAAAGGCACCGGACTTCTTCAGGTTTTCCGCTACGTCTTTCGGATTGAACATCAACGCCGTATAGAAGAAGCAGAAGAAAATAATCCCTGCACTAAACAGCAGAATATTCAACGGCTGACCAGGAGCGATCGACTGAGAGAGGTCCTGCAGCCAGCCCATATTTTCAGACTGACCAAACCAGGTACCCAACGAAGCCGGAAACAGCAAGATGCTGCTCGCGAAAATTGCCGGAATAACACCGGCCATATTCACTTTCAGCGGCAAGTGGCTGGTCTGCGCAGCAAAAACCTTGCGGCCCTGCTGACGCTTGGCGTAGTGAACAGCAATACGACGCTGGCCACGCTCAATGAACACCACAAAACCGATAATCGCTACTGCCAGCAAACCGATAGCAACCAGGGCGAAGATATTGATATCACCCTGACGCGCAGACTCGAAAGACTGCCCGATTGCTCTCGGAAGACCGGCGACGATACCTGCGAAAATCAACATCGAGATACCGTTACCAACACCACGCTCAGTAATCTGCTCACCCAGCCACATCATGAACATCGCACCAGCCACAAACGTGGATACCGCGACGAAATGGAAGCCAAAGTCACCAGTGAACGCAACGCCCTGCCCTGCCAGGCCAACGGACATGCCGATAGCTTGAACCAGGGCGAGGACTACAGTGCCGTAGCGGGTGTACTGGCTAATCTTGCGACGGCCAGCTTCACCTTCCTTCTTCAACTGCTCCAGCTGCGGGCTGACGGCTGTCATCAGTTGCATGATGATCGACGCCGAAATGTACGGCATGATCCCCAGTGCAAAGATGCTCATCCGCTCCAGCGCACCGCCGGAAAACATGTTGAACAAGCTAAGAATGGTCCCCTCATTCTGTCGAAACAGGTCTGCGAGTCGGTCCGGGTTGATACCTGGAACCGGGATGTGTGCGCCTATTCGGTAGACGATAATCGCCAGGAACAGAAAACGCAGACGAGCCCAAAGTTCAGACATACCGCCTTTGCCGAGCGCTGAGAGAGCACCTTGCTTAGCCATTTATTCCTCGAACTTGCCGCCAGCTGCTTCGATAGCCGAACGCGCACCTTTGGTGGCGCCGATTCCCTTGCCGATAGTGACAGCGCGAGTCACTTCACCGGACAGCATGATTTTCACACGCTGTACGTTGACGTTGATCACGTTGGCATCTTTCAGGGTCTGCACAGTAACGATGTCGCCTTCCACTTTAGCCAGCTCGGACAGACGCACTTCTGCGCGGTCCATGGCTTTCAGGGATACGAAACCGAACTTAGGCAGGCGACGATGCAGCGGCTGTTGACCGCCTTCAAAGCCTGGAGCGATGGTGCCACCGGAGCGGGAGGTTTGACCTTTGTGGCCACGGCCACCAGTCTTACCCAAACCGCTACCGATACCACGGCCCGGACGATGCTTTTCGCGACGGGAACCCGGCGCTGGACTCAGATCATTGAGTTTCATCGATTAACCCTCTACACGCAGCATGTAGTAAGCCTTGTTGATCATCCCGCGATTCTCGGGAGTATCCTGGACTTCTACAGTGTGACCGATGCGACGCAGACCCAAACCTTTAACACACAGTTTGTGGTTAGGGATGCGGCCGGTCATGCTTTTGATCAGCGTTACTTTAACGGTAGCCATGATCAGAAGATCTCCTTGACAGTCAGACCACGCTTGGCAGCGATGGACTCAGGAGATTGCATAGCTTTCAGACCCTTGAAAGTGGCGTGAACCACGTTTACCGGGTTAGTCGAGCCGTAGCACTTGGCCAGAACGTTCTGAACGCCAGCAACTTCGAGGACAGCACGCATAGCGCCGCCAGCGATGATACCGGTACCTTCAGAAGCAGGCTGCATGTACACCTTCGAAGCGCCGTGAGCGGACTTCATTGCGTACTGCAGAGTGGTGCCGTTCAGATCAACTTGGATCATGTTGCGACGAGCAGCTTCCATTGCCTTCTGGATCGCGGCAGGCACTTCACGTGACTTGCCACGGCCGAAGCCAACACGCCCTTTACCATCACCCACCACGGTCAACGCGGTGAAAGTGAAGATACGGCCGCCTTTAACGGTTTTGGCTACGCGGTTAACTTGAACCAGCTTCTCAATGTAGCCTTCGTCGCGCTTTTGGTCGTTATTTGACATAACTTAGAACTCCAGCCCAGCTTCACGAGCAGCATCAGCCAGCGCTTTCACGCGACCGTGGTACTTGAAGCCAGAGCGGTCGAAAGCCACTTGCGAGACGCCAGCGGCCTTAGCACGCGTAGCGACCAGCTGGCCAACCTTTGTGGCCGCGTCGATGTTGCCAGTGGCACCATCACGCAGTTCTTTATCCAAAGTCGAGGCGCTTGCCAGGACTTTGTTGCCGTCGGCCGAGATGACCTGGGCGTAGATGTGCTGCGACGAGCGGAACACGCAGAGACGCACGACTTCGAGTTCGTGCATTTTCAGGCGTGCTTTGCGAGCGCGACGCAGTCGAGTAACTTTTTTGTCGGTCATTTGCTATGCCCTACTTCTTCTTGGCTTCTTTACGACGGACGACTTCGTCCGCGTAGCGCACACCTTTGCCTTTGTACGGCTCTGGTGGACGGAAGTCGCGGATCTCAGCGGCCACTTGACCTACCAGCTGCTTGTCGATGCCCTTGATCAGGATATCGGTCTGGCTAGGAGTCTCAGCAGTGATGCCCGCTGGCAGTTCGTAATCCACTGGGTGCGAGAAGCCAAGGGCAAGGTTCAAAACCGTGCCTTTTGCTTGCGCTTTGTAACCAACACCGACCAGCTGGAGCTTGCGCTCGAAGCCTTGGCTTACGCCTTGGACCATGTTGTTTACCAACGCACGCGTGGTACCGGCCATTGCGCGAGTTTGTTGATCGCCATTGCGAGCAGCGAAACGCAGCTCACCAGCTTCTTCAACGATCTCAACGGACGAATGGATGTTCAGTTCAAGAGTACCCTTGGCACCCTTCACCGAAAGCTGTTGGCCTGCGAATTTGACTTCGACACCGGCTGGCAGCTTAACGGGGTTCTTAGCGACGCGAGACATGCTTATCCCCCCTTAGAACACAGTGCAAAGAACTTCGCCGCCGACACCGGCAGCGCGCGCAGCACGATCCGTCATCACACCTTTGTTGGTGGAGACGATAGACACGCCCAGACCGCCACGAACTTTCGGCAGATCTTCAGCGGACTTGTACTGACGCAGGCCTGGACGGCTAACGCGCTTCACTTCCTCGATGACCGAACGGCCTTCGAAGTACTTCAGCTCGATGGACAGCAGTGGTTTGATTTCGCTGCTGATCTGATAACCCGCAATGTAGCCTTCGTCTTTCAGGACTTTGGCAACAGCTACCTTCAACTTGGAAGATGGCATGCTTACGACGGACTTTTCAGCCATCTGGGCATTACGGATACGAGTTAGCATGTCCGCTAACGGGTCCTGCATACTCATGGGCTAGACGCTCCTAATACAAAAAAATTAGCCTTGCGGCTACATATGTCGCCGAGAATCTCCGAGCACAAAAAACACGGGCTCAGGCGAGCCGCGTATTTTAGACACACTCCAGAAATGAAACAAGCCCCAAAAGGGGCTTGATCCAGATTCAAGGTCACCGGCGGTCAGTATCTTGCGATTCCGACCACCTGGACGTTGAAAGTACTTACCAGCTGGCTTTAACCAGACCTGGTACGTCACCACGCATTGCCGCTTCACGCAGTTTGTTACGGCCGAGGCCGAACTTGCGGTAAACGCCGTGTGGACGACCGGTCAGGCGGCAGCGGTTACGCATGCGCGAAGCGCTTGCGTCACGTGGCTGCTTCTGCAGAGCAAC
Source organism: Pseudomonas sp. P867 (assembly GCF_019891455.1). NCBI lineage: Bacteria > Pseudomonadati > Pseudomonadota > Gammaproteobacteria > Pseudomonadales > Pseudomonadaceae > Pseudomonas > Pseudomonas sp. P867. Next base: position 26,060 of record NZ_JAFLXB010000006.1, on the reverse strand, counting down.
TGTAGCTTCCCAACGCGCTTCTGGACTTGCGTTCAGATCAACGATGATTGCTTTCAGTGCTGCACGCTTCTTGGCGTACTTGGCAACCGTGAGCTGACGCTTCAGCTCGCGGTTTTTCATGCTCATCTTGGCCATGGTCCTACTCCAATCAGTTGCGGAACGGGAATTTGAAAGCACGCAACAGGGCGCGACCTTCATCATCGTTCTTGGCAGTGGTGGTCAGGGTGATGTCCAGACCGCGGAGAGCATCGATCTTGTCGTAGTCGATTTCCGGGAAGATGATCTGCTCTTTCACGCCCATGCTGTAGTTACCACGACCATCGAAGGACTTGGCATTCAGGCCGCGGAAGTCGCGGACCCGAGGCAGGGAGATCGACAGCAGACGATCCAGGAATTCGTACATACGCTCACGGCGCAGAGTCACTTTGACGCCGATCGGCCAACCTTCACGGACTTTAAAGCCAGCGATGGATTTCCGAGCGTAAGTCACAACGACTTTTTGACCGGTGATCTTTTCCAGGTCGGCAACAGCGTGCTCGATGACTTTTTTGTCGCCGATCGCTTCGCCCAGACCCATGTTCAGGGTGATTTTGGTGACGCGCGGAACTTCCATCACGTTCCCGAGCTTAAGTTCTTCCTTAAGCTTAGGGGCGATTTCCTTCCGGTAAATCTCTTGTAGTCGTGCCATGGTCTAATCTACCTAGCAGTGTTCAAGCATCAACCGCTTTTTGGGTCGACTTGAAGACACGAATTTTCTTACCGTCTTCTACTTTGAAACCAACGCGGTCAGCCTTGTTGGTTTCGCCATTGAAGATGGCGACGTTAGAAGCGTCCAGCGGAGCTTCTTTCTCGACGATACCGCCCTGCACGCCCGACATCGGGTTAGGCTTGGTATGACGCTTGACCAGGTTCAGACCACCGATAACCAGACGGTTATTAGCGAGAACCTTAAGCACCTTACCGCGCTTACCTTTGTCTTTGCCGGCGATCACGATGATCTCGTCGTCACGACGAATCTTTTGCATGTCGGATCTCCTTACAGCACTTCTGGGGCGAGCGAGACGATCTTCATGAACTTCTCAGTACGAAGTTCACGGGTCACTGGCCCAAAGATACGGGTGCCGATCGGCTCTTGCTTGTTGTTCAGAAGAACAGCAGCGTTGCCATCAAAGCGGATAATGGAGCCATCAGCACGACGTACGCCGTGACGAGTGCGGACTACAACAGCAGTCATCACTTGGCCTTTTTTCACTTTACCGCGAGGAATTGCTTCCTTCACGGTAACCTTGATGATGTCACCGATACCAGCGTAACGACGATGGGAGCCACCCAGCACCTTGATGCACATAACACGGCGAGCGCCGCTGTTATCGGCCACATCGAGCATGGATTGAGTCTGAATCATATAATTTCTCCGACCCCTAGTCCTTAGACTTCCACAGCGCGTTCGAGAACATCAACCAGTGCCCAAGACTTGGTCTTGGCCAGCGGACGAGTTTCACGAATAGTGACTTTGTCGCCGATGTGGCACTGATTGGTTTCGTCGTGCGCGTGCAGCTTAGTCGAACGCTTAACATATTTACCGTAGATCGGGTGCTTAACGCGACGCTCGATCAAAACGGTGATGGTTTTGTCCATCTTGTCGCTGACAACACGGCCAGTCAGCGTACGGACAGTCTTTTCGGCTTCAGCCATGATCACTTACCTGCCTGCTGGTTGAGCACAGTCTTCACGCGAGCGATGTCACGCTTAACTTGCGAGAGCAGATGAGACTGCCCCAACTGGCCAGTTGCTTTCTGCATACGCAGATTGAACTGGTCGCGCAGCAGGCCGAGCAGTTGCTCGTTCAGCTGCTGTGCGGATTTTTCACGAAGTTCATTCGCTTTCATCACATCACCGTCCGTTTAACAAAGGAGGTGGCGAGCGGCAGCTTTGCAGCAGCCAGGGCGAAAGCCTCACGCGCCAGCTCTTCAGAAACACCCTCGATTTCATACAGGACTTTGCCTGGCTGAATCTGGGCAACCCAGTATTCCACGTTACCCTTACCTTTACCCATCCGAACCTCGAGAGGTTTTTTGGAGATCGGCTTGTCCGGGAATACACGGATCCAGATCTTGCCGCCACGTTTTACGTGACGGGTCAGAGCACGACGCGCTGACTCGATCTGACGAGCGGTGAGACGACCACGAGCTACAGACTTCAGCGCGAACTCGCCGAAGCTGACTTTGCTACCGCGCTGAGCCAGACCACGGTTGTGGCCTGTCATCTGCTTGCGGAACTTCGTACGCTTAGGTTGCAACATTTGGCGTACCCCTTACTTAGCAGCTTTTTTACGAGGCGCTGGTGCTTGTGGTTTCAGTTCTTCTTGGCGACCACCAATTACTTCGCCTTTGAAGATCCAAACCTTTACACCGATCACACCGTAAGTGGTGTGAGCTTCGTAGTTGGCATAGTCGATGTCGGCACGCAGGGTGTGCAGTGGCACACGACCTTCGCGATACCATTCAGTACGTGCGATTTCAGCACCGCCGAGACGACCGCTCACTTGGATTTTGATGCCTTTGGCACCAATGCGCATGGCGTTCTGTACGGCGCGCTTCATAGCGCGACGGAACATTACGCGACGCTCCAGCTGCTGAGCTACGCTCTGCGCAACCAGCATACCGTCGAGCTCCGGCTTGCGGATCTCTTCGATATTGATGTGCACAGGCACACCCATTTGCTTGGTCAGGTCCTGACGCAGTTTCTCAACATCTTCACCTTTCTTCCCGATAACGATACCTGGACGAGCGGTGTGGATGGTGATACGTGCAGTTTGGGCCGGACGATGGATATCGATACGGCTTACGGACGCGCTTTTTAGTTTGTCTTGGAGATACTCACGCACCTTCAGATCAGCGAACAAATAGTCCGCATAAGTCCGACCGTCTGCGTACCAGACGGAGGTGTGCTCCTTGACGATTCCCAGGCGAATGCCAATGGGATGTACTTTCTGACCCATCTCTTCGACTCCGTTACTTGTCAGCAACCTTGACAGTGATATGGCAAGACCGCTTGACGATGCGATCAGCACGGCCTTTGGCACGTGGCATGATGCGCTTCAGCGAACGCCCTTCGTTGACGAAAACGGTGCTGACCTTCAGGTCATCAACGTCTGCGCCTTCGTTATGCTCGGCGTTGGCTACGGCCGACTCCAGCACTTTCTTCATGATCTCGGCGGCTTTCTTACTGCTGAAAGCCAACAGGTTGAGCGCTTCGCCCACCTTCTTCCCGCGGATCTGGTCGGCGACCAAGCGGGCTTTCTGGGCGGAGATTCGAGCGCCCGACAACTTAGCGGCTACTTCCATTTCCTAACCCCTTAACGCTTGGCTTTCTTGTCTGCCACGTGCCCACGATAAGTGCGGGTACCGGCAAACTCGCCCAGTTTGTGGCCGACCATGTCTTCGTTAACGAGAACTGGGACGTGTTGACGACCGTTGTGTACTGCGATGGTCAGACCGACCATTTGTGGCAGGATCATCGAACGACGCGACCAGGTCTTAACTGGTTTGCGATCGTTCTTTTCCGCCGCCACTTCGATCTTCTTCAGTAGGTGAAGATCAATAAAAGGACCTTTTTTCAGAGAACGTGGCACTGTCGTATCCCTCTATTTACTTGCGACGACGGACGATCATTTTGTCGGTACGCTTATTACCACGAGTCTTCGCGCCCTTAGTCGGGAAGCCCCATGGCGATACCGGATGACGACCACCAGAGGTACGACCTTCACCACCACCGTGTGGGTGGTCAACCGGGTTCATGGCAACACCACGAACGGTTGGGCGAACGCCACGCCAGCGTTTGGCACCAGCTTTACCCAACGAACGCAGGCTGTGCTCGGAGTTCGAGACTTCGCCCAGGGTCGCACGGCATTCAGCCAGTACTTTACGCATCTCACCAGAACGCAGACGCAGGGTCACGTAGACACCTTCACGAGCGATCAGCTGAGCCGAAGCACCAGCGGAACGAGCGATTTGCGCGCCTTTACCTGGCTTCAATTCGATGCCGTGTACGGTGCTACCAACTGGAATGTTACGCAGTTGCAGAGCGTTGCCCGGCTTGATCGGCGCCAGAGCACCTGCGATCAGCTGGTCACCAGCACTCACGCCTTTAGGGGCGATGATGTAGCGACGCTCACCATCTGCGTACAGCAGCAGAGCGATGTGAGCAGTACGGTTTGGATCGTATTCAATACGCTCGACAGTGGCAGCGATGCCATCTTTGTCGTTGCGACGGAAATCGACCAGACGATAATGCTGCTTATGGCCACCACCGATGTGACGAGTGGTAATGCGACCATTGTTGTTACGACCACCAGACTTCGATTTTTTCTCGAGCAGCGGTGCGTGAGGAGCGCCTTTATGCAGCTCCTGGTTGACCACCTTGACCACAAAACGGCGGCCAGGGGAAGTCGGTTTGCATTTAACGATTGCCATGATGCACCCCTTCCTTACTCAGCACTGCTGCTGAAATCGAGATCTTGGCCTGGCTGAAGGGAGATAACTGCCTTCTTCCAGTCATTACGCTTGCCCAGACCGCGAGCAGTGCGCTTGCTCTTACCCAGAACATTCAGGGTAGTAACACGCTCTACTTTCACGCTGAACAGGCTTTCGACGGCCTTCTTGATTTCCAGCTTGGTTGCGTCAGTTGCAACCTTGAAAACGAACTGGCCTTTCTTGTCAGCCAGAACCGTAGCCTTTTCGGAAACGTGCGGGCCAAGCAGAACTTTAAATACGCGTTCCTGGTTCATCCCAGCAGCTCCTCGAATTTCTTCACGGCCGACACGGTGATCAACACCTTGTCGTATGCGATCAGACTAACTGGATCGGAACCTTGCACGTCACGTACATCAACGTGTGGCAGGTTGCGAGCAGCCAGGTACAGGTTCTGATCAACAGCTTCGGACACGATCAAAACGTCGGTCAGGCTCATGTTGTTCAGTTTGCCCAGCAGATCTTTGGTTTTTGGACTTTCGACAGCGAAGTCCTGAACCACGACCAGACGATCAGTACGCACGAGTTCAGCAAGGATGGAGCGCAGAGCTGCGCGGTACATCTTCTTGTTGAGCTTCTGAGAGTGATCCTGTGGACGAGCTGCGAAAGTGGTACCGCCGCCACGCCAGATTGGGCTACGGATAGTACCGGCACGAGCACGGCCAGTGCCTTTCTGACGCCAAGGGCGCTTACCGCCACCACGTACGTCGGAACGGGTCTTTTGCTGCTTGCTACCTTGACGGCCGCCGGCCATGTAGGCCACGACTGCTTGGTGAACGAGCGTCTCGTTGAATTCGCCGCCAAATGTCAGTTCGGAAACTTCGATCGCTTGAGCGTCATTTACATTTAATTGCATGTCAGCTTCCCCTTAACCGCGAGCCTTGGCCGCTGGACGTACAACCAGGTTGCCGCCAGTAGCGCCAGGAACAGCACCCTTGACCAACAACAGATTGCGTTCAGCGTCGACGCGCACTACTTCGAGGGACTGCACGGTCACGCGCTCAGCGCCCATATGACCGGACATTTTTTTGCCCTTGAATACACGACCAGGAGTCTGGCACTGGCCAATAGAGCCCGGGACGCGGTGGGAAACGGAGTTACCGTGAGTGTTGTCTTGACCACGGAAATTCCAACGCTTGATCGTACCCTGGAAGCCTTTACCTTTGGACTGACCGGTTACATCAACCAGTTGACCAGCGGCGAAGATTTCAGCGTTGATCAGATCGCCAGCCTGGTAGTCGCCGTCTTCAAGACGGAACTCCATAACAGTACGACCAGCTGCAACGTTTGCTTTAGCGAAGTGACCTGCTTGAGCAGCAGTCACGCGCGAAGCACGACGCTCGCCGACAGTGACTTGCACTGCACGATAGCCATCGGTTTCTTCAGTTTTGAACTGGGTGACGCGATTCGGTTCGATCTCAATGACCGTGACCGGAATGGAGACACCTTCTTCGGTGAAAATACGGGTCATACCGCATTTACGACCGACTACACCAATAGTCATGTTGTAAACCTCATGAGTGTACGGGGCTTTCACCCGCTATGGCCGCCCATTTCAGAGCGTTACACGACTAAGACCCAAGTCTTAGCCGAGGCTGATCTGTACTTCCACACCGGCCGCCAGATCGAGCTTCATAAGTGCATCAACGGTTTTATCCGTTGGCTGGACGATGTCCAGTACGCGCTTATGAGTACGGATCTCGTACTGGTCACGCGCGTCTTTGTTGACGTGCGGGGAGACCAGAACGGTGAACCGCTCTTTACGGGTAGGCAGTGGAATTGGACCACGCACTTGAGCACCAGTACGTTTCGCGGTTTCCACGATTTCCTGGGTGGATTGGTCGATCAGGCGATGGTCAAAAGCCTTCAACCTGATACGGATTTGCTGATTTTGCATTGGATTTCAGACTCCGGCTGCTATTCCCACCGGGCGCAATACGCCCGTTAAAAGGAGGCGCAATTCTATAGACGCCCTAGATAGGTGTCAACCCAATAAAAAAGCCCCCGCTAAGCGGGGGCTTTCTCAAAACATCAAAGCTCACTCAAAAGAGAGATTACTCGATGATTTTAGCTACAACGCCAGCACCAACGGTACGGCCGCCTTCACGGATTGCGAAGCGCAGACCGTCTTCCATTGCGATGGTTTTGATCAGGGTAACAGTCATTTGAATGTTGTCACCCGGCATTACCATTTCAACGCCTTCTGGCAATTCGCAGTTACCGGTCACGTCAGTAGTACGGAAGTAGAACTGTGGACGGTAGCCTTTGAAGAACGGAGTATGACGGCCGCCTTCTTCTTTGCTCAGAACATAAACTTCTGCGGTGAACTTGGTGTGCGGCTTGACCGAACCTGGCTTAACCAGAACCTGGCCACGCTCAACGTCGTCACGCTTGGTACCACGCAGCAGAACGCCGCAGTTCTCGCCAGCACGACCTTCGTCGAGCAGCTTGCGGAACATTTCAACACCGGTGCAGGTGGTGACGGTAGTGTCACGCAGACCAACGATTTCCAGTGGATCCTGAACGCGAACGATACCGCGCTCGATACGACCAGTCACAACAGTACCGCGACCGGAGATCGAGAATACGTCTTCGATTGGCATCAGGAACGGCTTGTCGGTCAGACGAACTGGTTCTGGGATGTAGCTGTCCAGAGTTTCAACCAGTTTACGAACAGCAGTGGTGCCCATTTCGTTTTCGTCGTTGCCTTCCAGAGCCATACGAGCAGAACCGATGATGATCGGAGTGTCGTCACCTGGGAAGTCGTAAGTGCTCAGCAGATCGCGCACTTCCATCTCAACCAGTTCCAGCAGCTCAGCGTCGTCTACCAGGTCAGCCTTGTTCAGGAAAACCACGATGTACGGAACGCCAACCTGGCGGGACAGCAGGATGTGCTCACGGGTTTGTGGCATCGGACCATCAGCGGCCGAGCAAACCAGGATCGCGCCGTCCATCTGGGCAGCACCAGTGATCATGTTCTTCACATAGTCAGCGTGACCTGGGCAGTCAACGTGAGCGTAGTGACGAATAGTCGAGTTGTACTCAACGTGCGCGGTGTTGATGGTGATACCACGAGCTTTTTCTTCTGGTGCGCTGTCGATCTTGTCGAAGTCAACACGAGCCGAACCGAAAACTTCGGAGCAGACGCGAGTCAGAGCAGCGGTCAGAGTGGTTTTACCGTGGTCAACGTGGCCGATGGTGCCAACGTTTACGTGCGGTAGGGAACGATCAAATTTTTCTTTAGCCACGACAATTAACTCCTTGCCTAAAGGACTGAATCAGCCTTGTTTTTTGGATACAGTTTCAGCGATGTGCGCCGGAGCTGTGTTGTATTTTTTGAATTCCATAGAGTAGCTTGCGCGACCCTGGGACATGGAGCGAACGTCGGTCGCATAACCGAACATCTCACCCAACGGAACCTCGGCGCGAATCACTTTGCCGGAAACCGTGTCTTCCATACCCAAGATCATGCCGCGACGACGGTTAAGGTCGCCCATGACATCACCCATATAGTCTTCAGGTGTAACAACTTCTACCGCCATGATTGGCTCAAGCAACTCACCACCGCCCTTCTGGGCCAGTTGCTTGGTTGCCATGGAAGCAGCCACCTTAAACGCCATCTCGTTGGAGTCGACGTCGTGGTAAGAACCGTCAAAAACGGTTGCTTTCAGGCCGATCAGCGGATAGCCGGCAACAACACCGTTCTTCATCTGCTCTTCGATACCCTTCTGGATAGCAGGGATGTATTCCTTAGGAACCACACCACCTACTACTTCGTTCACGAATTGCAGACCTTCCTGACCTTCGTCAGCAGGAGCAAAACGGATCCAGCAGTGACCGAACTGACCACGACCGCCGGATTGACGAACGAACTTGCCTTCGATTTCACAGTTCTTCGTGATGCGCTCACGATAGGAAACCTGAGGCTTACCGATGTTGGCTTCGACGTTGAACTCACGGCGCATCCGGTCAACCAGGATGTCCAGGTGCAGCTCGCCCATGCCAGAGATGATCGTTTGACCAGTCTCTTCATCAGTCTTGACGCGGAAAGATGGATCTTCCTGAGCAAGCTTGCCCAGAGCGATACCCATTTTTTCCTGGTCATCCTTGGTCTTAGGCTCTACGGCAACCGAGATAACCGGCTCCGGGAAGTCCATGCGAACCAGGATGATTGGCTTGGCAGCGTCGCACAAAGTCTCACCAGTGGTGACGTCCTTCATGCCGATCAGGGCCGCGATGTCACCAGCGCGTACTTCCTTGATCTCTTCGCGAGCGTTTGCGTGCATTTGCACCATACGGCCCACGCGCTCTTTCTTGCCTTTAACCGAGTTGATCACGCCGTCGCCGGAGGCCAACACGCCCGAGTAAACGCGAACGAAGGTCAAAGTACCCACGAATGGGTCTGTAGCGATCTTGAACGCCAGAGCCGAGAACGGCTCGTTGTCGTCAGCATGACGCTCCATCTCTTCTTCCTCGTTATCAGGGTTGGTACCCTTGATAGCAGGAATGTCGGTTGGAGCAGGCAGGTAGTCGATAACGGCGTCGAGAACCAGGGGAACACCCTTGTTCTTGAAGGAAGAACCGCAAACAGCCAAGACGATCTCACCAGCGATAGTACGCTGACGCAGAGCGGCCTTGATTTCCACGTTGGTGAGTTCTTCACCTTCGAGGTACTTGTTCATCAGCTCTTCGCTGGCTTCAGCCGCAGCCTCAACCATGTTGTTGCGCCACTCGTCAGCCAGTTCCTGAAGCTCTTCAGGGATAGGCTTGCGAACAGGAACCATACCTTTATCGGAATCGTTCCAGTAGACAGCTTCCATATTGATCAGATCAATCTGACCCTGGAAGTTATCTTCAGAACCGATCGCCAACTGGATAGGCACCGGAGTGTGACCCAGACGCTGCTTGATCTGACCGATCACGCGCAGGAAGTTGGCGCCAGCACGGTCCATCTTGTTTACATAAACAAGACGTGGAACACCGTACTTGTTGGCTTGACGCCATACGGTTTCCGACTGAGGCTCAACACCCGAGGTGCCGCAGAACACAACGACAGCGCCGTCGAGTACACGCAGGGAACGCTCAACTTCAATAGTGAAGTCTACGTGGCCCGGGGTATCGATTACGTTGAAGCGATGCTCGTCTTTGTACTGCTTCTCGGAACCTTTCCAGAAGGCGGTAATAGCAGCAGAAGTAATGGTAATACCACGCTCCTGCTCCTGAACCATCCAGTCTGTGGTCGCGGCGCCGTCATGCACCTCGCCCATTTTGTGACTTTTGCCGGTGTAAAACAGTACGCGCTCGGTGGTGGTGGTTTTACCAGCATCCACGTGAGCGACGATACCGATGTTACGGTAGCGGCTAATCGGAGTAGTACGAGCCATAAAGCCCTCGCAAAATTAGTGAAGCTAAAATTAGAAGCGGTAGTGCGAGAAAGCTTTGTTAGCTTCAGCCATACGGTGCACGTCTTCACGCTTCTTAACAGCAGCACCTTTACCTTCAGCAGCGTCCAACAGTTCGCCGGCCAAACGCAGAGCCATAGACTTCTCGCCGCGCTTACGGGCGAAGTCTACCAACCAGCGCATTGCCAGAGCGTTACGACGGGACGGGCGAACTTCAACCGGAACCTGGTAAGTAGCACCGCCTACACGGCGCGACTTCACTTCGACCAGCGGAGCGATGGCGTCGAGAGCTTTCTCGAAGATTTCCAGGGGGTCGCTGTTCTTGCGTTCTTTAACCTTTTCCAGCGCGCCATAAACGATACGCTCGGCAACGGCTTTTTTGCCGCTTTCCATCACGTGGTTCATGAACTTGGCCAGAATTTGGCTTCCGTATTTTGGATCGTCAAGCACTTCGCGCTTGGCTGCTACGCGTCTTCTTGGCATGGATAAGCCCTCAAACGGTCTTCAGGTTCGCTCGGAATCGGTGCCCTTTCGGGACGCCTCCGACCTTACTCTTATCGACTCAGAAAATAAGATGATTCAGGTTTACAAAAAGCCGCTACTACTTAGGCTTCTTGGTACCGTACTTCGAACGACCCTGGTTACGACCTTTAACGCCGGAAGTATCCAAGGAGCCGCGTACGGTGTGATAACGAACACCTGGCAAGTCTTTTACACGACCGCCGCGGATCAGTACCACGCTGTGCTCTTGCAGGTTGTGGCCTTCACCGCCGATGTACGAGGAAACCTCGAAACCGTTGGTCAGACGCACACGGCATACTTTACGCAGTGCCGAGTTAGGTTTTTTCGGCGTGGTGGTATACACACGGGTGCATACGCCACGACGTTGCGGGCAGTTCTGCAGCGCAGGTACGTCGGATTTCTCGACGATACGCTTACGCGGCTGACGTACCAGCTGGTTGATAGTTGCCATCTACTAGCTCCACTGTTGTCTTGCGACGCTATTGTCTTGCAAGAAAAGCAAAATGGCAGGAACGAATTCCCGCCAAATTTAGGGGTACAAGAGTCTAAAGAGGATCTTGTCCCCAGTCAAGGCAAGGCCCCGACCTCCCCTCGCGCCGAACCGGGGCAAAAATGCCTCGATCCGACGAACGGGAGTGTCAGGGCCCAGACTCATCTATCGCAGAACTCAGTTACCGCTTGAGTTCAGTGCTTCGGTCAGTGCAGCTTCCACTTCACTGGCGCTCACGCGCAGCGGCTTGTCAGCATCACGGCGACGCTTACGCTCGCTGTGGTAAGCCAAACCGGTACCCGCCGGGATCAGACGACCCACGACCACGTTTTCTTTCAGGCCGCGCAGGTAATCGCGCTTGCCGGTTACCGCTGCTTCGGTCAGTACGCGAGTGGTCTCCTGGAAGGAGGCCGCCGAGATGAACGACTCAGTGGACAACGACGCCTTGGTGATACCCAGCAGCACGCGAGTGAACTTGGAAACGAATTTCTCTTCGTTCGCCAGGCGCTCGTTTTCTACCAGTACGTGAGTCAGTTCCATCTGGTCGCCCTTGATGAAACTGGAATCGCCGGATTCAGCGATTTCAACTTTACGCAGCATCTGACGCAGGATGGTCTCGATGTGCTTGTCGTTGATCTTCACGCCTTGCAGACGGTAAACGTCCTGGATCTCGTTAACGATGTACTTGGCCAGAGCACTCACACCCAGCAGACGCAGGATGTCGTGTGGATCGCTCGGGCCGTCGGAGATAACTTCGCCGCGGTTTACCTGTTCGCCTTCGAACACGTTCAGGTGACGCCACTTCGGAATCAGCTCTTCATACGGATCGCTACCGTCGTTCGGAGTAATGACCAGACGGCGCTTGCCTTTGGTTTCTTTACCGAACGCGATGGTGCCGCTGACTTCAGCCAGAATCGACGCTTCTTTCGGACGACGAGCTTCGAACAAGTCGGCAACACGCGGCAGACCACCGGTGATGTCACGGGTCTTCGAAGTTTCTTGCGGGATACGCGCGATAACATCACCGATCGCGATCTTCGCACCATCCGCTACACCGACCAGGGCGTTGGCTGGCAGGAAGTACTGAGCGATTACGTCAGTGCCTGGCAGCAACAGATCCTTGCCGTTGTCATCAACCATCTTCACGGCAGGACGGATGTCTTTACCGGCAGCTGGACGATCTTTGGCGTCGAGTACTTCAATGTTGGTCATACCGGTCAATTCGTCAGTCTGACGCTTGATCGTGATGCCTTCTTCCATGCCCACGTAGGTCACGGTACCTTTCATTTCGGTAACGATTGGGTGAGTGTGCGGATCCCACTTGGCCACGATTGCGCCAGCGTCGACCTTGTCACCTTCTTTAACCGAAATCACAGCACCGTACGGCAGCTTGTAACGCTCGCGCTCACGACCGTAGTCATCAGCGATTGCCAGCTCACCGGAACGGGACACAGCAACCAGGTGGCCATCCACTCGCTCAACGTGCTTGAGGTTGTGCAGGCGGACGGTACCGCCATTCTTCACCTGAACACTGTCGGCTGCGGAGGTCCGGCTTGCCGCACCACCGATGTGGAACGTACGCATGGTCAGCTGGGTACCCGGCTCACCGATGGACTGGGCAGCGATAACGCCGACCGCTTCACCGATGTTTACCTGGTGACCACGAGCCAAGTCACGGCCGTAGCACTTGGCGCAAATGCCATAGCGGGTTTCGCAGCTGATCGGCGAGCGAACGATCACTTCGTCGATGCTGTTGAGTTCGATGAACTCGACCCACTTTTCGTCAACCAGGGTGCCAGCAGGAACGATAACTTCCTCGGTACCTGGCTTGAACACGTCACGGGCAATTACACGACCCAATACGCGCTCACCCAGCGGCTCTACAACGTCACCGCCTTCAATGTGCGGAGTCATCAGCAGGCCGTGCTCGGTGCCGCAATCGATCTCGGTTACAACCAGATCTTGTGCAACGTCTACCAGACGGCGAGTCAGGTAACCGGAGTTAGCGGTTTTCAACGCGGTATCCGCAAGACCCTTACGAGCACCGTGAGTGGAGATGAAGTACTGAAGTACGCTCAAACCTTCACGGAAGTTCGCAGTGATCGGCGTTTCGATGATGGAGCCATCCGGCTTGGCCATCAGGCCACGCATACCGGCGAGCTGACGGATCTGCGCAGCAGAACCCCGTGCGCCCGAGTCGGCCATCATGTACATCGAGTTGAAGGATTCCTGGTCAACTTCGTCGCCGTGACGGTCGATGACTTTCTCTTTCGAGAGGTTGGCCATCATCGCCTTGGAAACTTCGTCGTTCGCCTTGGACCAAAGGTCGATCACCTTGTTGTACTTCTCGCCCTGGGTTACCAGGCCGGAGGCGTACTGGCTCTCGATCTCTTTCACTTCGTCAGTGGCGGCACTGATGATGCGAGCTTTTTCATCCGGGATAACGAAGTCGTTAACACCGATGGAAACGCCGGAGATAGTGGAGTAAGCGAAACCTGTGTACATCAACTGGTCAGCGAAGATAACGGTCTCTTTCAAACCAACCACGCGGTAGCACTGGTTGATCAGCTTGGAGATCGCCTTCTTCTTCATCGGCAGGTTGACGACATCGTACGACAGACCTTTTGGCACAACCTGGTACAACAGCGCACGGCCGACAGTGGTGTCGACGATACGGGTGTTGCTCACGCTGCCGCCGTCACGGTCATTGACGGTTTCGTTGATCCGCACTTTGACCTTGGCGTGCAGTGCGGCTTCGCCGGCACGGAACACACGGTCAACTTCCTGCAGGTCAGCGAACACACGACCTTCGCCCTTGGCATTGATCGCTTCACGGGTCATGTAGTACAGACCCAATACAACGTCCTGCGACGGAACGATGATTGGCTCACCGTTGGCTGGCGACAGAATGTTATTGGTCGACATCATCAACGCGCGCGCCTCCAACTGGGCTTCCAGTGTCAGCGGTACGTGCACGGCCATTTGGTCGCCGTCGAAGTCGGCGTTGTACGCGGCACAGACCAGAGGGTGCAGCTGAATAGCCTTACCTTCGATCAGTACTGGTTCAAACGCCTGGATACCCAGACGGTGAAGGGTCGGTGCACGGTTGAGGAGAACCGGGTGTTCGCGGATCACCTCGGCGAGAACGTCCCAAACCTCTGGCAGTTCGCGCTCGACCATTTTCTTGGCCGCTTTGATGGTGGTCGCGAGACCGCGCATTTCCAGCTTGCCGAAGATGAATGGCTTGAACAGCTCAAGTGCCATCTTCTTGGGCAGACCGCACTGGTGCAGACGCAGGGTCGGGCCTACGGTAATTACCGAACGACCGGAGTAGTCAACACGCTTACCGAGCAAGTTCTGACGGAAACGACCTTGCTTACCCTTGATCATGTCAGCCAAGGATTTCAGAGGACGCTTGTTGGAACCGGTGATAGCGCGGCCACGACGACCGTTGTCGAGCAAGGCATCGACAGCTTCCTGCAACATACGCTTTTCGTTGCGCACGATGATGTCCGGAGCGGACAGGTCAAGCAGGCGCTTCAAGCGGTTGTTACGGTTGATCACGCGGCGATACAGGTCGTTGAGGTCGGACGTCGCGAAACGACCACCGTCCAACGGTACCAGCGGACGCAGGTCTGGCGGCAGAACCGGCAGAACGGTCAGCACCATCCACTCTGGCAAGTTGCCGGAACCCTGGAAGGCTTCCATCAACTTCAGACGCTTGGACAGCTTCTTGATCTTGGTTTCGGAGTTGGTTTGCGGAATTTCTTCGCGCAGACGGCCAATCTCGTGCTCCAGGTCGATAGCGTGCAGCAGCTCGCGGACAGCTTCGGCACCCATACGGGCATCGAAATCATCACCGAACTCTTCCAGCGCTTCGAAGTACTGCTCGTCGTTCAGCAGCTGACCTTTTTCAAGGGTGGTCATGCCTGGATCGATAACGACATAGCTCTCGAAGTAGAGAACGCGTTCGATATCACGCAGAGTCATGTCCATCAGCAAGCCGATACGGGACGGCAGCGATTTCAGGAACCAGATGTGGGCAACCGGCGAAGCCAGTTCGATGTGCGCCATACGCTCACGACGAACCTTGGCCAGTGCGACTTCAACGCCGCACTTCTCGCAGATCACACCACGGTGCTTCAAGCGCTTGTACTTACCGCACAGGCACTCGTAATCCTTTACCGGGCCAAAGATCTTGGCGCAGAACAGGCCGTCACGCTCAGGCTTGAACGTACGGTAGTTGATGGTTTCCGGCTTTTTAACTTCACCGAACGACCACGAACGGATCATCTCAGGCGATGCCAATCCAATACGGATGGCGTCGAACTCTTCGACTTGACCCTGGTTTTTCAGCAAATTCAGTAGGTCTTTCAAGGCCTTTCCTCCTGGCGGAGCAGAGAGCGGACCAAACGGCCACGCTCTCGATTCGCGTCACGTGTTATTCGGTTTCCAGATCGATATCGATGCCGAGGGAACGAATTTCTTTGATCAACACGTTGAAGGACTCGGGCATGCCCGGCTCCATACGGTGATCGCCGTCCACGATGTTTTTGTACATCTTGGTACGACCGTTCACATCGTCCGACTTCACTGTGAGCATTTCTTGCAGAGTGTATGCAGCACCGTATGCTTCCAGTGCCCAGACCTCCATCTCCCCGAAACGCTGACCACCGAACTGAGCCTTACCACCCAGCGGCTGCTGGGTAACCAGGCTGTACGAACCAGTAGAACGAGCGTGCATCTTGTCGTCTACCAAGTGGTTCAGCTTCAGCATGTACATGTAGCCAACAGTAACCGGGCGCTCGAACTTGTTGCCGGTACGACCGTCGAACAGCTGCATCTGGCCGCTTTCCGGCAGGTCTGCCAGTTTCAGCATGGCCTTGATTTCGCTTTCCTTGGCACCGTCGAACACCGGGGTAGCCATTGGAACGCCGCCGCGCAGGTTCTTCGCCAGATCCAGGATTTCCTGGTCGGAGAAGGTATCCAGCTCTTCGTTGCGACCGCCGATCTCGTTGTAGATCTCGTGCAGGAACTTGCGCAGGTCTGCGACCTTGCGCTGCTCTTCGATCATACGGTTGATCTTCTCGCCCAGACCTTTGGCCGCGAGGCCCAGGTGGGTTTCAAGGATCTGACCAACGTTCATACGCGAAGGTACGCCCAACGGGTTGAGGACGACGTCGACCGGGGTGCCATTGGCATCGTGCGGCATGTCTTCAACCGGCATGATCACGGAGACCACACCTTTGTTACCGTGACGACCGGCCATCTTGTCGCCCGGCTGGATGCGGCGACGGATTGCCAGGTAAACCTTGACGATTTTCAGCACGCCTGGAGCCAGGTCATCGCCCTGCTGCAGTTTGCGCTTCTTGTCTTCGAACTTGTCGTCCAGCAGACGGCGGCGATCAACGATGTAGGCCTGGGCCTTCTCGAGCTGCTCGTTCAGAGCGTCTTCAGCCATGCGCAGTTTGAACCACTGGCCGTGCTCAAGACCGTCGAGAATTTCGTCGGTGATGTCCTGACCTTTCTTCAGACCTGCGCCGCCTTCGGCCTTGTGGCCTACCAGAGCGGAGCGCAGACGTTCGAAGGTCGCGCCTTCAACGATACGGAACTCTTCGTTCAGATCCTTACGGATCTCGTCGAGCTGGGTCTTCTCGATGGACAGTGCACGAGCATCACGCTCAACGCCATCACGGGTGAAGACTTGTACGTCGATGACAGTACCTTTGGTACCGGTAGGTACACGCAGGGAGGTGTCTTTAACGTCGCTGGCTTTTTCACCGAAGATGGCACGCAGCAGCTTCTCTTCCGGAGTCAGTTGGGTCTCGCCTTTCGGAGTGACCTTACCCACCAGGATGTCGCCTGCGCCAACTTCAGCACCTACGTAAACGATACCGGCTTCGTCCAGCTTGTTCAGTGCAGCTTCACCCACGTTCGGGATGTCTGCAGTGATTTCCTCAGGCCCAAGCTTGGTGTCACGTGCCACACAGGTCAGTTCCTGAATGTGGATCGTGGTGAAGCGGTCTTCTTGAACCACACGCTCGGACAGGCAGATGGAGTCTTCGAAGTTGAAGCCGTTCCATGCCATGAACGCGATGCGCATGTTCTGACCCAGAGCCAGTTCACCCATATCGGTGGACGGGCCATCGGCCATGATGTCGCTACGCTGAACGCGATCACCCTTGCTCACCAGCGGACGCTGGTTGATGCATGTGTTCTGGTTCGAGCGGGTGTATTTGGTCAGGTTGTAGATGTCGACACCGGCTTCGCCAGTTTCTACTTCGTCATCGGCAACACGAACCACGATACGGCTGGCATCAACAGAGTCGATAACGCCGCCACGACGAGCCACGACGCAAACGCCGGAGTCACGGGCTACGTTACGCTCCATGCCGGTACCTACCAGCGGCTTGTCAGCACGCAGGGTCGGTACAGCTTGACGCTGCATGTTGGAACCCATCAATGCACGGTTGGCGTCATCGTGCTCCAGGAACGGGATCAGCGACGCTGCAACCGAAACTACCTGCTTCGGAGAAACGTCCATCAAGGTGACGTCTTCCGGCGCCTTGACGGTGAACTCGTTCAAGTGACGAACAGCTACCAGCTCGTCGATCAGGACTTTCTTGTCGTTCATCGTGGCCGAAGCCTGAGCGATCACGTGATCAGCTTCTTCGATGGCGGACAGGAACACGATCTCGTCGGTGACCAGAGCGTCTTTCACCACACGGTACGGGCTCTCGAGGAAGCCATACTGGTTGGTACGCGCATAAGCGGCCAGGGAGTTGATCAGACCGATGTTCGGACCTTCCGGCGTTTCGATCGGGCAAACACGACCGTAGTGCGTCGGGTGTACGTCACGAACTTCGAAGCCAGCACGCTCACGGGTCAGACCGCCCGGGCCCAGTGCGGATACACGGCGCTTGTGGGTGATCTCGGACAGCGGGTTGTTCTGGTCCATGAACTGGGAAAGCTGGCTGGAACCGAAGAACTCTTTCACCGCCGCAGCCACTGGCTTGGCGTTGATCAGGTCTTGCGGCATCAGGCCTTCGCTTTCAGCCATCGACAGACGCTCTTTGACCGCACGCTCAACACGCACCAGGCCAACGCGGAACTGGTTCTCGGCCATTTCGCCTACGCAGCGAACACGACGGTTACCCAGGTGGTCGATGTCATCGACGATGCCTTTGCCGTTACGGATGTCGACCAGCGTCTTCAGTACCGCGACGATGTCTTCCTTGCACAGCACGCCCGAACCTTCGATCTCGGTACGACCGATACGACGGTTGAACTTCATCCGGCCGACCGCAGACAGGTCATAGCGCTCAGGGCTGAAGAACAGGTTGTTGAACAGGGTTTCGGCAGCGTCTTTGGTTGGTGGCTCACCAGGACGCATCATGCGATAGATCTCGACCAGCGCTTCCAATTGGTTGCTGGTGGAGTCGATCTTCAGAGTGTCGGAGATGAACGGACCGCAGTCGATGTCGTTGGTGTACAGGGTCTCGATGCGAACAACCTGGGCCTTGGCGATTTTCGCCAGGATCTCGGTGTTCAGCTCGGTATTGCACTCAGCCAGGATTTCGCCTGTAGCCGGGTGAACGATGACCTTGGCGGTCGTGCGACCCAGAACGTAGTCCAGAGGCACTTCCAGCTCTTTGATACCAGCCTTTTCGATCTGGTTGATGTGGCGCGCAGTGATACGACGGCCAGCCTCAACGATGACCTTGCCTTTCTCATCCTGGATGTCCAGGACAGCAATTTCACCACGCAGACGCGAAGCGATCAGCTCCAGCTTGAGGGTTTCATCCTTCAGGCTGAATACGTTGGTGGTATAGAAAGCGTCCAGCACTTGCTCAGTGGTATAGCCGAGCGCGCGCAGCAGTACCGAGGCCGGCAGCTTGCGACGACGGTCGATACGCACGAACACGCAGTCTTTCGGGTCGAACTCGAAGTCCAACCACGAACCGCGGTACGGAATGATCCGCGCGGAGTACAGGAGTTTGCCGGAGCTGTGCGTCTTGCCGCGGTCGTGGTCGAAGAACACGCCCGGGGAACGGTGCAGCTGGGAAACGATTACACGCTCGGTACCGTTGATAACGAAGGTACCGTTTTCAGTCATCAATGGGATTTCGCCCATGTAGACTTCTTGCTCTTTGATGTCCTTGATCGCTTTGTTCGACGATTCTTTGTCGAAAATGATCAGACGGACTTTTACCCGCAAAGGTACGGCGTACGTAACGCCACGCAACACGCATTCTTTGACATCAAATGCCGGTTCGCCCAGGCGATAACCGACGTACTCCAGCGCAGCATTGCCGGAGTAGCTGATGATCGGGAAAACGGATTTGAAGGCCGCATGCAGGCCCACGTCGCGGAACTGATCTTTGGTCGCTCCCGCCTGCAAGAATTCACGATACGAATCCAGCTGGATAGCCAGAAGGTACGGGACATCCATGACGTCCGGCAACTTGCTAAAGTCCTTGCGGATACGTTTTTTCTCAGTATATGAGTAAGCCATCAGCGTTCCCCAGCTTGGTCACCTGCTTGTTTGGCCCCTCCGACGGGAGCAGCCAGAAAATCTTGCAAACCCCATGGTTTGCACCACCGCTTCGGGTGGCTACAGCGCGTTAATGGCGGCGACCGAGTCGACAGCCAAGAACGGAAAAAGGCCGGTGGCAAGAGCCACCAGCCATCAGCCTTCAGCTTAACGCTTGGGCTGGAGACGCAAGGTCGATGCTTACTTCAGCTCGACTTTAGCGCCTGCTTCTTCCAGAGTAGCTTTGGCTTTGTCAGCTGCGTCTTTGGCAACAGCTTCCAGAACCATGGCAGGAGCGCCGTCAACTACAGCCTTGGCTTCTTTCAGGCCCAGACCGGTCAGTTCACGTACTGCCTTGATCACGTTTACTTTCTTCTCGCCAGCTTCGGTCAGCATGACGTTGAATTCGGTTTGCTCTTCAACAACGGCAGCAGCAGCAGCTGGGCCAGCGGAAGCAGCGGCAGCGGAAACGCCGAATTTTTCTTCGAAAGCTTTGATCAGCTCAACAACCTGCAGAACCGACATTTCAGCTACGGCGTTGAGGATATCGTCTTGGGAGATAGACATTGCTGTATTTCCTGAATTGGGGGACGGCCTACGCGGCCATCGAAATAAACAAAAATACGCGAGAGAAGTTGCTCAGCCTTAGGCTGCGGCAGCTTCTTTTTGCTCGCGAACTGCAGCCAGAGTACGAGCCAGCTTGCTGGTAGCGCCTTGAATCACGCTCATCAGCTGCGAAATGGCTTCGTCGCGGGTCGGCAGTGTTGCCAGTACGTCGATTTGGTTAGCTGCGAGGAACTTGCCCTCGAACGCAGCTGCCTTGATCTCGAACTTATCCTGACTCTTGGCGAACTCTTTGAACAAACGGGCAGCAGCGCCTGGATGGTCCTTGGAGAACGCGATCAGAGTCGGGCCAGTGAACACGTCGTTGAGAACACTGTATTCAGTGTCAGCAACAGCGCGCTTGAGCAGGGTGTTACGTACAACACGTACGTATACGCCAGCTTCACGAGCCTCTTTACGGAGTCCGGTCATAGCGCCTACTGTCACACCACGGGCATCAGCCACGACAGCGGACAGAGCAGCTTTGGCAGCCTCGTTGACTTCAGCGACGATGGCCTTCTTGTCTTCGAGATTAATTGCCACGGGTTTAACTCCTGCTTGTTACCGTTTCATCTGGCCGAGGCCGGATGTCGTTTTGGTGTCTGATTCGGTAAGGAACCGGGAGCACCATCTGCGTAGGCTTGTTGGTTTAAGACTTGCGTCGCCTACGGTCTTGGATAGCCCCCGCCAGGCAGGGACCCCAATCTTTCAATTGGCGCAATCGCTTGCGCCAATTTGTGTCTTATACGTCCAGCGAGCCTTGGTCGATGACCAGACCTGGGCCCATAGTGGTGCTCAGGGTAACGCGCTTGACGTAGATGCCTTTCGAGGAAGCTGGCTTGATACGCTTCAGATCAGCGATCAGGGCTTCAACGTTTTCCTTCAGCTTGACGGCGTCGAAGCCGACCTTGCCAACGGAGGTGTGAATGATGCCGTTTTTGTCGGTGCGATAACGAACCTGACCAGCCTTGGCGTTTTTAACCGCGGTAGCTACGTCTGGCGTTACGGTGCCGACTTTAGGGTTAGGCATCAGGCCACGTGGACCCAGGATCTGACCCAACTGACCTACAACGCGCATTGCATCCGGGGAAGCAATAACGACGTCATAGTTCAGATCGCCGCCTTTCATTTCGGCAGCCAGATCGTCCATACCAACGCGATCAGCGCCGGCAGCCAGAGCAGCTTCAGCCGCCGGGCCCTGAGTGAAGACAGCAACACGTACAGTCTTGCCAGTACCGTGTGGCAGCACAGTAGCGCTACGAACGACCTGGTCGGATTTACGCGGGTCAACACCCAGGTTCACAGCAACGTCAACAGACTCGCTGAACTTGACAGTCGACAGCTCGGTCAGCAGAGCAGCAGCGTCTACGAAGTTGTAGGACTTGCCTGCTTCGATTTTGCCGGCGATAGCCTTTTGGCGCTTGGTCAGCTTAGCCATTACACACCCTCCACGTTAAGGCCCATGCTACGAGCAGAACCGGCGATGGTACGCACGGCTGCATCCATATCAGCTGCAGTCAGATCCGCGTTTTTGGTTTTCGCGATTTCTTCCAGCTGAGCACGAGTTACGGTGCCAACCTTAACGGTGTTCGGACGAGCGGAACCGCTAGTCAGACCAGCAGCTTTCTTCAACAAAACCGAAGCCGGGGTCGACTTGGTTTCGAAAGTAAAGCTACGGTCGCTGTATACAGTGATGATCACTGGAGTCGGCAGACCTGGCTCAAGACCCTGAGTACGGGCGTTGAAGGCCTTGCAGAATTCCATGATGTTCACGCCGTGCTGACCCAGAGCTGGACCGACGGGTGGGCTAGGGTTGGCCTGAGCGGCCTTCACTTGCAGCTTGATGTAAGCGGTAATCTTCTTGGCCATGAGGCACTCCAATTACGGGTTCAAACGCCTAGAAAGGCTCCCCGGCTACTTGCGCGTTTATCCCAGTGACGACAAAACCCCACAGCCTAAGGCTGCGGGGTTGGGATGCTTTTTCAGCTAGACCTTCTCGACCTGGCTGAACTCCAACTCTACCGGAGTAGAGCGACCGAAAATGAGCACTGCCACTTGGATCCGGCTCTTTTCGTAGTTAACTTCTTCGACGGTGCCATTGAAATCAGCGAAAGGACCATCTGTAACACGAACAACCTCACCCGGCTCGAACAATGTCTTCGGCTTGGGCTTGTCGCTACCGTCAGCAACACGACGCAGAATTGCTTCTGCCTCCTTGTCAGTGATCGGAGCAGGCTTATCAGCAGTACCGCCAATGAAACCCATGACACGAGGAGTATCCTTGACCAAGTGCCAAGTACCTTCATTCATGTCCATCTGTACCAGCACGTAGCCAGGGAAGAACTTACGCTCACTCTTGCGCTTCTGGCCATTCCGCATTTCAACCACTTCTTCAGTGGGAACCAGAATTTCGCCGAAGCCATCTTCCATGCCTGCCAGCTTTACGCGCTCCAGCAAAGAGCGCATAACATGCTTCTCGTAACCCGAGTAAGCATGCACAACGTACCAACGCTTAGCCACGGGACACCCTTAGCCAACAATCAAGGAAACAAGCCAGCCGAGCAGGGAATCGAGCCCCCACAACAGCAACGCCATAACCAGAACAACAGCCACAACAATCAATGTGGTCTGCGTGGTTTCTTGGCGAGTCGGCCAAACGACTTTACGAATTTCGGTGCGAGCTTCCTTTACCAGGACCGCGAAAGACTTGCCTTTAGCAGTCTGCAGGCCTACAAAGGCAGCTACAGCAGCGAGGGCGAGCAATGCGAGGACACGGTACAGGATCGGCGAAGCAGAATAGTACTGATTGCCAACAACGCCTACGACCACCAAGGCGACTACAGCGAGCCACTTGAACAGATCGAAACGAGAGCTTTGAGCTTCAGCCTTAGGAGTCATCTATGAAGATCCTGTGAAAAGAAAGCCAGACACACCACGTGAATCTGGCAGGTCAGGAGGGAATCGAACCCCCAACCTACGGTTTTGGAGACCGTCGCTCTGCCAATTGAGCTACTGACCTAAAACAAAATCAGGCCGACCATTATGCAGGCCTGAAAAAGACTTTACAACAACCAACCCCAACAGACTTGAAATCACCTGACAATCACAGCCAGACATAACACGATACAAGCCGAGGCAGCCGTTAAAACAAAGGCAGATATTTTCATATCTGCCTTGTTATATGGAGCTCTTGAGCGGATTTGAACCGCTGACCTCACCCTTACCAAGGGTGTGCTCTACCAACTGAGCTACAAGAGCAAAACACCTTGCACAACCTGCAAACTTGGAGCGGGTAGCGGGAATCGAACCCGCATCATCAGCTTGGAAGGCTGAGGTTCTACCACTAAACTATACCCGCGGAGCTTGCAGCTCACGCTAAAAATGGTGGAGGGGGAAGGATTCGAACCTTCGAAGTCGTAGACGTCAGATTTACAGTCTGATCCCTTTGGCCGCTCGGGAACCCCTCCTAAGCGAGCCGGCATTCTACATCACGCCGGCCTTCTGTCAAGCATTTTCTCATTAAAAATATGAGGTTAGCTGCGTTGACCTTCGTTTCACCTTGAAGCCCTTAAAGGTCTTCACTGCGAAGCGGGCGCCATTCTATGCAAACTATTCGAGAGTTGCAATGCCTTCGCACAGCATTATTTTATGTTTTAACTCATTGAATTCATTAGCAAGGCTTTCAAAGGGCAGATCGTCAGCCAAGCGCCTACTCTCAGGGGCTACTCGCAACCAGTAACCCGAGGCTTCAGGCGCGCTCAACAATTGAAGCCTGACCCTTATGTCCAAGCTTGTCAGCCGCTGCTCGAGAGAGAGCGCCTGGTGACGATCCGAGAAACCACCAATGTACAGACAGGTGCTTTGTGCATCAGCCCCCCTTGCTCGATCACGCCGCGCCACCGTGTCGGCAGACTCACTCAGGAGCCGAATATCTTGCTGCGTTCCACGATAGAGACTCAATGGTGTGACGTCCTTGGCACGCAATGGAGCTTCTTGCTGATGCCAGACGTAGTAGAAAACATTGAGGACAAGTAAAAGCAAAAACAGCCAGCGCATAATCACCTCAAGACAAAGGACACGCCATTGCCAAACCAACAAACACAAGGTCCGGGACCAAACAAGCCTGAGGTGCAGCATCCCTGACCAGGTCGGCATCCCCCCCCGTCAGGAAGACAGTGAAATCCTCGCCCCAATAGCTTCTCGCCAATTCAAGCTGGGTCAACACGAACCCTCTTAGCATAAGCGTACAACCGCGCTCGACAGCCTCTACGGTCGTCCGCCCAGGAGAGAGACGCTCAAGAGCTCTCTCAGCCGCGGCATCGTCATAACGTATCTTGCGCGTATGGGTTCGCAACTGATTGCGCATAAGTGGCAAGCCCGGGCAAATAAACCCACCCAAGTGCTCACCATCAACATCAATAAAGTCTGCGGTCGCCGCCGTACCAAAATCGAGCACTACGCATGCGCCGGACGCTAACTTATATGCACCCAGCATCGCCAACCAACGATCCAGCCCAAGCCGCTCGAACTCTTCGTAGCCATTGTGCACACCGGCCATTTGTCGCGCGGAACCCGCACAGGAAACGGTAACGCCAAATGCCTTCACCAACGCCGCTACCAGCTTGTCGGTTTCCTCAAGCGCTCGAACACTCACTAACCGACAACGCGTGAGCAGAAGGCCAGGAAGCGCTATCAGGCTCTCAATCAACGCATCATCCGAACCCACCACGCCTTCGGCGGAGACACTTGCATCACTCGCCTCAAGCACGCGCCACTTTATGAAGCTGTTCCCACAGTCGAGCTCAAGAATCATCACGCAACCTCAGGCTTAACTCACCACCGCTGTATATTTTCTCGACGCCATCGACATTCAAGCGCAACGCGCCCTGATGATCCACGCCCAACACCACCCCATCAATCTGGGTAACACCAGCAACGAGAGACACAGGCTTGCCCTGCCACAAGTGATGCCGCTCCCACTCATCTTGCAGCCCGGCAAAACCGGCAGTCTTATGTCGATCCAGATAGCCTTGCAACTGCATCCCCAGACGCGCCACCAATTGGTTGCGATCAATAGCAGAACCGGTCTCGAGCTGAATTGAAGTCCATTGCTGATCCACATCATCGGCTTTCTGCATATTCACATTGATGCCTATCCCTAGGACAACGTGACAGATATCCGCAGGATCCCCCACCAGCTCCAGCAAGATGCCAGAAATTTTCTTGCTCCCGACCAAGACGTCGTTTGGCCATTTCAAAGCCGCGCCCTGTACACCGGTCTCACGCAACGCCTGCATAACGGCTAAGCCAACTACGAGACTCAACCCCTCCAACTGTCGCAGACCACCTTCAATGCGCAGCACGAGGCTGTAGTAGACATTTTGCGCAAACGGACTGACCCATTTTCGACCACGCCTTCCCCTACCAGCCGTCTGCTGCTCCGACAGTACGACAAAGGGGGCTGCGCACCCTGAGTCAACGAGACGCAAAGCTTCGGCGTTAGTGGAGTCGATGGAATCGAAAATATGAACTGGCCAGGTTAAAGAGGCCGCATTCAGGGAAATTTGCTCTGCACTCAAGAACACCAACGGCGCAGCCAATTGATACCCACGACCTCGGACCTTATGAATGGGCAGCCCTAACTCTGCCTCAAGATGCTGAAGCTGCTTCCACACAGCGCTGCGACTGACGCCCAGGGCGGCGCCAAGTGCTTCTCCAGAATGGAATCGACCGTCTTTCAGTAGTTTCAACAACATCAGCATGCAAATATCGCCTCACAATGAGGCACGCATAATAGCCATGCGTAAGGTCATTGCATAGAAACGCAGGGCGTTTGCACTCAGGACATGAGCGATGGTTTTTTAGTTTTTTCGACCGCCCAAAACAAAACCCCTGTCTGCGTTAGCAAACAGGGGTTCTGGAATTTAATCTTGACGATGACCTACTCTCACATGGGGAAACCCCACACTACCATCGGC
>NZ_JAFLXB010000005.1:0-431875 GCF_019891455.1 Pseudomonas sp. P867 | reverse complement strand
TAGCGCTTTATCCAGGCATAGAGGCTATGCGTCGACACGCCAAGACGCGCCGCTACGTCAGCGACGGGAAGCTTCTTTTCGGTCACTTGATTGACCGCTTGGATTTTGAATGCTTCGGGATAACGTGGGTTGCTCATGGCACCTCCTGATTGGCCTCAGTTTAAGGCATGGAGGTGTCTACGAAACCCGGGGCGATTCACGCTCCAGATAATCGCGAGGTTCAAACTACGCTCACGCTCGGCCATTATCATTGCCACATCAAAGACCGCTCGGGGATCCCTTAGATCAGTCCCCAACTCTTTGGTGAGGCTGACCCAATGCTTCCAAAGAATTGCCTCATCCTCAGGTCCAACATGGGGCCAACGCCCCCTACGTTGTGGTACGCCCAGAATCTCCCGCCTGATTGATGACTCCTTGGACGGAAGCCCGAAAAGCTCAAGAATCATCGGAGAACTTGCCCCAAGCAGTATCGCTCGATTGATCAGTTCATCCTCCTCAGTGTTTTTTGCGTGTGCGAGTACTCGTCTTACTGCAACGCCATCCACGACAACCTTGAACCAGGGTACCGGTGAGTTGACCAGAACCCCCATGCATAGTGGGTCAATGAGTATCTTCGAGGAAGCTTCGCGGCTGCATTCGTATCCGAGCATGACCAACCGACGAAGATGGGAGCGCTCATGAACGATGGCGGCGTAGGTCGAGATATTGGCAACCGAAGGAGTGTTCTTGGCTAACTCTCCTAGGTAGCTCAGGCCTCCTACTTCATCTGGCTCGTCCATTGACTCGAGGACGGTCACCACATCAATCGGTGAACCGCGCGCAGCAAGTTTCTCGATCGCCTGGTAAATCAGACGATGATCACGCCTGAAAAAATCGTCCGCGGTAATGAGGTCTGCAATGAGATCCCATCTGGAATTATCGAGCATCAGACCACCGAGAACGCCTTGCTCGGCCTCAACTGAATGAGGTGGGGTTAGATCAAGCACGCTCATACTGCTGCTCTCCCCAGGGTCGCCCTCTTCGATAGCAACGACACGTTCTGGCTCAGACGCTCCTCACTCAGCGCTTCGAACTTCATACGCCACTCGGGAAACAGCTCCATGGAGAGGTCTTTGATGACCTTGAATGCGGTTGGTGAACGTCGGTGTGTGGGCAACCGATACTCCAATCGGTGAGCGGGAATACCTTCAGTGGCGGCACGACGAAAACTCACCGCCGCCGGGATTGTTGTGCGGACCATCTGAACATGGGGATGGTCGGAAAAAGTCTCGGCTAAAGAGTAATAAATCAGGTTTGCATCATTCGTTGCGTCAAGCTTGTTGATCACCACATTCAGCGGTGGCGTCACAGCACCAAGCGCTGCCAACGGCTCAAGATCCCGGTAGAGCTGGAGCATCCCGCGGTGAAACTCTCGAGCAGTCAACATATCCGGCGTGATGGGAGAAATAGCCATTTGGGCACCCAGCAACGCCATCTCCAAGAGGATGGAGCGCGCGCCCTGGGTGTCGATCAAAATCAGATCAAGGTCGCGTTCAAATGCCGGCATCAAATTTTTGAGACGAAGACGGCCGTCAGCTGCGTGCAAAAGCAGATTGCTCAATTGGTTGAACGGGTCATTGGAGTGAATCAGCGAGAGATTGGGAATGCAGGTCTGGGAGATGATCTGGTCGGCCCGGGTCTCATTATTCGCGATCAGTTGATAGGTGCCGCCTGGCGCTTCATGCGATAGCGCGTAAAACGACGACAGCGATGGCTGGTTATCAAGATCAATGAGTAGGGTTCGAAGACCTGCATCGGCGCAGAACGCACCTAGATTGGCGCCTACCGTGGTTTTACCCGGTCCGCCCTTGGTTGAAACGATCGCTGCGATTTTCATACTGCTTGCCTCTGAATCGATGGATTAGAGGCAGCTTCATAAAAGTCACGCTATATGATTGTCAGGCAAAAACGCCCTGAACGAAAAAAGCCTGCATCTCTGCAGGCTTTTCTCTATCTGGCTCCACGACCTGGACTCGAACCAGGGACCCAATGATTAACAGTCATTTGCTCTACCAACTGAGCTATCGCGGAATGCGCCGTATGTTACTGATTAAAAAGAAGAAGTCAAGCTTTGCGTTACATTCGCTTCAATTACCCGCCATGACCGCTTGAAAACGCCGGTTCCGCCGCCAGATCCAGCCAGGCCCGTGCCGCCGGTGGCAGGTGGGCGCTGGCGCGCCAGGCCAGGGCGATGTGCCAGTCGGTGTGGGGTTCGTCCAGGGGGATCAAGGCGATGCCGGCGTGTTGGTGCTTGTGCGCCAGCATTCGCGGCAGGAAGGCAACGCCCAGGCCGGCGGTGACCAGGTCGACGATAAAGTCGATCTGCCCGCTACGGGCGGTGACTTTCGGGGTCACACCTTTGCGCTCACACGCGCTGAGAATCTTGGCGTTGAGGGCGAAACCGGCTTCGAACAGGATGAACGGCGAGTCCGCCAGGTCGGTGAAGTCGATGCGCTTGCGTCGGGCCAGTGGATGGCTGATGGGCAGTACTGCGATCAGGGGTTCGTTGCGTACCGGTTGGTAGTCAAAGCCTTCGTCCACCGGCAACAGCAGTGCGGCCAGATCGACCTCCCCGGCTTCCAGGCATTCACGCAGTTTTTTACTGCCGTACTCGGTCAGTTCAATGTCGATGTCCGGGTAACGGCTGCGGTACGTGGCGAACATGGCGGCAAACAGCACCCCGCACCCCACCGGCGGCAGGCCAATGCGTAGTACGCCGCGTGTAAGACCGCGCAGGTCGTTGATTTCAGCCATCAGGTCGTTGCGTTCGGCGAGTATCACCAAGGCGCGGCGGTAGGCGATTTCACCGGCGGCGGTCAGCTCGTTCTTGTGGCCGAGGCGGTTGAGCAACGGCGTACCCAGCTCGTCTTCCAACGTCTTGATCGCCTTGCTGACGGTAGACTGGGTCAACGCTACCACCTCGGCCGCCTGGGAGAACCCACCCTGGCGCACCACTTCGACAAACGCACGCAATGTTCGCAGGTTCATCAGTATTCCTTTTGCGACTGGATAGCAGTGATAAAAGTTGTTTTTATCATGTCACAACTTTGCTTATCGTGTAGCACTTTGCCCTGTGGAGACACCGTCGATGATCATCTCGTCCGCTTCCGACTACCGCGCTGCGGCCAAGCGCAAGTTGCCGCGCTTTCTGTTCGACTACATCGACGGCGGCGCCTACGCTGAGCACACGTTGCGCGCCAACAGTTCGGACCTGGCCGAGATCAGCCTGCGCCAACGCATCCTGCGCAATGTCGACAGCCTGAGCCTGAGCACCAACTTGTTCGGCACGGAACTGGCGATGCCGGTCATTCTTAGCCCGGTCGGCCTGACCGGCATGTATGCGCGACGCGGTGAAGTGCAAGCGGCCAAGGCAGCTGCCAACAAAAACATCCCCTTCTGCCTGTCGACGGTGTCGGTGTGTTCAATTGAGGAAGTGGCCTCGCAGAGCCCGCAGTCGATCTGGTTCCAGCTCTATGTGCTCAAGGATCGCGGCTTTATGCGCAATGCGCTGGAGCGAGCTCAGGCGGCCGGCGTGACCACGCTGGTGTTCACCGTGGATATGCCCACACCCGGCGCACGCTATCGCGATGCGCACTCGGGCATGTCCGGGCCGTACGCGGCGCAGCGGCGCATGCTGCAGGCGGTCACCAAGCCGCAATGGGCATTCGATGTGGGCTTGATGGGCCGCCCCCACGACTTGGGCAATATCTCCAAGTACCTGGGCAAACCCACCCATCTGGAGGACTACATTGGCTGGCTTGCCAACAACTTCGACCCGTCGATCAGTTGGAAAGACCTGGAGTGGATCCGCGAATTCTGGAAAGGCCCGATGATCATCAAGGGCATCCTCGACCCCCAGGATGCCAGGGATGCGGTGAGTTTCGGTGCCGACGGTATCGTGGTGTCCAACCATGGCGGCCGCCAACTCGACGGCGTGCTGTCCACCGCCAAGGCGTTGCCGCCGATTGCCGACGCGGTGGGCGATGACTTGACCGTGCTGGTGGACTCCGGCATTCGTTCCGGGCTCGACGTGGTGCGTATGCTCGCCCTGGGTGCGAAGGCGTGCCTGCTGGGGCGCGCGACCACCTATGCGCTGGCCGCCGAAGGCCAACGTGGGGTAGAGAACGTGCTGGATATCTTCGCCAAGGAAATGCACGTGGCCATGACGCTGACCGGCGTCACTTCCATCGCGCAGATCGACCGCACGACGCTGGTCCAGCCGTGATGAAGGCGGTGTCATTTATGTGAGGTTTATTTCAGACGTTGTTTGTTCGCGACAAACAACGCGAACCACCGTGACATTAAAGTTGAACGGGTCGGCTGCAACGCCGGCCCATACCAGCCAAATAACTGGCGCCATTAATTAAAAGATAATTTTTGCTTTAATTACAGTCTTTTGATTTATAAGAACTTTTTAAAACAAAACGGCTTTGGCACGAATCTCGCTGTAACACTTGCCAAGCAGGTTAAGTGATGACAAGACGTGCGGCACGTGCCTCGGGGTTATAACTCAATGCAAAGCGGTTTAAACTGCTCCTCATGTTTTACGGAACTGAAGGAACAGTAAGACGCCTGGCACTTGCCGCCCTCATCCCGCCTGTAAGACAGCCAAGTGCTTAGAGGCCACCCGCTTATGAAAACACCCACCCAGACCAACGCGATTGACTTCGACACTGCCAAATTGCAGCGCCTGGGATTTGGTCAACCTTCCCTGCGTCCACGCCGCCCCGCAACCCTGAGCGAACTGTGCCAGCAACTGAGCCAACAGTTGCAAACCAGCCTGGAGCCGGAGCGCATCCTCGGCCTGTTCTTTCGCGAAATACAACGCCTGGTGCCGCTGGACGCGTTGCAGTATCGCCATGCCGCCAGCGACCTGCGCCTCGAGTTCGGTCATCGTGGCCACCATTCGGTGAGCTACACCTTGAGCCACGAAGGCGAGCACCTTGGGGAACTGGTGTTTCGCCGCAACCAACGGTTGATCGACGAGGAACTGAGCCAGCTCGAATCCCTGCTGGTGACGTTGCTGTATCCGATGCGTAACGCCCTGCTCTACCGTGCAGCCACCCGCAGCGCCCTGCGCGATTCGCTGACCGAAACCGGTAACCGCGTGGGCATGGATCAGACGCTGCAACGGGAAATCGACATGGCCAGGCGGCATCTGCACCCCTTATCCGTGCTGATGCTGGACATCGACCACTTCAAGAGAATCAATGACACCCATGGTCACGCCGCCGGCGATAGCGTGCTGCGCACCGTGGCGGGGGCGATCAAACACCAGTTGCGTAACGTCGACATGGTATTTCGGTTTGGCGGGGAAGAGTTTCTGATCCTGCTGTCCAACACCGGACGCGATGCAGCGAAGATGGTCGGTGAGCGTTTGCGCCAGGCGGCACAAGCCCAGGACTATTGGGTGGAAGGCACGCGGGTCGAATTGACGGTGAGCCTGGGTTGCTCGACGCTGCTGGCGGCCGAATCGGCTGAAAGCCTGCTGCGCCGGGCAGACAACGCGCTGTACGTGGCCAAGCGCGAAGGCCGCAACCGCTTGGCGATGGCGGGGTAAGTCCCCGCCATCACGTTTACATCACGCCTCGCTGGCAACGCGCACCGAGCGCTCGCGAATGGCTGGCGCCTTCTCTTTGTCTTTCTCGACGTTCTCCAGGCGCATGCAGCTTTCCAGGAACAGGTACATGTAGTCGTAGCTTTTGCATACTGCCTGGCGCAACTCTTCCTGCAGGGCCATGCCAGGGTTGTTCCCGGCCAGGGTGCAGATGATTTCCAGGGCTTCCCACGGGTGGGCGTCGTCGTACTGGGCGTGCATCTTCAGCCACTTCATCGCCCGCTTGCGATCTTCCTCGGGGAAGGCGTCGGCATACACACCGGTAGAGCAGACCACGGCAGACCACTCCCCAGTCGCCCCCTCGATCGCATAGTTGGTGGCGGCAATCGCGACGATCAACGAATCCGCCGAGCTGGTGTGCCAGCACCAATGACTCAGTGCATGCAATTCCGGCGGCACGTCCTGGGCTTGCAGCTCTTCAAGGCTGACACCATGGGCACGCGCCCAATTCACCCAATAATCCGCATGGTTGAGTTCCACGCGAATGTTGCGCATCAGCCAACGTCGCGCCATATCCTCACCCGGGTGGCGGGCGAACTTGGTCTTGGTCAGGTTTTGCGCCATGTACAAAGCAAACTGTTCCACCACCGGCCAACCACCAATGAGGTAGTGGCGCATGGTCTTGGCGCTGAGGGCGTTGTCGCGCATACGCTGATACAGTTCGTGCTCGACAACCCGACGCTTGCTCTCGCTACAGGCCTGGATCAATTGCTGCGCCCAGGCTGGGTAACTCGAGGCTTCCATAAGCGGCCCGGTTCTGTTGAATGTGTCGATCACTGTAGGGCTCCTTTTTAAGTGTGATTTTACAGACCAGCAAATGTTTCAGCGGAATGTGCCGGGCGCCTTGAACACCAGGGGCTGAGGCCGCACGGGTCGACACTGCAAGCTATCAAAGGTAAACAATTGCGGGCGTTCAATCAGGTAGCCCTGAGCGTAATCCACACCGATCTCAAGCAACGCTTGTTCGATCTGGGGTGTTTCAACAAATTCGGCAATTGTGCGCTTACCCATGACGTGGCCGATGTGGTTGATCACTTCGACCATGGCGCGGTTAATCGGGTCGTCCAGCATATCCTTTACGAAACTTCCATCGATCTTCAGGAAGTCTACAGGTAAATGTTTCAAATATGCGAATGAGGACATTCCGGCGCAAAAGTCGTCGAGTGAGAAATGGCAACCTAACGCTTTGAGTTCATTAATAAATCGAATGGCACTACCCAAATTGGCTATAGCGCTGGTTTCAGTTATTTCAAAACAAATCATTTCTGGTGGAATGCTGTAAGCACCGAATTTCTCACGTAAAAAACCTAGAAAATCGTCATCACCGATAGTTATTCCTGACAGATTAATCGCACACATGGCCATAGGACGGCCCGGACGTTCAGTCATGCATCGAGCAATGATCTTGAATACGTTTTCAACCACCCAACGATCCAGCGACGTCATCAAACCGTATCGTTCGGCTGCCGGGATAAAACTGTCGGGCAAAATGATGCGCCCGGCTTCGTCATGCAGGCGTAGAAGAATTTCGATGTGCCCATTGCCGGCTTCGGTGTGGCCCAACGGCGAGATTTCCTGCGCATAGAGGCAAAACCGATCCTCCTCAAGGGCAATGTGCAGGCGCTGCACCCAGGCCATTTCGCCAAAGCGCAGCGACAACTCGGAATCATCGGCGTGATAGACCTGTATGCGGTTGCGCCCTTTTTCCTTAGCCATGTAGCAGGCCATGTCGGCCGCCCGCAGGGAGGTTTCCAGGGTGGTTGGGGTTTGCGAGATATGCACAAGGCCGATGCTGACGGTGGTCATGAACGGTCGGCCTTTCCACACAAAGTGCAGGCTTTGCACCGTATGGCGCAAGCTCTCGGCGATCTTTTCCGCCACCGGCGCCGGGCAGTTCTCCAGCAGAATGCCGAACTCGTCCCCCCCCAGGCGTGCCAACGTATCTCCCTCGCGCAAGTCAGATTGCAACAGCGCGCAGATGTGGCGCAGGAGTTCGTCGCCTGCCGCATGGCCGCAGGTGTCGTTGACCAGCTTGAACTGGTCTAGATCGAGAAACATCAAGGCATGTCGCCCATTTTGCTGGCGTGCCACCTGTTGCAGTACCTGCTCAAGACGGAACTCGAATTCGCGGCGATTGGCCAGGCCAGTCAAGGCATCATGGGTCGCCTGCCACGAAAGGTTGGCGATGTACTGGCGCTCCTGGGTCATGTCGTGCAGCACCAACACCGCACCGCTGACCTTGCCGGCACTGCGGATCGGCGCGCCCACCAGCGTGACCGAGACGGTGCTGCCGTCCAGGCGCTGGATCAGCTTGGAATGCTCGCTGCCGCCACTGAGTTGGCCCTTGATGATGTGTTCAATCAAGGTAAAGCCGTCGGGCTCGGCGTTTTCATCCAGCAACTCGAATAACGCCGCCAACGGCAAGCCCTGGGCCTGTTCGGACTTCCAGTGGGTCAGCGCTTCGGCCGCGGGGTTCATATAAGCAATGGCGCCGTCGACGTCGGTGGTGATCACCCCGTCACCAATCGACTCCAACGTGATCTGCGCCCGCTCCTTCTCCGCCTGCAGCGCGTCAGCGAAGGCGTGGCGCTGGGCCAGCAACTTGTGGGTACGCAACAGCGCCAGGACGATCAGCCCCAGGGCGGTGGCCAGGTTGGTGATCAACAACAGGCGCAGGATCATTCGCGAACCTTCGCCCAGCGCATCACTGAACGCCTTGGCGGCCGGCGTTACACCCTCGTTGATGGCAATGATGCGCGCTTTCCAGGCGCGCACATCCTGCTCGGTGACCTGATCGGTGCTGATGGCGCTGTGCATCTGCTGGGCCAGTTCATCCAGTTGCTCAAGGTAGCCATCGCCCACCGTCCACAGCTCAATGGCTTTTTCCAGGTAGCTGAAATGGCGGAAGTTGAGGTACAGCCAGATCAGGCTGGGGACGTCGTCCGGGTGATTGCCACCCTTGAGGATGCCCAGGCGCGCGGCAGCCAGGTTTGGCGTGGCCCGATCCAGAGCCACACGCAGCTCATGCCCGCCTTGAGGTACGGCAATGGCATGCTGGTATTTGAGATAGGTGGCGTCGTCGCGGCTATCGGCATACAGCGTCAGGTAATAGATGGCATCCTTCTGGCCCTTGGACCACAAGCTTTCGCCAGCCACATAGCCACGCACCGCAGAGAGCACGTAGAGACTGCCACAGCCTAACAATGCCTGGAACAAGACAACGGCAATAAAGGGCCAGACGATACCCAACAACCGTGGCGTTCCGAGAGTCCGCTTTTGCTTCATGAAGTCCCTTACACATGCACAGCTTGATACGCACGCGAAAATCCGCTTCCGATAGCACAGCCTAAGCTAAATCAACGCACTTGTTGCAGGTGTCCGTAAAGTTTGGCGTAGAGCCCGCCGTCGGCGATCAATTGCTGATGGTCACCATCCTCGGCGATGTGCCCGCCATCGAACACCAGTACTCGGTCAGCCTGTTTCACCGCGGACAGCCGGTGGGCGATGATCAGTGTAGTACGCCCGCTGAGAAACCGCGCCAATGCCTGGTGCAGGTTGTACTCGGTCGCCGCATCCAGTGCCGAGGTGGCTTCGTCCAGAATCACCACTTTAGGCTCGGCGAGCACCATGCGGGCGATGGCCAGGCGCTGCCGTTGACCACCGGAGAAGCGCACACCCGAGCGCCCCACCACACTGTCCAGGCCCATGGGCAGCGCCCTGACAGTAGCATCCAGCTGGGCGATTTCCAGCGCCTGCCAGCAGGCTTGATCGGAGCGAGTGCGGCCCATGGTCAAATTGGCGCGCACGGTGTCGTTGAACAGCGCCGGGTGTTGCAGGACTACGGCGACGTTTTCACGAATGGTTTCCAGGCCGATCTCCTGCTGGGTGGCCCCGCCAAAACGAATGCTGCCGGCCTGTGGTGTATAGAGCCCCAGCAGCAACTGCACCAGGGTACTTTTGCCGCCGCCGCTGGCGCCGACAATCGCCACCTTCTCCCCCGGCGCGATCGCCAGGTTCAATTGGTCGAGCACCAGGTCCTCACCGTAGCCAAACTCCAGACCACGCACCTCGATACCGACAGTCTCATGCCCGGTAAACGGGTCGGCACCACCGGCGTACTGCGGCTCATCGGCGCGTGCCAACAGCTCGTTGATCCGCGTCAGCGCGCCGCCCGCGGCGTAGTAGGCGTATTGCAGGTTCAGCAGTTGTTCCACCGGGCCGATCATGAACCACAGGTAGCTGAACACGGCGAGCATCTGGCCGATGGACAGGTCGGAGAACAGCACCGTAAGCATGGCTGCCGCACGGAAAATGTCGATACCGAACTGGAACAGCAACCCACTGGCGCGGCTGGAAGCATCGGTTTTCCATTGGGAATGAATCGCATAGTCGCGCACTTCCTGGGCACGCTGGCCCAGGCGCCCGAGGAAAAAGCCCTGGCGATTGCCGGCGCGCACTTCCTGGATGGCATCGAGGGTTTCGGTCAGTGCCTGGGTAAAGCGCGAGGTGCTGTCGTTCTCCAACTTCTTCAGATGCTTGACGCGCTTGCCCAATTGCACGGTGGCGTAGATCACCAACGGGTTGAACAACAGGATCAATAGCGCCAGCTGCCAATGCATCCACACCAGGATTGCCGACGTGCCGACCAGGGTGAGCATCGCCACCAGGAAACGGCTGAGGGTTTCGCCGACGAATTTGTCCAGGGTGTCCAGGTCGGTGACCAGATGGGTAGTGACCGTACCGCTACCCAAGCTTTCGTACTCACCCAGGGAGATCCGCTTGAGGCGTTCGATCAGCCGCACGCGGATGCGATAGACGATGTCCTTGGCCAAACGCGCAAACAGCCGCGCCTGCACCACGTTGAACACCAACGCACCACAGCGCAGGGCCAGCGTTACCAATAGCATCAGGCCGATGTAGCCGGCGGCTTTCTGCCAACCCAGGGGCAACGCGTGGTTCATCACCTTGAGCGCGGCATCGCCGTGGCCCAGCAGCACTTCGTCCACCAGCAATGGCAACAGCAGGGGGATCGGCACACTGCACAGCGTCGCCAGCACGGCCACGCCATTGGCGATCCACAGGGCTTTCTTGTGGCGCAGCGCCAGACGGCGAATCTCTGCCCAGGTCAGGCGGTCAGTGCGTTGAGGTTGCTCATACACAGGCAGCTCGCTCCAGCCATCGACCCAATAACGGCGACAGCTCGGACAGCGGCTGGTAACCATTGGTCAGCAAGGCCAACTGGCCATTGCGCTCTGCGAGCAACGTCGGGAAACCGGCGATCCCCAGATCCTGCACCCAGGTGAAATCGGCGGCCGTGGCGGCATGCTGCTCGGCGCGGTCGAACTCGCCTGCAAACTCGATACGCGGAATACCGGCCTGCTCGGCCAGGTCCACCAGCACATGGGCGAGGGTCACGTCCTGTCCCTCGACATAGAACGCGCGCTGGATCAGCCCCAGCAGCTTCCAGGCGCAATCCGGCGCCAGGCTGCGCGCGGTGACGATGGCACGGCAGGCAGGCTCGGTGTCGTAGACAAACCCGTCAGGCAATGCGCCCTCACGCTTGAATGGCTGGCCGGTGGCCTCGGTGACCGCTTGCCAGTGTTCAAGAATGTAGCGCCGGGTGGTCGGCTCCAGCGCTGCACCGCTACCGGTACGCAAGCCGCCCACCACCAGGTGCACGTCCACGCCGGCCGCCTGGGCCTGCTCAACCAGCGCCTGCGCGACCGGGGCGAAGCCCCAGCACCAGGAACACATCGGATCCATTACATAGAGCAGGCGCGCAGACATGGCTCAGGCCTCGGAAGGAGTTTGCTTGTAGTTGAAACCAATCGGGTGCGGCATGTTGCGGGCCTTGGCCAGCTCGATCTGCTTCTGCCGGTCGATCGCGCTGCGACGGGTCTTCTCCGGCAGCTTATCCCAGCAATGGGGGCAACTGATGCCAGCCACATAATGCTCAGAGGCGCGATCTTCTACGCTCACTGGTGTGCGGCAGGCATGACATTGATCGTAGTCGCCTTCGCTCAAGTCGTGGCGCACGGTCACGCGATTGTCGAACACAAAGCAGTCGCCCTGCCATTTGGTTTCTTCCTGGGGCACCTCTTCGAGGTACTTCAGGATCCCGCCCTTGAGGTGATAAACCTCATCAAAGCCTTCGCTGAGCATATAGCTCGACGCCTTCTCGCAACGAATGCCGCCAGTGCAGAACATGGCGACTTTCTTGTGCTTGGCCGGGTCGAAGTTGGCTTTGATATAGTCGGGAAATTCGCGAAAACTGGTGGTCTTTGGGTCGATTGCGCCCTCAAAGGTACCGATTGACACCTCATAATCGTTACGGGTGTCGATCAACAGCACTTCAGGATCGCTGATCAGCGCGTTCCAGTCTTGCGGGTCGACGTAGGTGCCGACTTTTTTGTTCGGGTCAACACCTTCGACGCCCAGGGTCACGATCTCTTTCTTGAGCTTGACCTTGGTTCGATAGAACGGCTGGTCGTCGCAGTAGGATTCCTTGTGGTCGATGTCGACCATGCGCGGGTCTTTTTTCAGCCAGGCCATCAGGCCATCGATACCTTCGCGGCTGCCGGAAACGGTGCCGTTGATGCCTTCTTCGGCGATCAGCAAGGTGCCTTTGATGCCGTTGTCGACCATCGCCTGCAGCAGTGGCTCGCGCAGGGCGACGTAATCTTCGAGGGTGACGAACTTATACAGTGCCGCCACAACAATCGGTTGAGTCATGTGTATTCTCTCCAGGTGGCTACCCTCGTAAGGGGTGAACCGGATGCAAAAAGGCGTCGGTCAGGCGACGCGGCGCGCATTCTAACAAAAGTGCGGCGCCATCGCATCGGCACGCAGCCTCTGATATGCCCTCAGCGATGTGGGTTACGTACCCCCTCCACTCGGTAACGCTGGCCGCCGAGATGGCTGAACATCAAACGATAGGCACCGCGTCCACGAGCAGCGGCGTAGCCGTGCAAATCAGCGGACCATAGTTGGTCTCTGTGAGCATGCCAATGAACCGCGCCAAAACGCCCTTCACGCAAGTGGCTGAGGGTAAGGGCAATACTGCGGCGCTCGCGGCCCGATAGTTGGGTATCTACAAGCCTCGCGGTATCGAACTCCATCTGCGGGGTAGCGGCTCTCGCTGCCGCCGGCGCCACCAACGGCACCTGCGCCTGTGCTTGCCGACCACCGCGTGCGCGACTTGAACCAGCCACCGGTGTCGTCACCCCAACCTCGAACGCGCTTGGCCCCGCCTGCTGACCGCTCGCGGCAGCGGACTCACGTGCTGGACTTCGCAGCACTATCACGCCATAGCCCATGCGTTTCAACTCCGGCATCGGGTTACGATTCCCCCCCAGTACGCGTTCGAGGTCTTCCGCCTCGTCCACAGGCCCCACGTAGCCACGCAGGGTCCCCTGACGCCGATGGACCATAAGGGTAATGCCTTTTTCAGCATGACGGCGCGCGTAGGCAAAATTCACCAGCCGCTCCGTTTCTTCGTGACTCAGCCCCGCATCCTCCGCCGCAGCAATCGCCGTCTCCGAAACGGCCCTGGCGAAATTTTCTTCCTGTTGTTGCGCTGCGCTGGCCAGGGCCTGCGGCTGCATGCTTTGATAGGTAATGAAGCGGGCGGTACCAACCAGCAGGCCTCCCACCAGCCCGCCCACGGCAGCTCCCACCCTCGCATCGCCCAGCAACGCTCCCGCCCCCAGGCCCAGCAAGGCCAGAACCAGGATGAGTATGATCTCGTCCTGTATCTGAGGATTTTCCATGTCGGTAGGCTGCAACCCCATTGAATCAACGAACGTGACCGGGTTGTTGAACGCCATGAGATAAGGATTCAGCTGCGTCCCTCCCCCAACGGGGTCGGGGCTTATCCAGCGCTGCAACCATGGGGCGTAATAGCGGAAACCGTAGTAATACAAACCGCTGCCGTCACGCTCCTTGCCTGAATATCGACGGGTTTTGTAACTGCCCTCCACCGCGTTGCGCGATGCCCACCACGCTGTCCCCCCATACGGGAAATAACTCTCCTGACTCAATAACTCGGCCTCTTCGCCCAACTCCAACCCATGGCTCGACTGCTGATCGGTCAGGCAGAAACGCAGGGCTTCATCGTCAGCCCCCTCATCAAGTCCCAGCTCCCATTGCAAGACCTCCACCGCGCAGCGCGCTACGTCAAGGCGCAACACATTCAATCGACGCAA
The DNA here is from genome assembly GCF_019891455.1 of Pseudomonas sp. P867. Lineage (NCBI taxonomy): Bacteria > Pseudomonadati > Pseudomonadota > Gammaproteobacteria > Pseudomonadales > Pseudomonadaceae > Pseudomonas > Pseudomonas sp. P867. The sequence continues at coordinate 418,015 of NZ_JAFLXB010000005.1, read as the reverse complement.
TGGCCACTGGCGAATTTCCAGGCCTGGCAGGTAATAGACACGCGCCGTTTGTCGACTGCCGGCAACCTGCTGGTGAGTGAGCTTGAGCACACGCTGGCCGTCGCCTGCATACACATAAGCTTCCTCATCCGAGTCAGCTCCGTCGCGCACAACTGACGTGACCCTGGACAACTGATTACGCACATTCCACGCCATCGCTACACCACGCCCCAGCCGTTGCTGATTGCCATTGGCGTCAAAACCCTGCGCCAACGCGCCAACCGGATGCTCGCTAGACAACGCGCGGTTACTGCCACTGGCGACCTGCATGTCGCGCGTGTAACCGACGCCACTGGACGGCACATGCCGCAACCGGGTCAGGTTGCCCCCCTCGTCATAAGCATAATGCTGGGTGTAGTTGCGACATAAACCGGCATCGGTCGAACCGAACGAAATACGCGCAGGCAGTGCTGGGGTGATGGCGGCGACGGTACTTTCCCGGCCTGTCGCCTGGGTCAGTTGGTACAGCGAGTCGTATTGATAGCAATAGGCGGCATTCACTTGCGTGTTGTGGCTCCATTGGGCCGGTTGCGCCTGATCCCGCAGCTTCGAAACATTTCCCACGGGATCATAGTCGTAGCGCAAATCCTGTAATGGCGCCGCCGGCTCATTTTGGCGGTACGCCATCAACCGGTTCATACGGCCATCCTCGGGCCGATAGGCGGCCAGACTGCTCACGCCATTGCCCAACCGGGCCGTCTCCACCTGACCGGCGGCATTATAGACGTAGCGGTCTATCACGGTTTTGCGTGCGCCACTTTTCAAGGCGAGGTGAATATGTTTCGTCTGTCCGTCCAACCCATAGGCAAACTGCCGACCATTACCCTTGGCGTCGACCTGTTCCAACGTGCCGCCGAGGGCATCAAATATCCAGCGTGTGGTGTAACGCTCGCCGTCCAACTGCGCGTCCTGATCGGCCTGAGCAAGCGGCCAGTCAACATCGCCCGGCGCCTCGCGAAATCGCCGCGTCTGCCGAAGCACTTGCCCGCTCATCCCATACGCTTCGAACACTTGGGTGCCAGCCGGGTCGGCATGGCACACCAGACGACCACCGCGGTTAAGGGCGCGGTGCTCAGACGTTGGGGTGGCATATACCAGGCGTTCAACACACCGGGGTCGCTCTTCGTCGGCAGCCTGTTCGAACACCGCCACCGGACGTTGCAAGTCATCGTAGTCGTGGCGCTGATAGGCCCCCCTACCATCCCAGACCTGCAACAGTTGCCCGGATGGCGCTGCCAGCATCAGCCGCATGCCGGCGTCCACATCGTGGTTGCGGATCAGCGTCCCGGACAGGCTGTACACCGACACCTGATTCGCCTCGATCAATGGTTCACGTGATTTAAGGGTATGCAGGCGAGAGTCCCACTGCTCAAGCATCAGGCCGCTGGCCCCATAGACTTGACGCCTGACACGGGCCGTCGGCGCAGCCTGGGGGGTAGCGCGCAGATAAGCGACACTGCGGACCGTCAACCCACGGGGGTCGAATGCTACAAGCGAGGGCGTATTTCGATGAAGTGAAGCAGACATAATCACATGGCCTGAGTTGCACAATGGTCAGAAAAGCCTAGGGCTCATGTCTTGCACAGAGGTGGTATCGGTGTATAGGCACCTCAACCGGCGTGCGCCGACGACGCCTGTAAATACCTATACCTGGCCCCGTTAACCTGCGTGATAGCGTTTTTCATTGCCCGCCGGCACCCTCGGCGGGCGTGAAGGAACGTATGAATATGCAAACCGACAGCAGCCCCTTGCTCGCCAAGCTGATTGATCACTCACGTCCTCCCGCCCCCGGTCGGGACGATTTCAAGACCGCCCTGCAGCGCCTCAACCTCACCTCGGTATTGGACATCGTACGATTGTCCGAAAGAGCCTTTGCCGAGCAACTGGCAACGTACAACGATGACGATGCACACACGGTGTACCTCAAGGCCCAGAGCGCCGCCGCGCAACTGGAAACGCTATTTCGCGAACAGCAAGTCTCGTCCCCCCCTTCTTCACCGCGCAATAAACGCAGTCTCCCCCCCGAGACCAGCGCAACCTACCAGGCCTTGTTCAAGGAAAAGTGGGACCAGTTCTGCTCCAGTTCGTCGATTGCAGCGGTTGACTCACCGACTGCCTACCTGCGGGCGCTCTATTTGTTCGCCCAACAGCTGGAAGGAAACACCAAGGACGCAAACGCGCTCAAGCTGTCGCAGCGACGCCCGGAACTCAAAGACCAGGTGATCAACCAACATAGCGTTTCGGGCCAGGTTCCCATGTTGTCGATCGTCAACCAGATCTTGCTCAAAAATATCGCGCCGGCCAAAGAAGAAGATACCTATAAGGTGCTGAGTGAAACCTGGTATCCGTTTTCTCTTCCCTATCATTTGCACCATCAGCAATGCCAACAGGGCCTGTCGGGCGACAAGCCGGCGTTGGGTGAGTTGAACTATCGCATCAGTCGCCAATTGCCTCTGGCGGGAGAAACCAGCACTTACGGGCAGGTCGGCGAACAGAACAACGAAGTCCAGTGTCAGTTATCGGGGTTGAGCCCTCAACAACAGAACATGCTGAAAAGTAGCTTGGTAACCCAAGCGGGCGCGAAAGGGTTCTATCACGCCTATTACAACTGGAAGACTGATCTGATCGGACCGGCAGAACTCACTGACTTTCTGAACCATACACAACTGGATGCCGACCAACTTCAGGCGCTGCTTGCACAACAGACTCAGTCACCACGCCAATCGCCTAACTGCAAGCAAAACCCCGGCCTCACCTACGGTGCGTGCTATATCAACGGCACGACCACACCCGCTATCAGCCTGGACAACGCCAAGCTGACCCACGTTAGCCTTGAGCGCTTCGACAGGCTGCAACGCATGATTCGTCTACAGCGCTGGCTCGGCCTGCCTTTCGCGCAATTGGACACCCTGATAGTCAGCGCCATGCGCTGTGAAGGCCATCGCAACAGCACGCTGCTGATCACCCATAACACCCTCCGGTCGCTGGGGGTCTTTTGCTATTTGAGCAAACGCTACACGTTGCAAGCCGAAGAATTTGCCGCCCTGCTTCATCAGTTACCCGTCCATGCCTCAGGTGACCGCGTGTCATTGTTCGACCAGGTGTTCAATCGCACGGGTTCCGCCCTGCCTCCCCTGTATCTGGACAGCGCTACGTTCGACGGTACCACCCGGCAACAGCTCTGCGCGGGGTTGGGCCTGCAAGACACCCAGGATTCGCTTCAACTACTGATCAACCCCAACAAACCTGCAACCCGCACGATCGAGACGGTCAGCGAGATCTATCGGCAAGCGAGAGTCGCTCGCCTGTTCGGGTTATCGGTCGTGGAATGCCGACAGTTGGTGCAAATGCTCGGGAATGCGAACTTTCTCATGCAGCTGCGCAACCCAACGTTACGCAACAAACCGAAGGGCACGACTGACTTCCTCGACATGCTCATGCACCTGGAGTGGGCCAGCCGTTGGTTTAAAGAAAACGGCAGCAGCCTGGCGCTGCTCAGACGCCAGCTATTGCTGGATCGCCAGGTCCAGGACCCGATCATCAATCAGCTATTGAAGGAGTTCGCCAGCTATGACCAAGCGTCTCTTTCCGAAGCGTTGCACCGGTTTGATCTTCCTCAGCAACCCGATGACGAAACAGTTCGTTTACCCGCCGTTGACTGGGAATCCTTGGCCTATGCGGCGCTGCAACGGATGCGTCCCAATAACAGCATCGAGATGGCGCTCGATCAAGTGCTCTCCTCCGTTGAAATCAGCACTATGCCTGTACGTACGACACATTTGATCAACCAAGCGAAACCTACACTCAACACACTGCTGAGCAAGGTGCGTGATGAGTTGTGGGCTTTATATCTACGCCTTAAAGAAATCACCCAAGCCGTCCTCCATGAGCCAAGCAATACCAACGGCTATCAAAAATACGACAATGACCACCATTTCCTGCGTTTATATGCCCCCGCTGCTTCGCCGCTGCAAACGCTCAGTTATCTGATACTGCGGTTACCTCACGCCGCCGATATTCTGCAACTGCCCCTCAGCCCACAAGCACTTCACCAGTTCCTGGTCAATCCGCACTGGCTCGCGAGCAAGTACAAGATGTCTTCGTTACTTGAACTCACCCCGTACAACCTCTACCTCATGCAGCAGTTCAAACATTGCCTACACCACTGCGGCCTGACGGAAGAGCAACTGCTCGACTACTTCGAACACGCCAATACCTTGCCCAACGGCGCTACGCAAAACACCAGTGAAGAAACGAACGAGCGTCTCGCTCAACTTTTAGGTTGGAACGCCAGTGAAATCGACGTCTTCTGCGACAAACTGAGACCTCCACGCATTACCTCAATGATGCGCCTGGACTGGGTGCTGCGCTGCCGCCAAGCCAGCATCGACACAGGCCTGCCTGCCAACATGCTGATCAAAGCCAGCGAACTGAAAGCCGACTCTACATTTGCTGACTGGAAGAGCGTCGGCGAGGCGATCACAAGTGCGTATTCATAACCCATTCACACCCTACTCACATTCGACCTGCTCAAGGATTGATCATGTCTCACTCGCTTAATCAACAGCTCAATGAAAGCCTGCGCGACGCCATGCTCGCGTACTACCTGACCTACAAGGTACCTACCGACTTAAAGGAAAAGATCACCCATGCCGACGATCTTTACGAATACTGGCTGCTCGACGTACAAGTCAGCCAAGCCGTACCGACCAGCCCGGTAGCCTGTGCCATCTCCAGCCTGCAGCAGTACATCACGCGCATCCAACTCGGCCTGGAACCGGGCTATGAAAAGCAGGGCATGACCGCGCAACAGGACACGTTATGGCGCGAACAGTTGCACACCTACGCTCTCTGGAATGCCAACCAGCAGTTGCACTATCACCCCGCCAACTACTTGGACCCGACATTACGGCGTGACAAGACCGACAGTTTTGAACAGTTGGAAAACGACCTGAGCCAGTATCGAATTCAAGCGGATACCGTCACCACGGCGGTTCACAATTACCTGGCCAGGTTCGAGGAAACCGCCAACATACGCACGATCAACGGTTATATCGACGCCGACTTGAGCAAGCTGCATAGCGGCACCTATTACTTCGTCGGTAAATCGAGTTCCGAAAACACCTATTACTGGCGCTCCCTCGACCTGTCCAAGCGCGCAGGCTCGGTACTTTTTCAGGACGCCTGGTCAGACTGGGAGAGAATCAACTTGTCGGTCTCCGACGCCACCGCCGAGCAAAGTATCCGGCCGGTGTACTTCAATAACCGGTTATTTTTCATCTGGGCCGAATGCATCAAACCCGCCCCCACCAGTTCCGTCCCACCGGCGCAAACGGATTCAGAGGAAAAAAAACAGCTGACCGAATGGATCAACAGCCGCTACGTCAAGTTTCGCCTCAATTTTTCTTATAAAAAGCACGATGGCAGTTGGAGCGCACCCAAAGCCTGCATCGAGGAGCACTGCGCTACCGAAGACGTCAATGCATTGACCTCTGCCTTTCTGAAAACCATTACGCAGACGGTAGCTATCGTCCACAGTGACGGCCCCCCGGTACTGTTTTTAAGTGTGCTGGCCACCAGCCGTAAAGACCCCAAACAGCAGGAGAACTTTATTGGCAAATTTTTCCAGGCTGTCCACGTCGACCAGTCCTTCAACATCACTACCATCGCCGATGGCGGCAGCCCCGAGCGCTACAGCGTGCTGACCGGCTCACAGGTGGACGAAGAGATAAACCGACTCCTGGAACACTTCGATCCATCGCAGAAGACAAAAGTGCAGACGGTGGTTCAAGGCAAAGATCAAAGCGTGAGTGGGTACTACAGTGAGTTGCTGCCTGACACCGCCCGGCAATACCTCACGTTCTTTGCTCATAAAAACCAAGGTAACTTGCAGTTCAAGGTGACACCCCCAAATAAGCACTCGATTTCCCCCCGGGAGGAAACGATTACCGAAGACAACAACTATTGGAACTTTGGAAAAAATCGAGAAAAAATAAAAAGCCCAGAAACAAGTGACGTCTCTTTTGATTCAAATACCAACGAACTCGTGTTTACCTCCACCCTCAATGAAAATTTCCGGCAATCGTACAGCGTCACATTAACAAAAGAAGCCCCTAAGGATATTAGCATCATACTGATAGTAGACGACGCACTGGATGATCCGAAAGCCACTCAGCTCAAACTGACCAGTGAGTCTAAAATTATCGGCCCAACAGACGCGTTAAAAACTGATTTTTACGCTCTTTATTTTAAAAATACGGCCACGCATGATGAGTTCCCCAATGCTGTACATATCAAAAACGGGTTACTCATTAACGCTAAATCCAAAGACGGGAACACCGTCTCACTCGAAGATCATTATATCGACAAGAATGCGTTCATCAGTTTATATACAAGTACAAAAAACTCCATCCAGGTCGCCCTTGACCGCTACAGCAAATATCCAGACGCAAACAAAAAGACGTCGCTGCACGCACAAAATACGTTGACCATCAAAAGGCCCAACCTGCGCACATCTAATTTACGTGCCTATAAGCACATCATTATGAGAGCCAATTTTACAGACTATCCATTCACCGAAAAAATCAATGCCAACTCACATCAAATCATCAACTATCAGGACACTACCCACGAAAGCCTCACCGGATCAAATCCCGAATTACCCAGCGGGCATCGGGTCACGGCGCGGATTCCAGTGACCACGGAGGAAATAACGTCGGGCATCACCCTGATACACGGGGTGGTGACGCTTGAGCCTGCCAAAGAAGACGACTCGACAATTCTCGGCTATACCCTGAAAGCGACCACCTTGAAGCTGGCCCCTTCCACCTCTGACACAACGCTCAATCAACAACTGGCGCCGACGATCAAAAGACAGACGTCGGAAAAACTCGGCACCGCCGAATTTATTGATTTCCCAACGAGCACCTCAACCCCGCCTGCCGACACGCCCCCCCGCCTGCGCATGAATACCTGTTTTGCCGGCAATCTGGTCAAGGCGGCCAATGTCAGCCTTGAGCATTTGTTTTCGTTAACACCGAAAACGTGGCAAGAACCTCCACTCACGCCAGGTGGCGCAGCAGAGGACATTGACTTTAACGGGGCTCACGGCAAGTACTTCTGGGAGCTGTTCCTGTACGTGCCCTGGCTGGTTGCCCACCGCCTGAATCAGGAGCAGCAGTATGTCGAAGCCCAAGCCTGGCTCAAACACATCTTCGACCCAGGGCGATTGGCCGATACGGCCAGCGAGCGCCCTGCATTTTGGGGGTTCAACGAGCTCGTTCGTACGGGTCCGCTCCCCGGTTCAGTCACTCACGACCCACATAAACTGGCGATTCGCTCACCGGTGCATTTTCGCAAAGCAATCTACCTGCTTTATCTCGACATACTGCTCAATCGTGGCGATGCAGCCTATCGGCAACTCACCCCCGACAGCCTGACCCAGGCCAAACTCTGGTACACGCGAGCCAATCACTTTCTCGGGCCACGCCCCCGCATCACCACCACTGAACCGTGGGATGAAATCACCCTCGAAAGTTTGACGACGAGCCGCTCTAAAGCCCTGGTAGAACTGGAGCAAGAAAACCCACCAATCAATGTCAACCCTGCGACCGAAAGCACCGCACTGGCTTCGCTCACGGACACCGATAATCTGTGCCTACCCTTCAATACCGATCTGGTGGCGCGCTGGGACAAGCTCGAAAGTCGCCTGCATAACCTGCGCTACAATCTCGATATCACTGGCAAACCCTTGCGCCTGTCGCTGTACGCAACCCCGCTCTCACCTCTGAAACTGTTGGCCAGCCGCAGCAGCGGTGCCTTCGGCGAAGGAGGCGCGGCGCCGTTCATTGACGCGCAAGTCGGCCATTATCGCTTCCAGATCATGCTGGGCCACGCGCTCACGGCAACCGAGGCGGTGATTCAATTCGGCAACACGGTGCTGAGCCTGATTGAGCGCAAGGAACAGGCTGAATACCTGGAGTTGCAGCAACAACAAGCCTGGGACTTGGCCAATATCGTCGTCACCCAACAACACCAGGCATTGTTGCTCGACGAGAAAAACCGCCAGGCACTCGGCGCCAGTCGTAGCATGATCGAATCCCGGATGCGCCACTACGAACGCCTGCTCACCGAAGGCATCAGCCCCGCAGAAGCACACGCAGGCCAACTCTACCTGATCAGTAGCGGATTCGAGGCCGCAGGTTCCGCCGCCGCCGCAGCGGCCGGCATCGCGATGATCGCGCCGAACATCTTCGGTACGAGTACCGGCGGGTCGCGCTGGGAGGGCCCGTTTTATGCAGCCCAAGCCTTGGCTCAAGGCGTCGCGACAGTGTTGCGGGGCACTGCCGCAGACCTGGACCGTTCCGAGCAATTCAACCGTCGGGAGCAAGAGTGGGCGCATGCCCAGGATCAGGCCCGACTCGAATTGGCACAGGTCGATGCCCAGTTACAAGCCTATGCCGAGCAGGAAAAAGCCACGCGCCTGCAATTACGCCTGGCCGAGACCTCCCTGGCCCAGGCCTGGTCGAACTATCAATTGCTGGCCAAGCGCTTTACCAGGGCACAACTGTATGACTGGCTCAATGTACAACTGAGCAAGTTCTACTACCAAGTCTATGACCTGAGCCTTTCCCTGTGCCGCACCGCGCAAGCGTGCTGGCAGTACGAAGTCGCAGACTATGCGAGCACGTTTATCCAGCCCGGTGCCTGGAACAACAACTACCGCGGCTACCTGGCGGGTGAGGCCCTGAAGCTGTCGCTGTTGAAGATGAATGCGGCCTATGTGGACCATAACGTGCGGGACCTGGAGATCGTCAAGACCATCTCCCTGCGTCATCGCATGATCGATTGCAAAGTCTCCACACCTACAACAGACACAACCGGCACTCAATCATCGAGTACACAAAACACATGGGCCGAGCATAAACGACAACTGGTCGATAACGGCACGCTGTGCTTCAAGTTGCCCGAGGCTCTGTTTGAAGAGGATTACCCCCACCACATCCTGCGGCGAATAAAAGGCATCAGCGTGTCGTTGCCCGCGACGCTAGGCCCCTATGAGGACATCAAGGCGATACTGACCCAAACCCATAACGAAATCGTATTGCCCGCAGGCGAGCGGCGCCGCGACATGCGTGCCCATCAGCAAATCGCACTGTCCACCGGCCTGGATGACAACGGCCTGTTCACCCTCAACTTCGAGAGCCACGATCGCTACTTGCCCTTCGAATACACCGGGGCCATCTCCAACTGGACCCTGGAATTCCCCAATCACAGCCGGCAAGAAGCCGTACTCCAATCAATCAACGATATCGTCATTCACCTGCGTTACACCGCCAGGGTGCCAGTTGCCAGCGGGGGTAAGGTATGAACGACGATACGCCCAACCTCCAAGTCAATACCCCGGCCCTGCCCAAAGGCGGCGGTGCCATTCAAGGCACCGGCAAAGGCTGGGGCGATGTCGGCGCCAGCGGTATGGCCACCTTTGAGATTCCCTTGCCGATCTCTCCCGCGCGCGGTTACGCGCCGGCCATGTCGCTGGCCTATCACAGCGGCGCTGGCAACGGCCCCTTCGGATTGGGTTGGGGGATACCCCTGCCGGCTGTCAGCCGGCGTACCTCCCATGGTGTGCCGGCCTACACGGAGCACGACGTACTGGTGGGCCCCGACGCGCAAATATGGCTACCCGAACGCGACGCCGAAGGTGCGATCGTCAGCCGCGCCGCGACCTCCTTCAATGGTTTGCCACTGACCATCGCCTACACGGCCACCCGGTACTTTCCCCGGGTCGAGAGCCATTTCGACCGTATCGAGCACTGGCACTCGGCAACCGATGCTGCAGGCTTCTGGTTGATACAAAGTGCCGATGGCAGTCAGCACTTTTACGGGAAGACCCCATTGGCCCGAATTGCCGATCCGGGCCACCCGCATCATGTGGCGCAATGGTTGTTGCAGGAAAGCCTGAATACCCACGGCGAACACATTTATTATCACTACAAAAAAGAAACTGACTCCTCACGCTACCCGAGGGACTGTCGAGCCCAGCGTTACCTGGAGCGCGTCTGCTACGGCAACTTCACCGCCGAGGAGCAGGAACAACTCTACCTTTGGAAGACCGACGATGAGCCGGGCATGGGCTGGCACTTTCAGTTGCTCTTTGACTATGGCGAACGTGACCTTGAGCTGGATAAGCGGCCGACGTATCAGAAAATCCGGGAGTGGCCGACACGACCCGATCCTTGCTCGGATTTTTCGTTCGGCTTCGAGCTACGCACCCTGCGCTGTTGCAACCAGATTCTGATGTTTCACCACTTCCCCAAGGAAGCGCAAATGGGCACCGACCCGGTGCTGGTCAAACGTCTGCTGCTGGAATACCGCGCGCCCACCCATGTCAGCCTGTTGATTGGGGTCCATGAGCAGGCCTTCGACAGCTCGGGCAATAGTGTGAGCCGCCCGCCGCTGGAGTGTTTTTACCAATCGAGCCAGCTCAAGGTAGACAAGAGCGGCTATAAGCCCTTCAGTTCGCTGCCCGGGCTGCATGACAGCGATCGCTATCAACTGGTCGATCTGTATGGCGAAGGCATACCGGGTGTGTTGTATCGCGCTGACAAGAGTTGGTACTACCGTGAACCGCTCAGGCCGCAGCACACGAAAACCAGCGACGAGGTGATTTACGGCGCGGCCCAGGAGTTGGCGCGGGTGCCGGTCGCCGACAGCAGCCGGCCCATCCACCAGGCGCTGGCCGATGTGGACGGCGATGGCCGTTTGGACTGGCTGGTTGCCCACCCAGGAATGAATGGCTTTTTCAGCCTGGATGAACAGCGTAACTGGTCAGCCTATACGTCGTTCGATGCATTCCCCTCGGAGTTCTTCCACCCCCAGGGCATCCTCGCCGACTTGATGGGGACGGGACGCCCTGACGTTGCCATGATCGGCCCCCGTAGCGTACGCCTGTATGCCAATCGCCGAAGAAAAGGCTTCGAACCCGCCATTGAGGTGCCTCATAAGCTCGATGACGTCTTGCCGATCGTTTCCGCCTCGCCTAACGAGCTGGTGGCGTTCAGCGATGTACTCGCCACGGGCCAACAGCATCTGGTGCGTATCCGGCATGACGAAGTGAAATGTTGGCCGAACCTGGGTCGAGGCCGCTTTGCCCGAGGGTTTGTGTTGGCTCCGTTGCCACTGCGTTATGAAACGTTCAAGCCGGCCAATGTACTGCTCGTCGACCTCAATGGAGGTGGCGCTACGGACTTGCTGTATTTGAGCGCCGCCCACCTGTGGATTTTCCTCAATAAAGGCGGCAACGGTTTCGAGGCGCAGGCGATCAAGGTCCCGTGGCCAGAGGGTGTGCAGTATGACGACCACTGCCAGGTCAACATCGTCGACGTGAGCGGCCGGGGCTGCCCTAGCCTGATCCTGACCGCCGCCCACCAGACCCCCATCCATTGGCGCTACGACTTTTTCAGCCACAAGCCCTGGCTGCTCATACGCACCGACAACAACATGGGCGCCCAGGCGGCGATCAAATATCGCAGCAGCGCCCAGGAGTGGCTGGACGAAAAACGCGAGCTGCATGCCAAGGGCCAGCCCGCTATCAGCCAGTTACCCTTTGCGCTGCTGCTGGCCAGCCAACAAACCCAACGAGACGAAATTACCGGCAACCAGCTGACCCAGCGCGTGAGCTATCGTCAGGCTTATTACTACCGTGTGGACCGCAAGTTTCGTGGCTTTGGGCTGTTGCTGCAAACCGACACCGACAGCCGCAAAGACGCCCCTCACGCGCCGGGTTCAAGCGCTCCCGTGCTCAGCAAAACCTGGTTTCATACCGGGCGATCCCTGGACATGCCCTGCCTCGGCCAGAGCACTCACGACCCGAACGCCAAGGCTCCCGGCCGCACGCTGGTCAGCCGCTACAGGGGGACAGCTGGGGCACAACCGCTGGATCATCATGACGACTTGATCAGCGACCCCGCACCGGCGCTGGCACGCGACGTGGCCCGTGCACTCATTGGCGCGGTGCTGCGGGTCGAAGTGATGGCAGCAGACCCGGCGCAAGACGCCGTGCCCTACTCGGTCAAACACCAGCGGTATCTGGTCCGTGAACTGGCCCCCGCCAGTGCTCATACGCCCTACCCCCGGTTGCTGCCATTAGCGCTGGAGTCGATCAGCTATCAATATGAAGGCGTGGAAAACGATCCCGTCTGCCAGCACCAGATCAATCTGCGCTGGGATGCCTATGGTTACCTGGTGCATAGCGTGACCCTGCATTATGCCCGCCGTACCACCACCGACAGCCCGCCGCCCTCCGTGCTGGTGGATGAGCACCAGCAGCGCTGGTGGCACGATACCCATGACAACGCGCAACAATTCTATTACCTGAGCGAAACGCTGGCGCAGCCCATTCATCTGGACGACGCACAGCAGTGGTGCCTGGCCTTGCCCTACCGCCAACGAGACAACGCCCTGGTGCTCGGCAAGGCGCCGGCGCCTGGCGGGCTGGACCCTGCGCGTATCGCCTATGAGGTGTTTATCGATACCAGCGTCGGGCCGTTGGCCGCAGGGGCCAGCCGCACCCTGAGCGGCTTGTCGCTGCAGCACTACCGGCAGGCCGGCGCTGTGGGCAAAACCCTGGAACCCGGGGTCGCCACTGCCCAGGCATTGACTGACTATCTGGAAACCGCCGAGCTGGATGACCAGGCCATGAGTGCCTACAACGACATTCCGACCATGCCCAACCAACTCAAGGTGGACCTGGTGCAAAAGCTCACCGACAGCGGCTATCACACCATGGAGCTGTTTTTTCTATTCGACGGCGAGGTGCCGCCCAAGGAAAACCGCCTGTGGTCGATTCGCCGGCACTTTCCCCGCTATGGCAAGGCCACCCAGTTTTATCGGTTAAGGGCGCTGCGGGCCACCGAGGCCCATGGCGAAACAAAGCTCACCTATGACCCCTACACGTTGCAAACCGTGCGCGTAAAAATGCCCGACGATTGTGTAACCAAGGCCGAATACGACTATCGATTGCTGCTGCCGATAAAAATCGTCGACCCCAATGGCACTATTCAAGAAGCGCTTTATGACGGTTTTGGGCAGTTACTCGCCAACACCTTTTACGGCCACGAACAAAGCCTCAGAGTGGGCTTCGCCGCCCTGGAAAGCTACCGCCCACTCAAAAATGTAACGCCCGCATTGGCCATCGAACAGGCGCAAAGCGTGCTGCAAGACATGGCCAGCGCGCACTGCTACGCGCCTTTCAGTTGGATGGGCAGCATCGACTTGGCTCTGGTCAAGCCCGAGTGGATTACCAAGGGGTATCTGCTCCCCGGCGGGCATATCCGCATGAGCGCGCGATCGCGGCTGAGTGGTGCTCGCCAGCCCCTCAGTGACAGTGCAAAACAACTCAAGGCGTTGATCGATGAGGCCAGCCGTACGCCGGTACATGGGCTCATATTGCAAGCTGACCGCTACCCCGGCGATGCCGAACAACAGATTCGCATGACCCTGACCTGCTGGGATGGCTTCGGCCGCTCATTGCAGACCAAGCAGAAGACCGAACCAGGCCCGGCCCATGCGGTCGACGACAAGGGCAACCTGTTGGTCGACGAACTGCCGGATGCAAACGCCACTTTGAAGAAACAGCTGCGCCAAGTGCAAGCCGACCCCCGCTGGCGCATCAGCGAGCGTGTCGAATACAACAACAAGGGCTTGGTCATTCGCGTCTACCGCCCCTACTTCGCCGACAAGCACACCTACGTCAATGATCAATCCATGCGCGAGCTGGGCCACAGCGACCGACAGTTCTACGACCCCCTCGGGCGCCCGACAAAGACATTGACCGCAGGAGGATTTATGCGGCGTACCACCTATTGGGCCTGGTACACCGTCAATGAGGACGAAAACGACACTTATGCAGAGCTGAACTCCGACAACATACTGACTGATACCCCCTAAAGACCTGGGTATCTACAGAACTTTTGCTCCTGCGCCAGACCTGTAGCGGTCTGGCCCCTCCAACGTGAGCCGTTCAAATGTGTGTGAGGCTTGCCTGCAAAGGCAGCCTTGAAGCCGACTGGGATGTTGAATGGGCCGCAGCGACGACCCATTCATGTTCTTGTCAGGATCGCCGGGCTGCGCCCCATCGCGACGCCAAGGTTGTATACCCGCGCCTGGCAAACGTTACGAAAAAGCCGCGCCATTCGGTCAATGATGCAATCACGCCGCGGGCCGCCATGACAATTGTTCGAGTGGTCCGGCCTTGAGCGGCCTGTGGCAGGCCCGTCAGCGCAACGGCCAATGCCTCGACACCGGACGCGGCCCAGTGCGTCCACACCTGATTGAACATTCTGCTCAGCCCACCGTGCGCCGTCGCGACAGGATCCGGCAGCTGTACGGTTTGGCCATGGGGATCGTGGACTGCGGTCCGGTGACCGCCACGCATCATCGTTCCCATCGCCCCATCGTAGGCTTCTATTGCAGGTGAGACATTGGGTTGCATCAGCGCAGGCACTTCCCCGCCATAAACAGCGTTGGCCACGGTAGCAAGGGCATAGGCGGCCGTCGCTCCGGCGGTGCGCGTGACCCTGCCGCGCAGGGGCGTGCTGCCCCAGGAGATGCCGGTACCGTGCCCACGAAGGACCTGCTGCACCAGTTCTCTGGAGAGCGCGCGCACATGTCCGCCCAACCGCTGGACCGCCACCGGGTCCCAGCTGTGCTCGGCTTGATCACCTATCGAGTCGCCATGCATGGCATACCCCATACCCGCGGCACCTGCAAAAATAGCACCGATCTGTGGCGCATATCGCGTCCAGTTACCGGCGATACCGGTGCTCATATGTGCCGTGGACACTGCATCCAGCACCGCAACGGTAAGGCGCAAGATTTGGTTGCGTTGTGCCGTGGGCTGGACGGTACTGAAGACCGCCAGATCGACGCCCGTCGCGATTGCATTGGCGATATAGGTGGATAAACCATCGCGAATCGCTGCCGCCGAGGCCGGTTGTATCCTCGGGCGCATAACCCTACCTATATTCGCGAGCCTGCGGCTGATGGAAAGCCTGCGTATTTGTTTATCCTGCGACTCCTCCAAAGCCGGTGTGGCAGCCAGCCCTTGCGCATCGACCTTGCTAACCGGATTACCGCCAACCATGGCGTACAGATTCAAACCATCGGCATCGCCAATCGGGTCCGGGCTGATCCATCGGCATAACCACGGTGCGTAATACCTGAAGCCGTAGTAAGACAACCCACTGGCATCGCGCTCCTTGCCCGAGTAACGGATGAACCTGTAACTCGCCTCACTGGCATTCTTCGCCGCCCACCAGGCAGTCCCGCCGTAGGGGTAATAACTTTCCTGGCTGAGCAGTTGCGCCTGCTCGCCCAGTTCCAGGCTGCTGCTGCCCAAGTGGTCCGACAAGCCGTAACGGATCTGCGCGTCCTGGCGCCCCCCCGAAGGGTGGCGATCCCAAAGCAGGACGCGCACCGTGGTCGTACCAGCATCAAGGTTGAGTACATTCAGTTGCTCACCCGTTGCGCTGTCATGCCGAATTTCCAGCCCCGGCAAGTAGCGCACCTCGGCCCTATGCAGCACGCCCCGGGCCTGGGAGACCCGGCGCTTGAGGATGCGCTGGCCCGTGGCATCGTAGGCGTAACGTTCTTCATCGTCGTTGCCGCCCTCGCGCCGCACCTGCGTGAGGCGCACCAGTTGATTGCGCACATCCCAGCCCATCTTGTGATCGCCTGCCAACGCTTGCAGATTGCCGTTGCGGTCAAAGCCCTGGCCCAACCCCGGCGCAGCCTTTCCATCAGCCTGCGGCAGAAAATGATTGCTGCCCGCGGCCACGCTCATCTGCCGCGTGAAGCCCGTGCCGCTGCTGGGCACATGTTGCAACTCAAGCATATTTCCGGCGGCGTCATAGCTGAACCGCTGGGTGTAGCGACGCCATACGCTGTCGTCAGTCGAGCCGAACGTCACACTCGCTGGTAACGCCGGGCCTCCAGTGTTGCCGGCGGTTTCGCGGCCGGTGGCCTTGGTCAGTTGCGATAACGTGTCGTACTCATAAAGGCTGGTCGAACTGATTCGGGTGTTGCTGGACCATTGCGTCGGCTGGGCAAGGTCATCGATCCGCACGACGTTGCCAACGCCGTCATACTCGTAGCGCAGGTCTTGCAGCGCTGCGCCCGGTCGCGCGGGCAGATGGGCAGTCATTTGCCGCAAGCGACCATCGAATTCACGGTAGTGCATGGCACGCACAACGCCGTTGCCGGCGCGTTCGCTGAGCACCTGACCCGCTGCGTTGTAGTGCCGCTGGCCCAGTACCTGCGTACGCTCGCCGCCCCTGGGCGTCACAAAGATGCTCGCCGGCTGGCCGTCAATGCCGTAGGCGTAGTCGAAGCGATTGCCCTTGGCGTCCGTGTGATGCAGGCGCTCACCCAGCGCGTTGAACCCAATGGATGTCTGGAATATCTCGGGCTCCAGGAGCACCTCGCGTTGTGCGTACAGCTGCGGCCAATCCAGCGCGGCATCCGCCTGCCGGAAGCGTCGGGTCTGCTGAGCAACTTCTGCGTGCACCCCATACCGCTCGTGGAACAACGAGCCGCCGCCGTCATCGTGGCGAACCACCCGGCCGCAGCGGTTGCGCGCCGCCTCTTCGTTCGAAGATGCAGCATAGGCAAGACGCTCGACGCACAACGCTTGCCCGTCACTGGCCGCCTGCTCGAAGACCGCCACCGGCCGCAGATATTGATCGTAGCGATGAGCCTGGTGAGCGCCCCGCCCATCCCATTCTTCCAGTAACTGCCCAGCCTCCCCCATCAGCGTCAGCCGCCAGCCGGCATCCACGCTGTCGGTGCGCAACGCTTGTCCACCAAGGCTATAGACCGTGCGTTGATTGGGCGCGGTGTCAGGCTGTGAGCGTGACAACTGCAACAAACGTGGGTCCCACTGTTCAATCATCAAGCCCGTACTGCCATACACCTGACGATGAATGCGCATCTGCGGTTCAACCTCTGTGCTTGAACGGTGGTAATCGATGTTACGAACAATTAACCCACGCGGGTCGACTGCGACCAGGGACGGCGTGTTTCGATGGATGGAATCAGACATGACCTCAGGACCTTATTGCTGAACAAGTAGTCCTGAGAGCCTAGGGATGAGGGGATGAGAAAGGTGGTGCTGGAGGATGCTTTTGTGTATCCAGTTACTGGCATCGCCCCGACCCGCTCACGTGTCAGCGTGCCGCCCGCCCTGACACCCTCGGACGGCTGGGCTTGTAGCGACGCCAAGCGGACGCGTTTGACTCCCAAGGCGCGTCGACCCGTTGTTGGTGTCGATAGAATGTCACGCGGCCTGCCAGTTGCAGACGATGCCGATAAAGCCAGCGCAGCTCGGAGGCCGTGGCAGATACCCCTTGCTTGCTGACGACGGCTCCTATGTCCAAATTGTCGAGAGCGAAATGGACCATCGCCGCACTTTGCGGGCTAGTCAAGGTTTCCAAAGCCGATTTGCTGCTTCGAGTGACGATTTTTTGCTGAATGGCCAATAGGTCTGTGCCAACGTGTTGGCGAGCCGTCGCCTCGAGTGAATACCTGCCTGCGGCAAGATCACTGACAAACCTCCTCGCGAATTGCTGGTTGCAGGAAGTTGACGTACAACCTGAATATTTCGAAACAATGCCCTCGTAAAACGGCCGGACGCCGACCGAAAGCTGCTCAATGAGCTCGGCCTTGAGTTCGTTAGCTTTCGCTGGGTCATGTGGATCTTGCGTCAAGTCGCTGAATAGCTCCGCATTCACGTTGCGAAATGCAGAGAAGGCGCGAACGGGAGGCGCCAGCCCGGCAGTCCAGCGCTGCAGTTCCGCGCCTGAAAAATAGGCCACCATCGCATCCCCGCGCGCGCTCAGCTTCGACCAGAAACTCCTGTAGGCAGCAACCGTCGCGGCCAAGCCAAAGAGAATATCGCCTCGACCGGGTTGGAATTGCTCGCCAAACGTCGTTTGCGTGCCATCGGCATCCCTGAACCCTACGGGATTGCCCCGGGCCATCGCATACAGGTTCAAGCCGTCCACATCGCCCATCGGGTCCGGGCTTATCCAGCGCTGCAACCACGGTGCGTAATAACGCGCACCGTAGTAGTACAGGCCCGTGGCGTCGCGTTCCTTGTCGGAGTAACGGCGAATCTTAGGGTGCCCCCGAACGATATTGCTGGTTGCCCACCACGCCGTTGCGCCATAAGGATAGTAATGCTCCTGGCTCAACAAGCGAGCCTGCTCGTCCAGTTCCAGCGCACAGCTCTTGAGGTGATCCAGAATGCTGAATCGCAGTGAGTGGGTACTCATCTCGCTGGGTTTGCCCGACTCCCATTGCACCACGGTGACTCGCCCACCGCCCGTATCAATGTCCAGCACATTGAAGCGCTGTGCCCTTTGCTTGTGTACTTGCAGGCCCGGCAGGTAATAGGTTTCCTGGGTGTAAGGTTTTGCACGAGCCTCACGGCTGCGAACCTTGAGTGCGCGCAGGCCTTGACTGTCATACAGGTAACTCTCCACGTCAGGGTCACCGTTCTCACGCTGTACCTGGGTGGTGTAGGTCAATTGATTGCGCACATTCCAGGCCGCCTGCTGTGTGCCGTCGAGCGACAACTGATTGCCATTGGCATCGAACGCCCCATCCCATTGAACCTGCCGCCCTTGCGCTACGGGCACGGCGCGGTTCGTGAGCGCCGCCACTTGCATTTCGCGGGTATAGCCTGTGCAGCTGGAGGGCACGTGTCGAAGGCGCGTCAGATTGCCCGCACCATCATAGGCATAATGCTGGGTGTAATTGCGCCAGAGCCCCTGATCCGTCGCCCCGAACTGCACCTGCGTTGGCAAAGCCCGGCCCCCGGCATTGGCGCTATTTTCCCGACCGCTGGCCTGGATCAACTGATAAAGCGTGTCGTACTGGTAGCGATTAACCGCATCAATCCGGGTGTTGCTGTGCCATCGAGTCGGTTGCGCCAGGTCGCTGAGGCTGAGGATGTTGCCGACCGGATCGTACTCATATACCAGCTGCTGCAGCGGCGTGCCGGCCTGCCCTTGGCGGTACACCTCAAGTTGCTGCAAACGACCGTCGTGCTCGGCGTAACGGGCGACTTTGGTAACGTTATTGCCCGCCCGCTCGGACACGACTTGGCCGCTGGCGTTGTATACCCGCTGATTCATCAACACTTGGCGCTCGCCGGTCTTGAAGATCAGCAGCATTTCCAACCCCCAGCCCTGTTGCCCATAGCGCCACTGTAGGCGGTTGCCCTTGGCATCGATCTGCTCCAGCATTGCACCCAGCGCATCGTAACGCCAGGTGGTGGTATAGGCCTGGCGTTCCGTTAGCAGATCCTGTGCCTCATCGCTGTTTGGCCAGTCGACCAGAGCGATATCGGCGCGAAACCGTCTGGTTTGCTTGATGACGCGTTGATCGATCGCGTACGCCTCCACCAGCAGCACACCCGCCGGGTCCGCATGGCGAATCAACCGTCCACAGCGATTGCCGACGACCTCGGCCGAGATTGCGGGCGCGTACGTCATACGCTCGACACAACGGGGTGACGGGTCCTCTGCAGATTGTTCGAACACCGCCACAGGGCGCAGCAAATGGTCATAGTGAAACGCTTGAAGGGCGCCGCGCGAGTCCCAGCTGTGCAACCGCTGCCGCGCTGCACCGTACATGACCAAGCGCCAACCGGCATCCATACTCTGGGTTCGCACGGTTTCACCCGACAGGCTGTAAAGGTTCGATTGCGCCGCCACCCCGGTCGAGCCAAGGGCGAACTGACGTGGGTCCCACTGTTCAAGCAAAAAACCACTGGCACTCAACACCTGGCGATTGACCCGCGGCTGAGGGGAGTCCGCGAGCGTTGCACGATGATACTGCACAGTGCGCACGGCTAACCCGCGAGGGTCAATGGCCGTCAAGGTAGGCGTATTTCGATGTAGGGCGTTAGACATGAATTCATGACCTGTTTTGCACTAAGGTCAACAAATCCTAGAGGTACCGGCCTCGATAAAGGGGTATAAAAAGTAGCCTTGTGTAACCAGATTCTGGCACTACCTGTCGAGACCAGCAGGCTTGGCACCTGCTGGCCTCAAAGGTTTTCAGTGCCCGCCGGCGCAGGTCGGCGAGGCCGGGGCTGCGTCGATTTTCGCCCATTCCTCAGGTGTGTAGGTATGCAGCGCCAACGCATGAAATTCGCTCATCAGGTCACCCAGGGTGGCGTAGACCTTCTGGTGGCGCTTGACGCGGTTGAGCCCTTCGAACTGCGGGCTGACCAGCACGGCCTTGAAGTGGGTCTGCAACCCACGGCTGTGCATGTGGCTTTCATCCAGCACACTCAAGTGTTCCGGGCCCAGGGCGGCGAGCGCCGTTTCGATACGCTGTTGCATGGTCATTGCTGCTTACTTCTTCTTGGCCGGTGCGGCACCTTTTGGCGCCAGCTCATTGGTCATGTCTTCCAACAGCTTGTTCACCACCGGTACGGCGCTTTCCAGTTTGGCCTGGGTCATCTGGGCCGATTGCTGAGTCAGCTGCGGCATTTTTTCCAGGACTTTCTTGCCCAGTGGCGACTGGTAGAACGCTACCAGGTCCTTGAGCTCGGATTCGCTGAAGTTGGTGGTGTAGAGCTTGACCATATCGGGCTTGAGCTTCGGCCAGCCGATGGCCTGGTCCAGGGCGGCGTTGGCCTTGGCCTGGTAGCTGTCCAGTACGGACTGCTTGGCGGCAGGCGCCTTGGTCTGTTCGAAACGCTGGGCGAACATTTGCTGCACTTGCATGTACACCGGGGTCCCCAGCTTGTCAGCGTGGGCCAGGGTAAGGAAGGCTTCGGCACTGGCGTTGTGGCTGGCGGTATCGGCAAAAACCTGGCCGCTGGCGCAAACCAGAGCAACCGCGGTACAGATGGCACGAAGACGAGTCATCGAGTTTCCTTTTCTAGCAGGCGAGGTAAGACCCCAAGGGCGCCCATTCTGCGCCTAAAAAACCTCGCGGCTCAACCCCACCCCACGTAGGCCCTGGTTTTGCGGGGCGCAATGGCACAAATGCGGATTTAGGGAACCCACGGCAGCCGCCAGGGCCTAAACTGACCAATCACGACTGGATAAGGAGGGTGCCCGATGAGCCGTATCGAAACCGACAGCCTGGGAGAAGTACAGGTCCCTGATGATGCCTATTGGGGCGCGCAAACCCAGCGCTCGCTGGTCAATTTTGCGATTGGCGAGCAGCGTATGCCGCTGGCGGTATTGCATGCCCTGGCCCTGATCAAGAAGGCCGCCGCCCGGGTCAATGACCGTAACGGCGACCTGCCCGCCGATATCGCCCGGCTGATCGAACAGGCTGCCGACGAAATCCTCGACGGCCAGCATGACGACCAGTTCCCGCTGGTGGTCTGGCAGACCGGCAGTGGCACCCAGAGCAACATGAACGCCAACGAAGTGATCGCCGGCCGCGCCAACGAACTGGCCGGCAACAATCGGGGCGGTAAAAGCCCGGTACACCCCAACGACCATGTGAACCGCTCCCAAAGCTCCAACGACTGCTTCCCAACCGCCATGAGCATTGCTGCGGTGCAAGCGGTGCACCAGCAACTGCTGCCTGCTATCGCGACGCTGTCCGGTGGCCTGGCGGAACTGGCCGCGCGGCATATGAAGCTGGTCAAGACCGGCCGCACCCACATGATGGACGCCACGCCCATCACCTTCGGCCAGGAGCTGTCGGCGTTTATCGCCCAGCTCGATTACGCCGAGCGCGCGGTCCGCAGCGCCCTGCCCGCCGTGTGCGAGCTGGCCCAAGGCGGCACTGCTGTCGGCACCGGGCTCAACGCACCCCATGGCTTCGGCGAGGCGATTGCCTCCGAACTGGCGGCGCTGTCGGGCTTGCCCTTCGTGACCGCACCGAACAAATTCGCCGCCCTCTCCGGCCATGAACCGCTGGTCACCTTGCACGGCGCGCTGAAAACCCTGGCCGTGGCCCTGATGAAAATCGCCAACGACCTGCGCCTGCTGGGTTCCGGCCCACGCACAGGGCTGGCCGAAGTGAAGTTGCCGGCCAACGAACCGGGCAGTTCGATCATGCCCGGCAAGGTCAACCCCACACAGTGCGAAGCGCTGTCGATGCTGGCCTGCCAGGTATTGGGCAACGACGTGACCATCGGCATGGCTGCCAGCCAAGGGCACTTGCAGTTGAACGTGTACAAACCGGTGATCATTCACAACCTGCTGGAGTCGATCCGCCTGCTGGCCGATGGCTGCAACAACTTCCAGGAGCATTGCATCGCGGGTCTTGAGCCCGACGCCGCGCAAATGGCCGAACACCTGGAACGCGGGCTGATGCTGGTCACCGCGCTCAACCCGC
The DNA here is from genome assembly GCF_019891455.1 of Pseudomonas sp. P867. NCBI lineage: Bacteria > Pseudomonadati > Pseudomonadota > Gammaproteobacteria > Pseudomonadales > Pseudomonadaceae > Pseudomonas > Pseudomonas sp. P867. Next base: position 395,602 of record NZ_JAFLXB010000005.1, on the reverse strand, counting down.
ATATCGGCTACGACAAGTCGGCAGAGATCGCCAAGAAGGCTTACGCCGAAGGGCTGACACTGCGCGAAGCCGCGCTGGAGCTCGGCTACCTCACCGACGCCGAGTTCGACCAGTGGGTCCGCCCGGAAAACATGCTCGGCGCTTAAACCGATATCCGCAGCCGCCGGGCCCTGAGCCCGGCGAGCAGCGAAGGCGCCAACGCCACCATCGCCGAACCCGTCACCACCACCAGCGCCCCCACATACCCCAAGGCATTGATCTCTTCGGCCTGCACATAGTCAGGCCACAGCCAGGCCGCCAAGGCCACCGCCACAAAGGTCACCAACGGCGTCAACGCCAGGGTCGCACTGACCCGCGAGGCTTCCCAATGCGCCAGGGCTTCGGCAAATGCGCCGTAGGCCACCAGCGTATTCATGCAACACGCCAGCAGCAGCCATCCTTGCAGCGGGCTCAACTGCAACGCCTCCAGCGGATGCGCCCACGGCGTGAGCAACACCGCGCACGACAGGTAGATCACCATCATCACCTGCAACGAATTCCACACTGTCAGCAACTGCTTCTGCCCCAATGCATAGAACACCCAGATGGTGGTGGCGAGCAGGATCGTCAGCACACCGGCGGTGTAGGTGCCCATGGACGTCAGCAACTCCACCAGGCGTTGGTTGAAGAACAATCCAAAGCCGATAATCAGCACCACCAACCCCACACCCTGCCCCAGGCTGAAGCGCTCCTTGAACACAAACACACTGGCTACCATCAGAAAGATCGGGCCCATCTGCACTACCAGCTGCGCGGTGCCTGGGCTGAGCATTTTCAGCCCAACCAGATACAGCACGTAGTTGCCGACCAGGCCGCACACCGCCATGCCCACCAGCCAGCCGCCCCTGGGGCCGAGCACTTTACGGCTGGGCAAGCGCTTGGTGGCAGCCAGATAGACAAACAGGCAAGTACCGGCCACCGTGAGGCGAAACCAGGTGACGGTGATCGGGTCCATCACTTGCAGCACTTGCTTGAGCTTGACCGGAAGGATGCCCCACAGAAACGCGGTCAGCAGGGTCAGGCAAAAGCCGTAGACCCAGCGGCCGGAGGAGATGTGCATGAGTGCCCCAGATGCCAGAGGAAGTGGAACCGCATTCTAGGGGCAAGTCACTGGATTGGGATACGCCACAATCCTAAATGTGGGAGGGGGCTTGCCCCAATGCCAGTCAGTTAAGAGCTAGAGCAGACAACTAGTGAGCTGTGGCCCGATGAGGGAGTGTCAGTCAGCACATCTGTGACTGACTCACCGCCATCGGGAGCAAGCCCCCTCCCACATTTGGACCGAGCCGGGTGCAGGCTATTTCTTTTTCTTTTTGTCGTGCTTATCGGTTTTAGCGAACGCATCCTCCAGCGCCCGGTTGATGGTGCGCAACACCTTGACCCGCGCCCAGCGCTTGTCATTGGCTTCTACCAGGGTCCAGGGCGCCACCTCGGTGCTGGTGCGATCAACCATGTCGCCCACCGCCGCGCGGTAGTCGTCCCATTTGTCGCGGTTGCGCCAATCATCTTCAGTGATCTTGAAGCGCTTGAACGGGATTTCCTCGCGGGCCTGGAAGCGCTCCAGTTGGGTGTCCTTGTCGATGGCCAGCCAGAACTTGACCACGATCACCCTCGCATCGCGCAATTGCTCTTCGAAGTCATTGATCTCGCCATAGGCGCGCATCCAGTCCGCCGGGGTGCAAAAGCCTTCGATGCGTTCCACCAGCACGCGGCCGTACCAGGAGCGGTCGAACACGGTGAACATGCCACGCGCCGGGATCTTCTGCCAGAACCGCCATAGATAAGGCTGGGCGCGTTCGTCTTCACTGGGCGCGGCAATCGGCACGATGTGGTACTGGCGCGGGTCCAGTGCTGCCGCCACACGACGGATCGCCCCGCCCTTGCCGGCTGCGTCGTTGCCTTCGAATACGCTCACCAGCGCGTGTTTGCGCATGCGTTTGTCGCGCATCAGGCCAGAGAAGCGCGCCTGCTCGGTGATCAGCTGTTCTTCGTAATCGTCCTTGTCCAGGCGCAGGGTCATGTCCAGGCTGTCGAGCAGGCTCTTCTGGTCAACCGAGGCAAGCAACGGCGCCGGGTTCATGCCGCTGGCCTTGACCTTGGCCTGTTTCAAGGCACTTTGCAGTCCATCCAGCAGGATCTTGCCCACGGTCAGCCCACGGTAATGGGGGTCGACGCCTTCGATCACATGCCACGGCGCGTAATCGCGGCTGGTGCGGCGCAGCACACGCTCACCGAAATGCACGAACTTGTCGTAGGTCTCGGACTGCTGCCAATCCAGCGGGCTGATGCGCCAGCTGTGCAGCGGGTCGTCGGCCAGGGCCTTGAGGCGCGCCTTCATCTGTTTTTTGGACAGGTGGAACCAGAACTTGAAGATCAGCGCACCTTCATCGCAGAGCATTTTTTCCAGACGTTCGGCGCCGGCGATGGCCTGGTCCAGGCGCGCATCCTTGATCTGCCCATGCACCCGGCCTTGCAGCATCTGGCTGTACCAGTTACCGAAAAAGATGCCCATGCGACCCTTGGCCGGCAGTTGCCGCCAATAGCGCCAGGCCGGCGGGCGCGCCAGTTCTTCGTCGGTCTGCTGGTCGAAGGTGCGCACTTCGATCAGGCGCGGGTCCATCCATTCATTGAGCAGCTTGACGGTTTCGCCCTTGCCCGCGCCTTCGATGCCATTGATCAGGATGATCACCGGGAAGCGCTTCTGCTGCTGCAACTCGTACTGCACCTCCAACAAGGCTTCACGCAAGGCCGGCACTTCGGCGTCATAGGTGTCTTTGTCGATGGCGTGACCGATTTCGGCGGATTCGAACATGGGCAGCTCCGTTTCAAGATGGCTCAAGACTAGCGGATTGGGCACCACGGCAGGCAAGGAATTTCACTCGGCTTGCCGTGGATCAATCACCGCGGCTACGGTTAATACCCAGGAACGTGACATAGGCCCAGGTCCTGATGCTTCAACATCTGCTGTGTCAGGCGCTCCATCACTGCGGTTATTGCCTGCCGTCGCGGTGTGCGCAGGGCTTCCATTTGTTTGAAATACTCCCCGTCAGTAAGGTCCTGGCGATTCTCAAAAAGTGTTTGCTGCTGCGTATCGAAGGGCTCAGTCACCGATAGGAACTCAGCAGGAAACTGCTGTTTGAGATGGGTTTTCCAGAACGTCAACTGGGTAATAAAACGCAAGAAGGCAGGCGACAGCTCAGCTGTTCGCACCTGGGCTTGCGCCATCGCCAAATCGCTGCTGGGCACCTCGAAAAACGAGTCATAGACCATATGTTTCGGCTGCCCCGGCAGTTGCAGGTCCTTGGCCAACCCGATCCGAAATGCCAGGTTGATTTCCAGCGGATCCGAGGAGGCTTTTTCAACCGCGTATGTCGCCGCAATTTTCTCCAGCTCGCTGAGGCGAAACAAACCTCGACTCAAGTTCAACAGCGCCCCGGAGTTGCTCTGTGCACGACCCGCCTGCAGCGTTGCCTTCTCGACTTCCTTGAGAACCTCAATCTGGCTGAACATCTGCGCCGCCCCATCCTCACAACCAGTCGGATGGGCTGCCAGTTGGAAGACCTGCTCGCGCAGCCCGACATTGTCATGGGTCGCCTGCAATACGTCCCAGACACGTTGCGTCATATCCTCGCGCACACGGCGACTGTCAGCAGCACTGGTCAATTCAGCCAGCAACAGGAACAACTCTGTCGACTCCGGATCATCCCGCAGGTTGGCCCAGACGCTACGCTTGTTGGCATCGCGGGCAGCCACCTCGTCCGGCAACCACCGCGCCCTGGCCTTCAGTTCGCTCATACGAGGCTGATCGTCGTCTACATACCCCATACCAATACCCACGTCAGCGCGGTAACGCTCGAGTGCCTCTACTGTCGTGTCGGATAGCGGATTGCCGCCCAAGTCGATCGACTGGCTGAAAATGCGCGGCACCGTGAACAACCACTCGGGCAGCACGGTGATCAGGTTATCGCGCAGATCCACCTGCTCCAAGTGGGCCAACCGCCCGATGCCCGACGGCAGGTCGACGAGTCTGCTGTCCCGCAGCAACAGCGTGTGCAAGTCACGCATCCTGCTGACATCCACCAGCTTATCCAGTGGGTTATGGCTCAGGTCCAGCAGGCGCAGCGTATTCAGATCAGCCAGTTTCAGCTGGGTATACTCGGTCAGTGCAAGACGGTTATGGGGCATCGACAAGCTTTCGAGGTCGAGCATCCGCGAGAATATTTCCGGCAAGCGCGTCAGGCGGTTACGGTCCAGCGCCAGATGCCGAATGCCTTTGAAACACTTGAGGAAATACGCGACGTCATCGCCCAATCGCATGTTCTTGAGTGACACCTGACGGACATGGTCGAAACGAATGTCGGCAGGCAGCGTCGGCAACGATCCGACGCGCATTCCGTCCAGGTTCAAACTGGCAACCGACATCTGATGTTCATCCAGAGCAAAGCTTTGACGCCGCCAACAGGCTTCAATGCGCTCAGCCACCTGCTCGCGGCTGGTACGAATGTCACTCAGGCCCGGCTGTTTATCCATGCCCTGGGTATCGGTCTTCCAGTGTTTGAGCAGCGCTCGCAGATGAGTAAGCTCTGCCTTCAAACGCTTTACCGCCCTGGCCCGGGAAAGATGGTCAGCACCCAAGGCCATCAGCAGCGAAGACACTTGTGCAGTGCTGAACAAGGGGTACAAACGCTTCACCTTGCGCACCAGCGCGCGAGGGTGCGCCAATGGCCCCGTCGGCGAATCAGCCATTTCACAGGGCATCGCGTCCAGCACCGGCTCGCTGCCCCTGCTGGAAAAAGCCTCGGCGGCCAGCTCCCGTTCCCCCTTGGCCTGGGAAGCGCTCATGTAGCGCAGGCGCCAGAGATTGTTGGCCTCGTTGAGCGGCAACCCCATTGCTACGCGCTGACTGTCGGTCAGCGCGCACTCAATCGCCTGAAACAAGCCGTCCGGTCCGGAGTAAGGCCCACCTAGACTCAGGCCGTTGTCGTCGAACGTTGCAAACCCAGCGTCCGAGCTGACCACTATTCGTCGCGCACCGGCGCCATTGCTCGCGCCCAGGGCCAATAAGTCACCCTGTGGCGAACCCTGGCGCAACTCAAGCCGCACCTCCCTGCCCCACCCTGCCAGATGCGGCATCGACCGAACCGCCACACACGCCGTATCAAGGCTGGCCAGCTCAGGCTGCTCAAACCCCATCAGGGCGCGGTCCAGGCGTTGCTCCCCGAGAGCACGCTGGACCGACTCGACCAATGCCATGGGGATACGTTGATTATCGCGCAGGGTCTCGCGCTGCACCGTTGAGGTCCGGGCCATCAATTCGCGCATCAGCGTACAGGGCAGTTGCGGATAGGTACGCCTGAGCAACGCCCATTCGGGCGGTACAGGTCCGTCATGGGCCTGATACAACTGCTCGAACAACGGCCTGCAGTCAGCCTTGAGGTGTGCGAGCAACTGACGCTCCAATACGCCGCGCTCCTGATCAGCAGCAACCCCCTCTCCAAGCAGGCCGATTTTTTGTGCCTCGTCCAGCTCGGACAACAGCACATCAAACACTTTGCCCTCACGAAGCATCTGCTCAGTGAGCGTCAAACGCAGGCCTACATTGTCAAACGGCCCACCGGTGGGGTAACGCGCCTTGACGCGGCCCTGTGCATCCAGCACCTCAAAATAGCGCCCCACCGGCCACCCGTCTAACAAGGGCAGGGCATGCATCTGCAAGGTCAAGTTTTCTACACTGGGGGACGCACCGCTTTCCAACTGCCAGATCAGATCACGAATGGACTGGTCCAGCTTGAAACGCTCATACAAATCACGAAAACGTGCGGGAAAGGGCAGGCACTCTTCGGCCTGATAGACGCCCCATTCATGGGGCATATCCATAATGGCCTTGATCTGCACAAGCTTCCTGGGATGCAGCGAAGCACCTGGGCCTGCCGGGTTCAGGCGTGAAAAGAGATACTCCTGATCCTCCCATTCGTCGGGCGTTTCGAACGCAAAACGCCAGCGTCCTTCGCCGTTGTGCAGCAACAGCGGGCGATAAGCCGTCTGCCGCAGCGGGTGACTGGCCCGCCATCGATCCAGTTTCGAGTCAAACGCAACCCGATGTACGCAATCATTGACCTTGACGTATGAATGCCCTCCGACTTTGTAAATTCCCGTAGCGTCCGCAACCTCGTCGTCGACAAGACGCTGATCATGGAAGTACGGCGTGACATTTGCCCGCCACAGCCGCAGATTGCCATCTGTGGGGCGTACCACTTCAAACTGGCGAAAAAAGTTATCCAGGTTAAGACCGCTGCGTTTCATCGCCGAACCGACAACCTTGCTCCCCGCCGCGAACAGCACCATCGAGGTGATGTTTTGCGCTACCGCTGCCAACTGCTTGAACGCCTCTTCTTTATCGCCACGGCGCCAGTCCTCAATGCCCTCATACAGCTCGCCGAGCATCTGGCCCACCGCCACGCCAGTCATCAATAGTCCCAACTCCGGCACAACAAACCCGGCGAGGTTGAGCACTGTCAAACCGGCATCCAGGTACGCTTGCAAGCGCTGCTCGCGGGCCACCTCATCCACGTCGGCTACCGGTACCGCCAGGGTCCGCGCGTCGGCTTGGAGTTTGGCGGCGTAAGTTGCGAAAAAATGCCCCGCCAGGCTAACCGTAATGGGGGTTGCCTCCAGCGCCCCCAAGGTACGGGATTGATCGAAATGGCTGAAGAAGCCGACCCGGTCATCCTGGCTCAGGTACCGGGTAAAGAAACTACGATAAGCCGGCACTTCAAGCTTGCGCTTGAGGTAGACCTGAAAGTCATCAAACGAGGAATACTCGAACAATGGCCGCTCCGGCTCATTGGGCATGTACACCACACAGGGTTCTTGCGGGTATTGCGCAACCGAGCGGCCGGAGAACACCAGAATGCTCCACAGGCAACTGCCCTGTACATTCAGCCATTGCCAAGTGACGGGGCGCCATTCAAACAAAATCCCTGCCGCCTGAGCCTGAGACGCTGTCAGCTTGCGGTCCAGCAATTTGCACAACACCTCGTAGACACCTTGGGAAATATCTGCGCGCATCAGGGCAATGTGGGCGTCGATTTTCATATCCAGGGTTTTCATCTGGCCGATATCGGTTGCGACATCATTGAGGTTGGGCTGATCACTCCCCAGCTTGAATACTTCACTGATGTGCTGCTGATACAGGCCACCCAGATCCAGGGCACGGCACCCCTGTGCAAACTCCAGGGGGGTTATGCCAATGACCCCGCGAGCGGCAGCCCCCAAGCGCAGCAGCGAGCCCGTCGGAAAGTGCTGCGCTCGCACTTCATCCTCGGAAAAATTCTGCATCGCCACATGCAGGAGACTGTCCTGCACCAGCCTCACCGTTTTCACATATTTCAATGGCAAGACTTCTTTCTCGTACTCGTTTACAGCACGCACCAAAAGATCTTTTTTCGGCTCCACGGTCAGTTGCCATCGGGTCTGACAGTAAGCCTTGAGCCGCTCACTGCAAAACTCATCCAGTGCTTGCAAAGGCTTCAATTGCTCGGCGACAACTGCCTGGGCATCTGCAACCCGTGCGGCATCTCTGGTCAGTGCGTCCAACACGCCAGGCGGTGCGTTGACCATCCAGCCCGGCAGTTGCTTTTGCAACACCTGGGCCTTGTCCAAATCACCCGTCATTTCCAGTAAGGCGGATTGCAGTTGCCGCTGGGTCAATTGGTTCAGTTTGCTGTTCAAATCGTCCTGCGGGCGCATCAGCAATGTCCTTTATTGCCTATAAATCAAGCTATTACGATACCGCAGCAACTTGCACAGAATTAACGCTGATAGTTGATGGATTGCAGGCCGGACGCAGCAGCTATTTCCATGCAAAACCTATGGGGCTACCACCTGGAATCGGCCCTGAGCGCCGCGATCGGCTAGAATGGCCGCCTTGTCTTTGCCTGCTGTATGTCTATGAGCCGCCCATGACCCCCATCACCCACGCCCAGCTCGACTGGGATGACCAAGGTCGCCCGCATTCGCGGGTGTTCGACGACGTGTACTTCTCCGACCAGTCGGGCCTTGCAGAAACCCGCTATGTGTTCCTGGAGCAGAACCGCTTGCAGGAGCGCTTTGCTGGCTTGCCAGCGGGCGGGCGGCTGGTGATCGGCGAAACCGGCTTCGGCACGGGTTTGAATTTTCTCTGCGCCTGGCAATTGTTTGATCAACACGCACCGGCCGGCGCGCGCCTGCACTTTGTCAGCGTGGAAAAATATCCGCTGAGCCATGCCGACCTGCAACGCGCCCTCGCCCTCTGGCCTGAACTGCAACCCTTGGCCGAACAACTCTTGGCGCAATACATCGCCATTCACCAAGGCTTCCAACGCCTGGTACTGGATAACGGCCGCGTGGTCCTGACCCTGTTGATCGGCGATGCTCTGGAGCAATTGCCGCAACTGGATGCGCAGATCGACGCCTGGTTTCTGGACGGTTTCGCCCCGGCGAAAAACCCCGATATGTGGACCGCCGAACTGTTCGCTGAACTGGCGCGCCTGGCCGCTCCGGGCTCGACCATCAGCACCTTTACCAGCACCGGCTGGGTACGGCGCCTGATCAACGCCGCGGGCTTCAAGATGAAGCGCACGCCGGGCATCGGGCATAAGTGGGAGATCCTGCGTGGAGAGTTTCTCGGCTGGCCCGACGAGACGCCGCCGCCCGCAAAAAGCAAACCCTGGTTCGCTCGCCCCCCAGCCATCGACGGTGAACGCCACGCCATGGTTATTGGCGGTGGCCTGGCCGGTTGCGCAACGGCTGCCAGCCTGGCCGCCCGCGGTTGGCGCGTCAGCTTGCTGGAACGCCATGCCGGCCTGGCGCAGGAAGCCTCGGGCAACCCTCAGGGCGTGCTGTACCTCAAGCTGTCGGCCCATGGCACCGCATTGTCCCAACTGATACTCAGCGGTTTCGGCCACACCCGCCGCCTGCTGGAGCACTTGCACCGTGGCGTGGATTGGGATGGCTGTGGTGTGTTGCAACTGGCGTTCGACGCCAAGGAAGGCCAGCGCCAGGCCCAACTCGCCGACGCCTTCGCACCGAGCCTGCTGCACCTGCTCGACCGCGAGCAGGCGCAACAACAGGCTGGAATCCAACTGGCCCACGGCGGCCTGTTTTTCCCCGAGGGCGGCTGGGTGCATCCACCCGCACTGTGCCAGTGGCAGGCGACGCATCCGCTGATTGAGGTGCTCAGCCACCATGAGGCGCTTGAGCTGGACCGGCGAGACGACCAGTGGCACGCCCGCGCAGGCGATCGCGTGCTGGCCAGCGCCAGCGTGGTGGTGCTCGCCGGGGCGGCCGAGATCAAGCGTTTCCCCTTGAGCGCAGACATGCCGCTCAAGCGTATTCGCGGGCAGATCACCCGGCTCGCACAAACCCCAGCCAGTGAGGCCCTTACTACTGTGGTCTGTGCCGAGGGTTACGTCGCACCAGCCCGCCTTGGTGAACATACCCTGGGCGCCAGTTTTGACTTCAACAACCAAGACCTCACACCCACGCTCGCTGAACACACCGGCAACCTGGAGATGCTGCGCGAGATCTCCACAGACCTGCTGCAGCGCCTGGGCGCCGACCGCCTGGCGGCCGAACAGTTGGAAGGGCGTGCTGCGTTTCGCTGCACCAGCCCCGATTACCTGCCGATCGTCGGGCCGCTGGCCGACCATGAAGCGTTCCAGCAGGCTTATGCCGTGCTGGGCAAAGACGCCCGGCAAGTACCGGATACGCCGTGCCCCTGGCTGCCCGGGCTGTACCTCAACAGTGGCCATGGCTCCCGCGGCCTGATCACCGCACCACTGTGCGGCGAACTCCTGGCCGCCTGGCTGAATGGCGAACCGCTGCCGGTACCGGCCAGCGTGGCCGCGGCTTGCCACCCCAACCGGTTTACCCTGCGCGCTCTGGTTCGAGGCCAGGCCGCAGCCCGTAAAGAGCGGGATTGATGGCTAGGCGGCCATCTGCCTTATAACTTATCGGTCTAAAACTCCACGCATAGCACTGGGTCAGTTTCTGGGTACGCGCCGTTTGGCGCATTGAGTATTGACCCCTCCCCAACGGAAAAACCGGTAAGGAACTTATGTGTGGATTAGCTGGCGAGTTACGCTTTGATCATCAACCTGCCGACCTGGCAGCCGTAGAACGCATCACTCATCACCTCGCCCCCCGTGGCCCCGACGCATGGGGCTTCCACGCCCAAGGGCCGATTGCCCTGGGCCACCGCCGCCTGAAAATCATGGACCTGTCGGACGGCTCCGCGCAGCCGATGGTTGACGCCCAACTGGGATTGTCCCTGGCGTTCAATGGCGCGATCTATAACTTCCCGGAACTACGAGAAGAGCTGGAAGCCCTGGGCTACGCCTTCTATTCCGGCGGTGATACCGAAGTGCTGCTCAAGGGCTACCACGCCTGGGGCGAAGCACTGCTGCCCAAGCTCAACGGCATGTTTGCCTTCGCCATCTGGGAACGTGACGCCCAACGTCTGTTCATCGCCCGTGACCGCTTGGGCGTAAAACCTTTGTACCTGTCGCGCACCGGCCAGCGCCTGCGTTTTGCCTCGGCGTTACCGGCGTTGCTCAAGGGCGGCGACATCAACCCGATCCTCGATCCGGTCGCTCTCAACCACTACCTGAATTTCCACGCCGTGGTCCCCGCGCCGCGCACGCTGTTGGCGGGCATTGAAAAGCTGCCGCCCGCCAGCTGGATGCGCATCGACGCAAGCGGCAAGACCGAACAGAAAACCTGGTGGACCCTGCCGTACGGGCCCCATGAGGACGAAAAACACCTGACGCTGGAAGACTGGACCGACCGCGTGCTCGACAGCACCCGCGAAGCCGTGGCCATCCGCCAACGCGCCGCCGTGGATGTGGGCGTGCTGCTCTCCGGTGGCGTCGACTCGAGCATGCTCGTCGGCCTGCTGCGTGAAGTCGGTGTGCAGGACCTGTCCACGTTCTCCATCGGTTTTGAAGACGCCGGTGGCGAGCGCGGCGACGAATTCCAGTACTCGGACCTGATCGCCAAGCATTACGGAACTCGCCATCACCAACTGCGCATCGCCGAAAGCGAGATCATCGAGCAACTGCCGGCGGCGTTCCGCGCCATGAGCGAGCCGATGGTCAGCCATGACTGCATCGCGTTCTACCTGTTGTCGCGGGAAGTCGCCAAGCATTGCAAGGTGGTGCAGAGCGGCCAGGGCGCCGACGAATTGTTCGCCGGTTACCACTGGTACCCGCAGGTGGATGGCGCAAGCGACCCGTATGCCGCGTACCGCGAGGCGTTTTTCGACCGCAGCTACGATGACTACGCGGCCACCGTCGCACCGAAATGGCTGACCGCCAACGACGCTGCCGGCGACTTTGTGCGCGAACATTTTGCCATGCCGGGCGCGGAAGCCGCCGTAGACAAGGCCCTGCGCCTGGACAGCACGGTGATGCTGGTGGACGACCCAGTCAAACGCGTCGACAACATGACCATGGCCTGGGGCCTGGAAGCCCGGACACCGTTCCTCGACTACCGCCTGGTAGAACTCTCGGCCCGCGTACCGGGCAAGTTCAAACTGCCCGATGGCGGCAAACAGGTGCTCAAAGAGGCCGCGCGCCGGGTGATCCCCAGCGAAGTCATCGACCGTAAAAAAGGTTACTTCCCGGTCCCCGGCCTCAAGCATTTACAAGGCGACACCCTGAACTGGGTGCGCGAGTTGCTGCTGGACCCGAGCCAGGACCGTGGCCTGTTCAACCCGGCCATGCTCGATCGCCTGCTGACGGACCCTCAGGGTCAACTGACCCCATTGCGCGGCTCCAAGCTGTGGCAACTGGCGGCGCTGAACCTGTGGCTCAGCGAACAAGGAATCTGATCCATGAAACCTAACGCCGCGGCGTATAGCCAACGCTTGATCAAAGGCCAGGCGCCGACCTACGAGCGCCTGCAGGCCCGGCTTGCCGAAGACGGCAGCCCGCAAGGTCCCGAACCGATTGCCGTGCATTGCGGTTGGGGGCGCTTGTTGATCGGGCATACGTTTCCCGACCCTGCCAGCCTTGCCCTGGAGCTGCTCAACGAACAGCCCGGCGAACGTGATATCGCTCTGTATGTGGCCGCGCCCCAGCAAATCCTCGGGATCGACCCGCAGCAGTTATTCCTCGACCCGTCAGACACCTTGCGCCTGTGGTTCAGTGACTACCGCCCCGCCACCCGTGTGTTTCGCGGTTTTCGGATCCGTCGGGTACAGAGCGAAGCCGACTGGCACGCCGTCAACTTGCTGTATCAGGGCCGCGGCATGTTGCCCGTCGACGTCGAACGCCTCACACCGCGCCATCAAGGCGGCCCGGTGTATTGGCTGGCGGAAGACGAAGACAGCGGCGCCGTGATCGGCAGCGTGATGGGCCTCAACCATCAGAAAGCCTTTCACGACCCGGAAAACGGTTGCAGCCTGTGGTGCCTGGCGGTAGACCCACAGTGCACCCGCCCCGGCGTGGGTGAAGTGCTGGTGCGCCACCTGGTGGAACACTTCATGAGCCGTGGCTTGAGCTACCTGGACCTGTCGGTGCTGCACGATAACCGCCAGGCCAAGAGCCTTTACGCCAAGCTGGGTTTTCGCGCACTGACCACCTTTGCGATCAAGCACAAGAACGGCATTAACCAGCCGCTGTTTCTCGGCCCGGGGCCGCAGGCGGGGTTCAATCCGTATGCGCGAATCATTGTCGAAGAAGCCCATCGGCGCGGTATCGATGTGCAGGTGGATGACGCCGATGCCGGGCTGTTCACCCTCAGCCACGGCGGGCGCCGCGTGCGGTGCCGCGAGTCACTGAGCGATTTGACCAGCGCCATCAGCATGACCCTTTGCCAGGACAAGAGCCTGACCCACAAGGTGCTCAAGGCCGCTGGCCTGAAGTTGCCTGCGCAGCAGTTGGCAGGCAGTGCCGACGACAACCTGGAGTTTCTGGACGAGCACCAGCGCGTGGTGGTCAAGCCGTTGGATGGCGAACAAGGCCAGGGCGTGGCGGTGGACCTGCGAACGATCGAGGAGGTGCAGCAAGCCATCGAAACGGCACGCCAGTTCGACAGCCGCGTACTGCTCGAAAGCTTTCACGAGGGCCTGGACCTGCGCATCCTGGTGATCGGTTTCGACGTAGTCGCCGCCGCGATTCGCCGCCCCGCCGAAGTGATCGGCGACGGTCAGCATTCGATTCGTGCGTTGATCCAAGCGCAAAGCCGACGTCGTCAGGCCGCCACCGATGGCGAAAGCAAGATCCCCCTGGACGGCGAGACCGAGCGCACGCTCAAGGCCGCCGGCTACGACTACGACAGCATCTTGCCCCGCGGCCAGACCCTGGCCGTGCGGCGCACCGCCAACCTGCATACCGGCGGTTGTCTGGAGGACGTCACCGCCATCCTGCACCCGACGCTGGTGGACGCCGCCGTGCGCGCCGCCCGCGCCCTGGATATTCCCATGGTCGGCCTGGACCTGATGGTACCGGCGGCCGACCAGCCGGAGTACGTATTTATCGAAGCCAATGAACGGGCCGGGCTGGCCAACCATGAACCGCAACCGACTGCAGAGAAGTTTGTGGATTTGTTGTTTCCACACAGTCAACCGGCCGCTTGAGGCTTGTGTTGAATGTGAAACCGCTATCGGGGGCAAGCCCCCTCCCACATTTTCCTGTGTTCACACATCAAGGGTGGGAGGGGGCTTGCCCCCGATGAGGCCGGCACTGGCAACGAATCTCTCAACCCTATCATCGAAACCATCGATGCCCTCAACTCATCAGGAGTTTCCATGACCAGAACCATCCCAGAACCCGATCTCGCCTACCTGCAAAAAGTGCTGCTGGAGATGCTCGCCATTCCCAGCCCCACCGGATTTACCGACACCATCGTGCGCTACGTCGCCGAACGCCTGGAAGAACTTGGCATCCCGTTTGAAATGACCCGGCGCGGCACTATTCGCGCCACCCTCAAGGGCCAGAAAAACAGCCCTGACCGTGCCGTCTCTGCGCACCTGGACACCATCGGCGCCGCCGTGCGAGCGATCAAGGACAACGGCCGCCTGACCCTGGCACCGGTGGGCTGCTGGTCGAGCCGCTTTGCCGAAGGCAGCCGGGTCAGCCTGTTCACCGATAACGGTGTCATCCGCGGCAGCGTATTGCCGTTGATGGCGTCCGGGCATGCGTTCAACACCGCCGTGGATGAAATGCCGGTCAGTTGGGACCATGTGGAACTGCGCCTGGACGCCTACTGCGCCACTCGTGCCGACTGTGACTCCCTAGGCATCAGCGTCGGTGACTATGTAGCGTTCGACCCACTGCCGGAGTTCACCGAAAGCGGGCATATCAGCGCCCGTCACCTGGACGACAAAGCTGGGGTCGCCGCCCTGCTCGCCGCGCTCAAGGCAATCGTCGACAGTGGCGAACCGCTGCTGATCGACTGCCACCCGCTGTTCACCATCACCGAGGAAACCGGCAGTGGCGCAGCGGCCGCCCTGCCCTGGGATGTCAGCGAGTTTGTCGGCATCGACATCGCCCCGGTCGCCCCGGGCCAGCACTCCAGCGAACACGCGGTGAGCGTGGCGATGCAGGACTCCGGCGGGCCGTACGACTATCACCTGTCGCGGCACTTGCTGCGCCTGGCCGCCGATAACGACTTGCCGGTGCGCCGCGATCTGTTCCGCTATTACTTCAGCGATGCGCACTCAGCGGTCACCGCCGGCCATGACATTCGCACCGCCCTGCTGGCCTTCGGTTGCGATGCCACCCACGGCTACGAGCGTACCCATATCGACAGCCTGGCCGCCCTGAGTCGCTTGCTGGGCGCCTATATCCTCAGCCCGCCGGTCTTTGCCAGCGATGCACAACCGGCCCAGGGTTCCCTGGATCGGTTCAGTCATCAGATCGAGCATGAAACGCAAATGGAGAGCGACACCCGCGTGCCGTCGGTGGACAGCCTGGTCGGAAACAAGTCCTGACGCTGGCGACAGCTGCTACTGGCAACATAGGTCCCGGCGCAGTAGCATCGCCGGGACCTGACACCTGAGGCTTGTATGCTGATTCCCTACGATGCACTTGAAGTCGACACCCTGACCCGCCTCATCGAAGACTTCGTCACCCGCGACGGCACCGACAATGGCGACGACACGCCGCTGGAAACGCGTGTGCTGCGCGTACGCCAGGCACTGACCAAGGGCCAGGCGCTGATCGTCTTCGACCCCGAGAGCGAGCAATGCCAACTGATGCTCAAGCACGATGTACCCAAGCATCTGTTCGACTGAAAACCCCGCCTAAGGATTGGGTACCGACACGGGATGCGTGACGGGCCCCTGGCGTTCGCGGATCTTCTGGTAAACCTCGGCGCGGTGCACATTGACGCCCACGGGGGCTTCGATACCGAATTTCACGTGGGTGCCGTTCACTTCGAGAATATAGACGGTGATGTCATCGCCAATAGCGATGGCTTCGCCTATGGTGCGGCTTAAGACCAGCATGGCGTGTGTCCTTTTCAAGTAGCAGGACCTGGACCATGCGCCCTTGGAAATGGACCGGCAATGGCTTGCTGGAAAATCAGGCATTACCTACACAGATAGGTAATTTGCCTGACAGACTCCATCCAAATCAGCCCTTAACGACCTGCGCCTTCGCGCGCATCTTGTCGGCCATCAGCGTCATTTCGTCATACAGCAACTGCGGGTTTTTCTGCTTCAGGGCCCAGGCCATGCGCCCTTGCTCATGGGGCAGGATCATGAATTCGCCCGCGGCCACGCGCTGGTAGATGTAATCGGCGATATCGGTCGCCGAAATAGGTGAACTTTCAAGCAACTTGCCCACCTGCGCCTTCATGGCCGGGGTCGGCCCACGGAAGGAGTCGAGCAGGTTGGTCTGGAAAAACGATGGGCACACCACGTGCACGCCCACTTCCTGCTGCTTGAGCTCGACCAGCAGGCTTTCCGACAACGCCACTACGCCGGCCTTGGCCACGTTGTAGTTGCTCATGGCCGGCCCCTGCATCAATGCAGCCATCGACGCGATGTTGATGATCCGGCCCTTGCTCTTCTCCAACAGCGGCAGGAATGCCTTGCAGCCCTTGACCACGCCCATCAGATTGATTGCGATCTGCCAGTCCCAATCCTCCAGGGACAGTTCGGCGAAGAACCCACCCGAGGCCACGCCTGCGTTGTTGACGATCACATCAATGCCGCCGAGCTTGACCTCGCACGCCTGGGCAAACGCGGTGAGCTGGCTGTAGTCGCGCACGTCGCAGCGCTGGATAAACCCTTCACCCCCCGCCTCGCGCACAAGTTTGAGGGTCTCCTGCAAACCGGGCTCACTGACATCCGACAACGCCAACTGCCAGCCCTCACGGGCCCAGCGCAGAGCGATTTCACGACCCAGGCCGGACCCGGCGCCAGTGATCATCATGCGATTTTGCATAGGAAGTAGCCTTGTGGTTTACCGAAGAAGTGACCGGCAGTGTAGCGAAGGTTTTTCCCGCACCCACGCACCATCAGATTGATGAATGCCCCAGGCAAACCGTGGGCCGGGTCGCAGGCACGCATATAGCCCAAGTTCAATTTTTTTCAACTGATTAGTTCAAGTTGCGCACGGGTTAAAAGAAATAAGCAACTAATCAAAATGTTTTAGAAAAACAATGAATTTTCTGCGAAGTGCATGAGTCGGAATGGTTAAGACGTCCCGATGCACATGGACGAGATAACGGTCAAACAGCCGGTTTTTGCACAGAACCTATAAGGAATAAAACCATGAGCCTCATTCTAATCATTATCCTGATCCTTCTATTGGTCGGCGGCCTGCCAGTGTTCCCGCACTCGCGTAACTGGGGTTATGGACCGTCGGGTATCCTGGGTGTGGTGCTGGTCGTCCTGCTGGTGCTGTTGTTGCTCGGCAAGATATAAAAGCCGGGACAAAAAAAGAGGCCTCGATCGAGGCCTCTTTTTTATTGCCGGTCAGTTAGTCCGGCTTACCATCTACAACACCTGCGGTGTTATCCAGCAGGCTCTTGGTAGCGGTCTGCAGGAACGACTCAAGTTTCTGCTTGAGCGCAGCTTCGTCCGGCGACTCAGGGATCACCTTGCCAGTCGGTTCGGCGCCCAGGGTGTATTCCCACAACTTGGGTGGCATTTCCTTGGGCAATACCAGTACGCGGTCAGCGGTAAGCAAGGCCACGGTCTGGTCGCTGCCCGATGGCTTGATCACGCCGAAGCCCTTGTCGCCTTCCGGCAGGTTCAACAGATCCCGCCCCCAGCACTGGTGCAACGTGTCGCCACCCAGGCGGCCCATGATGGTCGGCACGATGTCGATCTGGGTGCCCACGGTGTGGTCACGTACGCCGAACTTTTCCTGCATGCCCGGTGCGATCATCAGCATCGGCACGTTGAAGCGGCCCAGGTCCATTTCGGTGATCTGTTGCTCGTTGCCGAAACCGTGGTCGCCCACAATCACGAACAGAGTTTCCTTGAAGTACGGCTCCTTGCGGGCCTTTTCAAAGAACTGGCCCAGGGCCCAGTCAGAGTAGCGCATGGCCGTCAAATGCTCGTTGAGGCTGCCACGGTCGGTGACTTTTTCAACCGGCAATGGCGTCGGCAACGCGTACGGGGTGTGGTTGGACAAGGTTTGCAGCAATGCGTAGAACGGCTTGCCGCCTTCACGGGCTTTGAGTTCCTCCAGGCCACGGTTGAACATGTCCTGGTCGGACACGCCCCATGTCGGGTCGGAGAACACCGGGTCGACAAAGTCATTACGGCCGATGAAGTTGGTCATGCCCTGGTTGCTGAAGAAGCCCGACTGGTTGTCCCAGGCGAAATCGCCGTTGTAGACATACACATCGTCGAAATCACGCGCACTGAGCAACTGCGGCAGGCCCGACAACTTGTGGCTGCCTTCCGGGGTCTGCATCAGGTATTCGAAGCCCGGCAGGTTCGGGAAGCAGGCCATGGTGGCGAACATACCCTGGTGGGTGTGGGTACCATTGGAGAAAAAGCGGTCGAACAGCAAGCCTTCCTTGGTCAGCTTGTCGAAGTACGGCGTGATATTGCCCGGACGGCCCAATGCGCCCACCGAGTGACCGGCAAAGCTTTCCATCAGGATCACTACGACGTTCTTGATCGGCAGGGTCTTCTCGGCCGGCGGCGTGAAATCACGGCGCACGGCAGCGGTGTCGGTATCCACCAGTTTTTCGGTCGGCAACACCAGCATGTCGCGCACGGTCTGGGTGGCCAGCGGTTGTTCGAGGGTGGCTTTCCAGATGTTGGCACGGTCTTCACCGAACCGCGCCTTGGCCGCCGCGATCAGCGACAGGGTGCCATTGAGGCCCAACTGGTTGGCGAAGTTCGAATCGGTGGTGTAGACATCCCCCCAACGCAATGGCGGGCCCTGACGCAGGGTGCCGCGAATGGCGACCACGGCGACCAGCAGGCAAACCACGAATACAGCGATGCGGCTGTACCACGGAGCCACCTGGCGCGTGCTGATCGTACCGCCGCTGAACGGGCCACGCGGGCGCGTTGCACGGTCGGCGCCCTTGAAGGCCATGCTCAGGATCAGCGTGCCCACGGCCCAGGCCAGCAGGTAGCGCACCACCGGGAAACCGTACCAGAGCATGCTCATCACGGTTTTCGGGTCTTCCTTCACATACTGGAAGACCAGGCCGTTGAGGCGCTGGTGGAATTCACGGTAGAAGTCCATTTCCATCAGCCCCAGGAACAAGGCGATGCTGGACACGACGGTCAGCCACAAACGGAAGAAACCCCGTGCCGCCATGGCCCGTACACTGAACAACGCCAGCAGCAACGGGATCAGCAGGTACATCACCAAGCGGATATCCAGGCGCAGGCCATTGACGAACGCTTCCAGGAACGTCGAGGCCGGCGTGTCCAGGATCATCTCGCGGTTGTAGACCAGCAACGCCAGGCGCAGCAGGGAGAACATCACCATCATGACCAGTGCGCAGAGCAGCGTGTACGCCAGATGGGATTTGACGGTCGGTTGCAGCAGGCGATTTGAAGCTCGCTGCTGATTCAGGGCGTCCGGGTTTGCCATGTCGTTTTAGGACCCATTGGAAGTTTAAGTTGCGAAATAATGCAGTGGCGTCCGCCCTCGCCCAGGCTGGCTGGGGTAAGCGGTTTACGCGGTGGCACAAATGGTGCCCGATCAAGGCCGGCAAGGCTATTAATTACTGAACGTGCAACCTTGTCGTGTCTTTAAAGGCCCCAGGGATAGAGCCTTGGCAGGCGAATAAAGCCGGCGAATTGTCTTGGATGGAATGTGAAAATTCTGTACAGCGAATATTTCGATACACAAATTTTTCGAACAAATGTGGGAGGGGGCTTGCTCCCGATAGCGGTGTGTCAGTGAGCTTATTTGTCACTGATCCACCGCTATCGGGAGCAAGCCCCCTCCCACATTGACTGCGCCGACTCCAGGAGGAGTGAGGCGCTCAGATCCGCACGTTACCGCGTGGCCCAGCGATAGCCCAGATAATCAGACCCAGTACCGGCAACAGCAGGATCAACAGGATCCACAGCACTTTGGCGCCCGTACTTGCGCCGCTTTTGAACACGTTGATGATCGCCCAGATATCCAGCGCGAGGATGATCAGGCCAATCAGGCCGTTGAAAGTGGAACCCATGGTGTCGCTCCTAAGTGAGGGCATGCACTTGTAGGATAGTCAGCCTTGGCGGGGGTTCCGTTTTAATTTCAGACGTGCACGGCGATCTTCAATGCCTCAAGCGACGGCTCAGCCTTGATGCCGACTTCAGCGCACAGTTGCAGCACGCGCGGCAGGTCGTTGCCGAACACCAATACCGCCTGGATCTCATCATCGAGCAACTGACTGAAGTTCATCAGCACATAACCGCCGTCTTCCGGGCTCAAGGCGCTCATCTGAATCTGGATGCGGTTCAACGCGGTCAGGTCTTCAGTCTTGGTCAATTGCTTGGGCTTGAGATTGAACGCCACGCCCGGACCAAACGAGGCGACGATCTGCGCGAACAGGTCGCCGTAGGTATCAGCCTGAAACAACACCGTGTCGGGCAGGCTGCCGACCACCACCCACTCCCCCAGCGGTATCGGGAAGCTGTCGTCGTAGTTGATATCCGGGTTAGCCGCCAGGAAAGCGGCCGGGTCTGCGTAGGCTTGCGCCGCTTCGTCGGCAATACGTGCCACCTCGTCCTCAGCCATGACGCCGGCGCTGATTTTGCTGATGAGTTCGACGAGGGCGGTTTTCATGGGCGATCCTGTAGCGGGCGGGTTTTCGAGGGCGCGTAGCCTACACCAGTTTCTGCAACTGCGCCGCCGTATCCACCGCGCCCATGGTCTGTGCCGCAGCCAGTGCCGTGGCACCTTGAGCGTCGGTAGCCTTGGGATTGGCGCCTTGACCGAGCAGGTATTCGACCATTTCAACGCGGTTGAACATCGCCGCCATCATCAACGCCGTACGCCCATCCGATGAGGCCGCCTCAACCGGCGTGCCGCCTTCGATCAGGGCCTGAACCACAGGCAGGTTGCCTTTGAACGCCGCGCCAGCAATCGGCAACTGGTTCTTGTCATTGGCGATCAAGGGGTCGGCCTTGAATTCCAGCAGTACTTTTACCGCCTCGGAGTGGCCGTGGTAGGCCGCGAGCATCAATAAGGTGTCGCCATTGTGATTACGAAAGTTGGCCGGCAAGCCCTTGGCCAATAACGCAGCAAGCATGGCTGCATCGCCGCGGCGGGCCACGTCGAAGACCTGCTCGGCAAATTCGGCGGCTTCGTCTTCGGTCATTTGTTTAGGCTGATCTGACATGGGGGCTCCTTGCTGAGGCGGCTTGTGTAACTGAATAAGGCGCCCAGTGTCGCGATGGAGTTCCCCCCTGTCATGGCTTTTTTGTCAAAAGCCGCCATAGCCAGAATCAATAACGAAAGTGCCCGCCCTGGATCTGCGCCAATAATTGCCCGGTAACCGGCACGTAGCTCTGCGAACCTGGCAGCCAGGCGTACACCGGGTCATTGCCGGCCTTGGCAGGGTCGAATGCTTCCTCTTTGAGTTTCATTTTCTGGTACTTGAAGGTGCCGGTGGTTTCCATTTTTACCTTGATCCGCAGGAACAGCGGCACCGCATAGTGCGGCAACTGGCCGTGGGCAAATTGCAGCAGTTCGCGCATGTCCAGGGCAGCCAGAGACTCACTCGGGGTGATGGCGACCATGCCAGCACGGCCATTGGTGTTCGCGATCTCGACACCATAAGCCACCACTTCGGCGATTTGCGGGTGTTGCAGCAGCACGTTTTCCACTTCGGTGGTCGAGACGTTTTCACCCTTCCATCGGTAGGTGTCCCCCAGGCGATCGACAAATTGCGCATGACCGAAGCCGATGCTGCGTACCAGATCGCCAGTATTGAAATACCGGTCGCCCTTCTCGAACACGTCGCTGATCACCACTTTGCGATTTTTTTGCGGGTCGGTGTAGCCATCGAACGGTGACTTTTCATCGATCTTCGCCAGCAACAAGCCCTGCCCGCCCGTTGAGACCTTGTGCATGAACCCATCACTGCCGCGAAACGGTTCCCCTGTGTCCGGAGCGTAATCCACCAACGCCCAATGCTGCAGGCAAAAGCCGATGGTGTTGTCAAAATTCAGCACGTTGGTAAAACCTATATTGCCGTCACTGGCCGCATACAGTTCGCAAATATGCTCCACCTCATAGCGCTGTTTGAACTGCGCCCATACACCGGGGCGCAGGCCATTGCCGACCATCTTGGTCACGCGGTTATCGCGATCCTGTTCGCTGAGGGGCTGGTCGAGCAAATAGCGGCATAACTCACCGACATAGCCGAGGGTGGTTGCGTTGAACTTGCGCGCATCCTCCCAGAACTGGCTGGCGCTGAACTTGCGCCGAATGGCGAAGCCGGACGCGCCGATAATGGCCGAGCCCCAGCACACGCACAAACCGGTGCCGTGGTACAGCGGCAAGGTGCAATAGAGAACGTCGTGCGGTGCCATGTCCAGGGCAATCCTGCCGAAGCTCACAGCGGTTTTGGTCCAGCGCCCATGCTTCATGATGCCGGCCTTGGGCAAGCCGGTGGTGCCGGAGGTGTAGATATAGAAGCAGGGATCGTTGTAGGAAATCTGCGCGCAGATCGCAAGGTTGTCCACCGGGTGCCCGGCACTGGCCGCCATCAGGTCGATGTAGCCCTCAGGAACTGCGCCATCGGGTTGATCCGCCACAAACCAAGTGCGCTCGGCCGGGATCTGCACCTGATCGCGCACCGCTGCGTAGGCGCTCAGCAACTCTGCCCCCACCACAATGGCAACCGGGTCGACCAGCGTCAGGCTGTGCACAAGCGTCCCCTGGGTTTGCGACGTATTGAGCATGGCGCAGACGCCGCCCAGCTTGGCCACGGCCAACACGTTGAGCAGCAACTCGGGGCGATTTTCAATTAACAGCGCTACCACGTCGCCTTTGCGAATGCCCTGGTCATGCAGGTGATGGGCGATGCGATTGGCCTGCTGATTGGCGTCGCGATAGCTGATCACCTGGTCAGCGTAAAGCAGCGCGGCACCGTCAGGATTGCGCAAGGTCGCTTGCTCGAAATGCCAGCCCAGGCCGCAGGGTTGCCTGGGGTCGGTGACATTGGCCGCGCGCATGCCGCGTACCACACGCGGGAGCGCCCGAACGATGGCAGGCACCTTTCGCAGCATCATGCCCCAGGTAATCATGTCGTTTTGCCGATGGCTCATGGCGGGACTTCCTTTTTCTTATTTTTGGTCGAGTCCAGATACCTGACGAGCTTGTAAGCACTCGCCAATGCGTTACAGGAAAATACGTCAGCCCTTCTTGGGCTGTACACGCGGGATTTGAAAAGTTTTGTATCCCAAAGGGAAGTCGCCGCAGGCAACGGAATTTTCCGGCAAAAAAGGCGGTCAATAGCTGTAAGGCAAGCCCGACACCTTCGCAAAGGCGCCGACTAAATAACGCAAAATGCAGGATGCACGATGGCCTTTCATGCAAATTGCACGAAAATGAAAATTCGATTATTTTATAAGTGCCTGATTTTTAAAGAGTTTTTTCTTTAGGCAATACTGGCACAATCACTGCACCTATCACTCCATGCTTGCCAACTTGAGCCAATGGAGCTGATAGACATGAGCCTGATCCAAGATAAATTCGCTTCGGTATTCTCCAACTACGACGTCACCACCCAGCCACGTCCTGACGGTGGGATCCTGTTGACCCTGCGCAACAGCGAAGGCAAACAGGTCAAGCGCTCGATCTCGTACCAGCAATTGCACACCGCCGATCAATTGACCTGGGTGATCAGCGCCATTCGCCGTGACCTGGCCGAACAAGCCAGCGAGCTGCCGCAGATTTCCATGCTGCAAAGCCAGAACCGCTTTGCGCTGCCGACCTACCATTCGGCATAAGCGACAGACATGAAAAGGGCCGCGACGCCGTTGAGCGTCGCGGCCCTTTTTTGTGCCTTCAGCACAAGCCTTGGCGAGTGGCTTCGTTTTTCGCCTGTACCCGGTTGGTCACGTCCAGCTTGCCGTAGATATTGCGCAGATGAAACTTCACCGCCGCTTCGGAGGTGCCGCGAATCTGGCTGATCTCCCAGATGGTCTTGCCCTCGGAAGCCCACCGCAGGATTTCCAGCTCCGTTGGGGTCAGGGGCTTGCCGGACAAGTTCAGGCGTTTTCTGATAGCCGTCGGCACGCTATCGATGGGGGCACACGTCTGCTCTGGGCTGCTCATCGCTCTCTCCTTATATCTGCTGATGCGGCACCGCCTTTCGGACTCCTCCTATTGACAGATGACATAAACATTGGCGCCGCACAGAGAGTTACATAACCAGCGGAGTGAAAGCGTACAACACAGAACAAACAGCTTCGCCCTACGAATATTCAGGCGTTTTCCCACAACAAGTTCCAACTTGCCCGGGTTGAACATTTAGATATTTATGCTTAGTCGTCCAGCCCTGGAAAACGCGCGGCAATGTTATCTGCGCTGAACGTCGGCACCTCGCCCTGAGCGGTGTTGAACAAACGCAGCGCCACCAAGTGCGGGTTCTCGCCGATGTCGAGCCAGTGCGACATACCCGCCGGGATAACCAACAGGTCATTTTTCTCGGCGCGCACGCCGTATACATAATCACCCACATGCAGCATGAACAGGCCCTGGCCGGCGATGAAGAAATACGCGTTATCTTCACGATAGGTGCGCTCTACCAGGAACGGGTCACGCAATTCATGCATCTGGGGATGGTCGCCCGTCACGCTGATCACCTTCGCCGTGGCATAGCCGCGCGCATCGATCTGTGGACGGTACACCGCGATCATTTGCGCGTCACTGGCGCCTTTCTCGATAACGCTGGGCTGCCAACGTTCAAAGCCTATGCGGTGTTCGGCCAGGGTCGACTGGATGTCGTCGAAATGGGTCAGCACCTTGTTGGGTGTGTCCGCGGTGGCGATGTGGTAAACGGCTACGTAACTCATTGCACGGTTCCTTGATTCGGCTCTTGCAATCGAAGGCCAATGATAATGGCGGCGGCCAGCGCAGCGACGCTGGCGATACTGAACGTCAGGGTCGGGCCCAGCAGGTTCCAGCTATAACCGGAATACAGGGCGCCGAGGGCACCGCCAGTACCGGCCAAGGCAGCGTACAGGGCTTGGCCCTGGCCTTGCTGACGGTCACCGAAGCTGCGCTGCACAAAGGCAATCGCCGCCGCGTGAAAACTGCCGAATGTGGCTGCGTGCAGGAGCTGCGCCAACAGCAACACCCAGAAAAATTCGGCAAAGGAGCCCAGCAGCAACCAGCGCAGCGCCGCCAGCACAAAGCTGGCCAGCAGCACCCGGCGCACCGAAAAACGCGCCAGGATACGGCTCATGGCCAGGAACATCAGGACCTCCGCCACCACCCCCAGGGCCCACAACATCCCGATCACGCCACGGCTGTAGCCCAAGTGTTCCAGGTGCAGGGTGAGGAAGGTGTAATACGGGCCATGGCTCATTTGCATCAATGCCACGCAGGCATAGAACGCCAGCACCCCGGGACTGCGCAATTGCTTGAGGAAACCGTCACCGGCCAAGCGATTGCCATGGCTGGCAGGCTGGGCATTGGGCACCCACAGGCTGGCGCCGATGATGCCGGCCATGATCACTACCACCACGACCGGGTAGATATCCAGGCTCAGCCAGTCGAACAGCCGCCCCATGATCACTACAGTGAGGATAAAGCCGATGGAGCCCCACAGACGGATCTGGCTGTAGCGCGAGGTTTGCTTGTGCAGATGGGCCAGGGTGATGACCTCAAACTGCGGCAGCACCGCGTGCCAGAAGAATGCGTGCAGGGCCATGACCATCGCCAGCCAGGCGTAGGTCTTGCTGACGAAGATCAGGCAGAAACTGGCCAGGGTACAGGCCGCGCCAAATCGCACAATGGCCAGGCGCCGGCCGGTGAAGTCGCCGATCCAGCCCCACAGGTTAGGCGCCACGCAGCGCATCAGCATGGGGATGGCCACCAGTTCGCCGATACGCGCGCTGGAAAAGCCCAGGTGATCGAAGTACAACGCCAGGAACGGCGCCGTCGCCCCGAGCAGGGCGAAGTAGAACAGGTAAAAGCTGGAAAGGCGCCAGTATGGGAGCGGTGGGGTCATTTTATTGGGGCTGCTTCGCAGCCCGGCGCGAGCAAGCTCGCTCGCCACAACAAGCGCACTCACCCTGGCAAGCTCGCTTGCCGGCGGCGATCACAGTTGGCCCAGTACCGGTGTGGTCACGCGCACATCGGCATTTTGCCCACGGTTGCGCAGCAGGTGGTCCATCAACACGATGGCCATCATGGCTTCGGCAATCGGTGTGGCGCGGATGCCGACGCACGGGTCATGACGGCCCTTGGTGATCACGTCCACCGGGTTGCCGTGTACATCGATCGAACGGCCCGGTGTGGTAATGCTTGAGGTCGCCTTGAGCGCCAGGTGCGCAACAATCGGTTGGCCGGAGGAAATACCGCCAAGGATGCCACCCGCATTGTTGCTGAGGAAACCTTCAGGCGTCAGCTCATCGCGATGTTCGGTTCCGCGCTGGGCAACACAGGCGAAGCCTGCGCCGATTTCCACGCCTTTGACCGCGTTGATGCTCATCAGCGCGTGGGCCAGTTCGGCGTCGAGGCGGTCGAAGATCGGCTCGCCCAGGCCCGGCTTGACGCCTTCGGCCACCACGGTGATCTTGGCACCGACGGAGTCCTGGTCGCGGCGCAACTGGTCCATATAGGCCTCCAGCTCCGGCACCTTGTCCGGGTCGGGACAGAAGAAGGCGTTGTCTTGCACGCTGTCCCAGTTCTTGAACGGGATCTCAATCGGACCCAACTGGCTCATGTAGCCACGGATGACGATGCCTTGGGTGGCCAGGTATTTCTTGGCGATGGCACCGGCGGCCACGCGCATGGCGGTTTCACGCGCCGAGCTGCGGCCCCCGCCGCGGTAGTCGCGCTCGCCGTATTTATGGTGGTAGGTGTAGTCGGCATGGGACGGACGGAACACATCCTTGATTGCCGAGTAGTCCTTGGACTTCTGGTCGGTGTTGCGAATCAACAAGCCAATGGCGCAGCCGGTGGTGCGGCCCTCGAACACCCCGGAAAGGATTTCGACTTCGTCCGGCTCCTGGCGCTGGGTGGTGTGGCGGCTGGTGCCGGGCTTGCGGCGGTCGAGGTCACGCTGCAGGTCGTCCAGGGACAGCTCAAGGCCTGGTGGGCAGCCGTCGACAATGGCGACCAACGCCGGGCCATGGCTTTCGCCCGCGGTGGTGACAGTGAACAGCTTGCCGAAGGTATTGCCGGACATGCAGGGCGCTCCGTGAAATCAGTTGAATCAAGTCAACCGTAATAACTTAAGGCGGCCAGTATACGCAGGCTAACCGACTAGTTCATCCTCGAAACCTTACCGGTAGACATTGGTCCAACCGGCACCTCACTGATGATGGCGCGATGATGCTGCGAGTTCTGCTGTTCACCCTTACCCTGTTTACCACCGCGGTCCAGGCCGCCTCCCCTGTGGTACTGCAACGCCCTATCAGCCTGGACACCGGCAGCGGCCAACTGTTTGGCTCATTATTGTTGCCGCAGTCCGACAAACCGGTGCCGGTGGTGCTGATCATCGCCGGCTCCGGCCCTACCGACCGCAATGGCAACAGCGCCGACGGCGCCCGCAATGACAGCCTCAAGCGCCTGGCCTGGGTGCTTGCCCGACATAACATCGCCAGCGTGCGCTACGACAAGCGCGGGGTCGCCGCCAGCCTGGCCGCCACGCCGGATGAGCGCAACCTCACCCTGGACGCCTATGTGTCCGATGCGGTGGCCTGGGGCAAGCTGCTCAAGGCCGACAAGCGCATGGGCCCGTTGATTGTGCTGGGCCATAGCGAAGGCGCGCTGGTAGCCGCCCTCGCCGCGCCGCAACTGGCGCCGGCCGGGGTGATTTCCCTATCGGGCAGCGCCCGCCCGGTAGACCAGGTGATTCGCCAGCAACTGGCCGATCACTTGCCCCCTGCCCTGTTGTTGCGCAGCAATGAAATCCTCGACCACCTCAAGGCCGGCCAAGTGGATGCCGACGTGCCGCGCCCACTCGAAGGCATCTTCCGACCAAGCGTGCAGCCTTATCTGATCAGCCTGTTCCGCGCCGACCCATCGGCCGCCTTCGCCAGGCTGAACATGCCGGCGTTGATCATCCAGGGCACCAACGATATTCAGGTCGGCGTAGCGGATGCCCAGCAGTTGAAACACGCCAAGCCCGACGCGCAGTTGACGGTTATCGAAGGCATGAACCACGTGATGCGCATCGTGCCCAACAACGTGAAGCAGCAACTGGCGTCCTACAATGACCCGAAACTGCCCCTGGCTGCGGAACTGGGCCAGCGTATCGTCGCGTTTATCGACGGACTTCAACTCCGTTAAGCGTCAATTTGGCTCCAGTCCTGGGCAAACCGGCCGATAAGTCCAGAGTCGACAGTAAAAAGACTGTCGGCTTGCTGGGCTTGGACAGGATCGCGCCGCATGACAACCACCGAAGCAACACCCGAATCTACCGCCGACACCTCGACTGCAACCGCGGCCGTCGAGGCGGCGGCCCTGCCGTGGGCGGACGTCCACGCCGAACACTTCAAGATGCTGCGCCTGGCTCCGCTGACCACCGACCGTGCCACTGGCGCACGGCCGTTGCGCTTTGTGCAGTTCGGCTATGCCGAGCGCCACGACAAGCACCACAGCCTGTTGCGCATGGTTATTCAACTGCCCGGCCAGCGAGTACGCCGCGAGCAGAACCACCTGGATATCTGGGTGGACCACGATAAACATCGCGTGCATTTCGGCCCAGGCAACAGCCTGGAAATCGAACCGGCCAACCGGGGGATCGGCCGTTTCCTGGTCGCTCAGGCCGCCGCCTGGGCGAAGAAGAAGTGGTCCCACTACCGCGTCGACGGCGTGGACCTGGCCAACAAGGACGCCCTCAACGAAGCCACGCGCCTGCGTCGTGATCACTTTTTGCGTATCCAGGGATTTGATGTGGCCTATGCCGACGTGCAGCACCTCAAAGGCAATGTGCAGCCGGGCAAGGTTGGCGACGTGCTGGACAGTTGGAACACCGAGAAGGTGCAGTTCGTGGAGATCCTCGAAGCCGCGCAGATGCTGCAACAGGCCGATCAGAACCTGGCGGAACAGGAAGTGAAGCTGCGCAAGGAAGAGGAAAAAGTCATCAAGTTCAAGCGCGAGGACAGCGGGCTGCGCTTTACCATCACGTGCCTGGTGGCGTTTACGGTGTTTCAGGCAGGGTTGTTGATCTGGATTGCCACTCACCGCTGATAGATTGAAATGCAATCAAAATGTGGGAGCTGGCTTGCCAGCTCCCACATTGACCGAGTTTCTGCAGTTATATCCGGGCAGCGAAAACGGCCTGGTGTTGGCGACACTGCTCAGCCGTCAGCATGAACACCCCATGCCCACCCCGCTGGAAGTCCAGCCAGGCAAAGTCGACTTCCGGATACAGCGCGTCAACATGCACCTGGCTGTTACCCACTTCGACAATCAGCAAACCCTTCTCGGTCAGATGGTCCGCCGCTTCGGCCAGCATCCGGCGTACCAGGTTCAGGCCGTCGTCACCACAGGCCAGGCCCAGTTCCGGCTCGTGCTGGTATTCATCCGGCATGTCGGCAAAATCTTCGGCATCCACATACGGTGGGTTTGACACGATCAGGTCGAATCGCTGGCCGGGCAAGCCGTCAAAACCATCGCCCTGCACGGTATAGACCCGCTCATCGACGCCATGGCGCTCGATATTCTGGTTTGCCACTTCAAGGGCTTCGAAGGACAGGTCACCCAGTACCACTTCGGCCTCCTGGAACTCGTACGCACAGGCAATGCCGATGCAACCGGAGCCGGTGCACAGGTCGAGGATGCGCGCCGGCGGCTGCGCCAACCAGGGTTCGAAGCGGTTTTCGATCAGTTCGCCAATCGGTGAACGCGGGATCAACACGCGCTCATCGACAATAAACGACATGCCGCAGAACCACGCCTCTTTCAACAGGTAGGCGGTGGGCACACGCTCGTGAATACGGCGATGCAGTAAACGCTGCACATGGGAGATTTCCTCTTCTTCGAGGTTGCAATCCAGGTAGCTGTCAGCAATTTCCCACGGCAGGTGCAAGGCGCCGAGCACCAATTGCCGGGCTTCGTCCCAGGCATTGTCGGTGCCATGGCCAAAAAACAGGTCTTCCCCATGGAAACGGCTGACAGCCCAACGGATATGGTCGCGCAAAGTGCGCAGGCGGGAAGTGATCACGGGGCAAGCTCCTGGAAAAAACGACTGGCAATTCTAACAGCCTTCACCTGTACCGACGATGTACGAAAACACTGGCGCCGTACGTCGGATTTCATCCAATTGCCCCGCATTGTGTTAAACAAGCCCACCTCTTGACATGGCTGCACGCCAGCAACGGCGTACCTTACGATAGTAGCGATTCACAGAAGCGCTCAGCCAGTGGACAATGTCGCAAAAGCCCCACTCACAGGAGCCCCAGAATGTCCGTTCCAAAGACGATGTTTCAACTCAGCGGTCGCGGTTACGCAGCAGCCAACCTCAGTCATGCGACCCTCGTGATCATCGACGCCCAGAAGGAATACCTCAGCGGCCCGCTCGCCCTCTCGGGCATGGACGCAGCTGTCGCTAATATCAAACAACTGGTCAGCGCCGCGCGCAATGCCGGGCGCCCGATTGTGCATGTACGCCACTTGGGTACCGTAGGCGGTCTGTTTGATCCACAGGGCGAGCGCGGCGAATTCATCCCGGGGCTTGAGCCAGAGGGTGACGAAACCATCATCGGCAAGCTGCTGCCGAGCGCCTTCCACGGCACCGGCCTGGAAAAACACTTGCAGGACCTTGGCTCCCTGGACCTGATCGTCTGCGGCTTCATGAGCCACTCCAGCGTCAGCACCACCGTACGTGCGGCCAAGAACCTGGGCTTTCGCTGCACCCTGGTGGAAGACGCCTGCGCCACTCGCGACCTGCCCTACAAGGGCGGCATCCTGAGCGCCGAACATGTGCAGCACACCGAAATGGCGATCATGGCCGACAACTTCGCCACCCTCGCACTGACTAAAGATCTGATCTGATCATTCTGGCGTTGAGCGGCGTGTTTATTGCTCCGCTCATCCGCAAAGCCCTTTCATTTGGCGCATTTACCCCTCCCTCCGGAACAACCTGTGTATTGTCCGGTCGAAGGGCCGATACCCTGGAGGAAAGGTCGGAATGAAGATATCCGATGGTTTTGATGCTCGTCGCTTGCGCCCCAAGGGCCCGAGCAACTGGCGTCTGCGCCTGGTGGCGGGCATTGCCGCGTTGCTGGCGATCATAGGCTTGTTGTTGGCAGGCGCTGGTGGCGCCGGCCTGTTTGGGCATTCGCCGGCACTGGGCGAGTTGAATGCCAGCCCGGGCGGCTCGGCGATCCTGTTGGGGATCGGCCTGCTGGTGCTGTGGTTGGGCGTATGGTTATGGCGCCGCAGCCGTCGGCGGATGCGTCAGCCCTTGTCGTTGAATATCGCCTCGCACCTGATGAAAAAGCACGACTGATGGCGCTTGGATAGCGTTTGCTGCGCCCTGGCCGCCGCGATTTAGGTAAACTGCCCGCCCTTCGCGGAGGCTGACATGCAAGACGACGATTTTTCCCTGTTCAAAAACGAGCTGCGCGGCGTCAAGCCGATCAAGCACGACCGCGCCGACACCGGCAAACCCAAGACCGACCGGGCACAGATCGCCAAGCTGCGCCAGGCCGCGACCGTGCGCAGCGACGCCACTACCGTGGATGGCCTGTCGGATCAGTTCGTGATTGACGTCGGCCCCGAAGATGAGCTGATGTGGGCCCGAGATGGTGTGCAAGAAAGCCAGATGCGCAAGCTCAAGGCCGGCCAGGTCCCGTTCGAAGGCAGCCTCGACCTGCACGGCATGAACGTGGAAAAGGCCCGGGAAACCCTGTGGGCGTTCCTCGCCGAAGCGACTAAATTCGAAATCCGCTGCGTGCGCGTCACCCACGGCAAGGCTGTGCGGCTGGATGGCAAGCGGCCAATGATCAAGAGCCACGTCAACACCTGGCTGCGTCAACATGCCCAGGTGCTCGGCTTTACTTCCTGCCAGGCCCGCCACGGCGGTGCCGGTGCGGTGTATGTGATGCTCAAGCGGACCATGCTCGAAGGCCGCGACGAGTAAAGTGCCATCGTCAGGCTTGCAGCGATGTGCCCGCCACCGTAACCTTGCGCTTTGCGAAAATCCCACAGGTAGTTTCATGTCCCTGGAACAGAATTACACAGAGATTCTCGGCCAACTCGGCGAGGACGTCTCCCGCGAGGGTCTGCTCGACACGCCAAAGCGTGCCGCCAAGGCGATGCAGTACCTTTGCCGCGGTTATGAACAGACGCTCGAAGAAGTCACCAACGGTGCCTTGTTCAGCTCCGATAACAGCGAAATGGTGCTGGTCAAGGACATCGAGCTGTACTCGTTGTGCGAACACCATCTGCTGCCGTTTATCGGCAAGGCCCATGTGGCCTACATTCCAAGCGGCAAAGTGCTGGGCCTGTCGAAGGTTGCACGAATCGTCGACATGTATGCGCGCCGCCTGCAGATCCAGGAAAACCTCAGCCGCCAGATCGCTGATGCGGTGCTGCAAGTGACCGGCGCCCTGGGCGTGGCCGTGGTAATCGAAGCCAAGCACATGTGCATGATGATGCGCGGTGTGGAAAAACAGAATTCGTCGATGATCACCTCGGTGATGCTCGGTGAGTTCCGCGATAACGCGGCCACTCGCAGCGAATTTCTCAGCCTGATCAAGTAACGGGCTGGGTAGGAAAGAACCGGCGTTCATCGCCGGTTTTTTTTCGCCTGCAGAAATCAGGTAAGCTGCGCCCCCTCAGTTATGGGCAAGAGGTAACAGCCATGTTCGTCAAAGCACTTCGAGTGGGCCTCGGCCAGATTATCATCGCGGGCGATTTCCTGACCCGCCCACGCAAAAAGCAGCGCCCCGCCGAACAACAGGCGCGGGTGAACGACGCGGCCAAGGCGCTGACGCTGTACCAATTCCACGCCTGCCCGTTTTGCGTGAAGACCCGCCGCACCCTGCATCGCCTGAACGTGCCGGTAGCCCTGAAGGACGCAAAGAACAACGAGCAGGACCGCCAGACCCTGCTGGAACAAGGCGGCAAGATCAAGGTGCCGTGCCTGCGCATCGAAGAGAACGGCCAGACCACCTGGATGTACGACTCCAAGGTGATCATCGACTACCTGGACAAGCGCTTCGCTGCGGTCTGAAGCACGCTGCGGTCAATGTGGGAGCTGGCTTGCCTGCGCTTGCATCATCTCGGTACATCTGCTGCACCGCGGTGCTCGCATCGCAGCATTGATATCTACACATCTTCGGCAAGACGCTGGACCTGTGGCGAGGGAGCTTGCTCCCGTGACGACCGGACAGTCGATGCTTATCCACCTGACGCCCCGCGATCCAAATGTGGGAGCTGGCTTGCCTGCGAAGGCGGCCTGACAGCTGACACAGTTATACCGTGTACATATCCATTCCTGCGGTAACGGCCACTTAGGGTTCCGCTTTTACAGCGGCTCACTTTTGAAAAGCCGGAATGCCGGCCCAGTCAAAAGTAAGCAAAACGCTCTTGCCCCACCACTCGGCACCTCGCCTGGGCTCGGTGTGCCCGTAATCCGCCAGTGATTTGGGGGGCCGCCGCCACGCGCCATCCATGCCGCGGGGCGGCTAAACCGGCATCCCTGCCGGTTTACCCCCCAAATCCCTGTCGAATTCCGGCCAGCGTGGTTTGACGGGGCGCCTAAGATCAAAGGCAGATCAAGAGCGGCTCGCTTCGCATCGTGGTTACCGTCGGTTGCTATCAAGTTGTGTAGATACCTATGCGCATCGCAGGCAAGCCAGCTCCCACATTTGCGGTGCGGTGTTGTTAAGTCAGTGTTGTCAGGTCGAGATCCAGCAGTGCCGAGCCCAGGCACTTGCCGTGGGCATCCAGCGCCAGCGAGCGGGTCACGCCGCCACGCAGGATGCCCGGCAACACGAAGTTCAGCGCCTGCACATTCGGCAATTCATAACGCCGAACCGGGGCCGCAAGCGGTTCGAGCAAATCCTTGAAAAATTCCGTGACGCGCTCGGCCGTCAGCTGTTCGCACAGCAATGGGTAGTCTTGCGCACGATAGGCAATGATCGAGATGTTTGACGTGTCGCCCTTATCCCCTGTGCGGGAATGAGCCAGTCTGTGCAGTTTCATTCTTCAATCCTCGGTTTGACCGCTTCACGGGGCAACAGCAACGATGCCACCGCCACCACCTGACGCACGCTCTTGCTCGCCCCACCGCCGCCGGCCGGGCCGTTGGTGTAGAGGGTCTCCACTTCATTGCCAACCCGCACGGCGTCGCTGCGCTCGTCACAACGGGCGGCAATCCGCAGGCGCACTTCCCAAGGCTCGACGCTGCTGCGCGGGCCGTGCAATGAATCCATGCCGATCAATTCGGCGCGCAGGTCCTGCATGTTTACGCCGATCAACGCCAGGCGCTTGAGCACCACGTCCCGCGCCAACTCGGCCCGTGCGACAGCACCGGGACCGCCGTAGGAAATCTGCCCTTCACCGATCCAACCGTCCAGATAACCGACGCTGACCTTCAGTTGATCAGGCCGAGCACGCCCGCTCGCCCCCTCAGCGCGCACCCGGTCCACACCCTCCTCGACAAACCCCACCCGGGAAAAGTCGGCCGTCACATCCGGGGTCAAATAGGCTGCTGGGTCGTGAACTTCATAGATCAGTTGTTCAGCACAGGTCGCGCGACTGACCCGCCCACCGGAGCCTGCCACCTTGGTGATCACCGCATTGCCGTCGGCGTCGATCTCGGCCAGGGGAAAGCCCAGGCGCGCCAGATTCTCCACATCCTTGAAACCGGGATCAGCGAAGTAACCGCCACTGACCTGCCCCGCGCACTCCAGCAAATGCCCCACCAACGTGCCCCGGCCCAATCGTTGCCAATCATCGAAGGCCCAGCCGAACTCGAACATCTGCGGCGCCAGGAACAGCGAAGGGTCGGCCACGCGTCCGGTGATCACCACATCGGCGTCGGCGCGCAGCGCTTCAATAATGCCCTCCACACCCAAGTAGGCATTCGCGGAAATCAGCCGCTCGCCCAGCGCACCCACGGTCTGGCCGTTATCCAACAACTGCTCGGCAGGCAAAGCGTGCAGAACATCATCCCCCACCACCGCTACAACCTTCAAACCCAGGCCCAGCTCGGCAGCAATGCGCCGCACTTCAATGGCCGCCGACACCGGGTTGGCCGCGCCCATGTTGGTGATCACCCGTAAGCGACGGCGACCGCCGGGCTGGCCCACGCAGGGCAATACTCGGCGCATGCGTTCACTCAGCAACGGGTCATAACCGCCCTGCGGGTCGCCGATGCGCGCCTGTTGTGCCAGGGCAATGGTGCGTTCGGCCAGGCATTCGAAGACCAGGTAATCCAGGTCGCCATGTTCGGCCAGTTCCACGGCAGGTTCGATACGGTCACCGGAATAGCCGGCGCCGGAGCCAATGCGCAAGGTGTTCATCTCAAATCACTCCCAGGAGCAACGCCGTCAGGGTCATCAACACCGAGGCGGCAAACAGAAAAGGAATCGTGAATCGCTGGTGATCGGCCAACTCGATCTTGCACAGGCCCACCAACAGGAAGGTCGCGGGCGTCAGCGGGCTGACCGGAAAACCGGTGGTGTGCACGCCCAGCAACGAGGCTTGGGCCACTTGCAGGGGGTCGACGCCCAGCGCCTTGCCGACTTCGGCGATCACCGGCATCACGCCGAAGTAGTAGGAGTCGGGGTCAAACAACATGCTCAGGGGCATCGACAGGAACCCCACGACCGCCGGGATCAACTTGCCGTGGCCCGCCGGAATCTGCGCCACCGCTACTTCGGCGATAGCCTTGAGCATGCCGGAGCCTTGCATGATGCCGGTGAACACCCCGGCGGCGAGCAGGATACTGGCCATGGTCAGGGCGGTTTTCGCATGGGCGTCGATGCGCGCACGCTGGGCGTCCACGTTGGGGTAGTTGATGCACAGCGCAACCACGGTGCCGAGCATGAACATCACCACCGGGTCGACCCAACCGGCAATCATCACCACCATCACCAGCACGGTCAGGATCAGGTTGACCCAGAACAACCGTGGGCGGCGCAGCTTGATATCGTCGTCGCTGAGCACCCGTTGCGGCACCGCCTCCACGCCGGAACCGGCGCCCAGGCCGAGGCGCTTTTCTTCACGATGGCCCAGCCACCAGGCGCACGCGAAGACGAAGATCAGCCCGACGATCTGCACCGGGATCAACGGCTGGAACAGATCGGCCACCGGCACATGCAGCGCCGCCGACGAACGCAGCACCGGGCCGGTCCAGGGCAGGAAGTTGACGCCTGCGGCCATCGCACACACGCAGGCGAGGATGCGTTTATCAATGCCCAGCCGCGTATACAGCGGCAGCATCGCCGGCACCGTCACCAGAAAGGTCACCGCGCCGGAGCCGTCCAGATGCACCAGCAACGCCAGCGTCGCGGTGCCGACCACAATTCGTGTAGGACGCGTCCCTACCGTGCGCAGGATGCGATCAATGATGGGGTCGAGCATCCCGGCATCGGTCATGATCCCGAAAAACAGGATCGCGAACACAAACATGCCGACCACAGGGGCGACGTTCTTGATACCGGTGATGATAAAGGCACTGGTTTGCAGGCCGAACCCACCGACCAGCGCGGCGATGATCGGCAAGGCGATCAGGGCCACCAGTGGCGAGAGACGCTTGCTCATGACAGCGACAAGCAGGCTGAGAATGGTGATGACGCCCAGGGTTGCGAGCATGGATAACTCCAGGGTGGCCGTTTTGGGCCGGTTATTGTTTTCCCGGAGTATTGGAAGCGGGTTAGTCTTTGTAAATTGGAATATTCGGCCTAGCACGTTCGGAAAAACAAAATGAAGAACTCGATCCAGCACATCCAGGCCTTCCTCGCGGTGGCCCGCACCGGTAGTTTCACCAAGGCGGCCCACGAGCTGCACCTGTCGCCTTCGGCCCTGACCGTGCAAGTACAGCAATTGGAAGACTGGCTCGGCGTCGCCCTGCTCGACCGCAGCCCGCGCCATGTGAGCATCACGGCTGCCGGCCAGGATGCGCGCGGGCCCATGGAAAAACTGCTGCTGGACCTGGACAACATCGTCACCGGCTCACGCGACCTCGCAGCCTTGCGTCGCGGCGTGGTGACCATCGCCGCCCTGCCGTCAGTTTGCGCCGGCGCCCTGCCCCCGGCCTTGCGCCTGTTTCGCCAGCGCTTTGCCGGGATCGAGGTGCGCCTGCATGACCTGGTGGCCCATCGCATCCATGCCCAGGTCCGCAACGGCGAGGTGGATTTCGGCATCGGCGTACGGGCGCGCCTGAGCCATGGCCTGCAATTTCAGCCGGTGCTCAATGATCGCTTGTGCGCGTTTGTGCCGCTGGATCATGCGCTGACGCGCTATCGGTCACTGACCCTGGCGCAACTGGCCGACCAGCCAATTATCCTTACCGGACGTGACAGCAGCGTGCGCGAACAGGTCGACGCACTGTTCGACCAGACACGGCTGACGCTGAATGCGGGCATGGAGGCCAACTACATGTCGACGGTATTGGCGCTGGTGCGCCAGGGGTTGGGGATCAGCGTGCTGCCGGAATCGGCGGCGGACAGCCTGGAGGGATTGAAGCGAATCGACATCGATCATCCCGGCGTGAACCGGGAGATCGGCTTGATCACACGCAGCGCGATGGCATTGAGCCCAGCGGCGCAGCGCTGCTTTGAACTGCTCAACAGCACATTATCTACAAGCACATCGCTCTAAATGTGAACTCAATCCAGCATCGCCACGTGCTTGGGATGGCTGGCCACCCGCTGCAACCACGCCTGCACCGCCGGGTAAGGCGCCAAATCAAAGCCGCCTTCATGGGCTACATGGGTGTAGGCATACAGCGCGATATCAGCAATCGAATAGGTGTCGCCCACCAGGTACGGCGTGGCTTGCAACTGGCGCTCCATGACTCTCAATGCCTTGTAACCGCCCTTGTGGGTGGTCTTGTATTCCTCAAGACGGTCCTGCGGCATATTCAGGTAAAACTGGATAAACCGCGCCACCGCTATATACGGCTCATGGCTGTACTGCTCGAAAAACTGCCACTGCAATACCTGGGTGCGCAGGCGCGGTTCCGTGGGCAGGAACTCGCTGCCATCGGCGAGGAAATTGAGAATCGCATTGGACTCCCATAGGCAGGTGCCATCTTCCAGCTCCAGCACCGGGATCTTGCCGTTGGGGTTCTTCGCCAGGAACTCAGGGGTCTGGGTGTCGCCCTTGAGGATGTCGATATCGATCCACTGAAACGGGATCCCCAACAAGCTAAGCATCAATTTGATCTTGTAGCAGTTGCCCGACTTGTAATCGCCATAAACCTTGTACATGGGCTCCCCTTATGCCGCTTTGCGCATTCCGAGCGAATGCTTGCGCCCTCAAAGTGCGGGTATTGCGGCAATGTTTCAAGGCGGCGGGCGGAATAAATCTACCTGTCCCCCTGGGAGTCAGCCTTTCATCCACTTTCGCCCAGACATTCGAAAACATTATTTGCTTTATTTGTATACAAAAGCATAATTCGCTTCGTGCGAGTTCCTGACCTTTTGGTCAACAAACCCGCCAGTACCTCAAAGCGCTGTTGCCCACTCATGTGACCGGCGCTGGACATAACAATAAAACGATTGAGGAGTACTCGCTGTGGATAGCCGTAAAACCGAAGCCCCTACGTTGGACCTGGCCACGCCGCAAGGCGGTTGGCTGGAACGCCTGTTCAAACTGCGCTTGCATGGCACCACAGTGAAGACCGAGCTGATCGCCGGCCTCACCACCTTCATCACCATGGCCTACATCATCTTCGTCAATCCCAACATCATGGCCGACGCCGGTATTGATCACGGTGCGGCCTTTGTCGCCACCTGCATCGCCGCAGCCCTGGGGTGCCTGTTGATGGGCCTGTACGCCAACTGGCCGGTGGGCCTGGCGCCGGGTATGGGCCTGAACGCGTTTTTCACTTACACCGTGGTCGGCACCATGGGCTACAACTGGGAAACCGCTCTCGGCGCGGTCTTTGTCTCGGGTGTGCTATTCATGATTCTGACGCTGTCACGCATCCGAGAATGGCTGCTCAACAGTATTCCGGTCAGCCTGCGTCATGCCATGGGTGCGGGGGTGGGCCTGTTCCTCGGGGTGATCGGCCTGAAAACCGCCGGCATCATCGTCGACAGCCCGGCCACCCTGATCAAGCTCGGCTCCCTGCATGAACCCGCCCCGCTGCTGGCGGCGGTGTGCTTCCTGCTGATCGCCATCCTCAGTTATCACCGTGTATTCGGTGCAATTCTCATCAGCATCATCGCCGTGACCCTGGCCGGCTGGGGCCTGGGCCTGGTGCATTACAACGGCATTCTCTCCACCCCACCGAGCCTGGCACCGACCTGGATGGCGATGGACGTGATGGGTGTGTTCAATGTGAGCATGATCAGCGTGGTATTTGCCTTTCTTTTTGTACACATGTTCGACACTGCCGGTACACTGATGGGCGTTGCCCAACGGGCCGGGCTGGTCAAGGCCGACGGTAAGATCGACAACCTGTCCCGCGCATTGAAGGCCGACAGTGCTTCCAGTGTGTTCGGCGCCATGGTTGGCGTGCCGCCAGTGACCAGCTACGTGGAAAGCGCCGCAGGTGTGGCAGCCGGTGGCCGCACCGGGTTGACCGCTGTAACGGTGGGTGTGCTGTTCGTGGCGGCGATGTTCTTCGCACCACTGGCCGGCATGATTCCCGCCTACGCCACCGCTGGCGCGCTGATCTACGTAGCGATGCTGATGATGGCGAGCATGGCCCATATCAATTGGGATGAAGCTACCGACAGCATTCCGGCGATCGTCACTGCCATCATGATGCCGCTGACGTTCTCGGTCGCCGACGGGATCGCTCTGGGCTTTATCACCTATGTAGCGCTGAAGGCCGGCACCGGCAAGTACCGCGAGATTTCTGTCAGCCTGTGGGTGTTGTGCGCGATTTTCATTGCGAAATTCATATTTTTATAAAAAGGAGCAAATGATGAACCTGGATACCTGGCTGCTGTTCAGTGGGGCTGCATTGATCGTGATCCTGATTCCAGGGCCATTGTCGCTGCTGATGATCAGCAACAGTCTCAACTACGGCCTGCGCCGCTCGTACCCGGCGTTTTTGGGCGGAGTGTTTGCGTCGATCTGCCTGTTGAGTGCTTCGGCCTTGGGTCTGGGGGCCTTGTTGCTGGCCTCGGAACAGCTGTTCAGTGCCTTGAAAATTGTCGGCGCGCTGTACCTGTTCTACCTGGCCTGGCAGAGCTGGCAGCAATCGCGTCTGCCGAGCGAAGGCGCCGAAGTCCCACAAACGCCGTCTGTACCGCGCTTTCGTGCGTTGTTTGGGCGAGCCTTTGTGTTGGGCGCCAGCAACCCCAAGGACATCCTGTTTTTCGCAGCCTTCCTGCCGCAGTTTCTCAGCAGCCAGCAACCGTTCCTGCCGCAATTGCTGATCATGATCGCCACCTGGACGGTGCTCGACCTGCTGTGCAAGCTGGCCTACGGTCTGGGTGCCCATGGCGCAGCGCGTTACTTGCGCAGCGGTTCGGGCCAGAGCTGGTTCAA
The DNA here is from genome assembly GCF_019891455.1 of Pseudomonas sp. P867. NCBI lineage: Bacteria > Pseudomonadati > Pseudomonadota > Gammaproteobacteria > Pseudomonadales > Pseudomonadaceae > Pseudomonas > Pseudomonas sp. P867. The sequence continues at coordinate 355,289 of NZ_JAFLXB010000005.1, read as the reverse complement.
CCGCATCAGCGCGGCACTGTTCGGCGGCGCCGGTGCGATGGCACTCATCAATGCTAAGGGGTCAATTTGACGAAATAAACAGTTGGATCGAGACGCCCCTTTGTGGGCCATTGGATGCCGGCCACAATCCGCACCAAGCGCTGTTCCTGCATCGCGGTGTCAACTGCCCTTAATAAAAGAGAGTCGGGGTGTGAGTTGATGGCTATCCGAACCCAACGGTTCGAAAGCTTCCCTCTCACGGTCATTCGCCCCAGTTCAAGCCATTGGTAGGCCACGTAGTAAATGGTGTTCGAACGGGGATGAGTAACGACTGATTCAATACTGGGTTCTCCAAAACGCATCCCTGCGCGCCGCACAGACAAGTCCTCGACGCGGTAACCCTGCTGCTCCAGCACGGTCCTGACGGCGGCGCGCTCCGCTTCAAGCCTCTGCGTCCTGACCGGGACGACACCATATTGCAGGCTCGGGTCTAACGGATGAGGCGGCGTGAAATCAACGCGCGTGAAGCCGGGTGCCTTGCCTTCGAAACCGACGTATAGATATTGCTTGCGCCGTTCATTAGTCCGCAACATCCGTAGTAAATCGTCCGTTTGGCCGCTCCTCGCAGGGAGCGGGGGTAGCCATTCGTCCAGCGTCGCGCGGATGCCGAGCAAATGGCTTGCCGTGGCAGAGTGGGAAGGATCTGCCAATTCAATCATTCTCATGACGGTAAACTTTCGAGCTTCATTCGTCATGGAGGGAAAGGCCCTGCCCACAGAGTGCTCCAACGAACTGTCGAACAGCGCCGAATGATGTTGCCATTCACCTGTAGGCAGGCGTGATACGGGAATGGGCTGGTCGCGAATATCAGTGCTGGTCCAGCGCATGATATCGGCTCGCGCGGATGGCCCCGGTGGCTCATTTCGGGTGATAAACACCAGGTCGGTCAACGATGCATGGTCGCCCTGCGGGAGCATCCGGTAAAAACCGCTGTTCGGATCCTGGAAGTCGGTATAAGGAGGAGCCACGCGCAAAAACCTGGCATTGAGCGAAGAACCTCTGGGAGCCGAGCCAACCTCAAACACTCCAGGCGCAGGGAAGCCCACAATGTCACGGGGGTGAACTTGAGCACGCCAACTCAACCACTGGGTGTCCGTTGTACGTGACTGGACAATCCGGTTCTCAGTCGCCATGCGCTCACGAGGGGGTTGCCAATCCGACGAGGGCGCCCGGGGAGCGCGCCATGGGTCATGCACCCCGGAGCTGGGCCCAGGTTGAGGATTATCGGCCTCCAGCATCCACTCCTTGGGCTGATGGATATTCAGGACCAACTCATCCTCACCGCTTTTCAGCATGTTTCTCAGCCGAAACGCAGACTCGCTATCACGTTGGTAAACGGGATAATGGTGAGTGTCATCCGTTACAAATTGCTGACCGTCTTTTACATAAACGCCCTCCCTGCCACGCCCTTTGAGCGCCACAGCATCCGGAGGCACGCCCTTGACTTTGAAACGATCCAAGGGTTTTAACGCGGCCGCAGAAGGCGCAGCCTGACGCAGCACTCGGCCACGGCTGAAATGCGAACGATGTATCCGATTCAACACCGCCCCCAGCGGGCGCCGCACGATACCCGCCGCTACGCCTCTGACCTTGGGGCCGGGGGTAAAGGTCTGCCACAAATCGAACACCAGATACTGGGTCATAAACACAATATCCACGACATCATTGGGGTCTGCGAAACGGTGAAAACGTCGTGCCACAATCAGCAATTCATAAAAGGAGTTAGCCAGCGCAAATAACGGAAAGAAAAACGATATGAGCGCTCGCAGGCTGCTATCAGTCTGCTCCGCAAGGCGGCGGACACGATACTCATCCAGCACCTTGCCGGAATTACTCGCCGCTTGAGTGCGGCGTTGCAAATCCAGCACATTGGCGTAATACAGCAATGCCCTGGGTTCACTGTGGGATATGGGAACGATCGCCAGCCAGTTTGACGGGTTAGTGGCAATTTGCTCGCGGATCAGTTTTTCGATCTCATCGAGCACTGGCGTCGGTTGCAGATGTGTAATGCTGAAGGAGCGAACAAAACCAGGGAGCCTCCACTTACCTTCGAAATAATAAGCATCCGGCATGACAGAAAGCCATCCAGGCTCTCCTGCTTCATCGGCGTCATGAATGATTGCGTCAAATGCCCAACCGGGCGCTACCTGCCGCGCCAGTAACTTTACAAGGTCAGCCGAAGCGGCAACGCGACTGAGTTCTACCCGCGCCACCGCCACGCTGATGTACTCGGTGATGATCAAGGCATGCGGCGCAGCAGGCCAGTAAACTACGCAACGCTCGCTGCCCTGATCCTGCATGACCACGACCCCTGAGATATAGCGATCATGCTGCATCGTGTGCGCCGCCAGATGAACGACGTACAACTTCAAATCATACCCATTTTTCAGCAGGTCCTCAGGCGTTCGCGCCGCCATCGCCGTGCTGAACAGGCTCTGTGCAAAGGTGCTGAGCCCTTGTTTAACCGCCGAAAAAAGCTGCATGTGCGCGCATTCATCCAGCGTGCGATTGATCAGCGCAGGAATGCGACCCGCATCCGAACTCGGTTTGGTTTTAACCGTGGGGTAGAAGGTGTGGTTGATCTGCGTGTTGTAGTTTCCGCCGATATCCAGCGAGGAGACTGTCTTGATCAGATAGTCCTTGTTCAGCCGTTGCTTCCACTGCGGTTGCAGATAGCTTGCTCGATTCAATCGCCAAGGCACCCAGGGTGCTTGCGGATCAAGATTATGCAATGCCAGCTGCAACATGCTGAAGGTTGTGGTTTGAGTACTTGGGGTCAGGACCTGCCCGCGATTGCCCGGCGTGCAGTGGCTTTGATTACCGCAGAAGCTGCCTCTGACATCGTCCGGCATCGTGATCAGGGGCTTGTCGATGTCCAGCTCCGGGTAGAAACCATCCTCGGTTAAACGGGCGATCAACTTGCGGCGGGCGAACGTTTCCAAGTCAGTCAGAGAGCGTTCAAGCAGGCTTTCAGAGGCAAAGGCGCTGCTCAGGTACCGGCGCTGCAAGCGCTTGAAGTGTTTAAGCTGGGCAGGTGTTGCGCCCGCTAACCACTGTGGCAATTTTTTTGCCTCAAGCGCAGCCTTGCGCAGAAGATCAATGTTGGCCTGAGCCTGGTTCAAGGCGGGACTGTCGGGAATCTTCAAGTGCGCGTCCAGCTCAGCCAATAGCAACAAACGGCTCAGCTCGGCATCTTTTACCTCATTGAACAGACCGGCAGTACCCTCAATGCGCTTGTTCAAGCGAAAGTAGTAGGCCATCAAGTGTTTGAAAGAAACCGTCGCAGGGTTCCCCTCAATGGGTTCATAGCGCACCGTCAGGGTTTCACGCCGGGCATGGTCACGTAAGTCGTGACGCTTATCGTGCTCTATACAGCCCCACAGGACCGAATCATCACTGCTCCCGAGGCTGGCTTTCAGACCGCGGGTCAAAGCGTCCAGGCCTGAAAAAGCCTTCAGCCCGCCATATTGCCCGAATGCATACAGCGCGACCGGAACCCCACGGGACGGGTGCTTCATCGCCGTCGCCCGAGCCACTACCCAAACGTTATGAAGCGGGTAGAAGGCAGCCTGCACGCTGCCCACAGAGACCGAAAACACCTGGGCTTTACCGCCCACGTATTTGGATGCCGACAGCCGCTCCACGACCTCCATCACCAAGTCCTGATGTGCAGTGGGTATCAGCTTGAGCCGGTGTTGCAACTGAACCTCACAGCGCAGGGCCTCGACATGGGCACGCAGGAACAAGGCATAACGTTTGTGCGCACCGGTTGGGCGCTCAATCCAAAAAGGCATATCGTAGAGCCGCTGCTGTGCACCGTTAATCAGCGAATTCAACGCTTCTTTATGCGCTTTGAGTTGGCTCTCAAGCACCACAAATTCCTCAAGCGCTGCAGTCTCGACGCTCAGGTCATCGGCGTTGAATAGTGCGAGCAGACCTTTTTCGTAGCGTTTGACCTGCTGTTCTGCGGTGAGCAGGGCCAGGCCGGGCGCGGTGCTGGCAAAGATAATTTCTGCGCGTCGTCGCTGCTCGTCCCACTTGAGCAATTGATAGAGGAGGGTCCCAAGCCGGACTTTACCGACCAGTTGCTTCCTTGCACGCTCGATAAAACGCAGAAAAGGCACAGCGGTCAGCGGTTGAGGTCGCGGCTTTTTTGGAGAAAACACGTGTGCGTGATTGATCGCCAGCGCACAGGCCAGCTCGTTTTCCCATTGACCTTCCAGCAACGCTTGCGCGCTCATCGCCAGCGCATCACCGGAGATTGTCGAACCGCGATCCACGCTTAACGCGGGGGTCAGGTCCGTAGGCCGACACAACTCATGTCGGCGCTCTAACGGCAGGCATTGCCAGAGTTCGTCGAACAGTGACTCACTGGCCAACTTTACCAAACCGCATTGCAGGTCGAAGAAGGACGGGTACTCGTAGAAATTGCGCACCACACCCGGCAGATAAATCACATGCGGTGCACCATCAGGATCGCCTTCACGGTAGATATGCAATGCACCGGGAATTGCAACCGCAGGCGTACCCGGCCACATCAACGAACTCGCTCGCACAGTGGCCCAATCGCCCCCTGCTCGCTGGCGCGCCCCAGCACTGGGTGCGTCGATCAGGGCCTGAAGCAGAGCCATCCCGGCACTCGACAGCTCGTCCAATTGCTGCGCCATAAAAGCCCGGTCAGCGAAGAGTTCGGCGTGCAGCTCTGCCCAATACCCCCTGCGTGTTTGCGAGGAACCGGGCTGCAGCGCGTCCCAATAAGGCGTGGCCGACCAGGCAATTCTGTCTTGCAGCTTCATGGCGATAACTCGCTGCAGCACTTGCAACGGCGTATAAGGCAACTGGCGAGTCGGGTCACCCTTGACGCTCAGGGCAGTGAACTGATTCAGGTTGATCGGCACTGCGGGCAAGGCCAGTGACAGCAGCGCCCGATCAGTCAGGCTGTCGACTTTCTGGGGTTCTGCTGGTGGTTTGGGCACGGTGAACAGCAGGGTGTCCGGGTCTATTTCAAACTCTTTGCGTAGCTCGTCGCGGATCACCCACAAAACTTTTGGCGCGCGCGCTATCAGCCTTCCAAGCACCTTTATTACCTCGACGCAGCGCAGTTCGGCAAAAGCAATCTGATTGATCAGGCGGCTTGGATGGGCGTGAGCGTTGATTCGCCGGGTCAGCTGGCTGCGCATACCCTGAAGCGTTGCTTGAGCAGCGATCTCCGGATCTTCTGGGTCGGGGATGTGGTTGAGTGAGGCCATGATGTTTTCTTGATTGAGGAAAACACCGAGCCTAGGCAACGCACAGGCACTTAAGGCTTTAGATAGTTGAATGCAGCGCGCGCAAAAAAAGCCCGCAGTGTGCGCGGGCGAAACCAACGAAGAGCATTTTTTTGGGGGGGTGTGAAGCGAGGTGACGACTCAGCTACCGCGATAGGTGGAGTAGCTGTAAGGCGAAATCAGCAGTGGCACATGGTAATGGTCTTGTTCGGCGCTGATGCCGAAACGCAATACCACCACGTCGAGAAAAGCCTGCTCCGGCAGTTGCACACCGCGGGCGCGGTAGTAGTCGCCAGCGCTGAATTGCAATTGGTAGACACCGCTGCGGTAGTCATCGCCTTGCAGCAACGGCGCGTCGCAACGGCCGTCGCTATTAGTCACGGCGCTACCCACCAGTTCAAGCTGCGCGCCTTCGACGCGATACAACTCGACCTTGATCGCGCTGCCGGGGCAGCCGTGTGCGGCGTCCAAAACGTGTGTGGTCAAACGTCCCATGGCTTTTATGCGCCTCCCGAAGTCAGTCATAGAGAAACCCGCACTCTTTCAGGGCAGTGAAAAAGCCGGCGATGGCCGATTAAGACACTTTTATAAAAAATTGTACACAATAAATTTCACAGCGCTTCCACCCTCCTGTAGGAGCGAGCTTGCTCGCGAAAAACGCCAACGATGACGCGGGCTCTCAGAATGAAAAGTGGCGCCCTCAGGGTTTTCGCGAGCAAGCTCGCTCCCGCAGTGGGCTTTTTCATTTTAACCTGACCACTTAGGCAAGTTTCTTGCAGACAGACCGTTCAGAAAAAATGCAGAAATGCAGGCTTACAAAGTTTGCGATAAGTTGTATACAATCACTCATCGCTGTGACGCCACCCAGTCTTTCCACTGCCCGGCCGCCACACACCTAGCTACCACGAACAAGAAGGAAGACTGCAGTGAGCGCTGACTACCCACGCGACCTGATCGGTTACGGCAGTAACCCTCCTCACCCCCACTGGCCGGGCAACGCACGCATTGCGCTGTCGTTCGTACTCAACTACGAAGAGGGCGGCGAGCGCAATATCCTGCATGGCGACAAAGAGTCTGAAGCCTTCCTTTCGGAAATGGTCTCGGCCCAGCCGCTGCAAGGCGAGCGCAACATGAGCATGGAGTCGCTGTACGAATACGGCAGCCGTGCCGGGGTGTGGCGCATCCTCAAGTTGTTCAAAGAATTCGACATACCGCTGACTATCTTCGCCGTGGCCATGGCTGCCCAGCGTCATCCGGATGTAATCCGCGCCATGGTCGCCGCCGGCCACGAGATTTGCAGCCACGGCTACCGCTGGATCGACTACCAGTACATGGACGAGGCCCAGGAGCGCGAGCACATGCTCGAAGCCATCCGCATCCTCACCGAGCTGACCGGCGAACGCCCGCTGGGTTGGTACACCGGTCGTACCGGCCCCAACACCCGCCGCCTGGTGATGGAGGAAGGCGGTTTCCTGTATGACTGCGACACCTATGACGACGACCTGCCCTACTGGGAACCCAATACCCCTAACGGCAAGCCGCACCTGGTGATCCCCTACACCCTGGACACCAACGACATGCGCTTCACCCAGGTGCAGGGTTTCAACAAGGGTGACGACTTTTTCGAATACCTCAAGGATGCCTTCGACGTGCTGTATGCCGAAGGTGCCGAAGCGCCGAAGATGCTTTCGATCGGCCTGCATTGCCGCCTGATCGGCCGCCCGGCACGCCTGGCCTCGCTCAAGCGCTTCATTGAATACGTTAAAGGCCATGATCAGGTGTGGTTCACCCGCCGCGTGGACATCGCCCGTCACTGGCACCAAACCCACCCCTGCACGGGAGCGGCGAAATGACTGCGTTCCAGACCTTGCAACCGTCGACCCTGAGCCGCGACGCCTTCGTCGCAGCCTTTGCCGATATTTACGAACACTCGCCATGGGTAGCCGAAAAGGCCTTCGAGCTGGGCCAGGATGCGTCGATCGACCAGATCGAAATCCTGCACCAGCGCATGAGCGATATCCTGTTGAGCGCTGATCATCAAAGCCAGTTGGCCCTGATCAACGCCCACCCGGACCTGGCCGGTAAAGCCGCCGTCCAGGGCCAACTGACCGAAGCCAGCACCAATGAACAGGCTGGCGCCGGTATCCACCAATGCACGGCCGAAGAGTTTTCTCGCTTCACCGAGCTGAATGACGCCTACAAGGCCAAGTTCAAGTTTCCCTTCATCATGGCGGTAAAAGGCAGCAACCGGCACCAGATTCTCGCCGCGTTCGAAACGCGCATCCATAACTCGACAGACACCGAGTTCAAGTGCGCGCTGGACGAGATCAACAAGATCGCGTTGTTCCGTTTATTGACCCTCTAAACGACCATCCCCAGCCACTCTATCCAAGGCAGACAAGAAGAATGAAAGCTTACGCCGTACCTTTCGAAAAGTTCGTCAACCTGGCCGACGCCCGCCTGGGCACCAAGATCATCTCGGTGACCGATGACTGGTTCGCCGACGCCAACCGCCTGTTCCAGCCGACCCCGGCCGTGTGGAAGGAGGGCGTTTTCGATGACAACGGCAAGTGGATGGACGGCTGGGAGTCACGCCGCAAGCGCTTCGAAGGCTACGACAGCGCGGTGATCCGCCTGGGCGTGCCGGGTTCGATCAAAGGCGTGGACATCGACACTTCATTCTTCACCGGCAACTTCCCGCCGTCGGCCTCACTGGAAGCCTGCTTCCTGGCCTCGGGCGAGCCGGACGCCAATACCCAATGGGTTGAAGTGCTGTCGGCGGTAGAGCTGCAAGGCAACAGTCACCACTACCACGAGATCAACAACGACCAGGCGTTCAGCCACCTGCGCTTCAATATCTACCCGGATGGCGGCGTCGCCCGTCTGCGTGTGTATGGCGTGCCGTTCCGCGATTGGTCTTCGGTGGGCGACAACGAACAGGTCGACCTGGCTGCCGCGCTCAATGGCGGTCGTGCCCTGGCCTGCTCCGATGAACACTTCGGCCGCATGAGCAACATCCTCAACCCGGGCCGTGGCATCAACATGGGTGATGGCTGGGAAACCGCGCGTCGTCGTACACCGGGCAATGACTGGGTGATCGTCGCGTTGGGCCACCCGGGCGAGATCGAAAAGATCATCGTCGACACCCTGCACTTCAAGGGCAACTACCCGGACACCTGCTCGATCCAGGGCGCCTTCGTCAAAGGCGGAACCGACAGTCAGATCGAAACCCAATCGCTGTTCTGGCGTGAACTGTTGCCGGCGCAGAAACTGGAAATGCACGCAGAACACACCTTCGCCGAGCAGATCAAGGCGCTGGGGCCGATTACCCATATCCGCCTGAATGTGTTCCCGGATGGCGGTGTGAGTCGCCTGCGCGTCCTGGGCAAAGTGTCGAAATAAGCGGTGATGCCATCGCAGGCAAGCCAGTTCCCACAGGGGAATGCATTCCAAATGTGGGAGCGGGCTTGCCCGCGATAGCAATAGACCAAACAACACAGTATTCGGATAAGAGACAGCCATGCGCACACTGATGATCGAACCCCTGACCAAAGAAGCCTTCGCCCCTTTCGGAGACGTTATCGAAACCGATGGCAGCGATCACTTCATGATCAACAACGGGTCGACCATGCGCTTTCACAAACTGGCAACGGTCGAAACAGCACAGCCTGAAGACCACGCCATCATCAGCATCTTCCGCGCCGATGCGCAGGACATGCCGTTGACCGTGTGCATGCTGGAGAGACACCCGCTGGGCAGCCAGGCGTTCATACCGCTGCTCGGCAACCCCTTTCTGATCGTGGTCGCGCCACTTGGCGATGCACCTGTATCAGGCTTGGTCCGCGCCTTCGTTACCAACGGCAGGCAGGGCATCAATTACCATCGCGGCGTCTGGCACCACCCGGTGCTGACGATCGAAAAGCGGGATGACTTCCTGGTGGTTGATCGCAGTGGCACAGGCAATAACTGCGATGAGCATTTTTTCAAAGAGGATGAGCGGTTGATCCTCGCCCCCCACCAATAAGAGAAGGCCGGATCACCCGACAACAAGGGTGACAGGCGAGAGGTAAAGACTGTGGAAGCACATCTGTTGGAATGGCTGAACCTGAGCGTGCGCTGGGTTCACATGATCACTGGCGTCGCCTGGATCGGCGCTTCGTTCTACTTTGTCTGGCTGGAAAACAACCTCAATCGCGTCAACCCCAAGAACGGCCTGGCCGGTGACTTGTGGGCGATCCACGGTGGCGGTATCTACCACCTGGAAAAATACAAACTGGCTCCGCCGACCATGCCGGACAACCTGCACTGGTTCAAATGGGAAGCCTACTTCACCTGGATGTCGGGCGTCGCACTGCTCTGCGTGGTGTTCTACCTCAACCCCACGCTGTACCTGCTCGCCCCCGGCAGCAGCCTCAGCGGCACCGAAGGCGTATTGCTGGGCATCGGCTCACTGTTCGCCGGCTGGTTCATCTACTCCTTCCTCTGCGACTCGGCCCTGGGCAAGCGCCCTGCCCTGCTCGGCTTGATCCTGTTCGTGCTGCTGATTGCGGCGGCGTATGGCTTCAGCAAGGTGTTCAGCGGCCGTGGCGCCTACCTGCACGTGGGTGCGGTGATCGGTACGATCATGGTCGGTAACGTGTTCCGCATCATCATGCCCGCCCAGCGTGCACTGGTGGCAGCCATCGCCGAGAACCGCACACCGGATCCGGCGCTGCCGGCCAAGGGCTTGCTGCGTTCACGCCACAACAACTACTTCACCTTGCCGGTGCTGTTCATCATGATCAGCAACCACTTCCCGAGTACCTACGGCAGCCAATACAACTGGCTGATCCTGGCCGGGATCGCAGTGGCGGCGGTGCTGGTAAGGCACTACTTCAACACCCGGCATGACAGCCAGAAGTATGCGTGGACCTTGCCGGTGGGCGCGTTGGCGATGATCAGCCTGGCGTATGTAACCGGGCCCAAACCTGCAGAACCGATTGCCAAGGCACCTGCTGCGATCGAGTACCAGCCGCTGCCGGAAACCGCCCTGGGCGGTGGCTTGAAACCCGCAGCGCCTGCCGCCCCCGCCGCTGAACCGGCACCGGCCCAGGCCACGACCGACTTCGGCCAGGTGCACCATGTGATCGAGCAACGCTGCACCGTGTGCCATTCGGCCAAGCCCACCAGCCCGTTGTTCAGCACCGCTCCGGCTGGGGTGATGTTCGACACACCGACACAGATCCAGCAGCAGGCCGCGCGTATTCAAGCGCAGGCCGTGGCCAGCCAGATCATGCCGTTGGGCAATATTACCCAGATGACCCAGCAGGAAAGAGACCTGATCGGCACCTGGATCAATCAGGGGGCCCGCACCAACTGACTGTTTCACACGGGACCAATGTGGGAGCTGGCTTGCCTGCGATAGCAGTGTGTCAGTCACCGGATGAGTTGCCGACCCTGCGCTATCGCAGGCAAGCCAGCTCCCACAATTGAGATCTGCCGTGTTTTGAAAATTGCTTTGCAAACAACACAAAAATAAAAAGATTCGAGGTGTTGCATGTCCCAGTTAGAAACGCAGACTCCTGCCGCACCCGCCATGGTGCGGCTGCCCCTCTTGCAACTGATTCTGGTTGGCTTGCAACACGTCTTGCTGATGTACGGCGGCGCCGTCGCCGTCCCCCTGATCATTGGCCAGGCCGCAGGCTTGAGCCGTGAAGAAATCGCCTTCCTGATCAACGCCGACCTGCTGGTGGCCGGTATCGCCACCATGGTGCAGTCGTTCGGCATCGGCCCGGTAGGTATCCGTATGCCGGTGATGATGGGTGCCAGCTTCGCCGCCGTCGGCAGCATGGTCGCCATGGCCGGTATGCCCGGTATCGGTTTGCAAGGCATCTTCGGCGCGACTATCGCCGCCGGGTTCTTCGGCATGCTGATCGCGCCATTCATGTCCAAGGTCGTGCGCTTTTTCCCGCCGCTGGTGACCGGTACCGTCATTACCGCCATCGGCCTCTCGCTGTTTCCCGTGGCCGTGAACTGGGCCGGTGGCGGCAGCGCTGCCGCCACGTTCGGCTCGCCGGTGAATCTGGCGATTGCCGCCCTGGTGCTGGCGACCATCCTGCTGATCAACCGCTTCATGCGCGGCTTCTGGGTGAATATCTCGGTGCTGATCGGCATGGGCCTGGGTTACGGGTTGTGCGGCGTTATCGGCATGGTCGACCTCAGTGGCCTGGCCCAGGCGCCCTGGGTGCAGGTGGTCACGCCGTTGCACTTCGGTATGCCCAAGTTCGAGTTGGCGCCGATCCTGTCGATGTGCCTGGTGGTGGTGATTATCTTTGTCGAGTCCACCGGCATGTTCCTCGCCCTGGGCAAGATCACCGGCCAGGAGGTCACCCCGAAAATGCTGCGCCGCGGCCTGTTGTGTGACGCCGGCGCGTCGTTCTTTGCCGGTTTCTTCAACACCTTTACCCACTCCTCCTTCGCGCAGAATATCGGCCTGGTACAAATGACCGGCGTGCGCTGCCGCTCGGTCACGATCATGGCCGGGGCCTTTCTGATTGTGCTGAGCCTGTTGCCCAAGGCCGCCTATCTGGTCGCGTCGATTCCGCCGGCAGTACTCGGTGGCGCGGCGATAGCCATGTTCGGCATGGTGGCGGCGACCGGGATCAAGATCCTGCAGGAAGCCGACATCGCCGACCGTCGCAACCAGCTATTGGTAGCGGTGAGCATCGGCATGGGCCTGATCCCCGTGGTACGGCCGGAGTTCTTCGCGCAACTGCCACTGTGGATGAGCCCGATTACCCACAGCGGGATCGCCATGGCCACACTCAGCGCGTTGTCGCTGAACATCCTGTTCAACATCCTCGGCGGCGCTGAACGCCCCGAAGTCGCCCATACGCATTGATTCCTTTGTTAGTACAAAAATAACAACAAACAGGGAACAGCCACATGCACAGCCTTCAACCGGGGCCGGCCACACGCCGCGCCCCATTCTCGCCCCTCGCGCTCTGTTACAGCGCACTTGAGCCCAGGCCTGGGAGCCAGTATTCTCCGCGCCCGCTCGAATCGACTCAAAAAAAAACAGCGAATGTAAAAGCTGACTTCAAGGCCAACTTATCCCGGCCTGATGTTGGCTGCCAAAGTGCGCAAAAGTCCTCTGAATTCGACTGCATCCGCTGCAGCCGACGGGGATTTTTTGGCTTTTCAAACACCTTGGCGCAGCTCTTGCTAACAGCATTAAAGCTGACCGAACAGACGATTTTTGCAGCGAACCAAAAGGCGCCATACCAGAGCGCCTGCGTAGAAGAAAAAAACCATAAAACTTTAACTCGGGAGCAACCGAATGAAACCCATGTTCAAAGGCCTGATGCTGGCGGGATCCCTGCTGGCTGGTGGCCAGGCCGTCGCCGGTGACTTGTTGCAGTGGCAGAACAACAGCCTGACTTACCTGTGGGGCAAGAGCTTTACCGTCAACCCGCAGATCCAGCAAACCGTCACCTTCGAACATGCCGACGCATGGAAGTACGGCGACAACTTCTTCTTCCTCGACCGTATCTTTTACAACGGCAAGGAAGACGGCAATGTCGGCCCGAACACTTACTACGGCGAGTTCAGCCCGCGTTTGTCGTTCGGCAAGATTTTCGACAAGGACCTGTCGTTCGGCCCGATCAAGGACGTGCTGCTGGCCTTCACCTACGAGTTCGGCGAGGGCGATAACGAGTCCTACCTGCTGGGCCCGGCATTCGACTTGAACATCCCCGGTTTCGACTACTTCCAGTTGAATTTCTACCAGCGCCAGACCGAGGGCAATCGCCCGGGTGACGGTGTGTGGCAGATCACTCCGGTGTGGTCGTACACCATCCCCGTGGGCAACTCCGACGTGCTGATCGACGGTTTCATGGACTGGGTGGTGGATAACGACAAAAACGCCCGTGGCACTTATCACGCCAACCTGCACTTCAACCCGCAGGTCAAATACGACTTGGGCAAGGCGCTGCACTGGGGCGACAAGCAGTTGTATGTAGGTTTTGAATACGACTACTGGAAGAACAAGTACGGGATTGAAGACAGCGGTGCCTTCAAGACGACTCAGGACACGGCAAGCTTCCTGGTCAAGTACCACTTCTAAAGGTTGATCGCGGTTCCCTGTGGGAGCTGGCTTGCCTGCGATCGCGGTGTGTCTGTGCCAGCAGTGTTGGCTGGCATACCGCTATCGCAGGCAAGCCAGCTCCCACATTCAGTTCGGCGTCAGGCCGAGGAATCGGGTGATTTCGTCGCGCTTGGCCAGCGCATCCTTGCGCCCCAACTCGATCAACTCGCTGCAATACCCCGCCTCGAACAGCAAATAACTCAACACCCCCGCCCCACTGGTCTTGGTCGCCCCCGGTCCGCGCAAGAACAAGCGCAACGCCGCCGGTAATTCCTGGCGATGTCGCGCCGCGATTTCATCGATAGGCTGGCTGGGCGCAATCACCAGCACGTCTACCGGCGCCAGGCCCTGCACCGCGGCGTCGACAGGGACAACCCGACTAAACTGGTTCAAGCGCTCCAGCAGTTCGATATCGCTTTCCAGGCTGTCAATGAAGGTGCTGTTGAGCATATGCCCACCGATTTGCGCCAGGGTCGGTTGCTGGCCGGTGTAGGTACGTTGCGTCGACGCTTCATTGCCCCTGGGATTGCCGCTCACGCCGACGACCAACACGCGGCTGGCGCCCAGGTGCAAAGCCGGGCTGATGGGCGCTGACTGCCGCACCGCGCCATCGCCAAAGTACTCTTCGTCGAGTTTGACCGGAGCAAACAACAGCGGAATCGCCGAACTCGCCAGCAAGTGCTCCACCGTCAGTTGGGTCGGCACGCCGATACGCCGATGGCGCAGCCATGCATCGATGGTGCCGCCGCCCTGGTAGAAAGTCACCGCTTGCCCGGACTCATAGCCAAACGCCGTCACCGCCACTGCCTGCAAGTGCTTGCGGCGAATAGCCTCGTCGATGCCGTCCAGGTTCAAGCGTTCTTGCAGCAAGTCGCGCAGTGGCGAGCTGTTGAGCAGCGCCACGGGCACCTGGGCGCCCAGGCCCAATAAGCTGTGGATGAGGAAACGGCTGGCCTGGCGTATTACCCCAGGCCAGTCGCTGCGCAGCACCTGGTGGCTGCGAAAGCCCTGCCAGAATGCCGTCAATCGCTGGATAGCCGCACGGAAATCGGTGGCCCCGCTGGCCAGGCTCACCGCATTGATCGCACCAGCCGACGTGCCGACAATCACCGGAAAAGGATTCGGCGCCCCTGGTGGCAGCAACTCGGCAATCGCCGCCAATACCCCCACCTGATACGCCGCTCGCGCCCCGCCGCCAGAAAGAATCAAGCCTGTGACCGGTTCAACTGGGCGCATTGCGTCACTCCATGTGGGAAAAGCCAGCGCTTATCGGCGGCGTTTTTCGTACAGCTTGGGTTCACCCGCCGGTCGGCTCTTGAAGCGGCGGTGGGTCCACAGGTATTGCTCGGGGCAATCGCGTACCGAGGCTTCGACCCATTGGTTGATGCGCAGGCAGTCGATTTCGTCGGTTTCACCCGGGAAGTCGGTCAACGGTGGATGGATCACCAATCGATAACCGCTGCCATCGGCCAGGCGCTCCTGGGTGAACGGCACCACCAACGCCTTGCCCAGGCGTGCGAACTTGCTGGTAGCGGTGACGGTAGCTGCCTGGATACCGAACAGCGGCACGAAGATGCTTTGCTTGGCGCCGTAATCCTGGTCCGGCGCGTACCAGATGGCCCGGCCGGCACGCAGCAGCTTGAGCATACCGCGCACGTCGTCGCGCTCCACGGCCAGGGAATCGAGGTTATGGCGCTCACGGCCACGGCGCTGGATAAAATCGAACAGCGGGTTGCCATGCTCGCGGTACATGCCATCGATGGTGTGTTTCTGCCCCAGCAGCGCCGCGCCGATTTCCAGGGTGGTGAAGTGCAGGGCCATCAGGATCACGCCCTTGCCTTCCAAGTGTGCCTGCTTGAGGTGTTCCAGCCCTTCGACATGGGCCAGTCGCGCCAGGCGCGGCTTGGGCCACCACCAACTCATGGCCATTTCAAAAAAGGCGATACCGGTGGAGGCAAAGTTTTCCTTGAGCAGGCGTTTGCGCTCCTGCACGGATTTTTCCGGGAAGCACAGCTCAAGGTTACGCGCCGCGATACGGCGACGATCGCCAGCCACGCGGTACATGCCCGCACCCAGCAGGCGACCAATGGTCAACAACGCCCGGTACGGCAACTGGGTGACCAGCCACAGCAGGCCGAGCCCCAGCCATAGCAGCCAAAAACGCGGGTGAAGAAATACAGCTCGAAAACGCGGGCGATCCATTACAGATTCCGGTAAAGACAAGGGCCGCGCATTCTACAACGGTTCGACTCGGCTTGCGGCGGGTGAGTGTTCTCGTTATAAGTCTCGACACTTTTCGTGACAAGCCGCTTTCGCCGACCATGAGCCAAACCGAACCGCTAGACCAAGATCCCGTGTTCCAGCTAAAAGGCAGCATGCTCGCCATTACCGTGCTGGAACTGGCGCGCAATGACCTTGATGCCCTGGACCGCCAACTGGCCGCCAAGGTTGCCCTGGCGCCAAACTTTTTCAACAACGCCCCGCTGGTGCTGGCGCTGGACAAGCTGCCGGCCGGCCAGGGCGTGATTGATTTGCCCGGGCTGATGCGCGTGTGCCGCTCCCATGGCCTGCGCACCCTGGCGATTCGTGCCAGCCGCATCGAAGACATTGCCGCCGCCATCGCCATTGAACTGCCAGTACTGCCTCCATCCGGTGCCCGCGAGCGTCCCTTGGAACCGCTGGTCGGTGAAGAGAAGAAAAAACCGGAAAAACCACCCGAGCCTGCGATCAAGCCGACAAAGATCATCACCTCGCCGGTACGCGGCGGGCAGCAGATTTACGCCCAGGGCGGCGACCTGGTGGTGATCTCCTCGGTCAGCCCGGGGGCGGAACTTCTCGCCGATGGCAACATCCATGTATACGGCCCGATGCGCGGGCGTGCCCTCGCCGGCATCAAGGGTGATACCAGAGCGCGGATTTTCTGCCAGCAGTTGACCGCTGAGCTGGTTTCCATCGCGGGTCAGTACAAGGTTTCCGAAGATTTGCGCCGTGATCCGCTGTGGGGGGCTTCGGTGCAGGTCAACCTGTCGGGCGATGTGTTGAACATCATCCGGCTTTAACGGATACTGCCGCATTTTCCAAGCATCTCTAGACTCTGATAGCAAAGCGAAACCGGCAAGACTTGTGTAGGACTTTTTGGAAGTTGGTGTTTCTCCATGGAAACTCCTTCTTTTTCCTGCAAAGGCTGTCCGCCTGCAGCGAGTTTCAAGAGATGTTTTTCAGGGACCGAAAGTCCTTTTTCCTTAGGGGTGAAACACCTTGGCCAAGATTCTCGTGGTTACATCCGGCAAGGGTGGTGTGGGTAAGACCACCACCAGCGCCGCTATCGGTACCGGCCTCGCTCTGCGCGGCCACAAGACAGTCATCGTCGACTTCGACGTCGGTTTGCGTAACCTCGACCTGATCATGGGCTGCGAACGCCGCGTGGTGTACGACTTCGTCAACGTGGTGAACGGCGAAGCCAACCTGCAACAGGCCCTGATCAAGGACAAGCGCCTTGAGAACCTGTATGTACTGGCCGCCAGCCAGACCCGCGACAAAGACGCGCTGACCAAGGAAGGCGTGGGCAAGGTTCTCGCCGAGCTCAAGGAAACCTTCGAATACGTGGTGTGCGATTCTCCGGCCGGTATTGAAACCGGTGCTCACCTGGCGATGTACTTCGCCGATGAAGCCATCGTGGTGACCAACCCGGAAGTTTCCTCGGTACGTGACTCGGACCGTATGCTGGGCCTCTTGGCCAGCAAGTCCAAGCGCGCTGAAGAAGGCCAGGACGCGATCAAGGAGCACCTGTTGCTCACCCGCTACAACCCGGAGCGCGTCAACAATGGCGAGATGCTCGGCGTTGAAGACGTGAAGGAAATCCTCGCCGTGACCCTGCTGGGCGTGATTCCGGAGTCCCAGGCCGTACTGAAGGCATCCAACCAGGGCGTGCCGGTGATTCTTGACGACCAGAGCGACGCCGGCCAGGCGTACAGCGATGCAGTCGATCGCTTGCTGGGCAAGACCGTGGAACACCGCTTCCTCGATGTTAAGAAGAAGGGATTCTTCGAGCGTATCTTTGGAGGCAACTAAACAATGAAATTTCTCGACTTCTTTCGCGCCAACAAAAAGCCAAGTACCGCGTCGGTAGCGAAAGAGCGTCTACAGATCATCGTGGCGCACGAACGCGGCCAACGCAGCACGCCGGATTACCTGCCAGCCTTGCAGAAGGAACTGGTCGAGGTGATCCGCAAGTACGTCAATATCGGCAACGATGACGTGCATGTCGCTCTGGAAAATGACGGCAGCTGCTCGATTCTGGAACTCAATATCACCCTGCCCGATCGTTGATCGAAAGGGCGGTCGCCACGGCGGCTCGATCACCTTGATCCTTCGGGAACCAGGTGGGCGAGCCGCCGTTGGCGTTTGTTACGAGGCTGTTTAATGCCGCTGTCCAATATACATATCCTGCATCAGGACGACGCTGTCCTGGTGGTGAACAAGCCGACCCTGCTGCTCTCGGTGCCTGGTCGCGCCGACGACAACAAGGACTGCCTGATCACGCGCCTGCAGGAAAACGGCTACCCCGAAGCCCGTATCGTCCATCGACTGGACTGGGAAACCTCGGGGATCATCCTGCTGGCCCGGGACGCCGACACCCACCGCGAACTGTCCCGCCAGTTTCACGACCGTGAGACCGAAAAAGCCTACACCGCCCTGGCCTGGGGCCAACCGGAACTGGACAGCGGCAGCATCGACCTGCCATTGCGCTACGACCCGCCAACCAAGCCCCGCCATGTGGTCGACCATGAATTCGGCAAGCACGCCCTGACCTTCTGGAAGGTGTTGGAGCGTTGCGGCGACTGGTGCCGCGTGGAGCTGACGCCGATCACCGGACGTTCGCACCAGTTGCGTGTGCATATGCTGTCCATCGGTCATCCGTTGCTGGGTGATGGTTTGTATGCTCATGAACGAGCCTTGGCTGCCTGGCCGCGGCTGTGCCTGCACGCAAGCATGCTCAGTTTCACCCATCCACAAAGCGGCGAGCGCTTGCGCTTCGAGTGCCCTGCCCCCTTTTAAGCTGTGAACACGGGTAAATGTGGGAGGGGGCTTGCCTCCGATGGCGGAGTGTCAGTCACTGTATTTGCTCACTGACACACCGCAATCGGGAGCAAGCCCCCTCCCGCATTTGTTCTGTGCACTTCTGGCCATCGAACGGTAAACTCCGCGCATTGCTGTCTGGAGCTATTTATGCGCGAAGCGTTGAATCAAGGCCTGATCGACTTCCTCAAGGCCTCCCCTACTCCTTTTCATGCCACTGCGGCCCTCGCCCAGCGCCTGGAAGCGGCTGGTTACCAGCGTCTCGACGAGCGCGACACCTGGGCCACCGAGGCCAACGGTCGCTACTACGTGACCCGCAACGACTCCTCGATCATCGCCTTCAAGCTCGGCCGCCACTCGCCGTTGCAGGGCGGCATCCGCCTGGTCGGCGCCCACACCGACAGCCCGTGCCTGCGGGTCAAACCCCAGCCTGAGCTGCAACGCCAGGGCTTCTGGCAGTTGGGCGTGGAAGTCTACGGCGGTGCGCTGCTCGCGCCGTGGTTCGACCGCGACCTGTCCCTGGCTGGCCGCGTCACCTTCCGCCGCGACGGTAAGGTCGAAAGCCAATTGATCGACTTCAAGCTGCCGATCGCCATCATTCCCAACCTGGCCATTCACCTGAACCGTGAGGCCAACCAGGGTTGGGCGATCAATGCCCAGACCGAGCTGCCGCCGATCCTTGCGCAATTTGCCGGTGACGAACGCGTGGACTTTCGCGCCGTGCTCACCGAACAGTTGGCCCGCGAGCATGGGTTGAACGCTGATGTGGTGCTCGACTACGAGCTGAGCTTCTACGACACCCAAAGCGCGGCGGTCATCGGCCTCAATGGCGATTTCATCGCCGGTGCGCGCCTGGACAACCTGCTGTCGTGCTACGCCGGCCTGCAAGCCTTGCTGACCAGCGAGACCGACGAAACCTGCGTGCTGGTGTGCAACGACCACGAAGAAGTCGGCTCCTGCTCGGCCTGCGGCGCCGATGGCCCGATGCTGGAGCAGACCCTGCGCCGCCTGTTGCCTGAAGGTGATGAGTTCGTACGCACCATTCAGAAATCACTGCTGGTATCGGCGGACAACGCCCACGGCGTGCACCCCAACTACGCCGAGAAGCACGACGCCAACCACGGTCCGAAACTCAATGCCGGGCCGGTGATCAAGGTCAACAGCAACCAGCGCTACGCCACCAACAGCGAAACTGCCGGGTTCTTCCGTCACCTGTGCATGGCCGAGGAAGTGCCGGTACAAAGCTTTGTGGTGCGCAGTGACATGGGCTGCGGCTCGACCATCGGCCCGATCACCGCCAGCCACCTGGGTGTACGCACCGTGGATATCGGCTTGCCGACGTTTGCCATGCACTCCATTCGAGAGCTGTGCGGCAGCCATGACCTGGCGCACCTGGTGAAGGTGCTGGGGGCGTTTTACGCGAGCCGCGACCTGCCCTGATTTGACGGGCAAAATGTGATCGAAATGTGGGAGGGGGCTTGCTCCCTCCCACATTTGGTTCGATGTACTGCCAAACTGACTTGTATCACCTGCACTTCCTGCAATCGCGCCTAGACTTGTCAAAACTTCCACTGCGACAAGGCTATTGCTCCCATGATTTCAATGTCCTCATTCCACGCCATGCTCATCCCCATCGTGATCGGCATGATCATGCTCGCGGTCGGTTTCAATTTTCGCGACAAGCCCCTCGGCGTGTTCGGCATGTGGGTTGGTATGCTGCTGATCCTGGGCACCGTGGTCTACAAGATCCTCGCCAAACTGGCGCAATGACAAATGCGCTCGCATTGGGCATAGCGGCCTCGTACACTCGGTCAATTCGTTGCTTTGAAGGTTGACCGCCTCGTGCTTTCCCGTCTGTTTGCCCTGCCCTGCTACCTGCTGATCGCCCTGCTCACGCTGCTGCCGCTGTCATCCGCCCAAGCCGTAGGCTTGCCCGGAATGCTGGGTGGTTCCAGCAAGACCCAACCCCAGGCTGAAGTGCCCCTGGGGCAGTCGCTGGACGAGGTGATCAAGACTCTCGAAAACGACCAACAGCGCACCCAGTTGCTGAGCGACCTGAAAAAGCTGCGCGCCGCCACGCAAAAGGCCCAACCCGCGACAGAGCAAGGTGTGCTCGGGTTGATCGGCAGCACGCTGTCGGGCTTTGAACAGCAGTTTTCCGGCGCCGACAGCCCATTGGGGCGCTGGTCCAATGAAGTCGATCAGGCCAAGGATGAACTGGGCGCGCTGATGCTGCCGGCCAACGAATGGCTGCCGATCATCTTTGGTTTTGCCGTGATCCTGGCAGTGTGGAGCCTGCTGGCCGCCGCGCTGATCTGGCTCAGCCACCGGGTACGCGAGCGTTTCGGCCTGCCCGAAGAGTTGCCGCAACACCCGCGCACCTGGGACATGCTGCGCTTTGCCCTGCGCAAGCTGGGCCCCTGGTTGATCGCCCTGGTGATCACGGTTTACCTGAGCTACGCCCTGCCTTCCTCCGTGGGCAAATCCCTGGCGATGGTGCTGGCGTATGCCTTGGTGGTCGGCACCTGTTTTTCGGCAATCTGCGTAATTGCCTTCTCCGTACTCGACGGCCCGCACCGCCACCGCGCCCTGTATATCCTGCGCCATCAGGCGTTCCGCCCGCTGTGGTGGATCGGCAGCTTTGCCGCCTTCGGTGAAGCCTTGAGCGATCCGCGCCTGATCGAGGCGCTCGGCCAGCACCTGGCCCACACCGCCGCAACCGTAGCCAATGTAATGGCGGCGCTGTCCACCGGCGTGTTTATCCTGCGTTTCCGCCGACCGATTGCACACCTGATCCGCAACCAGCCGCTGTCGCGCCGCCTGACCCGCCGCGCCCTCACCGACACCCTGTCGATCATCGGTACCTTCTGGTACATCCCGGCCTTGCTGCTGGTAGGTATCTCACTGTTCGCGACCTTCCTGTCGGCCGGCGATACCAGCACCGCCCTGCGCCAGTCGCTGCTGTGCACGGTGCTGCTGGTGTTGTGCATGGTGATCAACGGCCTGGTGCGCCGCCACGCCCTCAAGCCGCAGCGCGGGCACAAACGCCACGCGCTGTACTCCGAACGCCTCAAAGGGTTTGTCTACACCCTGGTGCACCTGGTGGTGTGGCTGGCGTTTATCGAGTTGGGGCTGCGGGTGTGGGGCCTGTCGATGATTCGCTTTACCGAAGGTGACGGCCATGAAATAGCCGTGAAGCTGTTTGGCCTCGGTGGGACCTTGCTGTTTGCCTGGCTGATCTGGATCCTCAGCGACACCGCCATCCACCACGCCCTGACCCGCTCACGCAAAGGCCTGGCCAACGCGCGTGCGCAAACCATGATGCCGCTGATCCGCAACGTGCTGTTCGTGACCATCTTCATCATCGCCGCCATTGTGGCGCTGGCGAACATGGGCATGAATGTCACCCCATTGCTGGCCGGTGCGGGTGTAATCGGTATCGCTATCGGCTTTGGTGCGCAGTCGCTGGTAGCGGACTTGATCACCGGCTTGTTCATCATCATCGAAGACTCCCTGGCCATCGACGACTACGTAGACGTCGGCGGCCACCTGGGTACGGTGGAGGGCCTGACCATCCGCACCGTGCGCCTGCGCGATATCGACGGCATCGTGCACACCATCCCGTTCAGCGAGATCAAGAGCATCAAGAACTACTCCCGAGAGTTCGGCTACGCGATCTTCCGGGTGGCAATCCCCTACAACATGGAAATTGACGACGCAATCAAGCTGATGCGCGATGTCGGCCACGCCATGCGCAATGACCCGCTGCAACGCCGCAATATCTGGTCGCCGCTGGAAATCCAGGGCGTGGAGAGTTTCGAATCCGGCAGCGCGATCCTGCGCGCACGCTTCAAGACCGCGCCGATCAAGCAGTGGGAAGTCTCGCGAGCGTTCAACCTCTCGCTCAAGCGGCACCTGGATGAAGCCGGCCTCGACCTGGCAACGCCGCGCTTGAGCGTGCAGGTAGTGACAGCAGGCAGCGTGCAGGAGAAAGATCCACAACAATAAGCAAGCAGAGGTTGGTATGCGAATGAACGGTCTGACACACCAATGGGTTTTGGGTTTGCTCTGCGCGGTCACGAGCAGTGCAGTGATTGCCGCCAGCAGCGGCCAGGACGGTGCCAGGGAAACCATTGCCTCCCAGGCAAAAATACTCGAACCCAGCCTGTTGGAAACCCGCCGCGACATCCACGCCCATCCGGAACTGGGCAATACCGAAACCCGCACCGCCGAGTTGGTCGCCAAACAATTGCGCGAACTCGGCCTTGAGGTGAAGACCGGGGTGGCCCGCACCGGCGTCGTTGCCATATTGAAAGGCGCGCTGCCCGGCCCGACCGTGGCCCTGCGCGCCGACATGGATGCGCTGCCGGTCAAGGAAGTCGCCGACCTGCCCTTCGCCTCCAAAGCCAAGGGCACCTACCTGGGCAAGGAAGTCGATGTGATGCACGCCTGCGGTCACGACGCCCATACCGCCATCCTGCTGAGCACTGCGAAGATTCTTACCGGGATGCGCGACCGCCTGCCCGGCACCGTGGTGTTTTATTTCCAACCGGCCGAAGAAGGCCCCAGCGATTTTATCCCCGACGGCAAGAACACCTGGGGCGCGAAGATGATGGTGCAGGAAGGCGTGATGAAAGCGCCCAAGCCTGACGCGGTGTTCGGCCTGCATGTGTGGGCCGGTGTGCCTGCCGGGCAAATCGCCTACCGCCCAGGCCCGACCCTGGCCAGCTCCGACGACCTGCGCATCAGGATCCTCGGCAAACAGACCCACGCCGGCCGCCCCTGGGACGGTATCGACCCGATCACCGTTGGCGCGCAAACCATTGTCGGCCTGCAGACCGTGGTCAGCCGCCGTACCGATATTTCGTCATTCCCCTCTGTCGTGAGCATCGGCACCATCAACGGTGGTACCCGCTACAACATCATCCCCGAGTCGGTAGACATGAGCGGCACCATTCGCTCCTACGACTACGGCATTCGCCAGAAGCTGCATGCAGACGTGCGTCAAACCGTTGAGAAAATCGCCGAAAGCGGTGGCGCCAAGGCCGAAGTGACGATCATCGAGAAGTACGACCCCACCATCAACAACCCGGCGCTGACCGAGAAAATGCTGCCGAGCCTGCGCTGGGCGGCTCAGGGTGATGTGGTGCAAGGCCCGTTGGTGGGTGGCGCCGAAGACTTCTCGTTCTATGCCAAAGAGGCACCGGGGCTGTTTGTCTTCCTGGGGGTGACACCGAGGGACCAGGACATGAGCAAGGCGGCGCCGAATCACAACCCTGGGTTCTTTGTGGATGAGTCGGCGTTGGTGGTGGGCGTGAGGACGCTGGCGTCGTTGGCGACGGATTACCTCTACACCCACACCCCGCACTAATGCTTGATGTGGGAGGGGGCTTGCTCCCGATAGCAGTGTTTCAGTTGAACATTGACTGACTGATACACCGCTATCGGGAGCAAGCCCCCTCCCACAGTCGGGCCCAAGTGAATCAGTTGGCGAGGGCGGCGCCGTCCATCTTCTGGCGCAAGCTCAACGGACGCATATCCGTCCACACTTCCTCGATATACGCCAGGCACTCCTTCTTCATGCCACTCTTGCCCACGGTTCGCCAGCCTTCAGGCACAGCCTTGTAGTCAGGCCAGATCGAATACTGCTCTTCGTGGTTGACCACTACCTGAAACAGGATGTCGTCGCGGTCAAATACTGAGGTCATTGCTGTTCTCCATCGCTCAAAGGCTGGCTGCGCACCACGCGCAGCGCTGATATCTGTAGAAACGTACCAGGCACCGCAAAAATTAAACGCCGGCAACCGCCGCCGCCAAGGCGCGCCCGAAGATCTCGGCCACCTGGTCGACTTCGGCCGCGGTGATCACCAGCGGTGGCAGAAAGCGCACCACGCCGCCATGGCGCCCGCCCATCTCCAGGATCAGCCCGCGCTTGAGGCACTCACGCTGCACCAGCGGTGCCAACAGGCGATGCACCGGCGGGTGCCCCAGGCTATCAAGCGGGCCCGTCGGATCCACCAGCTCCACCCCCAGCATCAGCCCACGACCACGGATATCCCCCAACTGCGGGAAGTCGCGCTGCAGGATGCGCAGGTGCTCGCACAGACGCTCGCCCATGGCCGCCGCATGACTGGCCAAGTCGTGATCCTTGAGGTAGCGCATCACCGCCGAGCCCGCCGCCATCGCCATCTGGTTGCCGCGGAACGTCCCGGCATGGGCACCCGGCAGCCAGGTGTCGAGCCAGTCGCGATACACCACCACCGCCAGCGGCAGGCTGCCGCCAATGGCCTTGGACATCACCACCACATCCGGAATGATGCCGGCGTGTTCGAAGGCAAACATCTTGCCGGTACGCCCAAAGCCGCTCTGGATTTCATCGACGATCAGCGCCACCCCCGCTTGCGCGGTGATACGCCTTAAGCCACGCAACCAATCGAGGTCGGCAGGGATCACGCCGCCTTCACCCTGAATCACTTCGACAATCACCGCCGCCGGCAGCACCACCCCGGCTTCGGGATCGTTGAGCAGGTTTTCCAGGTAGTGCAGGTTGGCCCGCACACCCTGGGCGCCGCCCAGCCCGAACGGGCAGCGGTAGTCATACGGAAATGGCAGGAACTGCACGCCATTGCCCAACAACGCCCCCAGCGGCTTCTTCGGCCCCAGGCTGCCCATCAAACTCAACGCCCCCTGGCTCATGCCGTGATAAGCGCCCTGGAACGACAGCACAGTGCTGCGCCCGGTGGCGGTGCGCACCAGCTTCAACGCGGCTTCCACCGCATCGGTGCCGGTGGGGCCGCAGAACTGGATTTTCGCTTCCCGCGCCAGTTCCGATGGCAGCAAGCCGAACAGGTCCTGCACGAACTGATCCTTGACCGGTGTGGTCAGGTCCAGAGTGTGCAGCGGCAACTCGTCGCTCAAGACTTGCTGGATCGCCTGGATCACCACCGGATGGTTATGCCCCAGCGCCAGGGTGCCGGCGCCGGCCAGGCAGTCGATGAAACGCCGCCCCTCGACGTCTTCCACATACAGGCCCTTGGCGCGTTTGAGCGCCAGGGGGATACGCCGCGGGTAGCTGCGGGCGTTGGACTCCTGCTGGCGCTGGCGGGCCAGCAGCGGGGTTTCGTCAAACTGGTAGAGCGTTTCCGCAGGCGCCAGGGCGTCTTCGATACGGCTGGTAGCGACTGACATCTCTCGATCCCTCAATACGCTGATGATGACCAAACTGCCGATCCGTTGGCGGCTGGCCCAAGGGCATGCGCACGGATTTCCTGTTCTGGAAACGCATCAGCTAGAACAGGATTTAGGGGGCGGCGATCGATAACTGATGAATGAAGATGCAAATGTGGGAGCAAGCCCCCTCCCACACTTCATAGCCCGCGGTATTTGTCGTTCAGTGCATACAAGATCGCGCAAGTCTCTGCATCCAGGAACCCGCAATAATCCCTAGCCCGAAAGTGCATCTGGAACGCCCGGGTGCGCTGTTCAAAGGCTCGGCGATTCTGCGCGGGCTTATAGCCGTAGCGCTGAAACGCCCGCTCTACCTCAACCTCTGGTGGCAAGCCGACACAAAAGCGGCGCTGGTACATCGCCCGTGTTGGCTCATCAAACCAGGCCCCAATACCGGCCTCATTCAGAACACGCCAGGGCAGCCGCGGCCCCGGATCACTCTTGCGCCAATAGGCCACATCCGAATGCCCGATCAGGTCAGTCGGGCCGACCTGCGGATAACGTGCAAGCACGTCGCGAACCAATGCAATCAACGCATCGATCTGTGCCGGGGAGTATTCGGGAAAGGTAAATACCCCCGCGTCATCCCGCGCCAAGTTGACGATTTCAACGCCAATCGAGCGGCTGTTGAGGTCGTCCCTCCCCGCCCAATGGCTCACTCCCGCGTGCCAGGCGCGTTTGTCCTCCTCCACCAGGCGAAACACGCGCAACTCTTCATAACCCGCGGCGCGGTAGCTGGATTCATCGGGGTCGGGCAGCAGATAGTGGGCGCTGACGCCGTGTTGCGTAAGGGTACGCAGGGACGAAGCAAAAGGCGCCGCGGTGTAGTGCAGAATAACCTGCTGCACGGATTCACCTTGGCGGTCGTTGAAATCCCTGGCTGGGAAACTGGTGTCGATAACCAACATAAGAACCGTCCTTTTCATTTCAGGCCGAATCATTCGGCCCGTTCAAGCGCAAAAAAATTACCGCCATCCTGAAGGGTTGAATGTCAGGCGGGCGGTAATTACTTGGCACATGAAAAGCAAGGTTCAGCGGCGCAGCGGCATACCCAGCTCAACCCGCAATCCATCCGACTGGCTGTCGAACGCAAGCGAGCAGGCACAGCGCTGCACAATCGCCTGTACGATCGCCAGGCCCAGGCCGCAGCCTTCGCTGTTGCCATTACGCCAGAAGCGCTGGGTAAGGTATTGCAGGTCTTCGCTGGAAATCTGCTTGCCATGGTCACGCACGCGGAACACCACGTTATCCGGGGTAGAAAACACGTGCAGTTCCACGCGGGTATCGGCGGGGGTATGGCGCAAAGCGTTATCCAGCAGGTTACGCAAGGCCGCGACGGCGAGGCCTACGGGCATTTCTACCGGAACGTGGGAGAGGTCCGGCGCAAGAATAAGATCGATACGGGAATTGTCACCGGCATTGGCGTCCTGGATCGCCAACCTGGCGACTTCTTCGGCACTGGACTGCAAGCCATCGTCAAACGACAAGCTGCCCTCCACCCGCGCCAACAGCAACAATTGCTCCAGCGTGCGATGCAAGCGGTCGGCGCCCTCCTCGGCGTGCGCCAGCGACTGGTCGCGCGCCGCACCTTCGGTCATGCGCGCCACTTGCAGGTGGGTCTTGATTGCCGTCAACGGGCTGCGCAGTTCATGGGCCGCGTCACCGGTCAGGCGGCGCTCGCGCTCGATGGTCTTGGCGATGCGCTGCAACAGTTGGTTCTGGGTGTCGAGCAACGGCTTGAGCTCGCTGGGCAACGGGTGAATCTGCAAGGGTTCGAGAGAGTCGGCGCTGCGGCGCATCAAGGCGTCGCGCATACGATTGAGCGGCACCAGGCTCTGGCCGATGCCCAGCCACAACAGGCACAGGCAACCAAGCAATGCCACGCCGACCGGTACCGATGCTGCCAGCAGGATCGACAGGTTGAGTGCCTCACGCTCCACCTGGCGGTCTGCGGTGGTGATCAGCAGGTCGCCCCGGGACAGGGTGAAACTGCGCCAACCCACGCCATCGATCATCTGGTCACGAAAACCACTCCTGCGCGACTCCAGACCTTCATCCGGGGTCGTGTGGCTGCGTGCCAGGATCTCGCCGCGCAAGGAGCTGACCTGACAGGCCATGCCCCCCGGCACATTCAACTGTTCGGTGCGCAAATGTGCACCACCGCTGACGCTGGCCAAACCCGGCATCTGCTCGGTGAGCCCGGCTACCATGCGCGCCGAGGCCACCAGGCGCTGGTCGAGGGAGAACATCATCTGGTTGCGCAAATCGTTGAGCATCCAGGCGGCCGCCAGCACCCAGATCAGCACAAAAGCGGCGCCCAGCTTGAACGTCAGGCGCAGGCGCAAGCTCATCACTGAGTGTTCTCTCCTGCATCAGCCGGCCCCAGGCGATAGCCCAAGCCCCTGACGGTCTCGACGATGCCATTGCCCAACTTGCGCCGCAGGTGATGGATATGCACGTTGAGCGCGTTGCTTTCCAGTTCGTCGCTGAAACCGTAGACGCTGTCCTTGAGCTGTTCGCTGGACAGTACGCGGCCCTTGTTGTGCAAAAGCGCCTGCAACAACGCCTGTTCACGCCGGGACAGGTCCACCGGCTGGCCGCCGAGGAAGGTTTCGCGGCTGCTGGGGTCGTAGGCCAGGCGGCCATGTTCGATCAGATTGACGCTGCGCCCCGCCACCCGGCGCAACAGGGTTTGCAGGCGGGCGGCGAGTTCGCGCAGGTCGAAGGGCTTGAGCAGGTAGTCATCGGCGCCAGCTTGCAGGCCGTCGACGCGGTTGGTCACCGAGTCCCGCGCGGTGAGGATCAGCACGGGAATTTCCAGGCCCTGGCTGCGCTGTTGTTGCAGCAGCTTGAGGCCATCTTCGTCAGGCAGGCCGAGGTCGAGCACCATGATGTCGAACGCTGCGGCCTTGAGCATCGCCCTGGCGGCTGCGGCCGTGGCCACGCGCTCGACCGTAAAGCCCTGGGCACCGAGGCCGGCCACGATACCGCTGGCGATCAGTTCGTCGTCTTCACAGACCAGTACGTGCATGCTGAACCCTTCATGAAAGATGGGGGTGATTAGAAAAGCGCCAGATTAAGCGCGCATTATGCCGCTAAAGTTCACAACATCAGATTATCCCTACACTCTAGAATAGCGTCCGGTTAATCATCGGTTAATCAGCGCCACACATTGTGTGCCTCACTTGCATCGAACTAAGGCTTGACCATGCGGCATCTGTTTACCTTTCTGCTGGTGTTGTTCGCGGGATTCGCCCAGGCAGCGCCGGGCAACCCCTTCGAAACCAAACCCGACTTTCTCCCGGTGGGCAAAGCCTTCACCTTTACCTCCGAACGTCTTGAAAGTGGCGAAACCCAACTGTATTGGCAGATAGCCGACGGTTACTACCTGTACCAGCAACGCATGAAGTTCGACGGTTTGGCCGAACAACCCGTGCTGCCCCAGGGTGAAGCCCATAGCGATGAGTTCTTCGGCGAACAGCAAGTGTATCGCCAGGGCCTGGAAGTGAAGATCCCGGCCGGCGCCACCGGCAAGGTCAAGCTGGGCTGGCAGGGCTGTGCCGATGCGGGCCTGTGTTATCCACCGCAGTCGATCACCGTGGACCTGGGCGGCAACCCGGCCGTAGCCGCTACCGCGCAGGCCCAGGACCAAAGCCTGGCCAGCGGCCTGCAACAACGCAGCCTGGGCTGGAGCCTGCTGATCTTCTTTGGCCTGGGCCTGTTGTTGGCGTTTGCGCCCTGCTCGCTGCCGATGCTGCCGATTCTCGCCGGCCTGGTGGTTGGCAGTGGCGCCAGCCCGCGCCGTGGTTTTGCCTTGGCCGGTAGCTACGTGGTGTGCATGGCACTGGTGTATGCGGGCCTGGGTGTGATGGCCGCGCTGCTTGGCGCCAACCTCGCCGCGCTGCTGCAAACCCCGTGGATACTCGGCAGCTTTGCCGCGCTGTTCGTGCTGCTGGCCCTGCCGATGTTCGGCTTCTTTGAATTGCAGTTGCCCGCCTTCCTGCGCGACCGTCTCGATAACGTCAGCCGCCAGCAAAGCGGTGGCAGCCTGGTGGGTGCTGGTGTGCTCGGCGCGCTGTCCGGCCTGCTGGTGGGCCCGTGCATGACCGCGCCCCTGGCCGGCGCCCTGCTCTATATCGCCCAGAGCGGCAATGCGCTGCACGGTGGCCTGATCCTGTTCGCCATGGGCATCGGTATCGGCATTCCGCTATTGCTGCTGGTGACCGTGGGCAATCGCTTCCTGCCCAAGCCGGGCACCTGGATGAACGTGCTCAAGGGTATCTTCGGCTTCCTGTTCCTGGGCACCGCTGTGCTGATGATTCGCCCAGTGGTCGGCGACAGCCTGTGGATCGGCCTGTGGGGTGCGTTGGCGCTGGTGATGGCGTACTGCGGCTGGACACTGGCCCGTGAGTTCGGCCTGGCCGCCAAGGTGTTCGGCGCAGGTTCCCTGGTGCTGGGCCTGTGGGGCGCGGTACTGGTGGTGGGCGCAGCCGGTGGCAGCGATGAGCTGTGGCAACCGTTGAAGGTTTACAGCGGCTCAAAGGTCGCCGGTGCACCGAGCGCTCACGACGCCTTCACCACCATCAATGACCCGGCCGTGCTGCAAAGCCAGCTCGACAGCGCCAAGGCCCAGGGCCAATGGGTGCTGCTGGATTACTACGCTGACTGGTGCGTGTCGTGCAAGATCATGGAGAAACAGGTGTTTGGCAAACCCGAAGTCATGGACGCGCTCAAAGACGTGCGCCTGCTACGCCTGGATGTCACCGCCGACAACGCTGCCAGCCGCGAACTGCTGGGCCGCTACAAGGTGCCGGGGCCACCGAGCTTCGTGTGGATCGGCCCGGACGGTGATGAACGTCGCGCCCAACGCATCACCGGCGAAGTGGATGCCGCCGCCTTCCTGCAACGCTGGACGCAAACCCGAGACGCGCGCTGATGTTGACCCTGACCATCGGCACATTCGCCATCGCCCTGAATCACATCCTGCTGATCAGCGCGCTGATTCTCGCCACCCTGGTGGGCTGGCGCGTGGCCAAGCGTGGCGGTGAGAACCCCGAATCGGTGCTGTTCAGCCTGTTCCTGCTGGGCATGTTGGCCGCCCGCGTCAGCTTCGTGCTGATGTACTGGAGTTATTACAGCAACGACTGGGTCGAGATGGTCGACCTGCGTGACGGTGGCTTCCTCGCCTGGCCCGGCATCATCGCGCTGGTGCTCGGCGCGCTGGCGTATGGCTGGCGTCGCCCGGCCCTGCGCAAGCCGCTCAGCGCCGGGGTGATCACCGGTCTGTTGTTCTGGGGCATGGCCAGCCTGTCCCTCAGCCTGTATGAAAAAGGCACGCGCCTGCCGGACATCACCCTGCGCAACGCCAATGGCGAGGTGGTGCAACTGGCGGATTACCAGGGTGGCCCGCTGGTGATCAACCTGTGGGCCACCTGGTGCCCGCCGTGCCGGCGCGAAATGCCCGTGCTGGAAAACGCCCAGCGTATGCGCCCCGACGTGACCTTTCTGTTCGTCAACCAGGCCGAGAGCATGCAAAGCGTCAGCACCTACCTGGCCACCCAGGGCCTGAACCTGGACAACGTGCTGTTCGACGCCAGCGGCCGCCTCGGCCAGGCCGTGGGCTCCATGGCCCTGCCGACCACGCTGTTCTACCAAGCCGATGGGCGCCTGATCAACAGCCACCTGGGCGAACTCTCCGAAGCCAGCCTGGCCCGGGCCATGGAACCCTTCGATGACACCACGACAAGGAAACCGACATGCCTCGCCTCCGCCACCTGCTGACCCTGCTGCCCTTGACGCTCGCCGCCTCCCTGGCCCAGGCCGAAGACTGGCCGGCGCCGATCAAACAGATCGAAGCCAAGGGCGCCAGGATCATCGGTAAATTCGATGCCCCCAGCGGCCTCACCGGCTACGCCGCCCAGTACCAGAACCGTGGCATGGCCCTGTACCTGACCGCCGACGGCAAAAACGTGATCGCCGGCAACCTGTACGACGCCCAGGGCAATGACCTGAGCACCGCGCCCCTGGAAAAACTGGTGTACGCACCCATGGCCAAGGAAGTCTGGGCCAAGATGGAAAAAAGCAGCTGGATCCAGGACGGCGATAAAAACGCGCCACGCGTCGTCTACCTGTTCAGCGACCCCAACTGCCCCTACTGCAACATGTTCTGGGAACAGGCGCGGCCGTGGGTCAAGGCCGGCAAGGTGCAGTTGCGCCACATCATGGTCGGCATCATCCGCGAAGACAGCCCAGGCAAATCCGCCGCCCTGCTCGCCGCCAAAGACCCGCAAAAAGCCCTGCAAGAACACGAAGCCGCCGGCAAGGGCAGTAAGCTCAAGGCGCTGGAGAAGATCCCGGCCGAGGTCGAGGCCAAGCTCGATGCCAATATGAAGTTGATGGATGAACTGGAGTTGTCAGCAACGCCGGCGATTTTCTATCTGGATGACAAGGGTGGATTGCAGCAGCAACAGGGGGCGCCGTCGCCGGAGAAGTTGGTGAAGATTTTGGGGCCGAAGTAAGTTGATAAAAACGACGTGCATAAAGCGCCCACCCTAAGCAGGTGGGCGTTTAGTCAAGCTGCCTGAAGCTACAACCAGAAGGTAAAGAAATCAAAGTACATCCAATCGCCAGACGATATCTCTATGTAGCCTATTACCGAACCTACCGGTGCAGAAAAATCGATCCAACTATTCAAAGGACTCCCATTTAAATTTACTGCACCTAAATATCCGCCAGACGGACTGTAAAAACTCACTGTCGTAGGATAGTGATTCCAGGTATATGCACACTTCACACGCTTACATGTAAAGGTTAAATCAAGGCGCACTCTTTGATGACTCGGTGCCTGGCCTAATCCATCAGCAAAAACAAGTGCCTGCCCCTCTAGCATCCCTGGTGTCGATGGATACGTTGAGATACCCATTTTTCCTGGCCCAGATAGAAAACGTATGTTCATCGTCGGGATGCTAATACTTGCGCCTGCAGAAATCAGTCGGGTCGGCTGACCAGTAAAGTTTTCATAGCGAATTTTGGGGGGCACAATGACTGTCAATTCCAATGATGGGAACCGCACTGCGCCCGTCGCACTTGAACTCCCGTCAGTCGTGACCTCGCAAAAAACAGTCAACGGGCTGTGATCTTTCAATTTTTCCAATTCAGATCGCAGCAGTACTGCCGATAACCCGTTATCGACTTCCTCTGAAATTACGCGTGGGTCCATACGCACGTTGATTGTATGGGGGGCACCGGATTCGAGAGTCCCGACAACACGTAGCCAAGCATTTTGCCCTTCAAAAGCAAACCACCACGCTTTGTCGAAGTTTGCGTCATACACGGTGATATGCGCATCACCGGTAAAAGTCTGCAGATCTAAAATCCCGCCTTGAGTAGCAGGTGGCGTAGCCTCTGGCACAACGGGTGTCGGCAACCGGGTCGGCACACTGATCTTCAGCCCAAGCGTCTTCGACGGCGCCAACTTACAAGTACTGGTCACTATGTAGTTGATCAGGATGGTTTTACCTGCGCCCTGAATCACCGCTTCACGCGGGATCGCAAAATCAACATAGCCCGGATCACTGTTGCCCGGTTTTGATTCCAACGGCAGGCTCGTACCGTCCGCCTTGATCCACTTTACCTGAATCGTCTGATGAGGGCTGATCCGCTCATACTCCACCCGCACCGTTACACCGTCCCGGCCATTCCAGATGGTCAGTTGATCATCCACTGCTTCACATACCCTGGGAGGGGGCAGTGTCAAAGCTTCCTGCTCGATGCTGAAAGTCCGAACCGGGAACTCGACGGCAGTCTCCCACGTACACTGGCCATCGAAGTTCGCGGCAAAATGCAGCTCAAACGCTTTGCAATCCGCCAGCTTTTGCAGCTTGGCCCTGGAGATCGGTGTATCGACCCCATCGTGTAACCAGGCGGCTTTAAGCGGCTCGGCCTCCAACACATAAAAACAATAGTCGCTGCCATCCTCAAGCGTACCGGTTACCCACATCCAGCAGCAGTCCAGCTCAATGGCATAACTCCAAATGGGCACCACGCCCTTTGCGTCGCCACGAAAGGTATTGAGGTCCAGACGGTTGCCTGTGGACTGTTCAATATTCGATTTTGGCAAGCCCGTGATGCCCAGCACTTTCACCCTGCGTTCGGGTGAAGACCATTGGCTGCCGTCGCAACGCGTGACGCCGTAAGTCAAGGTAATGGTTTGCTCAAAGTTGGCACGAATCGCTAAAGGCGATACTGCAAACACCAGGCTGGTTTCACCTTCAACCGGTTGGCGACACTCCAGCACCGGCGTTCCTGGCCCCGGCGTCCCGGAAGACTTCGGGCATACCGTATCACCGCTGCATATGCCCTCATACCCCACAGTGATATGCGCACCGTTAACCGTGTTTATGGGGTTGACCACCCAGCCGTCGAACTCGGTGTGTGCAGCTTCCTTGAGGTCAGGTGGCGACAGTTCCAGGTGAGGCTCGGTGAGCAATGTCAACACTAGCGAGGGGAACGATCTATAGGGAGTGGCCCGGCTGAAGCGCACGGAGGCCAAAACAAACAGTTCGCTGTCATGTTTAAGTTGTTGGAACAACTCCCGAGGGATTGCTCGACGCCAGCCCAGGCGTATGTCTTCGTCGGTAACCGGTTCATCCTCGAATGGGTAGAGTCTGGCCTTGGACCCATCGGGATAGATGCCGCCTATATAGCAGTCGATCGTCTGGATTGTGTCGGCAAATGCCCAGGATGGGATGTAAAGAATCGGATCTTTACAGCACAACAAAGAAAGATCCAGTTTGCCATCGGTTGCTTTGAGAATTTGCACCTGAGGCAGGTTCGAGGGCAGGCTGATCCATACTTGACCTTGTAAGGACGTTTGATCATCCCCGTTTCGGGTAACGGTGTAAGTGAACAACACGTAATTGTCCAACCATAGTGCTATGTATTCGGCAGGGATATAAATGTTGATACAACCAGCGTCGTTGCCATTCTGGGGTGGTATCGGCGGATAAGCGCTGCCCGCCAGTGGCCAATTCAGAGTGATGCTGTCAGTTGCCTGCATGTCGTCGTAGCAGACGCTGACATTGCCTCCGTCTAGCAGAGTGAGTGAATCGACACGGCCATTTTCGTCAGCCTCAACCAGCGTTGGCTCGGGCAGATCCAGCAATAATTTGGGCATGAGGAGAGGTCCTTTTTCAATTGGCAGGAAATGCCGAGGTACAGGTGTAAGTCCTGATCGACACCGTCCTATCACATCGAAAAAACGCCTCTTTTCCTACTGTCAGAATTCACAGTTATCAGCTGGAGAACGTATTCTCCGACCATCGGACAGTACCCACTACGCCTGAAGATCCCTGCAACTCCACAGTAGGTGCAAAAACGCTCCCGCCAATGGCGGGAGCGTTTTCAATCGGCTGTTATCAAGGTCATGCGTCCTCGATCAAAAGGTCCGTCATCGCGAAATCATTACCGCTAGCTCCCGAAGCGAGGTGAGACACAACTTGCATCTGCATCGACGAGCTGGAAGCGACGAAGACCCCCTCTATTCTTTTCCACGCCATGGCTGTGAACAGCGTTGCCGCAGTAACGGCACCTGCATTCGTACGTAGCGACAACTGTGGGAACGGGGCAGCCCCGTTATAAGTACAGCCAAGCATACTGAAGCGATAACTACGCCCCACCTCAAGCCCAGTCACATTTTTGTATAGAATGACGCCAGCGGTGCCTGAACTGGCAGTACCGTTGGCGATGCAAGACTTTCCAAAAAACGAGGCGTATCTGTTTTCCCCCTGAGAGGCCGCCCCATCGAGCCAACCATTCCGACTGCCGCCTGTAAACGATGTGAAATCCCGGTACTCAGAACGGAAAATCAACCTTAACGATGGGAACATGACCTCGTAACCTTGGTCAGAACGCGGGTTGGGCCTGGCAAAAAATGTAAACGTCAGCGCAGAGTTATTCTTCAAAACCGCCAAGTCAGATCGCTTCACGATATCTGATAATCCTGCGCTGGTATCTGTCACTGGCTTTTTCAGATACACATCAAAGGCGTAGAGACCACCGTTTTGTCGAGTGCCTTCCGCCCGCATCCTGCCTTTCTGCTGCAGCAGGATAAACCACCACTTCTCTACGTCGATATCAGCGTTGCCGGCAAACGCACTTAGGTTCAGAACACCATCCTGAGTAGCGACCGGTGTCGCTTGCCGTACCACAGGAGTCGGTAAACGGTGGGGCACGAGGACTTTCAACAGCAGACTTTCGGACGTTTTAATCCCACAGCGGGTGGTCACTGTGTATTTGATTTCCACGGAGCTACCGATGGAAGCAATCACCGCTGGCGCTGGCAAATGGAAGGTGACAGAGCCTGTTCTGTCACCGGTTTGAGGATCCAACGGCCAACAATTGTCTTCATCATCCTTCCAGCAAAGCTCGATGGTTTGCCTGTCGCTCATACGTAGATAACTCACCACCACGTCTACGCCATCTCGCGCATTCCAGGGTTCCAATTCATCACCCTCAGCCTTGTCGACTTCGGGCGTGGGCAGCACCAGGTCTTCCTGGACGATATGGAAAGTCGCCGCCGGAGCCTCGATAGCTTCTGATCGGTCAGAGGCCTCGCAGAAACTCACGGCAAAATGCAGTTCAAAATCACTGCAATCAGCCAGTTGTTGCAGCTTGTCTCTCGAGATAAACGTCTCAACACCTTTATTCTTCCAGTCCTCAGTAACAGGCGCCTTCGTCAAAATTTCCGATTGGTAGCTACTTCCGTCCTCATGTTCACCGGTGATCCACATCCAGCAGAACGTTGAGCATGTGGCATAGTCGCCAATATGAACAAACGCCGATGCGTCCTCATCGAAAATATTGAGGTTAACCTTGCCGTGAGTGGCCTCTGCAATTTCCGACTTGGAAAGTCTAGGCTTCAGCACATCGACCACCCGCTCCGGCGACTGAGGCTCTGGACCCATCAGATTAGGAAATTGAACGGTATAGCTCAGCGTCATCGGCTTATTAAAGAAACAAGCAATCACACAGCGCGGTAACTTGACGGACGCCGGTTCCCCTCGCTTTCAATATCCACACAACCCAGTAACTTCGATCCGTAGCCGGGACCGCTTACGTAGAAGCAGATCTGATCACCGGCATAAGTGTCCAGCTCCGGCGCATCTATATCTCCCCCATTTTTAGTGAGCTCCGGATTGAGGCACCACTTATCATCGAAAAACGCAGACTGCCGCAAATGGGGAGGCAGCAAATTCTCCAGGCCTTGATCCCCAGTGAAAGCAGCGGTACGACGATGTTGGATTTGAAGAGCGTTCCTGGGAAGACGGGTCTCTTCATCAGGGTTTTCAACTTCAGCCGGCGGTTGGGGCTCCTCGCCACTGGTGATCCAGGCAGCCTGACAAGTAATTGATTCGTAACGTGGCTTTTGACGTGCCAGCCAACCACGAGGAATCGGAAATTCAAGTTTTTCGCCTGATGCTATATCTTCGAGCGTTAATGCATACCCGTAAGCCACGATATAGAAAACGGGTTTTCCACTGAATTGCTCAATAACGACACTGCAATAAATTTTATCTCCAACCTGGGCAAGTGGAGGAATAGGTATTTCAACTATCTCATCGCCTTTGTGATCGTGCATGTCATAGGTTGGCGTATTTTGGAATATCTTTTCATCTCTTAATCGAGGCGCTAGCGCTTTACTTTGTTCTGCAGAGTAAAAAGTCACCCCCACTTCCTTGGTCAGTGAAACGGCTGGTTTACCGCTCACTGTGCCCTCGTACCATACGATCAGCGTGTACCCCATGGACATGGTCAGGTATTTCTGCGGAATCAGGATTTCCCTGGCACCCGGCTGCCCGCTTGAGTCAACAACATCATTCAAGCGGATCTCTGGCGCCTCCTTTATGCTGAACTTTACGGTAATGTCCAACCTGTCCATGCGCGAGTCGACAGTCAGGTATGAGTCCTTCTCCATCGCTTCTGCCGTAATCGTCCCGTACAGCTCACTGGAGATGATGGGCGCGTCGGCTTCTAGCGCCTGCGGCTGTGGCGTAATTGAAGGCGTTGACGCATTGTCGGTATTTGAGGGGGTTTCAGGAATGGATGTTTGCTTGGCCACTTTCAGAACTCCGTGTTCAAGAGAGGTAGGTATCCTCGACCAGCCCAGTCCGGCCAAGGCACTCCCTTAAGTGAGTCCTATTTTTTCGCCCCCGCCTACTGTCAGAATTGACAGTTCGCGCTAAAAAAACGGCGCTGCCCGACCAACGGACAGCGCCCTTTGCGCCTTAGAGCCCCTCCAACTCCGCCATCAAATCACTCAACCGATCCACCTTCTCGGCACTGATTTCATTGGCGGCCAACCCGTGGATATACGCGGCCAACTCCGCCACCGTGCTGCACTCGAACATCGCCCGCAGCGGCACATCGCGCTGCAACGTTTTCTGCACCCGCGAAGCGATCTGCGTAGCCAGCAGCGAGTGCCCACCCAGTTCGAAGAAATTGTCCTGCACCCCTACCCGCTCGACTTTCAGCACTTCGGCCCAGATAGCCGTCAACGTGGCTTCCAGTTCAGTGCGCGGCGCCACATAGTCCTGGCTGTGCAACTGGCCGATCTCCAGGGCCGGCAGGGCCTTGCGGTCGAGTTTGCCGTTGGCATTCAGGGGCAGGCGATCAAGCCATAGCCAATGCAGCGGCACCATGTATTCGGGCAGTTCGGCACGCAGGCGTTGCTTGATGCGCTCCAAGTGTTCGCTCGGGTCCAGCGTGGCGTCGGCAGCCACCAGGTAGCCAACCAGATGTTTGCCATTGACGCCCTCTTGCACACCCACCGCCGCGTCGCGCACCTGTGGTTGCTCGTGCAGGCGCGCTTCGATTTCACCCAGTTCGATGCGGTAGCCGCGAATCTTCACCTGGTGGTCAATACGACCGACATACTCCAGCACACCATCGCTGCGACGCCGCGCCAGGTCGCCGGTACGGTAGAGGCGCTCGCCGGGCGCGCCAAAGGGGTTGGGTACAAACACCTGGGCGGTGCGCAGCGGATCGCTGACGTAGCCGCGACCGACACCGGTGCCGGCGACGCACAATTCGCCGACAGCTCCTTGTGGCACCAACTCCAAGGCGCCATCGAGCAGGTATAAACGGTTGTTGTCGGTCGGCGTACCAATCGGCAGGTAAGTGCCACGGGTCGAGGCCAGGTCGACGCGGAAGAACGCCACATCATCCGAGCACTCCGCCGGGCCATAAGCGTTAACCAGACCAATTTGCGGATAGCGCAGTAACCACTGGTGCGCCAGTTCCGGAGGCATTGCCTCACCCGTCGGCAACATCCAGCGCAAACCATCCAGGCCGATACGCTCCTGGGCCAACATGCCCTGGATCAGCGACGGCACACTCTCCAGCACAGTGATGCCCTGTGCTTGAACGTGCGCCAGCAACCCCTGCGGATCATGAGCAATGGTGTTCGGCACAATATCTACCCGCGCACCAAACAGCGGCGCGGCGAGGAACTGCCAGACGGAAATATCAAAGCTTTGCGAAGCGGTCTGGGCGATCACATCCGCGTCGCTCAGACCCAGATACGGCACCTTGCTCAACTGGTTGTTGAGCATCCCGCGCTGTTCAACCATCACGCCCTTGGGCAAGCCGGTGGAGCCCGAGGTATAGATCACGTAGGCGAGGTTGTCCGGGCCACTGTAGGCACCTGGGTTTTCGCCACGGGCAGGGATTTCCTCCCACACCAGCAACTGGCAATCGACCCCTTCGAGCAGTTCGATGGCCTGTTCCCGGCACGCCTCGGTGCACACCAGCAAGGGCGTGCGGCTCAGGTCGATGATGCGGCTCAGGCGCGGACCCGGCAGCCCCGGATCCAGCGGCAGGTAGCCGGCACCGGCCTTGAAGCTGCCGATGATCATGCCCAGCAGGTCCAACCCACGTTCAGCCAGCAACGCCACCGGTTGGTCCAGGCCCACACCCGCCGCAATCAGCGCGTGGCCCAGGCCATTGCTGCGGCGGTTCAGCTCGTCATAGCTCCATTGCTGGTCGAGGCAACTGGCGGCGATACGCTGCGGATGTTGCGCCACCTGTTGCTCGAACAACTCGATGTAGCTGCGCTCCAGCGGGTAGGCATGTGCGCTCTGGTTACAGCCTTCCACCAGGAATTCACGTTCCTGCTCGCCAATCAGCGGCAAATCAGCCATGTCGCCATGGAAGCCTTGCACCAGCGCCAGCAGCAGGCGCTTGAACTCACTGAGCATGCCTTGCACGGTGCTTTCGTCGAAGTAGCGCTGATCGTAGGACAGGTGCAAACCAAGGTCATCCCCTGGATAACACACGGCAGTCAGCGGGAAGTTGGTGTGGGTACGCCCGGAATCCGAGGTGGCATTCAGGCTTTGCGCACGGTCCAGCACCGAGACTTCCACCGGGGCGTTTTCGAACACAAACAGGCTGTCGAACAACGGCTGGCCCTTGGGCAATTCGCTGTGCTCCTGGATGGTCACCAGCGGCAGGTATTCGTACTCGCGCAGCTGCATATTGCTGTCGAGCAAGGCGCTCAACCACTGGCGCACGCTGCAAGGCTGGCCGTCCTCGGGCAGTTTCACCCGCAGTGCGATGCTGTTGATAAACAGGCCGACGGTACGTTGCATCTCAGGCATCTCTACCGGGCGCCCGGCCACCGTGACACCGAACAACACATCGCGATCGCCACTCAAGCGACGCAGCACCAATGCCCATGCCGCCTGGGCAAAGGTGTTGACGGTGAGCTGGTGCGCCTGCGCCAGTTCACGCAGTTGCGCACCGTCACGGGCATCGAGGCGGGTGTAGCAGTCGCCCACCACCATGCCGCCGCTGCCGCCGGCATGTTCGCGCAGGAACGGGCGATCGCTCGGGATCGGCGTGGTGCGTTCGAAGCCTTGCAGGTTTTGTTGCCACCACTGGCGCGCTTCATTGAGGTTCTGGCGTTGCAGCCAGGCGATGTAGTCGCGGTAGCGCGGCGGCGTCGCCAGTTGCGCGTCGCGACCCTCGCCCAGGGCCATGTAGATATCGAAGAAGTCATTCATCAACAGCGAACGGCACCATGCATCGATGAGGATGTGGTGGTTGCTCATCATGAACCAGTAACGTGCCTCCCCCACGCGGATCAGGCGCAAGTGGAACGGGGCCTGGTTGAGCAGATCGAATCCTGCTTCACGCTCGGCCTTGAGCAACGCTTGCAGGCGCGGTTCCTGCTCATCCTGCGGGTCGGCGCTCCAGTCCAGGTATTCAATCGGCGTGCTGCCGGGCTTGTGGATCACTTGCAGCATGTCTTCGCCGACGTTCCAGCAGAACGAAGCGCGCAAGGCTTCATGGCGGGCGATCACCGCTTGCCAGGCCTGGGCGAAACGCTCGGGGTCCAGGGCACTGTTGATGCGGTAACGGTCCTGCATGTAATACAGGCCGGTGCCCGGTTCCAGCAAGGTATGCAGCAACAGGCCCTCTTGCATCGGGGTCAGCGGATAGACGTCTTCGATGGCGCTGGCCGGAACCGGCAAGGCATCCAGTTGCGCCTGGGTCAGGTGCGCCAAGGGGAAATCGGACGGTGTGAGGCCTCCGGCATCGTCCTGCAGGCAATGGGCGATCAGGCTGCGCAGTTCGGCCAGGTAGGCGTCGGCCAGATTGCGGATGGTGTGCGCATCGTGGCGCTCACGGCTGAAGGTCCAGCGCAGCACCAGCTCACCGCCGTAGACCTGGCTGTCGACACTCAGCTCATTGGGCAGCGGTGCGTCCGGATCATGGGCCAGGCCGGCGGACTCATCCAGCGGGTGGAACAGCGCCTCGGCGCCAAAGCTCTGGTCGAACTGACCGAGGTAGTTGAAGGTGATGTCGGCGCCTGGCAATGCCGCCATGCTGCGTTTGCACAGGTCGTCCGCCAGGTAGCGCAGCACGCCGTAGCCCAAGCCCTTGTGCGGCACGCCGCGCAGTTGCTCCTTGATCGCCTTGATCGAGGCGCCCTGCTCGGCCAGCGGGGTCAGACGCAACGGGTAGGCGCTGGTGAACCAACCGACGCTGCGCGTCAGGTCGATCTCATCGAACAACGGTTCGCGGCCGTGGCCTTCCAGCTGAATCAAAGCCGAGTCGTGGCCGCTCCAGCGGCACAGCACGCGGGCCAGGGCCGTCAACAACAAGTCGTTGACCTGGGTGCGGTAGGCGCTCGGCGCTTGCTGCAACAGTTGGCGCGTGGTCTCTGCGTCCAGGCGCACGCTGACCGTCTCGGCGTCACGATTGCGCAAGCTGCCTTGCGCGCGTGCCACCGGCAGTGTCACGGCCGGGCCGGCCAACTGGTCCTGCCACAGGCTTAACTCTTCGCGCAGGGATTCGCTGCCGGCGTACGCCTGCAAACGCGCGGCCCAATCGCGCAACGCGCTGGTCTTGGCCGGCAGGCTGACAGACTGGCCGTCACTGAGTTGGCGATAAACGTTTTGCAGATCCTCCAGCAATACACGCCACGACACGCCATCGACCACCAGGTGATGGATCGCGATCAGTAAGCGCTGCTGGCCCTGCGGCCCGTCCACCAGCAACGCACGCAACAGCGGCCCGTGCTCAAGGTCGAGGCTGCGCTGGGTATCGGTGAACAGCGCGGTGCATTGCTCCATGTCGCGCACCTGCGCCTGCATCAGCACGCCGCCTTCCGGCACGGCCAGGTGTTCGGCATGCCACTGCGCGTCGCGCCGGGTGAAGCTCAGGCGCAGCGCGTCGTGATGTTCCAGCACCGCCAGCAACGCTTGCTCCAGGCGATGGGGGTCGAGCAGTTGCAATGGCTTGAGCACCAGCGCCTGGTTCCAGTGCTGGCGCGCCGTAATATCGGTGTCGAAGAACCAATGCTGGATCGGCGTAAGCCCAGAGCTGCCGGTCAATACACCTTGCTCAGCGGTGACCTGCTGCGAACGGGTGGCGACAGCGGCCAGGGTTTGCACGGTCTGGTGCTGGAACAGGTCACGGGGGCTGAAATGGATCCCGGCCTGGCGCGCCCGGCTGACCACCTGGATCGACAGGATCGAGTCACCGCCCAGTTCAAAGAAGTTATCGTCGAGGCCGACTTGCTGCACATTCAACACCGCGCACCAGATGGCGGCCAGGCTGTGTTCCAGCTCACTGCGGGGCGCCACGTAGGCTTGGCGATTGGCCTCAGGGTCCGGCTCAGGCAAGGCGCGGCGGTCGAGCTTGCCGTTGGCGGTCAGCGGCATACTGTCCAGCACGATCAAATGCGCAGGCACCATGTAGTCCGGCAGTTGCGCCTTGAGGTGCGCCTTCAGCGCCTCGCGCAAGGCGACAGGCTCGGCATCGCTGACCAGGTACGCAACCAGTTGCTTGCCGCTCGGTGCATCCAGGGCCAGCACTACCGCTTCGCGCACGGCGGCATGTTCGAGCAAGCGCGTTTCAATCTCGCCCAACTCGATACGGAAACCGCGAATCTTCACCTGGTGGTCGATACGCCCCAGGTATTCCACCAGGCCATCGGCGCGTTGGCGCACCAGGTCGCCGGTGCGGTACAGGCGCCCGCCCTTGGCGGCAAACGGATCGGCGACAAACCGCTCCGCCGTCATCCCTGGCCGGCGGTGGTAGCCCTGGGCCAGGCCGGCACCGCCGATATACAACTCACCACTGGCGCCTTGGGGCACCAGCGCCAGGTCGGCGTCGAGAATGTAGGCCACGCGCTCACCGATGATGCTGCCAATCGGCACGCTGCCGGCGCCCTCCTCCAACTGCTGCGGCGCCAGGCTGGCCAGCGGCATCACCACGGTTTCGGTGGGGCCATAGGCGTTGAAGAACACCTC
Organism: Pseudomonas sp. P867; assembly: GCF_019891455.1. Classification (NCBI taxonomy): domain Bacteria; kingdom Pseudomonadati; phylum Pseudomonadota; class Gammaproteobacteria; order Pseudomonadales; family Pseudomonadaceae; genus Pseudomonas; species Pseudomonas sp. P867. The sequence goes on along the minus strand of NZ_JAFLXB010000005.1, from coordinate 311,736 downwards.
AGGCATGAACGCCGCACGAATACGTTGCAGGTGCTCGCCGGTCAAGGCTTCGCCACCGGTGATGCACATGCGCACCGGCAAGGTCTGCTGCCGGGTCGCCAGCCACTGCGCCAACTGGCTGCCATAGCTGGGGGTAAAGCCAAGGATATTGATGCGATGGGTACGAATCAGCGCGCAGATTTCTTCGGCATCCCACTGGCCCTGGGCGCGCAATACCACGTGGGCACCGCTGAGCAGCGGCACCAGCAAACGCTCGGTGGCGGCGTCGAAGTTGATCGAATAAAAGTGCAGCTCGCAGTCATCCGGACGCATACCGAACCGTTCGATCACCGCCTGACAATGCATGGCGATTTCACCGTGGGACACCACCACGCCCTTGGGCTTGCCAGTGGAGCCGGAGGTATAGATCAGGTACGCCTGGTGTTGCGCCAGGCTCACAAACGGCAGCGCATCGGCAGGGTAATTCTCCAGCACCGGCAGGTCGTCTTCCAGGCACCAGCACGCCACGGTCGTCGGTAATTCGCCGAGGGCTTCGAACATCGCCGCATCGCTGAGCAGCAGGCCGATGTCGCTGTCCTCGATCATGTAATGCAGGCGGTCCAACGGGTATTCCGGGTCCAGCGGCACGTAGGCGCCACCGGCCTTGAGGATCGCCAGCAGGCCGATGACCATTTCCAGCGAGCGCGGCAGTGCCAGGCCGACCCGTACCTGCGGGCCCACCCCGCGCTCGCGCAGCATCCAGGCCAGGCGGTTGGCGCGGGCGTCCAGCTCAGCATAAGTGAGCGTCACACCGGCAAAGGTCAGCGCTGGGGCATCGGCACGCTGGCTGGCTTGATGGCTGAACAGCTGATGGATGCATTGGTCGAGGCGATGCTCGCCCTTCTCAACCCCGAGGCTGTCCTTCAATGCGCGCTGTTCATCTGCGCTCAGCAACGGCAATTCGCTGAGACGCTGCTGCGGGTTGGCGATCAAGGCGTGCAACAGGTTGCGCCAATGTTCGGCCATGCGCGCAATGCGCGGTTCATCAAACAGGTCGGTGCTGTAGGTCAGGCAGCAACCCAGGCGATGGTCGAGGTCGGTGACTTCCAGGTTAAGGTCGAACTTGGTCGCCCGCGCATCGTTGGCCAGGTACTCGACGGTCATGCCCGCCAGTTGGCGGCTCTGCTGGAACTCCCAGCGCTGCACGTTGCACATCACCTGGAACAGTGGGTTATACGCGGCACTTCGCGCCGGTTGCAGGGCTTCCACCAGATGATCGAACGGCAGGTCCTGGTGAGACTGGCCCTCGATCACCGTATGACGGACTTGCTCGAACAGCTGGGCGACACTCATCTGCCCATCGAGCTGGCAACGCAGCACCTGGGTGTTGAGGAACGCGCCGATCAGCCCTTCGCTTTCCGGACGAATGCGGTTGGCGACCGGCGCGCCGATGCGCAGGTCGGTCTGGCCGCTGTAGCGGTAGAGCAACACGGCCAGGGTGGCGGTCATGGTCATGAACAGCGTGAGGCCGCGCTCGGCATTGAAGGCGCGCACGCGGGCCGCCAACTCATCGCTCAGGTCAAAGCGGTACAGCTCGCCCTGGTGGCTTTGTACCGCAGGCCGTGGGCGATCACCGGGCAGTTCCAGCAGAGGATGTTCAGTGCCCAGTTGCGCGGTCCAGTAATCCAGCTGGCGTTGGCGCTCGCCGGACTCCAGCCACTGGCGCTGCCACACGCTGTAGTCGAGGTACTGCACCGGCAGCGGCACCAGCGGCGAATCGCGTTCGTCGATAAAAGCTTCGTACAAGGCGCTGAGTTCACGGGCAAAGATGTCCATGGCCCAGCCTTCGGTGACGATATGGTGCAGGGTCAGCACCAGGTAGTGTTCCTGCTCGCCGGCCTTGACCAGGCAGGCCCGCAGCAGCGGCCCGGTTTCCAGGTTGAACGGCGTGTGCGCTTCTTGATCCGCCAGTTGCTGCAAACGCTGTTGGCGCTCGGTTTCGCTCAGCGCTGAGAAGTCCTGCCAGTCCATGCGCACGCCGGTCTGCGGTGCGACGTTCTGGCACGCCACGCCGTCAACGCTCGGGAAGGTGGTACGCAGGGTTTCGTGACGCATGATCAATGCCTGCAACGCCGCCTCGAAACGTTGCACATCCAGCACGCCGCGCAGGCGCGCCATGCCGCCGACGTTGTAGGCCGGGCTGTCCGGTTCCATCTGCCAGAGGAACCACATGCGCTGCTGGGAATAGGACAACGGCACCGGCGCGCTGCGGTCGACCTTGGCGATTGCGCTTTGTTGGTTGCGCTGCCCCGCCGCCTGGATCAGCCCGACCTGCTCGACAAAGGCGCCCAACTCACTGGCTTCGAACAGGGTGCGCAACGGCAGCTCGACGTCACACGCCTGGCGGGTGCGCGAGATGATTTGCGTGGCCAGCAACGAGTGCCCGCCCAAGGCGAAGAAGTCATCGCGCAGGCCAATGCGCGGCAGGCCCAAGACCTCGCGCCAGATCGCGGCGATTTGCAGCTGCAAAGGCGTGTGCGGTTCGACGTGTTCGCGGGTTTGCCAGACCGGCTCGGGCAAGGCGCGCCGGTCGAGCTTGCCGCTGGGGCTCAGCGGCATGGCGTCCAGGCGCATCAGCAGCGCGGGCACCATGTATTCCGGCAATTGGGCGGCCAGGGCGGTTTTGACCTGTTGCTCATCCAGTTCGGTGTGGGCGGTGTAGTAGCCGATCAACTGCGCGTCGCGCACCAGCACCACGGCTTGGGCGATACCGTCCTGGGCCAGCAGGCGTGCTTCGATTTCTTCCGGTTCCACCCGGAACCCACGCAGTTTGACCTGCTGGTCCAGGCGCCCGAGGTATTCAAGCACGCCATCGGCACTCCAGCGCGCCCGGTCACCGGTGCGATACAGGCGTGCGCCCGCCGCACCCAAGGGGTCCGCAACAAAGCGTTCGGCCGTCAGCCCGGCACGACCAAGATAACCACGCGCCAGGCCGATGCCGCCGATGCACAACTCGCCCGGCACCCCGGCCGGCAGCGGGTTAAGCTGCTCGTCGAGCACGCGGCAGATCACATTGCCCAACGGCCGACCAATCGGCGAGCGCTCACCATCAGTGGCGGAGCAATGCCAATGGGTGACGTTGATTGCGGTTTCGGTCGGGCCATAACGGTTGTGCAACTGCACTGCCGGCAACTGCGCCAACACGCGGTTGCGCAACTCGGCGGGCAAGGCTTCGCCGCCGGAGAACATACGGCGCAAGCTGGTGCATTCGGCTGCCAGCGGTTCATCGATAAACAGCTGTAACAACGGTGGCACAAAGTGCAGCGTGGTCACGCCATGTTCCTGCACCAACTGCGCGATGCGGTGCGGGTCGCGGTGTTCACCCGGCCCCGCGAGCATCAGGCGGCAACCGGTGATCAGCGGCCAGAAACACTCCCACACCGACACGTCGAAACTGATCGGCGCCTTTTGCATCAGTACATCGGTTTCATTCAATTGATAGGTGGCCTGCATCCACTGCAAACGTTCTGCCAGCGCGCCATGGGTGTTGCCCACGCCCTTGGGTTGGCCGGTGGAACCGGAGGTATAAATCACGTAGGCAAGGTTGTCGCCATGCAGGTGCAAGCCCGGTGCCTGGGTTGGCCAGCTGTCGAGGTGCAGGCTGTCCATGGCGATCACGCACACGCCTTCGGCAGTCGGCAACTGCTCCAGCAACGCGGTTTGGGTCAGCAGCAGGTGTACGCCACTGTCCTTGAGCATGTAGGCCAGGCGCTCGGCAGGGTAATCCGGATCGAGCGGCACGTAGGCGCCACCGGCCTTGATGATGGCCAGCAGGCCGATCAGCAGTTGCGGCGAACGCTCGGCGGCGATGGCCACACACACGTCCGGGCCGACGCCTTTGTCGCGCAGGTAGTGAGCCAGGCGGTTGGCCTGGGTATGCAGTTGGGCGAAGGTCAGGCTGCCGTGCTGCCAGACCAGCGCAGTGGCGTCCGAATTCTGTTGGCTGAGCAACTCAGGCAACCACTGCCGGGCCGGCTCGCAGGGCGCTTCGCCCCAGGGTTGCTGCTGGCCGGGCGACATCAACGGCAGGTCGCCGATGGCCTGTTGCGGTTGCTCGCAGACCGCTTGCAACACGCTGACGTAGTGCTCGGCCAGGCGCTGGATAGTCGCGCTTTCGAACAGCTCATCGGCGTAGTCGAACGACAGGCTGAAGCGCCCGTTGTGATCTTCCTCGCTATGCAGTTGCAGGTCGAACTTGGCTTCGCGGCTGTGCCATGGCAGTTCATCGGCCAACAGCCCCGGCAAGCGGCGCAAGGCACTCAGGTCACGTTGCTGGTGGTTGAACATCACCTGGAACAGGCCCTGTTCACGGGCCTGGGGGAAGGCTTCCAGCAATTGTTCGAAGGGCAAGTCCTGATGGGCCTGGGCCCCCAACGCACTGTGGCGGGTGGCGGCCAGCAGTTGGTCGAACGGCAGGCGCCCGTCCAGCTCGGCACGCAGTACCAGGGTGTTGATAAAGAAACCGATCAGGCCCTGGGTTTCCTGGCGCGGGCGGTTGGCATTGGGCACGCCGATGCGAATATCGCGCTGGCCGCTGTAGCGATGAAGCAAGGTCTGGAACGCCGCCAGCAATAGCATGAACGGGGTCGACTCATGAGCCTGAGCGGTTTGGCGAATCGCGGCGCTGAGGCGTGTATCCAGACGCAGACTGTGGCGCGAGGCGCTGTGCCGATGCTGGGCCGAACGCGGATGATCGGTGGCCAGGTTCAAGGCCGGATGCTCCTCACCCAACTGCGCCGTCCAGTACGCCAACTGGCGCGAGCCTTCGCCTTCGGCCAGCCATTGGCGCTGCCAGCTGCCGTAGTCGGCGTAGTGCAGGGCCAGCGGCAGCAGCTCAAGGGGCTGGCCCTGGACGGCAGCGGCGTACAGGCGCGAGAACTCGTCGATCAGGATATTCAGCGACCAGCCGTCGGCGATGATGTGGTGCAGCGTCACCAGCAGTTGGTGGTCTTCATCGTCCAGGCGCACCAGGGTAACCCACAGCAGCGGGCCTTTCTCCAGGTCGAATTGGGTACGCGCTTCATCTTCGCGAATCTGCTGCGCACGCGCTTGGCGCTCGGCAGCGGGCAAGTCACTGAGGTCGATGACTTGCAGCGCAAAATCCGTCGCGGCCTCGACACGCTGAAAGCCCTGACCCTCGCGCTCGTAAAAACGCGTACGCAGGGCTTCGTGGCGTTGGATCAGTTGCTGGAAGCTTGCGCGCAACGCCTCTTCATCCAGCTCGCCACGCAGGTGCAAGGCGCCGGGAATGGTGTAGGCGCTGCTGTGCGGGTCCAACTGCCAGGTGATCCACAGGCGGTTCTGTGCCAGCGACTGGGGCAGCTCTTCCTGGCGCGACAACGCGTGAATCACGCCCTGGGCAACGCCGCCGTCCTGTTGCAATTGCGCCACGCCCGCCGCAAAGGCAGACAGCGTCGGTGCTTCGAACAGCAGGCGCAGGTTCAGTTCCAGGCCCAGGGTTTCACGCAGGCGGGCGACCACTTGGGTGGCGCTGATGGAGTTGCCACCCAGCAGGAAGAAATGGTCATCGGCGGCCACGCTGGGCAGTTGCAGTTGCTCGCACCAGATCGCCGCGATCTGTTGTTGCACATCAGACGCCAGCGCCGCCCCGCTCGCAGCCTCTTGTACTCCGGGGAATTGCGCATAGCTATCGAGGCTGCCATCGGCGTGGCGAATCGCACAGGCTGCGCGCTGTACCTTACCGCTGGACGTCTTCGGCAGCGCACCGGGGTTAAGCAGCACCACCACGCTCGGGGCTTGCTGGCAGGACTCGGCCACCGCTTGGCGGATCGCTTTGATCAGTGCTTCTGGCGGCAGGATTTTCTGCACGCTGCGGCTGATTTCCGCAGCAATGCCGATGCCCTCCAGGCCCTGGTCATTCACGGCAAAGGCGGCGACGCGACCTTTGCGCACCACCTCCACTTCACGCTCGATGGTCTGTTCAATGTCCTGGGGGTAGAGGTTGTGGCCGCGCACGATCAGCAGGTCTTTGAGGCGACCGGTGATATACACCTCGCCGTCGCGGATGAAACCCAGGTCACCGGTGCGCAACCAGGTGCGGCCGGCGTGCTGAACGAAGGTCTTGGCGCTGGCTTCGGGGTTGCGCCAGTAACCGTGGGCGATACTCGGCCCCGTGGCCCAGAGTTCGCCGACACAGTTGTCGGCAAGCTCGGTGAGGGTATGCGGGTCGGCGATCAGCACAGCGTGGTCCGGCTGGCTGGTGCCGCAACTCATGATCGCACTGCCCTGGCCCGGTTCGGCACGGTTGGCGGCCAGCGCTTGCTCGTCCATGTGCATCGCGGGAATCCCGCAACCACGGGTGCCGCCGGCAACAAACAGGGTCGCTTCGGCCAAACCGTAGGAGGCGAAGAAGTTGTTCGGAGTGAAACCGCAGACGGCGAATTTTTCCGCGAAGCGCTCCAGGGTATCGAGGCGAATCGGCTCGGAGCCGGAATAGGCCACGCGCCAGCGGCTCAAATCCAGGCGTTCGAGGGCCGACTCGCTGACCCGCTCGCTGCACAGGCGGTAGGCGAAATCCGGACCGCCACTGATGGTGCCGCCGTATTCGCTGATCGCTTCCAGCCAACGCAACGGTCGGCCGAGAAAATAGGCCGGCGACATCAACACACAGGGCACGCCGCTGAAAATCGGTTGCAGCAGGCCACCGATCAGGCCCATGTCGTGATACAGCGGCAACCAGCTGACGATCACATCATCGGGGTTGAGGTCGATACCGAAGCCACGACGGATCAGCACTTCGTTGGCCACCAGGTTGCCATGGCTGACTTGCACGCCCTTGGGCAAGGCGGTGGAGCCCGAGGTGTATTGTAGGAAGGCGATGTCGTCGGCCTGCAATTGGGGCTCGACCCAGTGCTCGGCAAGCTGCGCCTCCAGGGTGTCCACGCTCAGGACCGGCGGCGCATTTTCAATCTGCGCCAGGTCCTCGCTGAGGCTGGCAATCGTCAACAACAGGCGCGGCTCGGCATCGCTGATGATCGATAGCAGGCGCTCCTGGTGATGGCGGCGCGTGGACTCCGGCGGATACGCCGGCACCGCGATCACCCCGGCGTACAGGCACCCAAAGAACGCTGCGACGTAGTCCGGGCCGCTGGGGAACAGCAGCACCGCCCGTTCGCCCAGGCCGGCATTGGCTTGCAAGGCGGCGGCGATGGTGCGGGCGCGTTGGTCCAGGTCGCGGTAGCTGAGTACCACACTCTGCTCGGCGCTGTCGGCGAGGAAGCGCAACGCGACCTGATCCGGTGTCTGCGCAGCGCGGCGTTGAAGGGACTGGGCCAGGGTGCGGGGGAGTTCGAAGGCGTCCATCATGGGGTTCCTGCCTGAAATCGGCTTACGGGAAATTCGGGAAATCGGTGAGGTTCAGCCGGCGGCAAGTTGCCGTGCCGCGCCAATGCGCCAGCGCGCCAAGTGCTCGTCGGCATAGCGCCGCAGGCAGCGCAATACGGCGCTTTCGTGCTGTACGAGAAAGAAGTGATGGCCGTCGAACATATCCAGGGAGAAACCGCTGGCGGCGTCGAGTTGCCAGTCGAGCAACTGGTCGGCGCGTACGCTGTCCTGCTTGCCGCCAAACACATGGATTGGCAGGCCAAGCGGCTCGCGCTCGCCGTAGATGAAACTGCCGCACAGCAGAAAGTCGGCGCGCAGGATCGGCAACATCAACTGCATCAACTCGGGGCTGGCCAGGGCTTCTTCGGCAGTGCCCTGCAATTCGCGCAGGCGGGCGATGAGTTGGGCATCGGTCTTCTCGATAGCGTATTCGCTGACATCGCGCCGCGCCGGGCCAGCCGTGCCTGAAGCAAATAACGCCAGGGGCGCAGGCACATTGCGCGCGCTCAAGGCATGGGCCAACTCAAACGCCAACAGCCCACCCAGGCTGTGACCGAACAAGGCATAAGGACCGTCGAGATCACGGCTGATTTCCTCAGCCAATTGCGCCGCCAGAGCCTTGATATCGCGCTGCAACGGCTCGTCCATGCGCCTGCCGCGCCCGGGTAATTCCAGCGGGCATACCTGCAACCAATCCGGCAGGACGCGGCGCCAGCGAGCATAGACCGAGGCGCTGGCGCCTGAGTGGGGCAGGCAAAACAGACGCAGCCGGGCGGGCGTATTCATCACGCAAGCACTCCAAACCGACACATGCCCAATGCACGATAAAAACCCATCTGCTCCTCCTGCGGGTGCTGATCCTTGGCCGTTTGTTAACAAGCCTGTCACCCAGAAGAACGGACGGCCCCGGCAAATAATTAGTCGCAGGCGGCGAGCGAGACGTAGTTCACACCTTCCACAAAGGCATAAGATTAGTTCGCCTTCTCATTTGACAATCATTATCATTCAGCATAATTTGTTGCCCGATGTGTAGGAGGCCTCAGCAAGGACGCCCTCCCCTAACCTCTTTTGCGACAAGGTGATTTCCATGACGGAACAAGTATCCACAGGCAGGTGCGACTCACCCCTTCTGCAGGCGTTCGTCGATAATCGACTGATATTGGTGAAGATCGCCGCACGCATTACCGGGTGCCGCTCCCGTGCCGAAGACGTGGTACAGGACGCCTACTTCCGATTGCAGTCAGCGCCGACGATCACTTCATCGTTCAAAGCCCAACTGAGTTACCTGTTCCAGATCGTGCGTAACCTGGCGATCGATCATTACCGCAAGCAGGCCCTGGAGCTCAAATACTCCGGGACCGAAGAGGAAGGCTTGAATGTGGTTATTCACGGCGCTTCACCGGAAACGTCGCACATCAATTTCAACACCCTGGAAAACATCGCCGACGCCCTGACGGAATTGCCCCAGCGCACTCGCTATGCGTTTGAGATGTACCGCCTGCATGGCGTGCCGCAAAAGGATATCGCCAAGGAGTTGGGGGTTTCGCCGACATTGGTGAACTTCATGATTCGCGATGCGCTGGTGCATTGCCGCAAGGTGTCGGGCAGCCACAGCGATACGTTTGCACGCAGGGTTTGAGCGCGGCATAAACATATAGTGTGGAAGGAGCGGCGCGGGCAATCGGTAACCACGATGCGAAGCGAGCCGCTCTTGATCTGCTTTTGATCTTGATCTTAGGCGCCCCGTCAAACCACGCTGGCCGTAATCCGCCATCGGGGGCAAGCCCCCTCCCACATTTGGATCTTGGCGTGTCAGGTAGATATGCGCCAGCTATCCGACCGTCACGGGAGCCAGCTCCCTCGCGCCCCATCAAAAAGGTTTCAAATCCCCCTCAGGGCACTGGCGTCAGATCAATACGATACGGCTCGAAAATCTTCAGCATCTGCCCATTGTCCCGCAAGCCCTTGAGCAATGCGGAAAACGCCTCTGCCGTGATCGGTGCCTTGGGCCGCAGCAACGCGTAATGGTGATACACCTGGTCAATGCGCTCGGACACCAGAAATTGCCCGGCCATGTCCACATTGCGCACCAGAAAATCACTCAGGTACGAACGCGTCACCAAGGCAATATCAGCCCGCCCACGCGCGACCATCAACAGGTTGCTGTCATGGGAATAGGTCAAGGTGGCGTTGAAGTGCTGGGCCATGTTCCTGGGGTCGGGGTTGAAGCCCGCAAACGCATAGTGATAGCCGCTGAAGACTGCCAGGCGCTTGCCGGCAAGGTCGGCAAAATAGCTTTCGTCGCGACCTGGCTGACGTTGGGCGACGAAGATTTCTGCGTCTTCCAGGCCCATGTCGACGCTGGTATGGGCAATATCCCGCCAGCCCCAGGACGGATTCTCGAAAATCGCCATGTCGACCCGGCCTTGCTCGAAATCGCGGAAACGCCGGGGAATAGATGTGGGTACCAATACAAACTGGTAGTCGGTTTGCGCAGCGTTCAGGGCCTCGATCAATTGCGGCAGCAAACCGGTGTCGGCACCTTGTTCAGGACGTACGGTGTAAGGCGGAAAGTGCGCCGCGCCGATCCTCACCAATTGCGCAGCGCCCGCCTGCGTCCACGCGGCGCTGCCCAGTGCCCATAATGCAAGTCCTGCAGCCAGCCGCCATGGCGAAAACATCGAGGCACACACCGTTGAATATTCTGATGGCGCTAAGCTAGGCGTTTTTATCGGGGGAGACAACGTTCGCCCTCAAATTAATAACGTGCACCTCAATCCGCCTTTAACACCATCAGCAGGGCCTCTTCGGCCAATTCTTCAAGGGTCAGGCTGCCCTGGGTACGGAACCAGGTAGTGGTCCAGGACAACGCGCCCGTCAGGAAGCGCCGAGTAATAAACACGTCACCGCGGATATACCCGGCGGTCTTGGCCTCACCCAATACCTGCAACCAGATATCTTCATAAACGTCGCGCAAGGCCAGCACCTGGGCCTGGCCCTCGGCCGACAGCGAACGCCATTCGTAGACCAGCACCGCCATGGCCTCGCCGCTGCCGCCCATGATCGACTGCAACTCGCAGCGAATCAGCGCCAGCACACGCTCGCGCACAGTGCTCGCCTCCTCCAGCGCGGCGCGCATCATTGCGGTGTTGTAGTGGATGGTTTCTTCCATCACCGCCCGCAGAATCTCGTCCTTGCTCTTGAAATGATGAAAGATGCTGCCCGACTGTATGCCCACGGCGCTGGCAAGGTCACGCACGGTAGTGCGCTCAAAACCCTTGTTGCGAAACAGGTGAGCCGCGGTTTGCAGCAATTTGCCCCGGGCGCTCTCGGGGTCGGTCAATCGGCCACCGGCGACCATGGCGCGCATCACCCCCAGGGCTTTGTGCTCATCCATGCTGCTCTCCTTCACTTGTGCTGACATCTTGGGCGGCAATTTAGGCCGTGGCCGCCACCCAAGCAAGCGCTTGGGTAAAACTTGTGCGCACAGTTTACAAACCAAGCGCTTGCTTGGTAGTCTCGACACCAGCCCCTGGAGGAAGGATTTCTCATGAGCACAACGGTTCGTATCGGCTGCGCCAGCGCCTTCTGGGGTGACACCTGCACGGCGGCCGCTCAATTGGTGCAAGGCGGCGCCCTGGATTACCTGGTGTTCGACTACCTGGCGGAAGTCACCATGTCGATTCTCGCCGGAGTACGCACGAAAGACCCCAAGGCCGGTTACGCCACGGACTTTGTCGAGGTCCTCACGCCCTTGCTGGCGGATCTCCAACGCCAGGGCATCCGCGTGATCAGCAATGCCGGCGGCATCAACCCCCAGGCCTGCGCCTCCGCCCTGCAAGCGGCCTGCGACCAGGCCGGCATTGCGCTGAAAATCGCGGTGCTGCTCGGCGATGACCTGCACCCCCAACTCAAACACCTGCCCAACGTCACCGACATGTTCAATGGCGCCCCGCTGCCACCTTTGTGCGTGTCCGCCAATGCCTACCTCGGCGCGCCGGGGATTGCCCAGGCCCTGGGGCTTGGCGCCGATATCGTCATCACCGGCCGAGTGGTCGACAGCGCGGTGGTCAGCGCGGCCTTGGTGCACGAGTTCAACTGGTCATGGCAAAACTACGATCATCTGGCCCAGGCCGCCCTGGCCGGGCATATCATCGAATGCGGTGCCCAGTGCACCGGCGGCAATTTCACCGATTGGCGCGACGTACCGGACTACGAGCACATCGGCTTCCCCATCGTCGAAGTCAGCGCCGACGGCCAGTTCACCGTCAACAAAGTCGAAGGCAGCGGCGGCCTGATCAGTGAACTCAGCGTGGCCGAACAGCTGCTGTATGAAATCGCTGATCCGCGCGCCTATCTGCTGCCGGATGTGATCTGCGATTTCAGCCAGGTCAAGTTGCAGCAGCAAGGCAAGCATTCAGTGCGCGTGCACGGCGCCAAGGGGCTGCCACCCACCGATCAGTACAAGGTCAGCGCCACCTATCCTGATGGTTTCCGCTGTACCGCCAGTTGCCTGCTTGCCGGGATCGACGCGGTGGCCAAGGCCGAGCGGGTCAGCCAGGCGATCATCAACAAGACCGAGCAACTGTTCAGCCAACGCGGTTGGGCGCCCTACACCGACGTGAACATTGAGCTGCTGGGCAGCGAAGCCACCTACGGCGCCCATGCCCGGCGTGAGGATTGCCGCGAAGTGGTGATGAAACTGGCCGTGAGGCACCCGAGCAAACAGGCCCTGGTGCTGTTCGCCCGCGAGATCGCGCAAGCGGCCACCGGCATGGCGCCGGGGCTCACCGGCATCGTCGGCGGGCGGCCTACGGTCTACCCGTTGATTCGGCTGTTTTCGTTTCTGATCGACAAGGCGGCCTGTGCACTGAGCATCGATTATCAAGGCCAACGCCATGCCGTCGAACTGCCCGCCGCGCTCCCCCTACGCACGCCCGCTGCCCCCATCGAACCGCCCAAACCCCAAGGCCGCGCCGACGCCAGCGTGCCCCTGGTGAAACTTGCCGTGGCGCGCTCCGGTGACAAGGGCAACCACAGCAATATCGGCGTGATCGCCCGCCACCCCGACTACCTGCCATGGATCGCCGAAACGCTGACCCGGGAGGTGATCGTCGATTGGATGAGCCACGTGCTCGACCCCCTTCACGGCCGCGTCGAGCGCTGGTATCTACCCGGCAGCCACAGCCTGAATTTCCTGCTGGAAAATGCCCTGGGCGGCGGTGGTATCGCCAGCCTGCGCATCGACCCGCAAGGCAAAGCCTTTGCCCAGCAACTGCTGGAAATCCCCATCGCCGTGCCGCAACACATTGCCGACCAACTCACCTAAAGGACCGTCGCCGTGGCCTTCGACTCGATCTTCAAAGCCGACCTGTTCCAGGGGCAAACCGTGATTGTCACCGGAGGCGGCAGTGGCATTGGCCGCTGCACCGCCCATGAGCTGGCGGCCTTGGGCGCTCGCGTGATCCTGGTGGGTCGCAAGCCGGAAAAACTGCAGAAGGTCGCAGCGGAAATTGTCGAAGATGGCGGCGTCGCCCATTGGCATGTCTGTGATATTCGTGATGAAGAGGCGGTGAAGGCGCTGGTCACGCAGATTCTGCACGACCATGGCCCCATCCATGGCCTGGTCAATAACGCCGGCGGCCAATACCCCTCGCCCCTGGCCGCCATCAACCAAAAGGGCTTTGAAACCGTACTGCGCACCAACCTGGTGGGTGGTTTCCTGGTGGCGCGGGAAGTGTTCAACCAGTCGATGAGCAAGCACGGTGGATCAATCGTCAACATGCTCGCCGACATGTGGGGCGGTATGCCCGGCATGGGCCATTCCGGCGCAGCGCGCGCGGGCATGGATAATTTCACCAAGACCGCCGCGTTTGAATGGGGCTATGCCGGGGTGCGCGTCAACGCCGTGGCGCCCGGCTGGATTGCCTCCAGCGGCATGGACACCTATGAAGGCGCGTTCAAGGCCGTGATCCCCACCTTGCGCGAGCATGTGCCGCTCAAACGCATCGGCACCGAGTCGGAAGTCAGCGCGGCCATCGTTTTTCTACTCAGCCCGGCCGCGGCCTTTGTCAGCGGCAGCACGCTGCGCATCGACGGTGCCGCCAGCCTGGGCAGTCGGGCATGGCCGCTGCACAAGGCGCAGGCGCCGAGCCAACCCTTCAATGGGTTCCACCGCGCCTATCTGCCGGATGTGCTCAAGACGGAGCAATAACACGATGCCGACGATTGAAACCCTGGTCGATCCCCACAGCCCACAGTTCGCACAGAATAGCACCGCCATGCTGGCCGCCATTGCCCAGTTGCACCAACTGGAACACAACCTGCTGGCCAAGGCTGAGGAGGCCAGGCCCAAGTTCGACAAGCGCGGCCAATTGCTGCCCCGCGAGCGCCTCAACCTGCTGCTCGACCCGGGCGCGCCGTTTCTGGAACTGGCCAGCCTGGCCGGCTACAAACTCCACGACGACAAGGACGGCAGCGCCGCCGGTGGCGGGCTGATCGCCGGCATCGGCTATGTCAGCGGCGTGCGTATGTTGGTGGTGGCCAACAACAGCGCGATCAAGGGCGGCACCATTTCCCCCTCGGGCCTGAAGAAATCCCTGCGCCTGCAACAGATCGCCATGGAGAACAAACTGCCGGTGGTGACCCTCGCCGAAAGCGGCGGCGCCAACCTTAATTATGCCGCCGAGATTTTCGTCGAAGGCGCGCGCAGCTTTGCCAACCAGGCGCGCATGTCGGCGATGGGCCTGCCGCAGATCACCGTGGTGCATGGCTCGGCCACGGCAGGCGGTGCCTATCAGCCGGGCTTGTCGGATTACGTGGTGGTGGTGCGCGGCAAGGCCAAGCTGTTCCTTGCCGGGCCACCACTGCTCAAGGCCGCCACCGGCGAAGTCGCCAGCGACGAAGATTTGGGCGGTGCGCAGATGCACGCCCAAACCGCCGGCACCGCTGAATACCTGGCGGAAAATGATGCCGATGGCGTGCGTATCGTGCGAGAAATTGTCGGCCTGCTGCCGTGGAATGACCGGCAGCCGCCAGCGGTAAAAAACGCCTATACCGAGCCGCTGTACCCCATCGACGAGTTGCTGGGGCTGATCCCCGATGATCCGAAAAAGCCCTACGACGTGCGCGAAATCCTCGCGCGCCTGGCCGACGCCTCTCATTTCCTGGAGTTCAAAAGCGAGTTCGACGCCCATACCGTCTGCGGCCATCTGCATATCCAGGGCCGTGCCGTTGGTGTGATCGGCAACAACGGCCCCATCACGCCGAAAGGCGCCAGCAAGGCCGCGCAGTTTATCCAGCTGTGTGATCAGAGCCGTACGCCGCTGCTGTTCCTGCACAACACCACCGGCTTCATGGTTGGCACCGAGTCCGAACAGCAAGGGGTGATCAAGCACGGTGCAAAGATGATTCAGGCGGTGGCCAACGCCCGCGTGCCCAAGCTCACGGTGGTGGTCGGTGGCTCCTACGGTGCCGGTAACTATGCGATGTGCGGGCGCGGCCTTGACCCCCGCTTTATATTCGCCTGGCCCAACAGCCGCACAGCGGTCATGGGCGGCGCGCAAGCCGGCAAGGTGCTGCGCATCGTCACCGAGGCCAAGCAGTTGAAGGACGGCCTGGTGCCCGACCCAAAGGTGCTGGACATGCTCGAACAGGTCACCGCGCAGAAGCTCGACAGCCAGTCCACGGCGCTCTACGGCAGCGCCAATCTGTGGGATGACGGGTTGATCGATCCACGGGATACCCGCACCTTGCTTGGGTTCCTGCTGGATATCTGCCATGAGGCTGAACTAAGGCAACTGCAACCGAACAGCTTTGGTGTGGCGCGATTCTAATCAGGAGAACAATAAAAATGATCTTCACCCAGGAACACCAGGAACTGCGCCGCACCGTGCGCGCCTTCGTCGACCGCGAGATCAACCCCCATGTCGACGAGTGGGAAAAAGCCGGGCGCTTTCCCATCCACGAGATCTTCCGCAAGGCCGGCGACCTGGGCCTGCTGGGCATTTCCAAGCCGCAGCAGTTCGGCGGCATGGGCCTGGACTACAGCTACTCCATCGTCGCCGCCGAAGCGTTCGGCAGCATCCGCTGTGGCGGCATCCCCATGTCCATCGGCGTGCAGACCGACATGTGCACCCCGGCCCTGGCCCGCTTCGGCTCCGATGAATTGCGCGAGGAGTTCCTGCGCCCGGCCATCAGCGGTGAACAGGTCGGCTGCATCGGCGTGTCGGAAACCGGCGCCGGCTCCGACGTGGCCGGGCTCAAGACCCATGCGCGTAAAGACGGCGACGACTATGTGATCAACGGCAGCAAGATGTGGATCACCAACTCGCCCAGCGCCGACTTTATCTGCCTGCTCGCCAACACCTCCGATGACAAGCCGCATATCAACAAGTCGCTGATCATGGTGCCGATGAACACGCCGGGCATCAGCGTCAGCCCGCCCCTGGAAAAGCTCGGCATGCACAGCTCCGAAACCGCCCAGGTGTTCTTCGACGACGTGCGTGTGCCGCAGCGCAACCGCATCGGCCATGAAGGCGCAGGCTTCATGATGCAGATGCTGCAGTTCCAGGAAGAACGCCTATTTGGCGCGGCCAATATGATCAAGGGCCTGGAGTACTGCATCGACAGCACCATCGAATACTGCAAAGAGCGCCAGACCTTCGGCAAGGCGCTGATCGACAACCAGGTGATCCACTTCCGCCTGGCCGAACTGGCCACCGAAATCGAGTGTCTGCGTGCGTTGGTCTACCAGGCTACCGAGCAGTACATCAAGGGCCAGGACGTGACTCGCCTGGCGTCCATGGCCAAGCTGAAGGCCGGACGCCTGGGCCGTGAGGTCAGCGACAGTTGCCTGCAATATTGGGGCGGCATGGGCTTCATGTGGGACAACCCGGTGGCCCGCGCCTACCGCGACGTGCGCCTGGTATCGATTGGCGGCGGTGCCGACGAAATCATGCTGGGCATCATCTGCAAACTGATGGGCACCCTGCCCGGTAAAAAGCCATGAGTACCCTGCTGCTGGAAGCCCATAATGGCGTGCTGCATATCACCCTCAACCGGCCCGAATGCCGCAATGCAATGAGCCTG
The DNA here is from genome assembly GCF_019891455.1 of Pseudomonas sp. P867. Classification (NCBI taxonomy): domain Bacteria; kingdom Pseudomonadati; phylum Pseudomonadota; class Gammaproteobacteria; order Pseudomonadales; family Pseudomonadaceae; genus Pseudomonas; species Pseudomonas sp. P867. Next base: position 295,263 of record NZ_JAFLXB010000005.1, on the reverse strand, counting down.
GCCATGGTCAGGGAACTGCGTGCAGTACTGGCGCAATTGGACAGACAGGTACGCGCCGTGGTGATCAGCGGTGCGGGGGGGCATTTCTGCGCGGGGGCCGATGTGAAGGACCTGGTCGGCGCGGGGGATCAGTTACACGCGTTGAACCGCGCGTTTGGCACCTTGCTGCAAGAGGTGCAAGCGCTGCCGCAGGTGGTGATCGTAGTGCTGCAAGGCGCGGTGCTGGGCGGTGGGTTTGGGTTGGCCTGTGTGAGCGATATTGCGATCGCCGAACACAAGGCGCAGTTCGGCTTGCCGGAGACCACCCTGGGGTTGTTGCCGGCGCAGATAGCGCCGTTTGTGGTCAAGCGCATCGGCTTGACCCAGGCACGGCGGCTGGCGCTGACGGCGGCGCGGTTTGATGGGGTCGAGGCTGGCCGTTTGGGCGTGGTGCATTTTGTCGAGCACGATGCCCAGGCACTGGCGCAGCGGCTGGATGAAGTGTTGGGGCAGGTATTGCAGTGCGCGCCGGGGGCCAATGCGCGAACCAAATCCCTGTTGCTGGCAAGCGTGGATGAGCCGCTTGATGCAGTACTGGACCGCGGGGCGCAGTGGTTTGCCGAGGCGGTGAGAAGCGAGGAAGGGATTGAGGGGACGCAGGCGTTTGTGCAGAAGCGAAAGCCGGGTTGGTCTCGATGACGCCATCGCAGGCAAGCCAGCTCCCACAGGGAACACATTTCAAATGTGGGAGCTGGCTTGCCTGCGAAGAGGCCCCAACACACGCCACATCCAGTAAGGGATAACCCAATGCCCGCCTTCACCAAAATCCTGATCGCCAACCGCGGCGAAATCGCCTGCCGTATCCAGCGCACTGCCCAAGCCCTGGGCTACCGCACCGTGGCCGTGTACAGCGACGCCGACACCCATGCCCTGCACGTGCAGATGGCCGACGAAGCCGTGAATATCGGCCCGGCTCCCGTACAACAGTCATACCTGAACATCGCCGCCATCCTCGACGCCGCCCGACGCACCGGCGCCGACGCCATCCACCCCGGCTACGGCTTCCTTTCGGAAAACCCCGACTTCGCCCGCGCCTGTCAGAACGCCCATATCGTTTTCATCGGCCCCAGCAGCGAAGCCATCGAGCTGATGGGCAGCAAGCGCCTGTCGAAGATCGCCATGCTCGACGCCGGTGTGCCCTGTATCGCCGGTTACCAAGGCAGCGCCCAGGACGACGCCACGCTGCAACAGGAAGCCGAGCGCATCGGCTTCCCGCTGATGATCAAGGCCAGCGCCGGTGGCGGCGGGCGTGGCATGCGCCTGGTACACCAACCTGAACAGCTGCTGGAGCAACTGCGCACTGCGCGCTCCGAGGCAATGAACGCTTTTGGCAGCGACGAACTGATTCTTGAGCAGGCCCTGATCGACCCGCGCCACGTTGAGGTGCAAGTGTTCGGCGATCGCCATGGCAACCTGATCTACCTGGGCGAGCGCGACTGTTCGATCCAGCGCCGCCATCAGAAAGTCATCGAAGAAGCGCCCTGCCCCGTGATGACGCCCGAACTGCGCCAGGCCATGGGCGACGCGGCGCTCAAGGCCGGGCGGGCGGTGAGCTACGTCGGCGCCGGTACCGTGGAGTTTCTGCTCGATCGCAATGGTCGGTTTTATTTCCTGGAAATGAACACGCGCCTGCAAGTCGAACACCCGGTGACCGAGCTGATCACCGGCCTCGATCTGGTGGCCTGGCAACTGCACATCGCCGCCGGCCAGCCGCTGCCGCTGGCACAAGCCGATGTGGTGCTGAGCGGCCACGCCATGGAAGTGCGCCTGTACGCCGAAGACCCGGCCCAGGGCTTCCTGCCGCAAACCGGTGACGTGCTGCGCTGGGAGCCTGCCGCCTGCGTGCGCATCGACCATGGCCTACGCGAAGGCGAAACCATCAGCCCGTTCTACGACCCGATGCTGGGCAAGATCATCGCCCACGGCGCCACTCGCGAAGAAGCTCGCCGAAAGTTGCTGCGGGCAGTGGAAGACACCGTGCTACTGGGTGTCACCACCAATCAGCGGTTTTTGGTTGATTTGCTCAAGCAGCCGGATTTTATCGCCGGCGAGTTCAGCACCGCCTTTATCGCCGAACGCTTCGGCCAGCTACCGCCCCAGGCGCCATCGACTGAACAGCTCAGCCTGGCCGCAGCGCTGTTTTACCGGCACAGCGCCGACCAGCATCCCCAAGGCCTGGCGGGATGGCGCAACACCGCCAATGTGCCGTGCACCTACCGCCTGGAGGTCAATGGCCAAACCCACACCGTGAGTGCCGACGACCTGCAACTCACCATCGACGGTCGCTGGGCCACCTGGGTGCTCAACGGCATCCGGCGGCGTACCGCCTACTACATCGACGATACCCAACTGTGGCTGCCCGGCGTGAAGGTGACCAACCGCACCCAGCAGGTCGCCAGCCGCCAGGTGGATGCCAGCAGTGGCACGGTCAAGGCGCCGATGGATGGCGCCATTGTCGATATCCAGGTCAGCGTCGGCGACACAGTCACCAAAGGCCAACTGTTGCTGGTGCTCGAAGCGATGAAAATGGAGCACCCGCTGAAGGCCGGGATCGACGGCATCGTCAAGGCGGTGCAGGTCATGGCGGGCGATCAGGTGCGCAATCGTCAGGTTTTGCTACAGATCGAATAACGCCCTAGGCGGAACTACAGGGCCGGGCTACGCTCTATCCCCATCAGAAAGGGACGAGTACGGGAACCTGCACCATGCCTCATTGGCTGATTATTGACCTTGAAGCCACAACGGATGACGGCGGTTGGCCCGTGACGGAGATGGAAGTCATCGAGATCGGCGCCAGCCTGGTCAACCGCCAGGGCCGCGAACTGGATCACTTTCAGCGCTTTGTGCGGCCACTGCGACGGCCGTTGCTGACGCCCTTTTGCCGCAAGCTGACCCATATCACCCAAGCCAATATCGACGCAGCCACACCGATCACCGAGGTGTGGCCGCTGTTCGAGCGCTGGCTGGGCCAGCACCAGGCACGCCTGGAAGGCTGGGCCAGCTGGGGTGATTACGATCGCGTGCAACTTGAACTCGAATGGCAGCGCCATGGCCTGTCCAGCGCCCTGGGGCAAACGCCCCATGTGAACCTCAAGCAACGCTTTGCCAAGGCCCGGCGCCTGGACAAACCACTGGGGCTCAATGGTGCGCTGCAATTGGCGGGGATGCAGTTCAATGGCCAACAGCATCGCGCCCTGGAAGACGCGCGTAACACCGCACGCCTGTTACCGTTGATTTTGCCGGTCTAGGCAGCTCCCGTGGGCTTGGGCATACTGGCCGACCTTTCCAGACCCTTTTTCCGAGGATTCACCCATGTTCAAAGTCAACGAGTACTTCGACGGCACCGTCAAGTCGATCGCTTTCGGCACTGCAGAAGGTCCGGCGACCATCGGCGTGATGGCTCCGGGTGAATACGAATTCGGTACCGCCCAGCGTGAAATCATGCATGTGGTCTGCGGCGCACTGATTGTCAAACTGCCCGACGCCGAGTGGGAAACCTTCGCCGCCGGCAGCCAGTTCAACGTACCGGCCAACAGCAAGTTCCAGTTGAAGGTCGCCGTAGACACCGCTTACCTGTGTGAATACCGCGGCTAAGTATCACAGGTAAACAAAAATGCCCGTCTCCAGCGAGACGGGCATTTTTTATTCCAGGACCGTCACCGGCATCCCGACTTCCAAGTGGCCGATGCCATCGTTGACCAGGTTCTGGCCGAACATCACGCCCTTCTCGGTCTTGCGATAGGTCTCCAGCGTCGCGAAGGGTTCGCGGTCGGGGCTGCGCTCGCCGGTGCGGGGATCAATGGTGGTGAGGATGCAACGCGAGCACGGCTTGACCACCCGGAACTCCACATCGCCGATGCGCAAGCGCTTCCAGCCATCCTCGGCAAAGGCTTGGGCGCCTTCGATCACCAGGTTGGGACGAAAACGCAGCATCTCCATCGGGCGGCCGATCTTCTCACACAAGTCATCCAGGGAGCCTTGGCCGATCAGTAACAGCGGGTAGCCGTCGGCAAAGCCGACCTTGTCGTCATCCTTGCCGTAGCCGGCTTCGGTGGTGCGCGCACGTTCCAGGGGAAGCTGCACCAGGCGCGTAGGCTTGCCGATAAACTCGCTGACCCAGGCGGCCGCCTCATCGCCAGCATCGGGTACGCGCAGGGTGTCGCGCCAGATGGTCACGCCGCGCAGTTCACTGGCACCCTCCGGCAACGCCACCTCCAACGATGAGTAGCCCGGCGAACTCAAGGTCAGGCCGCCCGCGTCGTTCCACAGCGCCGACAGTTGGCTCATCTTCGCCACCGCCCGCTGCGTCAGGAACCGCCCACTGGCTTCGTCCACCAGCATCCAACGTCGATCCCCTTGCAGGCCGAGTTTATCCAGGCCGATGTGCTGCAAGGCTTCGGCCTTGCCGGATTTGAGGGGGTAACGGTACAACGCGCTGAGACGAAGCATGGGCCTGCCTTCCTGGGAAACAAAGTGTCATCCTAAAGTCAGGCGGGCACTTCGTCCAACATCAGTCGCTCGCGCACCACATCCACCAGCTTGTCCGGCTGGAATTTGGAGAGGAAATTGTCGCAGCCGACCTTTTTCACCATTGACTCATTGAAGCTGCCCGACAGCGAGGTGTGCAGCACCACATAGAGGCCGCGCAGGCGCGGGTCGTTGCGGATTTCGGTGGTGAGGCGGTAGCCGTCCATCTCAGGCATTTCGGCGTCGGTGAAGATCATCAGCAGCTTGTCGGTCATCACCTGGCCGCTGTCGGCCCAGGCTTTGAGCATGTTCAACGCCTTGAGACCGTCGCTGGCGATGTGCATCTTCACCCCCAACTGTCCCAGGGTATCGCGCAACTGCGACAGGGCCACGTTGGAGTCGTCCACCAGCAGCACTTCGCGACCACGGGCACGTTCGAGCACCGGGTCTTCGAGTTTTTCCCGCGAGACCTTGGCGTTATAGGGCACGATCTCGGCGAGGACTTTTTCCACGTCGATGATTTCCACCAACTGGTCATCGACCTTGCTGATGGCAGTAAGGTAGTGCTGGCGACCGGCGCTGGTCGGCGGCGGCAGGATGGCTTCCCAGTTCATGTTGACGATGCGGTCAACGCCGCCCACCAGAAACGCCTGCACCGAACGGTTGTATTCGGTGACGATGATGGTGCTGTTGGGCCCCGGCACCAAAGGGCGCATACCGATGGCCTGGGACAAGTCGATCACCGGCAAGGTCTGGCCCCGCAGGTTGACCACCCCGCACACGAATGGGTGGCGCTGGGGCATCAGGGTCAGCTTGGGTAACTGCAGCACTTCCTGCACTTTGAACACGTTGATCGCGAACAACTGCCGACCGAAGAGGCGGAACATGAGAATTTCCAGGCGATTCTCACCCACCAATTGCGTGCGTTGATCTACCGTGTCGAGAATGCCGGCCATTAAAAGCTCCTGGTGTACACGCCGCAGGCGCGTTGAGAGGGTGTGCAGTCGTATAGGTACATTATCGGCGGCAAGCGCCGGACCTTGACCCCAATAAAATGCCATGTAAATCCATTGATGTCACACTGACATCATGCTTTACTGCTTCGGCCCTTAATACTGTTTCAAGGCGCCGTGCGCGACAGTCGAACCGACGTGCAGTTCCACCATATAGGGGGTTCCCCTATACGCAATCAGGCCCAACCTGATATTCGCGATATCTAATAGCCATTAATGTGACGCCATTCTCATTGCATGAATGGAGTCAGGCTTTTGTTTGCCATCCCCAGCCCTTGGCCCACGGGCCTTTCAGGCACTCACGTATCGGCAACTGAAGTCGTGTCATCCCGCACCCCAGGGGATACATACGACTTTCGTGAGCATTTCAATAAACGTCCTACTGAAACATCGGAAGCGACCTACAAGTCCAAGTCGTATTTCAGCGCTAGTTTTAAGCCATTCACCCGGTGCGACATCTCATCACCCGACCTTACGTTGCGGAGACTTGCATGATGAATAGCGCAAACGAATGGCAAACAGCACTTCTCGCGTTTCTGGGCGAGGCTCAACTGCTTCTGGGCAAATCCGAAGAGTGTTTGAGCCATCTGCATTTGATCCGCAACGACAGCGACGCCATCGACTGCATGAAAGCCAGCTTGGCCAAATTGGCTGAAAAAGCCGATGGCCTGGCGCTGCAGGCAATCAGCGAGTTCTCGGGGCATCTGCAAAATCTGATCGCCAATGCCCAAAGCCCTCTGCAGTTGCATGACGAGGCGCTGGACGCGCTGCATGACTGCCTGACCCTGCTGGCCTGGCAACTGGAACTGATCGACACCCGCACCGGTGAACTGAGCCTGGATGACAGCGAGCAAACTTCATTGATCGCAACGGTTGCCTTGCAGATCCCGCAAAAGGATTTGAGCCGTACACCGCCGCAGCATCTGCATCATGGGTCGTGAGCGTCGTGCAGGTCGTATTTAACTGCCGAGTTATCTAAAAACGACCGGCTTGGACGCAATGGGAAAATATCAATTAGCCATCAATGTAATAATTATACAAACCAACTTCGTTAATACAACTTTCCGCTTTCAACTCTGGGATTAACGGCCAGAGTATTTGTGTGGGCCATAAACCAATCAGGCGACCAACGGTAAGCGGGGTGGTACTATGCCCCGCTCGAAGTGATTTAACTTCAACATGCTTAAAGACGATTTGGCAGCGCACTCCAAACAGAGCCCGGTCAACCGGCCTCACCGCAGTGAACCCTCATTGGCTCCATCCGCTATGTACGCGAGTTTCAAGTCACTTATCGCCAGGTCCGTGTCCCGCAGCCATGTGCGCCGACTCACCCTTGCGCTGTGCCTGTGCTCATTGCTGGCAAGCCTGTGGGCCTATCTGCAGGACGCGCCGCTGCCGTTGCCGATCCTGCTGCTCAACTTCGCCACGCTGGTGGTGGTGGGGCTGCAACAGTGGAATTCGCGCAAAGCCATCAAGTTCGAGCCCCAGGAGCTGGCCGACCGCTTGCTGCAAGTGCAGGAGAACGAACGCCACCGGCTCAGCCGCGAACTGCATGACGATATCGGCCAACTGCTGACCGCCGCCAAACTGCAAAGCGAATGGTTGCAGCGCCGCCTGCCCCCGGACCTGAACACCCATTGCACGGTGCTGTGCAATACGCTCAATGAAACCCTGGCCAAGGTGCGCGACGTCTGCGCCATCCTCAACCCCCGCCAACTGACCAGCCTGGGCCTGGAAGCCAGCCTGCGCGCGCACCTGCTCAAGACCCTGGAAAACACCCAGGTGTGCTGGAGCCTGGAGTGTCAGCAACGGCTCACCGGCATCCCCGAAGAAGTGGCCGTGGCGGCCTTTCGCATAACCCAGGAAGCGGTGACCAACATGCTTCGCCATGCAAAGGCGCGCAACCTGCTGGTGCGCCTGCAACGCCTGCCTGAAGGCCTGTCGCTGATGATCTGCGATGACGGCCAGGGGTTCTCGCCTGCCCCCGACCCGGGCCGGGAAGGCCAACGGGGCATGGCCGGTATGTGCGAACGGACACACCAGCTGGGGGGCACCTTTTCCATCAGCAGCCAGCCTGGCAACGGCACCCGTATCAACGCACTTTTCCCCTGGGCGCCCCGCGCTCTCGAACGGGCCAGCGCCCCTAAGGTTCTCGAGTGACCTGCAATTTACTCCTGGTGGATGACCACGCACTGATTCGCGCCGGTGTGCGTGCGCTGATTCTGGATATTCCCGGCTACAGCGTCATCGGCGAAGCCAGCGATGGCGCACAACTGCTGGCGCAATACAGCGCCTTGCAGCCGGATATCGTGCTGCTCGATCTGTCGATGCGGCACACCGGTGGGCTGGATGCCTTGCAGCAACTCAAGCGCTTTTACCCCAACTGCAAGGTGCTGATTCTGTCGATGCACACTGAACCAGACCTGATCATGCGCGCGCTGGAGTCCGGAGCCCACGGCTACCTGCTCAAGGACACCACCGCCAACGAGCTGGAACATGCCCTGCTGGCCCTGCGTAACAACGAACGCTACCTGAGCCCCGCCATCGCCCACACGGTGATCAACCAGGCGCTGATCCGCAGCCAGAGCCCCAGCACCCCCGTTGCCCACAGCCATAATCTGACGGCGCGGCAACTGGAGATTTTGCGTTTGATCGTACGTGGCAAGTCCACCCGGGAAATTGCCCATGGCCTGGGCTTGAGCATCAAGACAGTGGAGGCCCATCGCTCGCAGATCATGAAGCGCTTGCAGATTTTCGACGTGGCGGGCCTGGTGTTATTCGCCGTGCGTGAGCAAATCATCAGCCTGGACGACTAACGGCGAACCCAGCGGCAGATGCACGCGAAGCGCCTTGGGCAACGCTTCGAAATGCAGGTCGTCGCCTTCCAGCGGCTCGCCATCGAGGTTGATGTACAAGCCTTGGGCGACCTTGATATTGACCCATGGCAGACGTGCGCGAACGAACATGGTGTCCAGCCCCCAGCCATTGTTCATCAGTTCACGCAGGGTGCCGACCACTTCCTGGGGGGCTGGCAGGATGCTGACGTCGAGCAATCCATCATCGGCCAATGCGCCGGGGCACAGGACATGCCCGCCACCGGCCTGGCGACCGTTGCCGATACCCAGCGCGAGCAGCTCGCCTTTCCAGTGGAAATCCGGGCCTTCCAGCTCCCCGTAGGCGGCCTTCAATTCACTGAAGCGCGACAAACCGGTGAACAGGTAGGCGGCGCCGCCTAGGACTTTCTTCAGGTCTTCGGAGGTGTTGGCCGTGACCTGGCTACCGAAACCGCCGGTGGCCATGTTCAGGAAGATCTGCCCGCCCACCTGGCCGAGGTCGATGGCCTTGGGCTCGACGTCAAGCAACGCCAGGGCGCCGGCCGGTTCCAACGGCACGCCCGCGGCCTTGGCAAAGTCATTGGCGGTGCCCAGGGGCATCAACACCAGGCTGGCGTCGGCCTTGGCCAGCGCCATGGCCTCGGCCACATCGCGCAGCGTACCGTCGCCGCCGCCGGCGATGATATGGGTGTAGCCGTCAGCCAGGGCTTCATCGACCAGCCGCTGGGCATCACCACCCTCCCACGTCACCCGCACCGCCAACTCCCAACCCTGCTCACGTCGGGCCAGCACGGCGGCACGCACGTCCTCGTTCAGGGCTTGTTTGCCGTGAAGGATCAACAGGGCTTTGGGGGTGGTCATTTGAGGGTATCTCCTGGGTCAAGGTGCTTGAAGGATGTTGACCCTTGGAGAACGGGAAAAGTCTGTGGATGGAGAAAATTGATTGATGTACGCAGATCAAACTGTGGGAGCTGGCTTGCCTGCGATGGCGGCGGCTCAATCGACAGAGATGTCCAATCTGCCGCCCAAAGGTAACCACGATGCGAAGCGAGACGCCCTTGATCTTGATCTGCTTTTGATCTTAGGCGCCCCGTTAAACCACGCTGGCTGGAATTTGGCTGGGCCGGCATTCCGGGCTCTTTTCCAAAAGTGACCCGCTGTAAAAGCGGAACCCTAAGTGGCCGTTACCGCAGGAATGGATATGTACTCGGTATAACTGTGTCAGCTGTAAGGCCGTCATCGCAGGCAAGCCAGCTCCCACATTTGGACTGAGGGGTGTCAGGTAGATAAATGTCGGCTATCAGGCCGCCATCGCAGGCAAGCCAGCTCCCACAGTTTGGTCGCAGGGTGTCAGGCAGAGAAGCGTCGGTTGCCAGGCCGCTATCGAGGGCAAGCCCCTCCCACATGAACCCAGCAAGCGCAGCCGAATCAGCTCTTGTGCAATTTGCTCATCAACTGCGCCTCGGCCTGGGTCAAGCCGCACGACTGGGTCAGTTCGTCCACCGTCGCCCCCATCCCCACCAGCTTGGCCGCCTGGGCAAAGGACAGGTTCGAAGGGTCGCGCTGTTCCAATTGCACCAACTTATCCGGCAAAGGCCCGAGAATCGCGCGTAGTTCATGCACTTCATCGCCGACCCGCACCGCACTCTGCTGGTAATGATCCACGCGCTTGACCAGCTCCAGAATGCGCCGATCACGCACGGCATCGCGTTCGGCCTGTTGCAAGGCCAATTCCCGTTGCTGACGCATATAGCGCAGTACAAACGCCAAGGTCCCGGCCCACAACAGGGCCAGGACAATCACCGCTGCCTCAAGGAACAATCAGATGCTCTCCAGTTCCGACCACTCTTCTTCGCTCATCATCTTGTCCAGCTCAACCAGGATCAGCAGTTCGTTGTTCTTGTTGCACACGCCCTGGATGAACTTGGCCGATTCTTCGTTACCGACATTCGGTGCGGTTTCCACTTCCGATTGGCGCAGGTAAACCACTTCGGCCACGCTGTCGACCATGATCCCGACCACTTGCTTGTCGGCTTCGATGATCACGATACGGGTGTTGTCGCTGACTTCAACCGTGTCCAGGCCAAAACGCTGGCGGGTGTCGATGACTGTCACCACATTGCCACGCAGATTGATGATGCCCAGCACATAGCTCGGTGCACCCGGTACCGGAGCGATCTCGGTGTAGCGCAGCACTTCCTGCACGCGCATCACGTTGATGCCGTAGGTCTCGTTGTCGAGTTTGAAGGTAACCCATTGCAGGATCGGATCATCCAAACCTTGTGCGGACGCTGACTTGTTCATTCGTGTAACCCCTTCAAATGCCGCTATCGACGGCGTGTATGCTATTGCGCCGCGCAACCGCACGGCCCTTATTGTTCAATCAACTACGTTTGTTCTGTGGCATCGCCTTGACCGCACCGCTGGCAATCAACTCGGCCAGTTCAGCGACATCCAGCAATGCGCACATGTGCTCAATCACGGTGCCCGCCAGCCAGGGGCGCTGGCCGCGGTGGCTGCGCCATTTGATTTCATTGGGGTCCAGGCGCAACGAGCGGCTGACTTGATGCACCGCCAGCCCCCATTCGTAGCCCTGCACCGAAATCACGTATTGCAGGCCCTGGCGGAAATCGTCGCGGTAGCGGTCGGGCATCACCCAGCGCGCGGTGTCCAGCACCTTGAGGTTGCCGGCCTGGCTGGGCAGGATGCCGAGAAACCACTCCGGCTGACCAAACAGCGGTGTCAGCTCCTGGCCTTCCAAAGAATAGATCGAGCCCAGGCACACCAGCGGCACTGCCAGGGTCAAGCCGGCGACATCGAACAGCAGGCACTCGAACGGCTCGGCCGCCCACGCCGGGCGGCCGTCACCGGTTACCGGCGGTGGCGTGATACTCGGCGGCAGGTGCACGTCCACCACCGGTTCGACCACCATCGGCGCCACCACCGCAGGGGTGATCGGCACCACGACTGGAGCCTCCACCGCCTGCGCATCACGCGCCTGCTCTTCCATGACGGCCTGCTGGAAATCGTCCAGCCTAGTGTCAGGCTCGACAGCAGGCTCAAGTACCAGAATCGGTTCCGGCAGCTCTTCGTCAGTCGCATCCTGCAGCAGCGCGTCCAGGTAGGATTCCAGCGCCAGCTGCGGCCGGGTCTTGTATTCAACAGGACGGTTCATCACGCCACCTGCGCCACAAGCTGCTGCGACAGCAGATGCTTGAGCAACGCACGGTAGGCCAGCACACCACGGCTCTTGCCATCGAACTGCGACGGCGTGAGCCCCGCACGGCTGGCATCGCGCAGGCGCGTATCCACCGGGATGTAGCCGTTCCAGATGGTGTCCGGGTAGGCGTCACGCAAAACCCGCAGCGTGCTGAGGGAGGCCTGGGTGCGGCGGTCGAACAACGTCGGCACGATGCTGAACGGCAGCGCCTGTTTGCGCGAACGGTTGATCATCGCCAGGGTGCTGACCATGCGTTCCAGGCCCTTGACCGCCAGGTGCTCGGTTTGTACCGGGATCACCAACTGTTGGCTGGCCGCCAGGGCGTTGACCATCAGCACGCCCAGCAACGGCGGGCTGTCGATGATCGCGTAGTCGAAATCCTGCCACAGCTGCGCCAGGGTCTTGGCGATCACCAGGCCCAGGCCGCTCTGCCCCGGCGACTGGCGCTCAAGGGTGGCCAGCGCGGTGCTCGACGGCAACAGCGAAATGCTCTCGTTGCTGGTGGGCAGCAGCAATTGCCCGGGCAAATCCGCCGGCACGCTGCCCTTGTGCAGGAACAGGTCATAGCAGCTGTGTTCCAGCGCATCCGGGTCGTAACCGAAATAGCTGGTCATGGAACCGTGGGGGTCGAGGTCGACCACGACCACACGCTTGCCCGCTTCGGCCAGCAAGCCGGCTAAGGCGATGGAGGTGGTGGTCTTGCCGACTCCACCCTTTTGATTGGCAACTGCCCAGACTCTCATTCGGTTGGTTCCTCCCGGTGGGCACAGGCGCGACCGAGACATGGCATAAGGTTATTGAGCCGGTGACGGAGAATTGACGGCGCTTGCCCGAACCGGCGACTTTACAGGGGCCGGTGCAGTTTGTGTGCCAGCGCGCTTCAACGCCGCATCCGGTGTTGCATTGGCCGTGCCGGTGCCGGTCAGGCTGCGACGTACATCCAGGTTGCGCGACACCACCAGCACCACCCGGCGGTTGCGTGCCCGCCCTTCCACCGTGGCGTTATTGGCCACCGGCTGGAATTCACCATAGCCCACCGACGCTAGCCGCTGGGGGTTCACACCCTGCATGGCCAACATGCGCACGATGCTCGATGCACGGGCCGATGACAGTTCCCAGTTGGTCGGGTACTGCGCGGTGCTGATGGGAAAATTGTCGGTGAAGCCTTCCACATGGATCGGGTTTTCAAACGGTTTAAGGATCGCCGCCACCTTGTCGATGATGGTGAACGCCTGGTCACTGGGCAACGCATCGGCACTGGCAAACAACAGGCTGGAGTTGAGTTCGATCTCCACCCACAACTCGTTGCCGCGTACGGTCATCTGATTGGAACTGATCAGGTCACCAAAGGCGGCACTGATGTCATCGGCGATGCTTTTGAGCGGGTCACTGGTGCCGCCGACACCGGCAGCGATCTCATCGCTGTCGTTAACCAGCGGCTTGGCCGGGGTGACGGTCTTGGGCCGCTCGTCACCGATGGGAATCGGCTTGAGCGCACGCTCGGTATCGTTGAACACGCCCACCAGTGCCTGGGAAATGATCTTGTACTTGCCTTCGTTGACCGACGAAATCGAATACATCACCACGAAAAACGCAAACAACAAGGTGATGAAGTCCGCGTAGGACACCAGCCAGCGCTCGTGGTTGACATGTTCTTCAGGCTCGCGACGGCGACGGCTCACAGGCGGTTCCTCCCCATCAATCCATGAAGCCCTGGAGCTTCAATTCGATGGAGCGCGGGTTCTCGCCCTCGGCAATCGAGAGGATGCCTTCAAGCAGCATTTCGCGATAACGCGACTGGCGCATGGCAATTGACTTGAGCTTGCTGGCCACCGGCAACAGCACCAGGTTGGCACTGGCCACGCCGTAGATGGTCGCCACAAACGCCACGGCAATACCGCTGCCCAGTTGCGAAGGATCAGCCAGGTTACCCATCACGTGGATCAGGCCCATCACCGCGCCGATGATGCCGATGGTCGGCGCGTAGCCGCCCATGCTTTCAAAGACTTTGGCCGCATTGATGTCACGGCTTTCCTGGGTGTAGAAATCCACCTCCAGGATGCTGCGGATCGCTTCCGGCTCAGCGCCGTCCACCAGCAATTGCAGGCCCTTGCGTGCGTAGCTGTCGGGCTCGGCATCGGCCACGCCTTCCAGGCCCAGCAAACCTTCCTTGCGGGCAGTGAGGCTCCAGTTGACCACGCGGTCGATGCCGCCGGGCAGGTCGACTCGTGGCGGGAAAATGATCCACACCAGGATCTGCATGGCCCGCTTGAACGAGCTCAGCGGCGACTGCAACAGCGCCGCGCCCACGGTGCCACCAATCACGATCAGCGCTGCCGGGCCATTGGCCAGGGCGCCGAGGTGGCCGCCTTCGAGGTAGTTGCCGCCGATGATGGCGACAAACGCCATGGTGATCCCGATCAGGCTCAAGACATCCATCAGAGGCAGGCCTCCACCAGATGCTTGCCGATGTCGTCCAGGCTGTAGACCGCGTCAGCCAGGTCAGCCTTGACGATGGCCATGGGCATGCCATAGATCACGCAGCTGGCTTCGTCCTGGGCCCAGATGGCGCTGCCACCTTGCTTGAGCAGGCGTGCGCCTTCACGGCCGTCGGCGCCCATGCCGGTGAGCACCACCGCCAGAACTTTGTCACCGTAGGATTTGGCCGCCGAACCGAAGGTGATATCCACACACGGCTTGTAGTTCAAGCGCTCGTCGCCCGGCAGGATTTTGATCGCACCACGGCCGTCCACCATCATCTGCTTGCCACCCGGCGCCAGCAGCGCCAGGCCAGGACGCAGGATGTCGCCATCCTCGGCTTCCTTGACGGTGATCCGGCACAGCTTGTCCAGGCGCTCGGCGAACGCCTTGGTGAACGCCGCGGGCATGTGCTGCACCAGCACAATCGGCGCCGGGAAGTTGGCCGGCAGCTGGGTCAACACCCGCTGCAAGGCCACCGGGCCGCCGGTGGAGGTACCGATGGCAACCAGCTTGTAAGCCTTGCGCTTGGGCGCTGGCGAATGGGTGCTCGGTGCAGCGGCGGCACGTACCGGCGCCACCGCAGGCCGAGCCACCGGCGCAGGGGCCGGGCGTGCAAACGATGAGGTCGGTGCAGCCGCTACGGGCGCAGGCGCAGGTGCCGGCGCAGGTGCACTGAACAGGCTACGACGGTTACTGCGGGAAATGCTGTGCACCTTCTCGCACAGCATCTGCTTGACCTTGTCGGGGTTGCGCGAGATGTCTTCGAAATTCTTCGGCAGAAAGTCCACCGCGCCGGCATCCAGCGCGTCGAGGGTCACCCGTGCGCCTTCGTGAGTCAGCGACGAGAACATCAATACCGGGGTGGGGCAGCGCTGCATGATGTGACGCACGGCGGTAATGCCGTCCATCATTGGCATCTCGTAGTCCATGGTGATCACGTCCGGCTTCAACGCGATGGCCTGATCGATCGCCTCTTTACCGTTGGTGGCCGTGCCGACCACCTGGATCGTTGGATCGGCGGAAAGAATTTCCGAGACGCGGCGGCGGAAGAAACCCGAATCGTCCACCACCAGGACCTTGACTGCCATAAACACTCCGTTAGGTGGGGCGGGCATGACCGCCCTGCCCCACCAGAATCAAATACGCCGTGCGGCGTAACGCTTGAGCATGCTTGGAACATCGAGAATCAACGCGATCCGACCGTCACCGGTAATGGTCGCGCCCGACATGCCCGGGGTGCCCTGCAGCATCTTGCCCAAAGGCTTGATCACCACTTCTTCCTGGCCCACCAGTTGATCGACCACAAAGCCGATGCGCTGGGTGCCCACAGACAGAATCACCACATGGCCTTCACGCTGCTCTTCATGCTTGGCCGACGCCACCAGCCAACGCTTGAGGTAGAACAATGGCAATGCCTTGTCGCGCACGATCACCACTTCCTGGCCGTCCACCACGTTGGTGCGCGACAGGTCGAGGTGGAAAATTTCGTTGACGTTGACCAGCGGGAAAGCGAACGCCTGGTTGCCCAGCATCACCATCAGGGTCGGCATGATCGCCAGGGTCAACGGCACCTTGATGACGATCTTGGAGCCCTGGCCCTTGGTCGAGTAGATGTTGATCGAGCCGTTGAGCTGGCTGATCTTGGTTTTCACCACGTCCATGCCGACGCCACGGCCGGACACGTCGGAAATCTCGGTCTTGGTCGAGAAGCCCGGGGCGAAGATCAGGTTGTAGCACTCGGTGTCGGTCAGGCGGTCGGCGGCGTCCTTGTCCATCACGCCGCGCTTGACCGCGATATTGCGCAAGATGGTCGGGTCCATGCCTTTGCCGTCATCGGTGATCGACAGCAGGATGTGGTCGCCCTCTTGCTCCGCCGCCAAAATCACCTTGCCGTTACGCGACTTGCCGGCGGCTTCGCGTTCTTCCGGGGTTTCTACCCCGTGGTCGACAGCGTTGCGCACCAAGTGGACCAGCGGGTCGGCGAGGGCCTCGACCAGGTTTTTATCCAGGTCGGTTTCTTCGCCCACCAGTTCCAGGTTGATTTCTTTCTTGAGCTGGCGCGCCAGATCGCGGACCAGGCGCGGGAAGCGGCCAAAGACTTTCTTGATCGGCTGCATCCGCGTTTTCATCACGGCGGTTTGCAAGTCGGCGGTGACCACATCGAGGTTCGACACGGCCTTTTGCATGGCTTCGTCGCCGCTGTTCAGGCCCAGGCGCACCAGGCGGTTACGCACCAGCACCAGTTCGCCGACCATGTTCATGATGTCGTCCAGGCGTGCGGTATCGACGCGCACGGTGGTTTCGGCTTCACTGGCGGGCTTTTCCGCCGCGGCCGGTGCCGCTGCACGGGCAGGTGCCGGCGCGGGTGCCGGTTTGGCGACTGGCGCAGGCGCTTTGGCAGCCGCCGGTGCGGCAGTGGCGACCGCTGCGGCGGCAGCCGGGGCCACTTCGGTGAACTTGCCTTTACCGTGCAGCTCGTCCAGCAGCGCTTCGAACTCGTGATCGGAGATCAGCCCGTCGTCGGCAGGCCCAGCCTTGGTGGTCGGGGCGGCAGCCGTGGCTGCGACTTCCGGCAGGGCTTCGGCCACAAAGGTGCCTTTGCCATGCAGTTGGTCGAGCAGTGCTTCGAACTCATCGTCGGTAATGTCGGTGCTGGCGTTGGCATCCGGCACTTGCGGCGGCGCCACAGGGGCCACGGCATCGGCCGCGAACTGGCCCTTGCCATGCAACTGGTCGAGCAAGGATTCGAATTCTGCGTCGGTAATGTCTTCGCTGGTCGGCGTGGCGACAGGCGCCGCCGGGCCTTCGGCTTCGGCCTTGACCGCATTGAGCGAGTCGAGCAGCTGTTCGAACTCGCTGTCGGTCACGTCCGGCTCGGCGTCTACCACCGGCTCAGGCGCCGCTTGCACAACCGGCGCAGCAGCAGCCGGTTCAGCCAGGCGCGCCAGGGCGGCCAGCAGTTCCGGGGTAGCCGCCGTGATCGGCGCACGTTCACGCACCTGGCTGAACATGCCGTTGACCGCATCCAGTGCTTCGAGAATCACGTCCATCAATTCCGAATCAACGTGACGCTCACCCTTGCGCAGGATGTCGAACACGTTCTCGGCGATGTGGCAGCACTCCACCAGTTCATGGAGCTGGAGGAAGCCGGCGCCCCCTTTTACAGTGTGAAAACCGCGAAAAATTGCATTGAGCAGGTTCGCATCATCCGGTCGGCTTTCCAGCTCGACCAGTTGCTCGGACAGTTGCTCTAGAATTTCGCCGGCCTCTACAAGGAAATCCTGAAGGATTTCTTCATCGGCGCCGAAGCTCATGGGTGTGCTCCTTAGAAGCCTAAACTGGATAACAGGTCATCTACGTCATCCTGACCTGACATAACGTCTTCACGTTTATCGGCATGAATCTGCGGACCTTCACCCTTGGCGAGATGTTTTTGTGGATCTTTTTCCGAGAGGATCGCTTCGCGGTCGTGTTCGATGCCGGCAAAACGGTCGACCTGGCCGGCCATCAGCACCAATTTGAGCAAGTTGCTTTCCACTTCGGTGACCAACTGGGTCACGCGCTTGATCACCTGGCCGGTGAGGTCCTGGTAATCCTGGGCCAGCAGAATGTCGTTGAGGTTGCTGGCCACCGTGCGGTTCTCTTGCTCGCTGCGCGACAGGAAACCGTCGACCCGACGCGCCAACTCACGAAATTCCTCAGCGCCCACTTCACGGCGCATGAAGCGGCCCCAGTCAAGGCTCAGGGCCTGGGCTTCGCTGGCCATGCCGTTGACCAGAGGCGTGGCGTTTTCCACCAGGTCCATGGTGCGGTTGGCCGCGGCCTCGGTCAGCCTGACCACATACGACAAGCGTTCAGTGGCGTCGGTGATCTGGGAAATTTCTTCGGCCTGGGGCATGCGCGGGTCAATCTGGAAATTGACGATCGCACTGTGCAGCTCGCGTGTGAGCTTGCCCACTTCCTGGTACAGGCCGCGGTCACGGGTCTGGTTAAGCTCATGGATCAACTGCACCGCATCGGCGAACTGGCCTTTTTCCAGGCTGTCGACCAACTGGTGAGCATGTTTTTTCAGGGTCGACTCAAAGTCGCCCTGTGACGTTTCGTTATGCTCCATAGCTCCCCCGTGGCGACATCAATGACCGATGCGTTCGAAGATTTTTTCAATCTTCTCTTTCAAGGCCAGCGCCGTGAATGGCTTGACCACGTAACCGTTGACCCCGGCTTGGGCGGCTTCGATGATCTGTTCACGCTTGGCTTCGGCGGTCACCATCAGCACAGGCAGGCTGCGCAACTTTTCATCGGCGCGCACGTGGCGCAGCAGGTCGATACCGGTCATACCCGGCATGTTCCAGTCGGTTACCAGAAAGTCGATGCTGCCACTGTTGAGGATCGGAATCGCCGTAATGCCGTCATCCGCCTCGACCGTGTTGGTGAACCCAAGGTCACGCAACAGGTTTTTAATGATCCGCCGCATCGTTGAGAAGTCATCAACGATGAGGATTTTCATGTTCTTGTCCAATTCGACCTCCAAGCAGTCTTAAACGCGCCCAGCACCTGGACGCGCCATTTCAATCAACAGGCGTTACACAAAAAGGACTGCCCAGGGCACCACGGTACTCACCCGCAAAACCCTGCGGTTTCGCGGTAGCGTCTGCAGTGTCCCCACACTGCCTGTCAGCGCGCGCGCCACTCTCCCAATCGCCCCCGCAAGCGGGCTGCGCACTGGCTATGCAATTGGCTGACACGCGACTCGCTGACCCCCAGGACCTCACCGATTTCCTTGAGGTTCAGCTCTTCGTCGTAGTACAGCGCCAGCACCAGGCGCTCACGCTCCGGCAAGTTGGCAATCGCGTCCACCAACGCTTTCTGGAAACGTTCATCTTCCAGATCGCGCGACGGTTCAAGATGTGCACTCGCGCCGTCCTCGTGCAGCCCTTCGTGTTCGCCGTCCTGTAAAAGGTCGTCGAAACTGAACAGGCGGCTGCCCAAGGTATCGTTCAAAATCCCGTAGTAATCGTCGAGACTCAATTGGAGTTCGGCCGCAACTTCATGATCTTTAGCGTCACGACCGGTTTTTGCTTCAATTGCACGAATTGCATCACTGACCATGCGGGTATTGCGGTGTACCGAACGCGGCGCCCAATCGCCTTTACGCACCTCGTCGAGCATTGCGCCACGAATACGGATACCCGCATACGTCTCGAAACTCGCACCCTTGCTCGCGTCGTATTTGGTCGACACTTCAAGCAGGCCGATCATGCCGGCCTGGATCAAGTCTTCGACCTGCACGCTGGCCGGCAGGCGCGCCAACAGGTGATAGGCAATGCGCTTGACCAGAGGCGCATAGCGCTCGATCAATTCGCCCTGGCTGTCACGTGCCGACTTTTTGTAAAGGTTGTAGCCGCTGGATGTCATAGCACCGGTCCCGCACTCGTCTGATGCACCAAACGCTCGACGAAAAACTCCAGATGCCCACGCGGATTGGCGGGCAACGGCCAGGTATCGACCTTCTGGGCAATGGCCTTGAACGCCAGTGCGCATTTCGAACGAGGGAACGCTTCGTAGACCGCACGCTGCTTTTGCACGGCCTTGCGCACACACTCGTCATAGGGAACTGCGCCGACGTATTGTAAAGCCACATCGAGGAAGCGATCCGTGACCTTGGTCAACTTGGCGAACAGGTTGCGCCCTTCCTGCGGGCTCTGGGCCATGTTGGCCAGCACGCGAAAGCGGTTCATGCCGTAGTCACGGTTAAGCAGTTTGATCAGCGCATAGGCGTCGGTGATGGAAGTAGGTTCGTCGCACACCACCAGCAGCACCTCCTGCGCGGCGCGCACAAAGCTGACCACCGATTCGCCGATCCCGGCGGCGGTGTCGATCACCAGCACGTCGAGGTTGTCGCCGATATCACTGAAGGCCTGGATCAGCCCGGCATGTTGCGCGGGGCTCAGGTGCACCATGCTCTGGGTGCCCGAGGCAGCCGGCACGATACGAATGCCACCGGGCCCCTGGAGCAGCACATCGCGCAGCTCACAGCGGCCCTCGATCACATCGGCAAGGGTATGTTTGGGTGTCAGCCCCAGCAGAACGTCCACGTTCGCCAAGCCCAAATCAGCATCCAGCAGCATGACGCGACGGCCAAGCTCTGCCAGGGCCAGGGACAAATTCACTGACACGTTAGTTTTGCCGACGCCACCTTTGCCGCCGGTCACCGCGATCACCTGTACGGGATGCATGCTGCCCATTTTATTTCTTTACCTTGTCTTGCTTAGACGCAGGCTACATGGCTTGGCCGCTTGAAACGCTTGCAGACCATCGATGTAGGTACATTTCACGGTGTTCATCCTGCCTCAACCGACCCGTTTTGCCGGGTGGTGGTAAAGGTCGGCGAACATATCGGCCATCGCTTCCTCGCTAGGCTCTTCTTGCATTTGCACACTGACGGCACGGCTGACCAACTGATGACGGCGCGGCAGATGCAGATCATCCGGGATCCGCGGCCCGTCGGTCAGGTAGGCGACCGGTAATTCATGACTGATGGCCAGGCTCAACACTTCGCCCAGACTCGCGGTTTCGTCGAGCTTGGTGAGGATGCAGCCGGCCAGACCGCAGCGTTTGTAACTATGGTACGCAGCGGTAAGAACCTGTTTCTGGCTGGTGGTTGCAAGCACCAGGTAATTTTTCGACTTGATGCCACGCCCGGCCAGGCTTTCGAGTTGCATGCGCAGCGCCGGGTCGCTGGCTTGCAGGCCGGCGGTATCGATCAGCACCACGCGCTTGCGCAGCAGCGGGTCGAGGGCATTGGCCAGGGACTGGCCCGGGTCGACGTGCGTCACCGGCACATTGAGGATGCGGCCCAGGGTCTTGAGCTGCTCTTGAGCGCCGATGCGGTAGCTGTCCATGCTCACGAGGGCGATATTCTGTGCGCCGTACTTGAGTACGTAGCGTGCGGCCAGCTTGGCCAGGGTGGTGGTCTTGCCCATGCCGGCGGGGCCGACCATGGCGATCACACCGCCCTCTTCCAAAGGTTCGATTTCCGGGGTGGCGATCATGCGCGCCAAGTGCGCCAGCAACATGCGCCAGGCCTGACGCGGCTCTTCGACTTCGGCGGTCAAGGCCAGCAGGTCGCGGGACAAAGGGCCGGACAAGCCGATGCGTTGCAGGCGGCGCCACAGGTTGGCTTGCTGGGGCTTGCTGCCTTGCAGTTGCGTCCAGGCCAACGAGCCCAGCTGCACTTCCAGCAGTTCACGCAGGCCATTGAGTTCAAAGCGCATCGAATCGAACACACGCTGGTCGACAGCAGCAGCCGGGGCGGGCGCGGCTGGACGCGGCGGTTCGACAAATGTCGGCTCTACCAGCGGCTCGGCGGCGGTCAACGGCAGGCCGGCGAACAATTGGCGATTGGTGCTGGCATCGCTGTCGCCACGCATACTCAGTTCAGCCTGGGCCGACACAATGCGCGAGGCGGTCTTGCGCAGCTCGTCTTCGAGTTCCATGTTCGGCACGCGCGGGGCCAGCGCCTGGGGGGTGTAATCCAGGGCAGCCGTCAGCTCGACACCGCCGGCAATCCGACGGTTACCGATAATCGCGGCATCGGCGCCCAGCTCATCACGGACCAGTTTCATGGCCTGACGCATATCGGCGGCGAAAAAACGCTTAACTTGCATAACCCACTACCTCAGCCATTGGGCCCAACTGTCGCGACGATAGTCACTTGCTTATTGTCAGGAATTTCCTGGTAAGCCAACACGTGCAAATTCGGTACAGCCAGGCGTCCAAACCGCGACAACATCGCCCGAACCGGGCCGGCCACCAGCAGGATCACCGGGTTGCCTTGCATTTCCTGGCGCTGTGCGGCGTCGATCAACGAACGCTGCAGCTTTTCAGCCATGCTCGGCTCCAGCAAAACGCCCTCTTCCTGGCCTTGCCCTGCCTTCTGAATACTATTGAGCAATATTTGTTCCAACCTGGGTTCCAGGGTGATCACAGGCAGCTCGGACTCAATGCCTACAATGCTTTGCACGATTGCACGGGACAATCCGACGCGCACCGCCGCCACCAGAGCGGCAGTATCTTGACTCTTGGCGGCATTGTTGGCGATGGCCTCGGCAATGCTGCGAATGTCACGTACCGGCACCTGCTCGGCCAACAGCGCTTGCAGCACCTTGAGCAACTGCGACAGTGTCAGGACACCCGGCACCAGCTCTTCGGCCAGTTTCGGTGAGGATTTGGCCAGCAAGCCCATCAATTGCTGGACTTCCTCATGACCGATCAGCTCGTGGGAGTGCTTGTAGAGAATCTGGTTGAGGTGCGTGGCAACTACGGTGCTGGCATCCACCACGGTGTAACCCAGCGATTGAGCCTGACTGCGCTGGCTGACTTCGATCCACACCGCTTCCAGGCCAAAAGCCGGATCTTTGGCGGTAATGCCGTTGAGCGTGCCGAACACCTGCCCGGGGTTGATCGCCAGCTCGCGATCCGGGTAGATCTCGGCTTCGGCCAGGATCACGCCCATCAGGGTCAGGCGGTAGGCACTGGGGGCCAGGTCGAGGTTGTCGCGGATATGCACGGTGGGCATCAAGAAGCCCAGGTCCTGGGACAGCTTCTTGCGCACGCCCTTGATCCGCGCCAGCAATTGCCCGCCCTGGTTGCGGTCCACCAGCGGGATCAGGCGGTAGCCGACCTCCAGGCCGATCATGTCGATCGGGGTCACATCGTCCCAGCCCAGCTCCTTGGTTTCCTGGGCGCGGGCCGGGGATGGCAGCAGATCCTGCTGGCGGGCAATCTCTTGCTGGGCCTGGACCTTGACCGCGTTCTGCTTTTTCCAGAACAGGTAAGCTGCGCCGCCGGCCAGGGCCGCCATGCTCAGGAACGAGAAGTGGGGCATACCCGGCACGATGCCCATGATCGCCATGATGCCCGCCGCCACGGCCAGGGCCTTGGGCGAGGCGAACATCTGGCGGCTGATCTGCTTGCCCATGTCTTCGGAGCCCGAAGCGCGGGTAACCATGATGGCCGCAGCTGTCGATAACAACAGTGATGGCAATTGCGCCACTAAACCGTCACCGATGGTCAGCAAGGCGTACACCTTGCCCGCATCGCCGAAGGTCATGCCGTGCTGGAAGATACCGACGGCCATGCCGCCGATCAGGTTGATAAACAGAATCAGCAGGCCGGCGATGGCGTCGCCGCGCACAAATTTGCTGGCGCCGTCCATGGAGCCGTAGAACTCGGCTTCCTGGGCGACTTCCGCCCGGCGCGACTTGGCCTGGTTCTGGTCGATCAGGCCGGCGTTGAGGTCGGCGTCGATGGCCATCTGCTTACCGGGCATAGCGTCGAGGGTAAACCGCGCGCTCACCTCGGAAATCCGCCCGGCGCCCTTGGTTACCACCACGAAGTTGATGATCATCAGGATCGCGAACACGACGATACCGACCACGTAGTTGCCGCCGATCACCACCTCGCCGAACGCCTGGATCACCTTGCCGGCGGCAGCGTGGCCGTCCTGGCCGTGAAGCATCACCACCCGCGTGGACGCCACGTTCAGCGCCAGGCGCAGCAGGGTCGCCACCAGCAGAATGGTCGGGAATACCGCGAAATCCAGCGGCCGCAGCGCGTACACGCAGACCAGCAGCACGACGACAGACAGGGCAATGTTGAAGGTGAAGAACACATCGAGCAGGAACGGCGGCATCGGCAACATCATCATTGCCAGCATCACCAGCAACAACAACGGCACACCCAGATTGCCCCGCGACAGGTCAGTCAGGGTGCCACGGGCCGTGTTGAGCATTTGAGAGCGATCTACCACCGGTATTCCTCGTGTCCTTGAAGCAAAGTTTTGACGCTGGGAGGCGACTTGGAGGCGGGGTTGCAAGAAGCCTTCCAACTTTGCTTTTGGGCCCGGAGAACCTCACAAACACCCCAGGCCACCGGGTGTAAATCAATCCAAATGTGGGAGGGGGCTTGCTCCCGATTGCTGAGTGTCAGGCACTGATGTTTGGCTGATTCACCGCTATCGGGAGCAAGCCCCCTCCCACATTTGATCTGTGTACAGCTGGGGCTATCGAGGAAATTTCTGACAAGGATTTGGGGTTGCCCCTAGGAAACCGGCTCTCTAGTCTCCGTACACCACTGGCGTTGCGCAGTTGATCGAACTGGCGCAATTACTGGCTGATCGCCTGCACCTTGGCGCCACAATGGCGGGCAAAGCAAGCAGCGGATAATACGGACAAGGGTGGGAGCTGGCTTGCCTGCGATTGCGGTGTGTCAGCCACTGGGATATTGGCTGTGAGTCAGCCATCGCAGGCAAGCCAGCTCCCACCTGTGATTCAGTTTCTAAACTGGCCGTATATTCTCAGCCTGTGGGCCTTTTGGACCTTGCGTGATGTCAAACTCTACTTTTTGATTCTCCTCCAGACTTTTGTACCCAGCCGTCGCAATTGCCGAGTAATGGGCAAACACATCGGGCCCTCCATCATCTTGGGTAATAAAACCAAACCCCTTCTCCGCGTTAAACCACTTCACCGTGCCAGTTGCCATTGCCATTCTCCCTACACTTCACTTGAGACCCGGTTCACCTGGGTTGCACAGTTTGACGGGCAACGCATAAATACCCTCGGGTCGATGGACCATTTGGAACTCCATGCGCTTGCCAAACCACAGCGCAGTGCAACGCCAGTCTCTGCCATTGATAAACACATCCTCTCCCCCGCCATCGGGCTTGATCAACCAATCGCCTCTGAGCCAGACGTAATACCTGACCGTACCCGTAACCACCTTCACAACCGCTCTCCCTGCATCTCGTTTACTACATACGCGCAGTGCATGGAGGGTAATAAAACAGCGGGCAGCGCCCTTTGGCTACTGTCAAAGTTGACAGGTAGACGCGGGCTTCCAGTGAGTGTAGGCATGGCAATGTTGCGGATCATGCATCCCCTGACTTTTTGCGTTTGCGGGGTTTGCGCTGCTCGGCAGGCGCTTGCGGGGGTTCGGCGCATTTGACATTCGTCGATTGGACGGCAACCGCATTGCCATCGCGATCCCGAGCAATAAAACCAATGCCCTTGACCGCATCGAACCACCTGACCGTGCCCCTATCCATCACCGCCTCCCGAGCCGCGCATGGCTGCGCGCCTCATCGCTGTATCAAACAGTGAAGGCGGCGTAATGGCTACTGTCAAAGTTGACAGGTCAGAGAAGAATCAGGTGTCGCGACGCAAATCCGGTGGTATCGGCAAATCCTTGAGCGGATCAGGCCGCTTGCCCTTGCCGGCGCGGTATTGGCGGATCTGGTAAACGTAGGCCAGTACCTGTGCAACGGCCAGGTACAACCCGGCGGGGATTTCCTGGTCGAGGTCGGTGGAATAGAAAATCGAGCGCGCCAGCGCCGGCGATTCCAGCAGCAGAATGTCGTTGGCCACGGCGATTTCGCGGATTTTCAGGGCGGTGAAGTCGCTGCCCTTGGCCAACAGCATCGGTGCGCCACCCTTCTCCGGGTCGTACTTGAGGGCCACGGCGTAGTGGGTCGGGTTGGTGATGATCACGTCGGCGTCGGGTACCGAAGCCATCATCTTGCGCTGGGAGATTTCGCGCTGCAGCTGGCGAATGCGTTGCTTGACCTCGGGCCGGCCTTCCTGATCCTTGTGTTCGTCACGCACTTCCTGCTTGGTCATCAGCAGTTTCTTGTGGCTTTCCCACAGCTGGATCGGCGCATCCACGGCGGCGATCAGGATCAGCCCGAGGGCCATCCACAGCGCGCTCCAGCCCACCACCTGCACGCTGTGGATGATCGCCGACTCCAGCGGCTCATGGGCGATACGCAACAAGTCGTCGATGTCGGACGACAACACCGCCAACGCCACGAACAGAATCAGGAAAAACTTGGCCAGGGCCTTGAGCAATTCAATCAGGGCCTTGGCGGAGAACATGCGCTTGAGCCCCGCGCCGGGGTTCATGCGGCTGAACTTGGGCGCCATGCTGCCCGCGGCAAACAACCAGCCGCCGAGGGCAACGGGGCCGATCAGCGCGGCGAGCAGCAAGGTGATCAAGATCGGTTGCACCGCCAACAGGGCGATTTTGCCTGAGTGCAGCAGGTACTGGCCCATGGCGTCGGGGTTGAGCAACACTTCGCGAGGCAAGCTGAAGTTGTGTTTCATCATCTCCAGCAAGTCCAGCGCCAGGCCCCCGCCGTAGATCAGCAAGGCACCGGCACCGGCGATCATGGTGGCAAAGGTGTTGAGCTCTTTGGAGCGTGCAATCTCGCCCTTTTCCCTGGAGTCCTTTTTACGTTTCTCCGTGGGGTCTTCTGTTTTGTCCTGACCACTCTCGCTTTCGGCCATGGCTCAGCGCGCCCGTGCCAGATCACGTAAGAACTGCAGGGCATCGGTGGCCAGCGGTTGATACTGATTGAGAATGTCGGCCAGGCCGACCCAGAAAATCCCCATGCCCAACACCAGGGTCAGCGGGAAACCAATCGAGAAGATGTTCAGTTGCGGCGCCGCACGGGTCATCACGCCAAACGCGATATTGACCACCAGCAGCGCCGTGATCGCCGGCAACACCAGCAATAGCGCCGCGCCGAGTACCCAACCGAGGCGCCCCACCAGTTCCCAGAAGTGGTTGACCACCAAGCCTGCGCCCACCGGCAAGGTGGTGAAACTCTCGGTCAGCACCTCGAACGCCACCAGGTGTCCGTTCATGGCCAGGAACAGCAAGGTCACCAGCATGGTCAGAAATTGCCCGATCACTGCCGCCGACACGCCGTTGGTGGGGTCGACCATGGAGGCGAAGCCCATGCCCATCTGGATCGAGATGATTTGCCCGGCCACCACAAAGGCTTGGAAGAACAAGGTCAGGGAAAACCCCAGCATGGCGCCGATCAGGATCTGTTCGGCGATCAACAGCAAGGCGCTGAGGTCCAGCGCGTTGACCGGCGGCATCGGTGGCAGGCCCGGCACGATCACCACGGTGATCGCCACGGCAAAGTACAAACGCACGCGACGCGGAACCAGGGTGGTGCCGAACACCGGCATGGCCATCAACATCGCCGTGACGCGGAACAACGGCAGGATGAACGAGGCCACCCAGGTGCTGATCTGAGTGTCGGTCAACGCCAGCAAGGACTGCATCGGCTCAGCCGATCAACTGCGGAATACTGCCGTACAACTGCAGGATGTATTCCATGAAGGTTTGCACCAGCCAAGGGCCGGCGACGATCAGGGTCACCAGCATCACCAGCAGACGCGGCAGGAAGCTCAGGG
Source organism: Pseudomonas sp. P867 (assembly GCF_019891455.1). Classification (NCBI taxonomy): domain Bacteria; kingdom Pseudomonadati; phylum Pseudomonadota; class Gammaproteobacteria; order Pseudomonadales; family Pseudomonadaceae; genus Pseudomonas; species Pseudomonas sp. P867. The sequence continues at coordinate 267,947 of NZ_JAFLXB010000005.1, read as the reverse complement.
TTTGTTCGTTGATCTGGGTGGCCGCCTGGAACATCGCCACCAGCAGGCCGACCAACAGGCTCGGCACCACCAGCACGGCGACCATCAGGGTGGTCAGCCACAGCGCTTCGCGGAACAGGTCGACGGCGACTTCTGGGGTCATGGCCCTATATCCCTCCGAAACTGCCGGCCAGGGTGCCAATAATCAGCGCCCAACCGTCCACCAGCACAAACAGCATGATCTTGAACGGCAACGAGATGATCAACGGCGACAGCATCATCATACCCATGGCCATCAGCACGCTCGCCACCACCAGGTCGATGATCAAAAACGGGATAAAGATCATGAAGCCGATCTGGAACGCGGTCTTCAATTCGGAGGTGACGAACGCCGGCACCAGAATGGTCAACGGTGCCTGGTCCGGAGTGGCGATGTCGGTACGCTTGGACAGGCGCATGAACAGTTCAAGGTCGCTGGAGCGGGTTTGCGACAACATGAAGTCTTTGATCGGGCCCTGGGCTTTGTCGATGGCGTCCTGGGCGTTGAGCTTTTCCGCGAGGTAAGGTTGCAGGGCTTGCTGGTTTACCTTGTCGAACACCGGCGCCATGATGAACAGCGTCAGGAACAAGGCCATGCCGGTGAGGATCTGGTTCGACGGCGTCTGTTGCAGGCCCAGGGCCTGACGCAGAATCGAGAACACGATGATGATCCGCGTAAAGCTGGTCATCAACATCACGAAGGCCGGGATAAAACTCAGCGCGGTCATGATCAGCAGGATCTGCAAACTGACCGAGTATTCCTGCGCGCCGGCCGCGTTGGTGCCCAGGGTGATCGCCGGGATCGACAACGGGTCGGCGCCCAGGGCCAGCGGCGCTGCCAGCAACAGCATGAGCGTCAGCAAAACGCGCATTACTTCTTATCCTTCTGATCCTTGCCCAGCAACTCCATCAGGCGCTGGGCGAATTCTGGCGTGGCAGTCTCGGTCTTGGCCGCGTCCACCGGGGTCTTGAGTACATGCAGCGGGGTGATGCGTCCGGGGGTGATGCCAAGCAGGATCTGCTCCTCGCCGACTTGCACCAGCACCAGCCGATCACGCGGGCCGAGGGCGCGCGAACCGACCAGCTCGATCACCTGGCCATTGCCCGGGCCGATGCGCTGTACGCGGCGCATCAGCCAGGCCAGCACAAAGATCAAGCCGATCACCAGCAACAGGCCCAGCACCAGCTGCGTCAATTGCCCGCCGACGCTGCCGACCACCGGTGCCGCAGCCGCTTGCGCGACCGGCTCCACCGCCCAGGCGCTCAATGGCAGCGCCAGCAACAGTCCCGCCATCGAGTACTTCATCTCAGCGCAACTTCTTGATGCGTTCGCTCGGGCTGATCACGTCCGTCAGGCGGATGCCGAACTTCTCATTGACCACCACCACTTCGCCGTGGGCGATCAGCGTGCCGTTGACCAGCACGTCCAGTGGCTCACCGGCCAGGCGGTCCAACTCGATCACCGAGCCTTGGTTGAGTTGCAGCAAGTTGCGGATATTGATTTCGGTGCTGCCCACTTCCATGGAAATCGACACGGGGATGTCAAGAATCACATCCAGGTTCGGACCGTCGAGGGTCACCGGCTCATTGTTCTTCGGCACGCTGCCAAATTCTTCCATCGGCAGGCGCTTGCCGGCAGGCGCAGTGGCGGCGTCGGCGGCCAGCAGTGCGTCGATGTCGTCCTGGCCGACATCGCCGGTTTCTTCCAGGGCCGCGGCCCACTCGTCAGCCAGGGCCTGGTCTTCGGCGGAAGTGTTTTCGTGTTCGGTAGCCATTACATGTCCTCGGCGCAGCAAACAATCATGAATTAGGGTTGAATCAGCGTCGGTTGATCGGCTCAACCACTTGCAACGCCAGGTTGCCTTTGTGGGAACCGAGCTTGACCTTGAACGACGGCACGCCATTGGCGCGCATGATCAGTTCTTCCGGCAGGTCGACAGGGATCACATCCCCGGGCTGCATGTGCAAAATATCGCGCAGGCGCAACTGCCGACGGGCCACGGTGGCGCTCAGGGGCACGTCGACATCCAGCAGGTCTTCGCGCAGGGCCTTGACCCAGCGCTCGTCCTGATCGTCGAGGTCGGACTGGAAACCGGCGTCGAGCATTTCGCGCACCGGCTCGATCATCGAGTACGGCATGGTCACGTGCAGGTCACCGCCACCGCCATCGAGTTCGATGTGGAAGGTCGACACCACAATCGCCTCGCTGGGGCCGACGATGTTGGCCATGGCCGGGTTCACTTCCGAATTGATGTACTCGAAATTGACTTCCATGATCGCCTGCCAGGCTTCCTTCAAGTCGATGAAGGCTTGCTCCAGCACCATGCGCACGACACGCAGTTCGGTGGGGGTGAATTCACGCCCTTCGATCTTGGCGTGACGGCCGTCGCCGCCGAAGAAGTTGTCCACCAGCTTGAACACCAGTTTGGCGTCGAGGATGAACAGCGCGGTGCCGCGCAGCGGCTTGATCTTGACCAGGTTGAGGCTGGTGGGCACGTACAGCGAGTGCACGTATTCACCGAACTTCATCACCTGCACGCCGCCCACCGCCACGTCCGCCGAACGGCGCAGCATGTTGAACATGCTGATACGGGTGTAGCGGGCGAAACGTTCATTGATCATTTCCAGGGTCGGCATACGTCCACGGACGATGCGATCCTGGCTGGTCAGGTCATAACTTTTGACGCTGCCGGGTTCGGCAGCCATTTCGGTCTGTACCAGACCATCGTCCACGCCGTGCAACAGCGCGTCGATTTCATCCTGGGACAGCAGGTCTTGCACGGCCATGTCGTGATCCTACTGCAATACGAAGTTAGTGAAGAGCGCCTGCTCGACCACGACTTTGCCGAGTTCTTTCTGGGCCACTTCCTGCACGCTGGCAGTGACCTTCTGGCGTAGCATTTCCTGGCCGACCGGGGTGGCCAGGCTGTCGAAGGCCTGCCCGGAGAACAGCATCACCAGGTTGTTGCGGATCACCGGCATATGCACCTTGAGGGCATCCAGGTCCGCCTGGTTGCGCGCCAGCAAGGTAATGCTCACTTGCAGGTAGCGCTGGCGACCGTTGACGTTGTAATTGGCAACAAACGCCGGGAGCATCTGCTCGAAGATTGCCGGTTGCTTGACGTTGGTGGCGGCATCGGCGGCGGGTGCCGGCTTGCTTGCACTGCTGTGCATGATGTACCAGGTGCCGCCAATCGAGGCACCGATAGCCAAAAGCAGGCCCAGCACAATCAACAGGATCAGCTTGAGCTTGCCTTTGCCTGCTGCGGGGGGAGTTGCTGCGTCGTCGCTCTTCGCCATGCCAATAATCCGTCACTATTCGGGAATTCATAGATCTACGGGAAGGCAAGAGCAAGTGTTATGCCAGAGTTGTCTGGCGCGAAGGCAACCCAAATCAAATGTGGGAGCTGGCTTGCCTGCGATGGCGGTGGGTCAGTTCACATATGTGTCACTGATACACCGCCATCGCAGGCAAGCCAGCTCCCACACTGACCGGGTTTGGACAGGAAGTCAGGCGTAGTAGTCGACCGCGCTGGAGCCGATCACGCTCTGGCTCACGGGCCCCGCCACTTCGGCCACGTCCACAGGGCCACCAGCGTCGCCGCTGTCAGCACGCCTGCCGCTGCCGCTCACCCCCCGCGCCTGGCCCTGCTGTTGTTGCTGCTCCTGGCCACGGGACTGGTCGGACACATTCACATCCACCTGCCCCATCCCCTGCTGGGCAAACATCTCACGCAAGCGGCCAGACTGGCTTTCCAGCGCTTCACGCACCACCGCATGGCCGCTCATGAAATTGACCTGGGCCTGCTGGTCCGCCGTCATGTTGACCTTGATATCCAGACGCCCAAGCTCGGCCGGCTGCAACTGGATCTCGGCCGACTTGAGGTTGGCGCTGGAGAGGTACATCACGCGGTTGACGACCTCTTCGGTCCAGCCGCTCTGGTGCATGGCCAGCGGTGCATTGGCAACCGGCGGCAAGGCGTTGGCGGTTTTGGGCGTGGCGGCCTGGGTCAGCGCGGCGAGGCGGTTGGCGAAATCGTCCACGCGGGTGTCGCTGCTGGCGTTCTTTAGGTCCTTGAGGCCGTCATCGATCAACGCGCCAAACGCCTTGTCGCCACCCTGGTCGGTGCTGTCCTTGGTGGCTTGCTGGTCGACCATCGTGGCCAGGCCAGCGGCAAAGCTCTGCGCGGCGGTCGGTTGATCCGTAGGGGCGGCTGCGCTTTTCTGCGGCGTCTGGCTGCTGGCCGACACATGACCGCCCTGCTCCATCGCCAGGCGTACGGCCGGCATCGCATCCAGGGGATCAGCCTGCGGGTCGAAGGCCTCCTCGACCACAGCGACCACCGGCTGGGCCTTGGCGTCCTCGTCAACCGCCGACACTTGTACAGGCACCGCCACCGGCGTCGCGGCGGCGATTACCGCAGGGTCGACAACAGGGTCTACCGCAGGTGACTGCGCCAAAACTGGATCGCTGGGTTTATCGCCCTCGGTGCCGGCGCTGTCATCGGGCTTGGCCGACGGCTTGGCAGGCAAGGGATTGCCGCTATCGGCAACCGCCGGCTTGCTGGCGGCAGGCTTGTCGCTGCCGGCAGCCGGTTTGGCGCCGGTATCGGAAGGCTTGTCACGCGTGACCTTATTGGGGGTGTCGTCGCCCTTCAGCGTCGGCTTGGCGCCCTGGTTGGCAAACACTTGAGCAAAGCCTGCGCCCTTGTCTCGCGGGGCCGCAACCGCTACCGGCGGGTTAGCGGCAGGCGCTGACGGCTTGGCCGCAGGGGCAGCCTGAAGGAGCGAATTGGGGGCGACTGGCATGGGTAAGGTTCTCCACTGCATGGGGTCGGGGATGCAGTCTGTGGAGATAGAGCAAGAGTCGGGCCAGGTTTAGCGCGATGATTCAGAAACTGAACGTTGGCGCTCCGACTCATACAGCGGCCGGACCAACGCGAACTCATGATCGATCTGGTCAACCAATTCGCCCAGATCCGATGATGGCTTGACGGACTCAGCCTCCAGGCGCTGACACAGCTGCGCCAGCCGCACCGCCCCAAGGTGGCCACTGCTGCCTTTGAAACTGTGCGCAATCCGTCCCAATGCCTTGGCATCGTCGCGCGCGTCGCGCAGCGCTTCGATGCGCTTTTGCGAGTCATCGAGGAAGGTGTCGAGCAGTTTGGGATACTCACCCTCCATGACGTCCTGCAAACCCGACAACACGTCGGGGTCCAGATGAATCTCAGCCACTTGCTCGCTCCTTGATCAAGAATCAGCGGATTATGCCAGAGCTTCCCAGCAAAACTCCACGCAGACACGGCGCCCGCCCTCGGACCAGCGTACAGCGCTGCTCAGTTGACGCACCAGGTTCAGCCCTCGGCCAGACAGACGGTCAATTTCCAAGGGCCGCGCCAGCTCCTGTTCGACATCAAAACCCGGCCCGCTGTCTTCGATGCACAGGGTCATCTTGCCGCCCTTGTCGGTCGGTACCACCTGCACATCCACGCGCACGTAGCCACTGCTCAGCTGCGCCAGACGCTCATTGCGCTGATGATAATACTGCGCAAAACCTTGCGCATCGCGCTTGAGCCGTGAGTCCAGGCCCAGCACACCATGTTCCAGGGCATTGGAATACAACTCCGCCATCACGCTGTACAGCGCGCCGCTCTGCTCGCGCAACCCATGGATCTCCAGCAGCAGTTGCAGCAGGTACGGCAGCGGGTTGTAGCGCTGCAGCGTCTGGGCGCGAAACTCAAAACCCACCGACCAATCCAGCGGGCACGACTGGCCGCTGTCGGCATACATCGGCTCGGCCACTCGCAGCGCCTGGCCGGAGAGCAAAGTGATCTCGACCATGCTGACGTCATCGCGCGCCAGCCCCCGAAACGTAGCCAGGGCGTGCTCGATATCCTCAAACAGGCGGTCAGGCTCGCGGTTGGCAGCAAACACCTGTTGCAACCGCTCGGCGCCGAACAGTTGATCATTGGCGTCAGCCGTATCCAGCACGCCATCGGAGAGCAGAAACACCCGGTCGCCCAAGGCCATGGGCCAGACCTCGGTGCTGTCATCAAAGCTTTCCGCCGACAGCACGCCTAGGGGCAGATGCCGCGACATCAGCGGCGTGCGCTTGCCAGTGGCGACTTCATGCACATAGCCTTCGGGCATACCGCCGTTCCACACCTCGACCGCACGCCGCTGGGCGCTCAGGCACAACAAGGTGGCGCAACAGAACATGTCCACCGGCAGGATGCGCTTGAGCTTGGCGTTCATCTCCCGCAAGGTCTGCGTAAGGCCGTAGCCCTTGGCAGTCATGCCGTAGAACACTTCGGCCAACGGCATGGCGCCAATGGCGGCCGGCAAGCCATGGCCGGTGAAATCGCCGAGCAGCACGTGCATGTCACCGGACGGCGTGTAGGCCGCCAGCAGCAAATCACCGTTGAACAAGGCATAGGGCGATTGCAGGTAGCGGATATTGGGTGCGGCATTGATACAGCCGGAGTGGGCAACCTTGTCGAACACCGCCTTGGCTGCCCGCTGCTCATGCATCAGGTGCTCGTGGTGCCTGGCGATCAGGTCGCGTTGTTGCAAGACCGTGGCCTGCAGGCGGCGCAGGCGATCCATGGCGTTGATCTTCGCTGCCAATATCAGGGGGTTGTAAGGTTTGGGCAAGAAGTCGTCGCCGCCGGCGTCCAGGCATTGGGCCAGCGCTTCGCTTTCGCGCAGGGAGGTGAGGAAGATGATCGGCACCAGCGCCTCCCCCGCCAACTGCTTGATCTGCCGGGCGGCTTCAAAGCCGTCCATCACCGGCATCAGCGCATCCATCAGCACCAGTTGCGGGCGCTCATGACGGAAGATCTCCACTGCCTCGGCACCGTTGCTGGCAGTCAGCACCTGATGGCCCTGGCGACGGATGATGGTGGACAGCAACAGCCGATCGGCGGCGCTGTCTTCGGCGATCAGGATAGTCAGCGCCTCAAGGACCGGGGCCAAGGCGCTCAACTGATATCGAACAGTTTGTCGAAGTTGGAAATGGCGAGGATCTTGCGCACGTCGGGGTTGCTATTAACCACGCGAATATCGGACGTATCGCCACCCGTGTGGTCACGCAGCAACAAGAGCATGCCCAGGGCCGAACTGTCCATGTAGGTGGTCCCCCTCAAGTCCACCACAACAGTCTCCGGCTTGGGGTAAACATGCTCGTAGACATTGCGAAAGTCTTGGTGGCTGCCGAAATCGAACCGGCCCTTGATTGCGATCGTCAACTTCTTCCCATCCAGGGATACATCGGACTCGATTGACATGTGACTGCTTCCTTGTCATTGGCACTGTGCAACAAGGTTTAGCAGGCGAACCGGATCTGAGCAACACATCGAATCAAATGTGGGAGGGGGCTTGCTCCCGATAGCGATGTGTCAGCAATGGATTTGCTGGCTGACACACCGCTATCGGGAGCAAGCCCCCTCCCACATTTATCCTGCGTCGTTAGTTAGAATTGTTCCTGGCGGGGCAGGCGTTGGGACAATTCATCAAGCAGCTTTTGCTCGCGCTTATCTTCAATCGCCCGCGCTTCGTCGATATAGCGCTGCACCAGCTTGCGCAAACCTTCCACGCGGGCAAACGCCTGCTGCCAGCTTTCCCGGGCTTTATCGAGGTTGTTCTGGTGCCAGGCCAGGCTCTGGCGCTGTTGGCCGACGGCTGTTTCAAGCTGATTGAGAAAGCCCTGATACCCCATCAACCACTGGCCCGACACGCCCTTGCTGCCGCGCTCGATCCACTGTTGTTGGTATTCCAGGCGAAAGCGCTCCAGGTCGCCCAGCTTGCTCTCTGCCAGGCGCACCTGGCCTTGAAAGTAACCCAGGCGTTGCACGGCGGTTTTCTCGGCCTTTTCGGCCATTTCCACCACCGGGGCCAGGCGCGCGGCGCGGCTGTTGGCCATGGCTTAACCGCCTGGCGCGGGGGCGAAGATGGACTGCAGATGCGCTTCGCTTTCGCCCATGCTGATCTTGTCATTGAGGCCCTGGCGCAGGTAGTTCACCAGCTGTGGTTGCAAGGCAATGGCCAGGTCGGTGTCGCGATCGCCGCCGGCCACATAGGCGCCGACGCTGATCAGGTCGCGGCTCTGCTGGTAACGCGACCACAGTTGCTTGAACTGCTGCGCACGGGCCATATGCTCAGGGGTGACCACCGCCGGCATCACCCGGCTGATGGACGCTTCGATGTCGATGGCCGGGTAGTGCCCTTCTTCTGCCAGGCGTCGCGACAGCACAATGTGGCCGTCGAGCACGCCCCGCGCCGAGTCGGCAATCGGATCTTGCTGGTCGTCGCCTTCGGACAACACGGTATAAAACGCAGTGATCGAACCACCGCCGGCCTCGGCATTACCGGCGCGCTCCACCAGCTTGGGCAGTTTGGCGAACACCGACGGCGGATAGCCTTTGGTGGCCGGTGGCTCACCAATGGCCAAGGCGATTTCCCGCTGGGCCTGGGCGAAACGCGTGAGCGAATCCATCAGCAGCAGCACATTCTTGCCCTTGTCACGGAAATACTCGGCGATGCGTGTGCAGTACATGGCTGCGCGCAGGCGCATCAGTGGCGCATCGTCCGCAGGCGACGCTACCACCACCGAGCGCTTGAGCCCTTCTTCACCGAGACTGTGCTCGATGAACTCCTTGACCTCACGGCCCCGCTCACCGATCAGCCCGACCACGATGATGTCGGCCTCGGTAAAGCGCGTCATCATGCCCAGCAACACCGACTTACCCACGCCGGTACCGGCGAACAGGCCCAGGCGCTGGCCGCGGCCGACCGTCAATAAACCGTTGATGCTGCGAATGCCCACGTCCAGCGGCACGCTGATGGGATTGCGGTTGAGCGGATTGATGGTGGGGCCGTCCATCGGCACCCAGTCTTCGGCCTTCATGCCGCCCTTGCCATCCAGCGCACGCCCGGCGCCGTCGAGTACGCGGCCGAGCATACTCATGCCCATGGGCAGGCGGCCCGTGTCGGCCAGCGGCACCACGCGAGCACCCGGGGCAATACCGGCCAGGCTGCCCACCGGCATCAGGAAAATCTTGTTGCCGGAAAAACCCATCACCTCGGCTTCGACCTGCACCGGGTGGTAGCTGTCGTCATTGATCACCAGGCAGCGGCTGCCCATGGCGGCGCGCAAGCCCTCGGCTTCAAGGGTCAGGCCAACCATGCGCAACAAGCGCCCTTCAAGGATCGGCTGGCCGGGCAATTCGGTTGCCTCGGCGTAGCTGCTCAGGCGCTTGGCAAAGCTGGTGCGATCAAGGCGCATCGGGAGCGTCCAGGTCAACGCTCACGTCAGGCGCTGCCGGATGCAGGGCTTGCTCATGCAGTTGATCCAACAATTTGGCCATGATCTGGCTGATGCGGGTTTCCACCGTGGCATCGATGCGGCTGTGTTCGGTTTCGACACGGCACCCACCGGGTTGCAACGAAGCGTCCTCGACGATGCGCCAGGTTTCTTCATGGCGCTCGCGCAAGGCTTTGACCTGCTCGAAATCCTGGGGGTTGATGTACAGCCGCACATTGCCGACGCCCAGGGGCAGCAACTTGAGAGCTTCACGCATCACGCTTTCGATCTGGCTGGAATCCAGCACCAGCTCACGCTGGATCACCTGGCGGGCAATGTGCTGCACCAGGCCGACCATGGATTTTTCCAGTTGGGTGTCCTGCTCGGCAATCGGGTCGAACAGGTTGCCCATCAGGCGTTCCAGGCTGGCCAGCTGGGTGCCCAGCGCTGCCTCGGCTTCCTGGCGGACCTTGAGGGTGGTGCTGCGAAAACCGTCTTTCTCGCCCGCCGCAAAGCCTTCGTTGTAGGCTTCCTGGCGGATGGCTTCAAGTTCTTCGAGGGTCAGTGGCTGGACTTCATCCAGCGGCACTTCTTCCATTTCCACCGGAAGCTCTTCGACCGGCTCAGGCTCGGGCTCCGGCACATGGGGGTCGAAGCTGGGCAACGACCAGATGTCGAACCCGCCGACATCCCGCGCGCGAATCAGATCGCTGGGCGTCTCATCTTTGTTCGACATGCAAGGCGCCTTAGATCATTTCTTCGCCGCCCTTCCCGCCGAGAACGATTTCTCCGGCTTCGGCCATACGGCGGGCAATGGTGAGGATTTCCTTCTGCGCGGTTTCCACATCGCTGACGCGCACCGGGCCCTTGGCTTCCAGGTCGTCGCGCAACAGTTCGGACGCACGCTTGGACATGTTCTTGAAGATTTTCTCTTTGACGTTTTCGTCCGAGCCCTTGAGGGCCAGCACCAACACGTCGGAGGAGACTTCACGCAACAGCGCCTGGATGCCACGGTCGTCGACATCGGCAAGGTTGTTGAAGACGAACATCAGGTCTTCGATCTGACCGGACAGGGTGTCGTCGATCTCGCGGATCGAGTCCATCAGTTGGCCTTCGACCGAGCTGTCGAGGAAGTTCATGATGTCGGCCGCGCGCTTGATGCCACCCAGGGTGGTGCGCGAGGCATTCGAGTTGCCGGAGAACTGCTTCTCCAGAATCGTGTTGAGTTCCTTGAGGGCCGCCGGTTGTACGGTGTTGAGCGACGACACGCGCAGGATGATGTCCAGGCGCACTTTGTGGTCGAAGTGGCCAAGCACTTCACCGGCCTGGTCCGGGTCCAGGTAAGCCACAACGATCGCCTGGATCTGCGGGTGTTCGTAACGGATCACGTCGGCGACCGCACGTGGTTCCATCCACTTGAGGCTGTCCAGGCCGCTGGTGTTGCCGCCCAGCAGGATGCGGTCGATCAGGCCGTTGGCCTTGTCTTCGCCCAGCGCCGAGGTGAGCATCTTGCGAATGTAGCTGTCGGAGCCGACGCCCAGGCTGGTTTGGTCGCCGACGATCTCGACAAACTCGCTCATCACCTGCTCGACTTGCTCGCGGTGCACGTTGCGCATCTGCGCCATCGCCACGCCGACACGCTGGACCTCTTTGGGGCCCATGTGGCGCAGCACTTGGGCAGCGTCGGTTTCACCCAGGGACAGCAGCAACACGGCGGCTTTGTCGACCCGGGAGAGCTTGGCCACAGCGGCTCGATCATTCATCAGCGTTAATCCACTCTTTCACGACCTGGGCCACACGGCCCGGGTCTTCTGCCACCAGACTCTTGATTGCGTTCAACTGAGCGTCATAGCCTTCGCTCGGGCTTGGCAACAGGATGCTTTGCGGGCCGCCAAGGCTGACGCGGTCGTTGGCCAGTTCGCCATCCAGGCCGCCCATGCCACCCAACTCGACGTCGCCACCTGCGAGCGCAAGCTGTTTCTTGCCGCCGCCGGTGATGTTGTTGAGCACCGGGCGCAGCACGCCGAACACCAGCACCAGGATGAACAACACCCCCAGCACTTGCTTGACGATGTCCCAGAACCACGGCTGGGTGTAGAACGCAGGGTCGCTGATCACTTCAGCGCGCTCGGCGGAGAACGGCATGTTGATCACACTGACGCTGTCGCCACGGCTGGCGTCGAAACCGACGGCGTCCTGTACCAGGCGGGTGAAGCGCGCCAATTCGTCGGCGGTCCAGGGCGCACGGGTCACGGCGCCATCGGCTGGGTTGACCTTGACCTGGTCATCGACCACCACCGACACCGACAGGCGATTGATCTTGCCCTGTTGCTGCTTGGTGTGGCTGATAGAGCGATCGAGTTCGAAGTTCTTGGTGGACTGGTTACGCTTGTCCGCCGGGTACGGTGCGAGCATCGGCTGGCCGGTGGCCGGGTCCATGATCTGCTGGCCGTTGGCATCCAGCAGCGGCTGGCCAGGCTGGATCGCGCCAGCAGTGGCAGCGGCGCCGCCAGTGGTCTGCGGTGCCGAGGCGGCCGACGGTGGCTGGTTGCTCAAGGCCCCCGGCACACCTTGCGGGCCATTGGCGGCGGTGCGCTGCTCGCTGGTGGACTGCTCGCTGCGCAGGGCCGGCTGGTCAGGGTTGAACTGTTCGGAGGTCGATTCGACAGCGCTGAAGTCTACGTCGGCGGACACTTCAGCCTTGTAGCGGTCGTTGCCCAGCACCGGTTGCAGGATGTTGTGCACGCGCTGGGTGAGCATGCTTTCCATGCGGCGGCTGTAGTCGAATTGCTTGCCGGCCTGGGTCAGCGCGGAGTTTTCGGCCATGTCGGAGAGCAGGTTGCCCTTCTGATCGACCACGGTGATTTGCGACTTGCTCAATTCGGGAACGCTGGTGGCCACCAGGTTGACGATCGCCAGCACCTGGCCAGGCTCCAGGGAGCGGCCGGCAAACAGTTCGACCAGTACCGAAGCGCTGGGTTTGCGTTCGTCACGCACGAACACCGAGCTTTTCGGAATCGCCAGGTGCACACGGGCACCCTTGACGTTATTCAGGCTGGAGATGGTGCGCGCCAGTTCGCCTTCCAGGCCACGGCGATAACGGGTGGCTTCCATGAACTGGCTGGTGCCCAGGCCCTGGTCCTTGTCGAGAATCTCGAAACCGATATTGCTGTCGGACGGCGCCACGCCAGCGGCGGCCAGTTTCATCCGTGCACGGGCCACGTCATCAGACTTGACCAGCAAGGCGCCGGAGTTGGGCTCCACGGTGTAAGCGATGTCGGCAGCGGCGAGGGTTTCCATGATCTGCTTGGAATCCATGCCCGACAGGCTGCCGTACAGTGGGCGGTAATCGGGTTGTTGCGACCACAACACCACGGCAAAACCAATCGCCACGCTGGCCGCCAGGCCGACCATCAGGCCCACCTGACGCAGCATGGTCATTTGCGAGAGGTTTTCCAGGAACGACAGGCCAAACAACGGCGGCTTGCCGTCTGCCTTGGCGGGGAGGTTGTCGGAGAGTGCTTCTGCCATGACTTAAATCTCGTCCTTAAACCGGCATCTGCATGATGTCTTGATAAGCCTGAACCAGCTTGTTACGCACTTGAGTCAAGGCCTGGAAGGACACACTGGCCTTTTGCGAGGCGACCATCACATCGGTGAGGTCCACGCCGCTTTTACCGATCTCGAACGCCGTTGCCAACTGGCTGGAGGCCTGTTGGGTATCACTGACTTTATTGATTGCCTGACCGAGCATGTCGGCAAAACTGCTTTGGCCCAATTCCGGCGCTGGCGCGACGGATTTCGGTTGAGCCATGGCATCCATTTGCATGGCGCGCATATCCAACATCAACCGATTGAACTCAATACCCTGGCTCATGACCTTCTCTCTCCGACGACCCGCAATTTTTTGACACTACGCAGCGGTTACTAGGGGTGGTAGCAACAAGGGTGCCAGCTCTGGAGCAACTCGTAAGAAAAGGCGACAAAGCTTGTAGAACTTGGTATCGGTCATGTGGCGAAAAGATAAGCTTCCACATCCATACCAGCATCGCGCATCTGCGCCAGCTTGTAGCGCAAGGTGCGCGGGCTGATGCCGAGGCGCTCGGCCGCTTCTTTGCGGCGGCCACGCTCAGCGCGCAGGGTGTCGATGATCATCTGGAATTCGCGACGACGCAGGTCATCGCCCAGGGCGCCAGCTGATTCAACCTCGGCGACCACTGGAGCCGGGGCCAGGCTCGGCAACGGCGCAGCGCCATTGCCCATGGCCAGGCAGAAATCCTGCGGCTGGATCAACCCGCCCTGCTGCAAAATCAGCGCACGCTGGATGGCATTGTCCAGCTCGCGCACGTTGCCCGGCCACGGATAGCTGACCAGGCACGCCTGAGCCTGCGGCGATAACCGCGCCTGGGCATGCTTCATTTTTTTGACGTGGTTGTTCAGCAGGCGCTCGGCCAACGGAATGATATCCGCCGGGCGCTCGCGCAACGGGCGCCAGGCCAGGGGGAACACCGACAGCCGGTAGAACAGGTCTTCCCGGAAGCGCCCCGCCGCCACTTCGCCGGCCAGGTCGCGGTTGGTGGTGGCAACCACGCGGATATCCAGCTGGATCGGCTTGCGTGCCCCCACGCGCTCCACTTCACGCTCCTGCAACACACGCAGCAACTTGGCTTGCAGGCCCAGGGGCATTTCCGAGATTTCGTCGAGCAGGATGGTGCCGCCGTCGGCCTGTTCGAACTTGCCGGCCTGGGCCGCGATGGCGCCGGTGAACGAGCCCTTTTCATGGCCGAACAACGTCGCTTCGAGCATGTTGTCGGGGATCGCCGCACAGTTGATCGCAATGAACGGTTGCTGGGCACGGCTGGACTGCTGGTGGATGTAGCGTGCCAACACTTCTTTACCGGTGCCGGATTCGCCGGAAATCAGCACAGTGGAATCACTGCGCGCCACCCGCGCTGCCAGTTCCAGCAATTGCGCGCTGGCCGGTTCAAAGGCTATCGGGCCGTCACCCTCGCCCGCCGACATCACACCCAGGGCATGTCGGGCGACCAGCTCGATCAACGCCTTGGGCTCGAACGGTTTGACCAGGTAATCCGCCGCACCCTGGCGCATGGCGTCCACCGCCCGCTCCACGGCGCCATGGGCAGTCATCAGCAGCACCGGCAGCTGCGGCTGGCGCGCACGCAGCAGGCCGAGCAACTGGTGGCCGTCCATGCCGGGCATGTTCACATCGCTGACCACCAGGCTGAAGGCTTCCTGCTCGACCGCCGCCAAGGCCTCCTCGGCAGAGCCGACCGCCCGGTAGTCATGGCCCGCCAACAGCAGCGTGTCAGCCAATGCTTCACGCAGGGCGCGATCGTCTTCCACCAATAAAACCTTGATAGCCATAATCCTTTTACTCCGCGCTCGCCGCGCTGGAAAACAGCGGCAAGGTCATCAATGCACAGGTGCCGCGCCCCAACCGGGAGCGCAACTGCAATTCTCCCTGATGGGCGCGTGCCACTGCCTTGACCACGGTCAGGCCCAGGCCAGTGCCGTTGGTCTTGGTGGTAAAAAACGGCTCGCCCAGGCGTTGCAGCACCTGGGGGTCGATGCCGCTGCCGCTGTCGCTGATACACAGGCGCAGGGTTTGTTCGCGGGCGTAGAGGTGCACTTTGAGACGTGCATCCGGGCCGCTGGCCTGAGTGGCGTTTTCGATCAGGTTGAGCAAGGCGCCGACCAGGGTGTCGCGGTTGCACAGCAACTCGCCTTGGTGGCTATCACATTGCCAACGCAGGTTGGCGCCCTGTACATGGGTCGCCGCCGCTGCTTGCAAGGCCTGCATCAACCCGGCAGGCGTGACACGGTCGGTCAGCGGCAATTCGCCGCGGGCAAACACCAGCATGTCGCGCACCTGGTGCTCCAATTCATGCAAGCGCTCCTTGAGGCGCCCGGCAAATCGTTGCTGAGTGGCTACAGGCAATTGCTCATCAGTCAAATGACTGGCGTAGATCAACGCCGCCGACAAGGGCGTGCGGATCTGATGCGCCAACGAGGCGACCATCCTGCCCAACGACGACAGCCGCTCATGACGGGCCAACTGGTCTTGCAGGTGACGGGTTTGCGTCAGGTCATTGAGCAGCACCAATTGGCCTGGCTCGGCATCCAGGGAGCGAGTGGCGATAGACAGGCGGCGTCCGTCCTTGAGGGAGACTTCGTGGCCGTCATCTTCTCGCGGCGCAAAGCAGCGGGTGATGACATGGCGCCACAGCTCGCCTTCCAGCGGTAGGCCCAGCAGGTCGCAGGCCGCCGGGTTGGCTTCGCGCACACGGCCCTGGTCGTCGATGACGATCACGCCACCGGGCAACAGGTCCAGAAGATTTTGCAGACGGTTGGCCAGGCGTTCCTTTTCCGCCAGCTCTTGCATGCGCTGGGCGCTGACCACCGCCAGCTCGCCTTTAAGCTCGGACACCCGCGCCTCAAGCAGACTGTAGGAGTCGGTCAGTTGGCTCGACATCTGGTTGAACTGCGAGAACGCTTGTTCCAGGCCCTGGCGGGTCGGCGGTTCTACAGGCGAAACCAGCCCCTGGATGGCAGGGGCCGAAGATAGTTGGGCGGCGTGGGGCATGATGCTCTCTCGCTTGGCTGACCGTCAGTTAAACGGAACGTTGCGAGGGCTGTAGCAATACCCGTGCCGAAAAAAATCTACCTATAAATCAGCTAGTTGAAAAACAGGCGTCAATCATCCGCCTGTTCATCACCTTCTTTGCGGCTCATACCGTACTTGCGCATCTTCTCCACCAGGGTGGTGCGGCGGATGCGCAGACGCTCGGCGGCGCGGGCAACGATGCCATGCGCATCGTCCAGGGCCTGCTGGATCAACCCTTGTTCCAGGTTACCGAGGTAGTCCTTGAGGTCAAGACCTTCGGGCGGCAGCATGGCGGTGGCACCGAAGTCCGGGGTATGACCGTTGATGGCCACGCGCTCTTCCATGTCACTGCGCAGGCTGTCCATCTGCTCGTCTTCATCATCGACGTAGCGGAATTTCTTCGGCAACTCGACCACGCCGATCACCCCGTACGGATGCATGATCGCCATGCGCTCCACCAGGTTGGCCAGCTCACGCACGTTACCCGGCCAGCCGTGGCGGCACAGGGACATGATCGCAGCGGAGTTGAAACGAATGGAGCCGCGTTTTTCGTGCTCCATGCGCGAGATCAGCTCGTTCATCAGCAACGGAATGTCTTCCACGCGCTCGCGCAGCGGGGCCATCTCGATGGGGAATACGTTGAGGCGGTAGTACAGGTCTTCGCGGAAGCTGCCGACCTCGATCATGCTTTCGAGGTTCTTGTGGGTGGCGGCAATGATGCGCACGTCCACGCTCTGGGTCTTGTTGCTGCCCACGCGCTCGAAGGTGCGCTCCTGCAACACACGCAGCAACTTGACCTGCATCGGCAGTGGCATGTCGCCGATTTCGTCAAGGAACAGCGTGCCGCCATTGGCCAGCTCGAAACGCCCGGCACGGCTGGTGATCGCCCCGGTAAAGGCGCCCTTCTCGTGGCCGAACAGCTCGCTTTCCAGCAGCTCTGCCGGGATCGCCCCGCAGTTGACCGGCACAAAAGGCCCGTCGCGACGCTTGGAGTGATAGTGCAGGTTACGTGCGACCACTTCCTTGCCGGTGCCCGACTCGCCGAGGATCAGCACGCTGGCGTCGGTGTCGGCCACTTGCTGCATCATCTGGCGCACGTGCTGGATCGCCCGGCTGGTGCCGACGAGGCTGCGAAACAGGTTGGGTTCACGGTGACGGCCGCGTTCGCGGGCCTGGTCGTACATCTCGCGATAGACCTGGGCGCGGTGCAGCGAATCGA
The DNA here is from genome assembly GCF_019891455.1 of Pseudomonas sp. P867. Classification (NCBI taxonomy): domain Bacteria; kingdom Pseudomonadati; phylum Pseudomonadota; class Gammaproteobacteria; order Pseudomonadales; family Pseudomonadaceae; genus Pseudomonas; species Pseudomonas sp. P867. The sequence continues at coordinate 250,784 of NZ_JAFLXB010000005.1, read as the reverse complement.
GCAATTTGCTGTAGCTGGGCGGCATTTCCAGGGTGGAAAGCACGCGGCGGCGCTGGTCTTCCGGCAGGTCCACAGAAGAAATATCGCCCATCAGCAACACCGGAAGGAACTCATCCCAGGTTGACAGTGTCTTTAACAGGCCCAGAACTGCGCCAGGAGCCTTTACCGTCCCGATCAATACACAGATGACTTCACGGCTCGACGCCAACGAGCTGACCGCCTGCTGCCAATCGTGGCTGCCGCAGGGTAAATTTTCTTCACCAAGAAAATTTAAAATCACCGCTAAATCGCGGCGGCGGACGCTATCGTCATCGATCAGCAGAATTTTGGTTTCACGCCACATGCAATAGCAACTTCCCTAGTAAAACTTCCTGCCCCGGAATGAGGGCAATCAAGACGCCTGTAAGATTTGTTACCTACTAGACGTCTGAAATCTGAAAACAGCACTAGTTAAGTCAAAAATGCTGGCACAGTCAAATATATGACGCGCCGTGCGGATTAACTGCGCCCGTTCAACCGAAGAGATGGTAAACCTTTGACGCATTTTTCGCTTGGTTGATCTGCGACATCTCTTCGAAAATCGCCTGGCGCTCGCCGGTCGTGACCTCCAGCAACTGCTGATACACCACCAACAGGCTTTCCAGTTTCTCGCGCAAGGCGCCCTCGTCCACCGGCGCTTCGCTGAGCACCTCATCAATCACCGCGCGGCAACCCAGGTCCAACTCGCCCACGGCTTCCCAATTGCGCTCAGCCAGCGCGCCGAGAAGGGCTTCGCGGGTTTCGTCGATGCGTTGCAGTGCATGGCTCATGATGTGTCCCTCAAGGCGATCGGCCTTATTGTGGAGCGATGGCATCCCAGCCGGTCTTGACGGTGATCAGCAGGCGGGCGACTTCGTCGATTATCTCGGCGTCATTCACCTGGTTGGCCTCGACCAAACGATTGCTCATATAGCCATACAAGGCGTCCAACTGGTGCACTGCTGCCGGATCTTCGGCCTTTTCTGGCTCCAGGCCGTCACGCAGGCCAGAGATAATTTCAATCGCCTTGCCCAGCATCAGCCCTTTCTGGGCAATATCCCCACGGTTCAATGCGCCCTTGGCCTGCGCCATGCGATCAAGGCCTCCTTCCATCAGCATCTGCACCAGGCGGTGCGGGCTGGCTTCGGAGACCTGGGCATGGGAACTGACCTTCTGGTATTGGCGAAGGGCTCTCATCGGGTTCATGTTGCTACCTCGTTACTGGCGACAATCGAATAGGTTTGCTTAACCAGTTTTTCGACCGTGGCGACGAAAACTTTAATTCCCAACCATGCGCCAAGGCCCTGAATCAGGGCCTGAAAGCGCGCCGCCCATCAGTTCGATTTCGGATTGTTCAGCGAGTTGAGGGTGGTCAGGATGCTGGAGCTGCTGGCGTTGATCTGCGCGATCATGGTGTCCATGGCCGTGTACTTGGCGGTCAGGGATTTTTGCAAGGCGTCCATACGTCGTGTCAGGTCGGCCGTCTCTTTGGTCAAGTCGGTCAACTTGTTGTTGAGATCCGTCGCCCGGGTTGCCAGGGTGCCGGTGGTGCCCACGTAGCTCTTCGTCGCCTTGTTCATGCGCGTGATCAAACCAGTGTCGCCGGTGAACAGCTTGGCAATATCGCCAGCGCCTTTGACTACCGCCTTGTCCCACGTCTTGTCATCCAGGCTCAGCAGGCCGGTTTTCTGATCGGTGGTGATACCCATCTGGGCCAGGCTGGTCATGGTGCCCGCGCCGGAGCCGTTGACCAGTTCGGAGCGTAGGCTGTTCACCAATTGACGCATTGATGCATCGCCGGTCAACGCACCGGCAGTGGTAGTCGACGCGTCACCGGTTGCAGTAACTTTGGTCTGGGTATTGATGGCGGTCATCAGCGTGTTGTACGCACTGACGAAGGACTGTACCGAGGTTTTCAACGTGTCAGTGTTACTGGCCACGGTAATGGTCGTCGGTTTTTTCACATCAATGGTGTCCAACAGCTCCAACGTGACGCCACTGATCGCCGACGTGATTTTGTTGCTGCTGGATGACATTGCAATGCCGTCGATGGAGTACTTGGCGTTGGTCGGCGGCGTGCCTTTGTCATACCCGCTGGCCAGTTGCGAATCACCGCTGAGGGTGATGTCGGTGCCTTCGCCCATATTGGTCGAGGTCAGTACCAGTCGCGCACCATTGGAGTCGCTCAATACGTTGGCACTGATACCCTGCGACGAGAGCTGGGTATTGATTGACTCTCGCACCTGTTGCAGGGTCGCGCCACCTGGAATCACCACATCGAAGCTTTTACCCGACTGGTTGATGGTCAGCGTTTGGTCTTCGTCTGTAGTGTTGGCCTTGCCCGAGGCACCCTCAGCATTCACCGCAGTGGTAACTTTTGAAGCGGTTGCCAGGTTATCGACTTGCAACACGTACTTGCCACTGGATGCTCCGTCACCCAACGTCACCTTGGCGTTTTTCTCTTCCGAAGAACTTGCCGCCAGCCCATTGAACGCGGAGGGGTTATTCAACTTGGTGATCGCCGCCTGATAGGCCTCCAACGCCGTCTTGATCGAACCAACTGCCGACAACTGGACGGTGGCAGTTTTCTGCTCGTTGGTGATCTGCTGTTGTTTAGGCGCTTGTTCAGCCCCCACCAACGCCTTGACGATAGCTTGCGTGTCGTAGCCCGAACCAGGGCCGGAAATCGTTGAACTAGCCATTTTTCATTCTCCTTGTCCTGCGGCGGCCGTTTTTTTGGCGCTTAAACGCCTAGACCGCAATCAGAAACATGTTTCGTGCCAACTCAAGCCTTGCTATCAAACAACAGGCTGCCGGCATCGCTCAGGTTCTGCGCCAGTTTCAGCGCGGTCTCCGATGGAATCTGTCGAATCACTTCACCACTGTCGGTGGCGATCACCTTGACCACTACCTTGCCGGTAGAGTCATCGATGGAAAAATCCAGGTTGCGCTGTGAAGCCTGCACAAACTCACGCATATCGGTAACAGCCTTCTCCAGCGCCACGCGCTGAGGCTCTTCACTCTTGATCGGCTCATTGCTGGCCACAGGCTTGGCCTGGGTCACCACTGCGCCAAGGTTGGCCGGGGCCGTGCCTGCGGGGTAAGACGAGGTCAGCTTGATGCTCATGTCCATGTCACCACCTCCAAACTGAAAAAACGGAAGGGCACGTCGTTAAACGCACCCTCCCGTTATTTAACCGCTAGCGCTATTACTGAAGCAGCTTCAGTACAGCGGATGGCAGTTGGTTGGCCTGGGACAGGATCGCAGTGGAAGCCTGTTGCAGGGTTTGTTGCTTGGTCAGCTCAGCGGCTTCAGAAGCGAAGTCAGCGTCTTCTACGCGGCCTTTGGCAGCGGAGGAGTTCTGCGAAATGCTCTGCAGGTTGGCCACGGTGCTGGTGAAGCGGTTTTGTACGGCACCCAGCTGCGAACGCTGGCTGTCGATCTGCTGCATGGCATCGTCCAGAGCCTGGGTAGCCTGCTGCGAAGCAGCGGCAGTCAGGATGTTCAGGTCGGAAACGCTGGTTTCCATAGTGACGGCGGTTTTGGTACCGGCGGCAGCAACGGTGGTCAGGCCCAGTGCAGCCAGACCAGTGCCGGCGCTGCCGTCTTTGATAGTGATGTCTTTGTCAGCGAACAGGTTCAGGGTGCCGTCAGCGTTTTTGCTGGCTTGAACACCGGTGCTGGCGCTGTTGATCGAAGAAACGATCGCGTCAGCGGTGTCACCCTTCTTGAACTTGACTTCAACACCGTTCACATCGATGGAGGTGTCAGCGGTCAGTTTGGCTTGGGTAGTACCAGCCGACAGGCCCAGTTGGGACAGGGAACCGGCGGAGGTGTTGGCCAGCTTGATGTCAGCACCGTTACCCGAAGTTACTTTGAAGCGACCGTCTGCACCGAAAGTGGCGGAAGCACCCGTGGCGGTACCACCTGCTGCGGTTTCGAGCTTGGTCAGCAGGGAAGCCTTGGTATCACCGACACCCCAAGCTACAGCGTTGCCGTTTACAGTGATCGAACCGGCAGCGGTCATGTCAGTGGAGACAGCCTTAGAACCAGCAGTCAAACCAAGAGCGCTCAGACCGTCAGTACCGGCAGTCGGTGCCGCCAGAACGATAGCCTTGTCGGAGACCAGGCTGACTTTACCGGTAGCATCGGCACTGGCGGTTACGCCGGTGGTTGCAGTTTGTGCGTTGATGGCAGTGACAGCAGAGGTAGCGGCAGCGGTACCAGCAGCAGCAGTACCGAGAGTAATATCGATGCCGTTGATGTTGATGGCTTCACCAGCCAGAACACCGGCAGCAGCGGTACCCGTAGTAACAGCTTTATCAGTCACAACCGAACCAGTGGCAGTAGCAGCCAGGCCAGTCATTGCAGTACCGTTTACAGCAGCTTCTCTGTAGTTACCCTTCAGCGCAGTCGAACTGATGTCGGTCATACCGAACGAGATAGTCTCGTTGGCGTTGGCACCGATCTGGAAGGCTACGTTGCTGAACGAGCCGTCGAGCAGGTTACGACCACCGAAGGTGGTGGTGCTGGCGATACGGTTCAGCTCGCCCACTTTAGCGGTGAATTCCTGCTGCAGGGAAACACGGTCAGCGTCGCTTTTGTCACCGTTGGACGCTTGCAGGGCGAGTTCACGCAGACGCTGCAGGGTGTTGGTGGATTCTTGCATCGCGCCTTCAGCGGTCTGGGCGATCGACACGCCGTTGTTGGCGTTGGCGATGGCAACGTTCAGGCCTTTGACCTGGTTGTTCAGACGGTTGGCGATCTGCATGCCGGCAGCGTCGTCTTTGGCGCTGTTGATTTTCAGGCCGGAGGACAGACGGTTCATCGACTGGCTCAGGGCGTCGGAAGCTTTGTTCAGGTTCTTCTGGACACCCAGGGAGGTGATGTTGGTGTTTACTGATAATGCCATGACGAAATCCTCGTGGTTTGGATACTGCGGCTTCCGGCCCTGGCGACCGCCGGGTGTGGCCTAGAGAACCTACGTAATAGTTATCGTCGTGGTAGCCGGTTGCTTGAGGATTTTTTTGATTTTTTTTAGTAGCCCTGTGCCAGCCCTTGTATTTCAAGGGCTTATGCAGGCACAGAAGCCCGGTTTCATTGGCTTTTCTGGCGCCAATAAAAAAACGCCGATGATCGAAGGATCATCGGCGTTTTTTATGCAGCGGCTAAAACATCACGGGCGATAGAGAATCGCCGAGCCCCACGACAGGCCCACACCAAACCCGCTGATTGCCACGCGCTTCCAGGTAGCGTCCATCACGTGCTTTTCCAGCAGCAGCGGGATGCTCGACGACACGGTGTTGCCGGTCTCGACCATGTCCTTGATGAACTTGTCCACCGGCGCCTCTTCAAAGCGACGCGCCACGGCATCGACGATGGCCGCACTGCCCTGGTGGATGCAGAACGCATCGATGTCATCGGCCTTGAGGTCCGACTCTGCGAGCAACTCGTGCAAGTGCGCCGGCACTTTCAGCAGCGCGAAGTTGAACACCTGGCGGCCGTTCATGAAGAACACGCCGTCGCTGACTTTGAGGTGCGGCGCGCCGGAACCGTCGGTGCCGAACTTGGATTTGCCGAGCAACCACGGCGCATCTTCGCCCATCCAGGTGGCGGTGGCGGCATCGCCGAACAGCATGGTGGTGTTGCGGTCTTCCGGGTCGACGATCTTCGAATACGGGTCTGCAGTGATCAGCAGGCCGTTTTTCAGGCCGGCGGCTTCCATGAAGCCCTTCATCGCGTAGATGCCGTAGACGTAGCCGGAGCAGCCCAGGGAAATATCGAAGGCGGCAACGTGGGTAGGCAGGCCCAGTTTGTCCTGAACGATGGCGGCGGTATGAGGCAGGCCCTCTTCATCGCCGTTCTGGGTGACGACGATCAGCGCGTCGATGGACTCACGCTTCAATTCGGGGTTGTTGGCAAACAAGGCGTTGACTGCTTCGACGCACAGATCGGAAGTCTCCTGTGCAGCTTCCTTGCGCGGCAGGAACGCCGAGCCGATCTTGCCAATGATGAATTCTTCATCCTTGGCGAACTTGGCACCCTGGGCGTAGTTATCGATCCCGTCCGCCGGCACGTAACTGGCGATGCTTTTTATGCCAATCATTGTGGCTTCCCAATACTAAATAGCTGGAGAACACCCCTCGGGCTATGCCGGAAGTGCTGACAATAAAGGGGATAACCCCATAAAAATCCCGGTGAAAGCCGCCCGATGAAGGCCCTGTGACGACTTATCCTTTTCACACGATACAGTGAAGATGCGCTTTATGACTCACAGGTCACTCAATTTTGCGTGGTTTATGCAAAACGTTTCAACAATTGCGCCACGGAAACGACGACGGCCCAGCCTGTTTCCAGGCTGGGCCGTCGTGCACAGCGCCGATCACATCTTGTTGAACAGGCTCAACTGCGAGATTTTCACAAAGGCCAACTGCGAAGCCTGCAACATGGTCTGCTGCAAGCTCAGGTTGATGGCGGCCTCGGCGAAGTCGACATTGCCCAGGGCATTCATGGTGGTGGTATTGGCCAGGTCCAGGCTGACGTTTTCCTTGGACTGAATATCCAGGCCATTGAGGCGCGCCCCCAGGGAACCGCGCGCCTGGTCGATCTGACTGTAGGCATTGGTCAGGTTGCCAATGGACTTGGCCACCACATCCTTGAGCTCCTTCTGCGCCGCCGGGTTGCCGTCTGACGGCGTTTCCAGGATTTTGCGCAAATGGCTCAAGGTGTCGAGGACATTCTCGTTCTTGTTGCTGGTGGCACTGATCGAAAACTGGTCGCCGGCTGCCGGCGCCGGTGCGGTGGTGACATCGAAGGTCACGCCCGCCGCCGTGATTGACGTTGCACCAGCTGCCAGGGTGCCACTGGCAATGGATTTACTGTCTGCGGTATACGGCTGCGCATACAGATCATAGGCACCGGCCGCGCCAAACTTGACGACGACACCCGAGTTGGGAAAGGTGCTGGCGTATGCCGCCGGATCGCTCACCGTGCCGCCGCTCAGTTGCGCAGTGGACGGATTGCTCGGGGTGCGTGAAACACTGAAGGTGTCCGGCTTGACCGACAAGCTGAACTCGCGATCCTTGACGATGGCGTCCGATGGCGCGCCGGGCAGTATGTCTTTGCCCAGTGCGTCCTTGCCCAGGTTCAAGCCGATGTCAAACTTGACCCCGCGCAGATTGATACTCGAACCGCCTTCCTTGGTGGCATCGAAAGTGCCGTTGCCCGGAATCTCCGAGGTGATGTCCTTGCCGGCATTGTCCGTTACGACATATTGGGTGCTGCTGGTGAAGGTCAGCTTGTACGGCTGGCCGTCGGAAAAACTGCTGTTATAGCTGGTGTTGGCCGCGATCAGCCCGGCAGACACGGTGACCTTGCCATCATCGACCGCTGGCGGCACGAGGATCGGTGCTGTTTGCGTACGGCCCGTATTCGCCGAGCTTTCCAGCATGCTCTTGGCGGTATTGCCCATGGCGACCGACAGGTTCTCCGCCACCTTCAGGCTCAGCGGCGTGTCATCGCCCTGGTAGCTGTAGGTGCCGTCATTGTTGCGGGTGTAGGGAGGCGTGTCGGTCTTGCTCCCGGAGAACAGGTAATTACCGCTGGCGTCCTTGGTATTGAGCAGGCCCAGCACCTGATCTTCAATGGCGCCGATCTCGGCGGCAGTCGATTTGCGGTCAGCGTCGCTGATACCAACGTTACCCGCCTTCAACGCCAGCTCACTGGCCCGCTGAATCGCGATATTGATGTTTTCCAGCACGCCGTCCTGGGTGGTCAGCGAGTTCTTCAACGTGTCGATATTGCCGTTGAATTGCGCCAGCATATCTTTCTGCTGTTGCAGCATCAGCAACCGCGCCGCCGCTACCGGATCATCCGCGGCGGTTTGCACACGGACACCGGTGCTGGCCTGGTCCTGGGCCTTGACCACGCTGGAATAGTTGCTCTGGTACTTGGCAGAGCTGGTCTCGAAATACTGCTGTGTAGAAATACGCATCGTCCCAGCCTCCCTTAAAGAGCATTCATCAGTGTGGTGAAGGTTTCCTGCGCAGCCTTGATGATCTGCGACGACGCGGTGTAGTACTGCTGGAACTTGATCATGTCGCCGGCTTCGTCATCCAGGTTGACCCCGGACACCGAGTTGCGCGCATCTTTATTGGCGCTCAGCAACGCACCGGTGGCGGCGCTGTCGACCCCGGCCTGGCTGGCCTTGGCGCCGACAGTGGAGACCAGCTTGCTATTGGCCCCCACCAGGCTGGTGCCCCCGTTGCCCTCGCCCATGCCAACGGTGGCCTTGGTTTGCAGGTTCAGCAGTTCCTGGGCGTTTCGGCCATCGGATTTGCCGCCGCTGTTGAAGGCGAAGGTAGTGCTGTCGCCGTCTGCCGGGGAGCCATTGACGGTGGTGTCGAACTTGAAGCTCTTGCCGGGGATGGCTGCACCGCTGGCGTCGCGCATCGGTACGTCGACGGTGATCTTGTTGCCCTGCCCCGGGATGATTGAGCCCGTGCCAATCGGGTTGCCCTTGGAATCGCTGATCGTATACGACTGCGTGCCGTCAGCGGCGGGCTTGCCAAACACCATCTTCACCGGCATCGAGTTTTCAATACCGGCGCGCAACTGTGCGGTGTCGGTGCCGCCATGGATGTCCAGCGGCACCGTCAACGACGGCTGGGTAAATGTGCCGGTGCCGCTGTTGGTCTTGCTGCTGGTACCCGCCAGCGGGCCGGCAAACGCCAGCTTGTTGGCATCGGTGAGCGCTACACCCATACCGCTTGCGCCGGTGGCGGTCGGGCTGACTTTGAAGCTGTCGCCAAACGCCATGGCGCCCTTGCCGTCCAGCGCCAGGGTAAAGCCATCCATGGTCGGCGGCGGTGTGGAGCCCATGTCAAAGGTGCCCATTGCCTTGCCGTCCGAACGCAGTACCGTGACCTTGTTGGGGTCGGTCTTGTCGCTGAAGGTCACGGTGTAGTCAAACGTGGACAACTTACTGCTGTCCTTGATCGTCACATTCAGGTTGCCGGCCCCGGCACTGTTGCCCGAGGCGCCCTGGCTGCGCGACGCAATGGCGGCGGGACTGTTGATGTCTTTGAACAGCGAAACGCCAAAGTCACCATTGAGGTCCAGGCCTTGGCCCAGTTGGTTATTGATGGTGTCTGCGGTTGCGATGGCGATACGGCCCAGGTCGTTGATAGCCGGCATCAAGGCATCACTGCGATAACGCAACAGGCCGCCGATGCTGCCGCCACTGATGACGCCGCCCAGGTCCATGGTGGTGCCGTTCATGTCCAACTGAATGGTGTACTGGCTGTTATCGGTTTTGCTCGGCACTGCGGAAATCGTATTGGAGATCCCGCCCTCCACCAGGGACTGGCCGCTGCCGGTGGTCACGCTGAACTGGCCGTTCTTCTCGGTGGCCGTTACGCCGATCAGCTCATTGAGCGAGCGTACCGCCTCGTTACGCGAGTCCAGCAGGTTGGCCGGTGCATTGCCAGACGCGCCTTGCACTTGGGAGATCTGCTTGTTGAGCGAGGCAATCGAGGCGGTCAATTGATTGACCTGCTCACTCATGCTGCTCAGTTGGTTGTTGATAGTCTCTTTCTGCTGGGTCAACTGCGTCGAGATCGCGTTGAAACGGCTGCTCAGGGTCTGGGCGTTGGTCACCAGCAGTTGGCGGGCCGACAGATCGCTGGGGTTGGACGCTGCAGTTTGCAGGGTAGCGAAGAACGAGCTGAGCACCGATGACAGACCGGTGGTCTTGTCCGACAGCACTTTGTCGACGGCGCCGACCTGATCCAGATACGCCTTGGCATCGTTGTTCAGGGCCGTGCTGTTCTGGTAGGCAGTGTCCAGGTATTCGTTGTACACCCGGCGCACGTCGGCCAGGGTGGTACCAGTGCCGATGAACACACCGCCGAACGGGTTCGACGCGTTGGTATTCTGCGTGGTCTGCTGACGCGAATACCCCGGGGTGTTCACGTTGGCGATGTTGTTACTCAAGACCGACAGCGATCCTTGAGCGGCGTTGAGCCCTGACATCCCGATACTGAGCAAACTCATGGTTCAGACCTTATAAATGTGTGGTTGCGCCAGCGGCAGCGTAGTTCTGGTAACTGTTCATGGTTTTTGCGATCTGCGAAATCTTGCTGGCGTAATCCGGGTCGGTTGCATAACCGGCTTTTTGCAACTCGCGTACAAACTGTTCCGGGTTGTCGGCTGATTTCACAACTTCTTTATAGCGATCATGGCTTTGCAGCAGGGTCACGAGGTCGTGGAAGCTGTCCTGGTAGGAGCTGTAGGAACGGAACTGCGCCGTTTCCTTGACCATCGCCCCATCGCGAAACTCGCTGGTGATCGCACGGGCCTGGCCGCCCTGCCAACTCTGGCCGGCCTTGATGCCGAACAGGTTGTGGCTGCTGCTGCCGTCTTCGGCACGCATGACCGATTTGCCCCAACCGGTTTCCAGCGCTGCCTGGGCCACCAGGTACTTGGGATCGATGCCAATCCGTGCGGCGGCGGCCTTGGCCATCGGCAGCATGGTGGCGACGAATTCATCCTGGGAGCTGAAGGCTTTCTTCGCCGGTGCCAGCGGTGGCTGGGCAATGGCGCGGCCATACACCTGCATGCGCCCGCTCGGTACGGCAAAGGTGCGCGCACTGCTGTTGATGACGTTGTCATCGGCGGCACTGTTGCGCAACGGCGCGGCCTTGGCCTCGACCTGGGTACTGGGCACGATGCCGGCAAGCAAACGGTCAGTCAGCTTGCTGGGCAAGGCGATACGGCGCTGGTTCATCAGCTCCATGTCGTTGCTGTGAGACGCAACGGCCCCGGCCTGCGGCTCGGCCACGCGATAGGCCCACAATGGACGCTGCCCATTGGAGCGCCCCAACGGGCCCTCAGCCTGGGTACCGGCAGCAATCTCGGTCGGCACATCGACTTTCCTCACCGGCCCATCCGCTGCCGGGCCTTGCAAGGTGGCGGCCTGGGCCTCCACCGGTTTGTTCTTTTGCATCTGGCGCATCAGCACGTCGGCCAGGCCGATACCACCGCCCTCGCGGGACATCGACACCGCCAGTTGCTGGTCGTACATTTCCTGGTACTGCTTGGCCGCCGGGGTGTTCAACGGGTTGTCCTTGCCCAGGGCATCGGTGGCCGAGCGCATGGACTTGAGCATCTCGTTCAAGAACAGCGATTCGAATTCCTGCGCCACCTTGCGCATGTTGCCTTCGCTGTTCTTGTCATCACCGACCTTCAGCTGGTTAAGCCGATTCAGGTCGGAGTAAGACCCCGAGTCCGCCGTGCTGCTGATGCCGCTCTTGCGCATATCCATGGCCATGGCCTCAGATCACGATCAGGTCGGCTTGCAAGGCGCCGGCCTGTTTCAAAGCTTCGAGGATGGCCATCAAGTCGCCGGGCGCTGCGCCCACCTGGTTCACCGCACGGACAATCTCGTCCAGGGTGGTGCCGGGGCCGAACTTGAACATCGGCTTGGCTTCTTGCTGGGCATTGACCCGCGAGCGCGGGACCACGGCGGTCTGGCCGTTGGACAGCGGGCCCGGCTGGCTGACGATCGGGTCTTCGGTGATGGTCACCGTCAGGCTGCCGTGGGTCACCGCTGCCGGCGAGACCTTGACGTTCTGACCGATCACGATAGTGCCGGTACGCGAGTTGATGATGACTTTTGCCACCGCCTGGCCAGGGTCGACCTCCAGGTTTTCCAGGATCGACAGGTAGTCCACACGCTGACTGGGGTCCAGTGGTGCGGTGACGCGAATCGAACCGCCGTCGATGGCCTGGGCCACACCTGGGCCGAGCATGTCGTTGATCTTGTCGACCACGCGCTTGGCAGTGGTGAAGTCGGAGCGATTGAGGTTCAGGGTCAGGCTGTTGCCCTGGTTGAAACCGCTCGGCACGGTGCGTTCAACCGTCGCGCCACCGGGAATGCGCCCGGCCGACGGTACGTTGACAGTGATCTTCGAACCATCGCGGCCTTCAGCATCAAACCCGCCGACCACCAGGTTGCCCTGAGCAATGGCGTAGACGTTGCCGTCGATACCTTTGAGCGGCGTCATCAGCAAGGTGCCGCCACGCAGGCTTTTGGAGTTGCCCATGGACGAAACGGTAATGTCCACCACCTGGCCCGGCTTGGCAAATGGCGGCAAATCGGCACTGATCGACACCGCGGCAACGTTCTTCAATTGCACGTTGCCCGAGCCTGGCGGCACCTTGATACCGAACTGGGACAGCATGTTGTTGAAGGTCTGCAGGGTGAACGGCGTCTGGGTGGTCTGGTCACCCGTGCCATTGAGCCCCACCACCAGGCCATAGCCGATCAACTGGTTGGAGCGCACGCCGGAAATACTGGCGATATCTTTGAGCCGCTCGGCCTGGGCCACAGTGCTCAAGGCCAGCAAGAGCGCCGTCGCCATCAGCTGTTTGAAATTCAAAATGGCCACCTAGAAAGGGAACAGCGGGCTAAGGAAGAAACGATCGAACCAGCCCGGCTGGCTTGCATCAGCAAACGAACCCGTCCCCGAGTAGGTGATGCGCGCATCGGCAATGCGCGTCGACGGCACGGTATTGTCGGTGGAAATATCATCGGCACGGACCATCCCGGCAATGCGCACCAGCTCGTCGCCGGTGTTGAGGGTCATCCACTTTTCACCGCGTATGGCGATGATGCCGTTGGGCAATACGTCGGCCACGGTCACGGTGATCGAACCGGTCAGGCTGTTGCCCTGCCCCGCCGCACTCTTGCCGTTGGTGGCACGGTCGCCGCTGTAGCCGGCGTCCAGGCTCAGGTCACCACCGCCCAGCGGGTTGTTGGTGTTCAGGCCACCGCCGAACAGCGACGTCAGGCCGATGCTGGTCTTGCTGTTCTTGCCGATCTGCGAGTTGGCGTTCTTGCTGGCCTGGGTCTTCTCGTTGAGGGTGATGGTGATGATGTCACCGACCCGGAAGGCCTTGCGGTCGCTGTACAGGTTCTGTTCGAAACCAGCCTGGTAGATCGAGCCGTTATTGGCCGCCGCCGGCAGCGGCGTGCGTGGCAACACCGGCGCGTAGTACGGGTCATTGGGCTTTGGCGTTGGGGCAACACAGCCCGCGAGCACGGCGATCCCACTCAATGCCAAAACGGAAACATAGCGATTCATGACCCTTACCTCATGGTGTTGCAGGCGCCGTCAAGAGCGCCCCATAGACGTGATTACAGATTTTGCGTGACGAACGAGAGCATCTGGTCGGCGGTGGAAATCACCTTGGAGTTCATCTCGTAGGCGCGCTGGGTGGTGATCATGTTGACCATCTCCTCAACGGTGCTGACGTTGGAGGTTTCCAGGGTGCTTTGCAGCGTGGTGCCAAACCCGTTCAGGCCCGGGGTGCCGATTTGCGGCGCGCCGCTGGAGGCAGTTTCCAGGAACAGGTTATTGCCCATCGCTTGCAAGCCGGCCGGGTTGATGAAGTCGGCGGTTTGCAGGTTGCCGATCACTTGCGACGCCGGGTTGCCGGCCACAGTGATAGACACGGTGCCGTCGTTGCCCACGGTAAAGGTCTTGGCATCCGCCGGAACCACCACGGCCGGTTCCAGGGCGAAACCGTTGGCGGTGACGATCTGGCCGTTGGAGTCCAGGTGGAAAGTACCGTCGCGGGTGTAGGAGGTAGTGCCATCCGGTTGCAGGATCTGGAAGAAGCCACGGCCATTGATGGCCATGTCCAGCGGCTGGCCGGTTTGCTGCAGGTTACCGGCGCTGAAGTTTTTCTGGGTGCCGACGATCTGCACACCAGTACCCAATTGCAGGCCCGACGGCAATTCGCTGTCCTGGGTCGATTGGGCACCTGGCTGCTTCTTGATCTGATAGAGCAGGTCCTGGAACTCGGCGCGATCACGTTTGAAGCCCGTGGTCGACACGTTCGCCAGGTTGTTGGAAATGGTCGTCAGGTTGGTGTCCTGGGCGGACAGGCCTGTCTTGGCAACCCATAGAGCCGGAAGCATGCTGTTCTCCTTCGTGCGCCGGGTGGTGGGCGCTACGTTGCAAATTAGTTAATGGGCTTGAATCAGCTCATCTGCATGACGCGCGTCATGGCCTGGTCGTCTTCTTTAGCGCTGTTCATCATCTTGATGTGCAGCTCGAACTGCTTGGAAAGCGCCAGCACCGCGGTCATTTCTTCCACGGCATTGACGTTGCTCGCCTGCAGGAAGCCCGAAGTCAGCTTGACGTTCGCATCGGCCTGGGCTGGCTGGCCATCCTTGGTGTGGATGGTGCCGTCCAGGCCCTTGGTCATGTTCTTGAGGTCGGGCTGGACCATCTTGATCCGGTCCACTTCCGCCATCACCCGCGGGCCTTCGCCCATGGCGCGGATGCTGATGGTGCCGTCGGCACCGACTTCGATTTTCTGCTGGGGCGGCACGGCAATCGGGCCACCGTTACCCATGATCGGCATACCATTGCCGGCACGCAGCACCCCCAGCGCATCCACGTTCATGCTCGCGCTGCGTACGTAGGCTTCGCCGCCATCGGGGGTTTGCACGGCCATCCAGCCGTCGCCGCTGACGGCCACATCCAGGTCGCGACCGGTTTCGATCATCGCGCCCGGGGAGAAGTCAGTGGCCGGCCGCTCGGTCATGGCAAATGCCCGCGCCGGAAAGCTGTCACCGAACACCGGCATCGAACGCGCCTGCTCCAGGTCGCGCTGGAAACCGTTGGTGGAAATGTTCGCCAGGTTGTTGGCATGGGCCTTCTGCGCCAGTGCATTCTGGCTGGCGCCGGTCATTGCCACATAAAGGTACTTGTCCACGCTCTTTCCTCTTTCTGACGGACGCTTGCCGCCCACCGCTGTACTGAGGAGGCTTAAGCAATTTGCGAACCAACTTTAAAAAAAACGAGGGAGCCCCCTGAATACGGGGGGTTGAGGGCTGGAGCGTCGAGCAGACCCACTCTCAAGAGTCGAAAAAACGGCGGACTTATGCCGCTTGCGGCAAGACCTGACGCCCGAAGCCCTCCCCATGCCTGAATTACGCCGGTGCGTCGCCATTTCAGCTTCCTGGGCCGCTCTTATCGAGGGAAATGTTGCGATGGGTTATTAATACACACGCGGTGACTACCAGACTTATTATTTCAAATTCACGTACAGCGAGTGAAACCCATCTTTATCAGGCGCTTGAGCATTTAGTTAATACATGTTTTTACGCTTGCTTTCTCGGACATCTCACAACACTTACACCAAATTAAAACGTCTCGACACACGCTTACAATTACTAAACAACGACAACTTGAACACACCCTACTGCCTGCGTAAATTCTGTCCATCGCAACATCACCACCCCGAGTATTTAAAGTTGCGTGTTTGCGACACACCTATCACTAACTACAGGATCAGTATCATGTCCACTATTTCACAAGTACCCACCCTGCCTTTCAGTGTTCCTTACTTCCCTACAAGAGCGGGTGGCAGACCGGACCATGATGTATACCGACCTAACTACCCATCGGCCGCGCCCCATTATCACGCGTGCACCCACGAGCACAGGGCCGATGTTTCAGACTATCGTCCTGACCGATACTTTCCAGAGATGCACCGTGCCAGGGACTATTACCCCGACCGACGCATCTCGGACATGCAACCAGACTGGGACTATCGCCCTAGCCGGGATTTGCCGCAAATGCGTCGCGACTGGGACTACCTTCCCGAGCGGCGCGTACCAGACATGCGCCGTGACTGGAACTACCCTACTGACAGGTATGCTGATCAGCGGCCAAGTTATCTTGTCTCTCCAAGGCTCGCAGACGAATTCGCACCAATAAATCAACATTGGAACCCGGCCGTAAAGGCGCTGGATAAACTTATCGACACACTGCCACAGGCCATGATCCGTATGGACATGGATATCACCACCAAGGATCTGCTTGGCGGCAAATATGGGCCACTCTCCCCCAGTATTACCAAGGAACTGGGGAAACTGGATGAACATAGGGACTACCGGATGGTGACTCAGTTTAACGGATACGCATTTACCTACCTCTGGGCACCCGTCGACGGTGGCAGGCCTGTATTTATTGAACAGCCAGAAAACGGCTATATGACGCCAACGAGCGGTACGGATTTATTAAAGCTGTTGAATTCGAATTCCGAAGCCCAACAATTCAAGGATTACGGCGTAACTGCCAAGGACCTGAAAAACGGCAAGTACGGAAAACTCTCTCCCGAGATTCAAAAAAGTTTGAGCAACTTGGAACATGACAAGAACTACAGCCTGATTGAGCTCTTTAAAATTGACAACGAAAACACAACGCTGGCCTGGAGGGACAAAAGTACAGGCAAGATTGAAGAAATAGGCCAGTACAACATTGTCTACGGCTGACACACTGGACAGTTGTCAGATCGGACACTGCGTTCACAAGACGCAGTGTCCAGCATCGCGATACCCTTACTTGATCACCTTATAGTCGCGCAACTTATTCGCAATGGTGGTGTGCGATACACCCAAGCGCTTACCCAGTTGCCGGCTGCTTGGGTGCTCGGCGTAAAGGCTTTCCAACACGGCCTTTTCGAACCGCCCCACGATATCCTCCAAACCGCCTTCCAACGAAAAATCCCCAAGCGGCTGACGCACGCCGTAATCCGGCAGACGAATATGCTCGACCTTGACCGTGCCGCCCTCACACAACGATACCGCCTGAAACAACACGTTTTCCAACTGCCGCACATTGCCTGGCCAGTGGTAGTGGCTAAGACGCTCCATGGCAGCGGGCGCCAACTTGGGCAGCGGGCAACCGATCTGCCGACTGGCTTGGTCAAGAAAATGCTCGACCAAGGGCGCCAGGCCGTCCAGGCATTCACGCAAGGGTGGAATGTGCAGCGACAGCACGTTCAGTCGGTGATAGAGATCCTGGCGAAACTCACCCCGGGCGCAGAGTTCCGACAAGTCCACCTGGGTCGCACAGATCACCCGCACATCCAGATACACCTCTTCATCACTGCCGACCCGACGGAAACACCCATCCTGCAAGAAGCGCAGCAACTTCACCTGCAATCTCGCGCTCATTTCACCAACGCCATCAAGAAACAAGGTACCGCCCGCCGTCAACTCCAGCAGCCCGAGCTTGCCCTCCGCTCGCGCCCCCTCAAAAGCACCGGGGCCGTAGCCGAATAGTTCAGTCTCAGCCATCGACTCGGGCAACCCCGCACAATTGAGGGCCATCAAAGGCGACTGCCCTCGCGGGCTGGCCAGGTGACACGCACGGGCCAGCAGTTCTTTGCCGGTGCCGGTTTCGCCTTCTATTAATAGCGGCGCATCCAGCGGTGCCATGCGCCGTGCTTCTCGGACCACCGCAGCCATCACTTTGGAGCTTTGAAAGATGCTGTCAAAGCCGCGCAGCTCTTGCTTGCGCACGTTGTAGATGCGCTCACCCACACGGTCAGCGCGATGCAAGGTCAGCACGGCACCGGCCATGGCCTCACTGTCGTCATGCTCACTGGATTGCAGTGGGGCGATATCCGCCAAAAACACGTCACCTTTGACCTTGACCCGCAAGCCGTTGATCCGCGATTTGCTGGCACGCACCAGTTCCGGCAAATCGAAGTCCTCGGCATAGCGCGACAGTGGAATACCCGGCACCTCATCCACCCGCACACCGAGTAACTGTGCCGCTGCACGATTGGCAGCGACGATAGAACCGCCCATGTCGATGGACAGCACCGGAAATTCCAGGGCGCCAAGCAGCGCATTGAGTTCCATATGCCGCCGCTCGCTCGGCATCAGCCCCACCCTTTTGACGCCGAATACGCCGGCAATCGCCTCGAACTGCGGGCGCAATGCCTGGAATTGCATGTTCACCAGGTTCGGGCAAAACAGGTAGATGGCATTGCCATGCTCACCGCCGACCTCGCCCTTGGCGACGTTGACGCCGTACTCCACCAACAGGTTGAGGATGTCCCGCAGGATGCCGATGCGGTTCTGGCAGTGCACTTTGATACGCATGGAAAGGCTCGAAAAGTAGGGAGGCACCGCGTCTTTTTGCCGCTGGGCGCAGATAGTCGTCAAGATTATGTGACAGCGCGTCACCTTTTCACAGCCCAAGACACAGATAAGGCCTACACCCGTAACGAATACTTTACGAAAACGGGTAGTTTTTCCTACGCACCCAGGCAAGACCGCGATGGAATCCGGCGCTGTTCGGGTTATCAATAGGTGCATCGCAGGACATAACAAGAACGAATGCCTAGCAGGAGAGCCGTATGAAGCAGACGCACTACGTGGCCCGCGAGCCCGATGCGCAAGGTTTTATCCATTACCCGCCAGAAGAACACGCGGTATGGAACACGCTGATCACTCGCCAACTCAAAGTGATCGAAGGCCGTGCCTGCCAGGAATACCTGGACGGCATCGACAAGCTCGGCCTGCCGTTGGATCGCATCCCCCAGTTGGGCGAAATCAACAAGGTGCTGGCCGAAACCACCGGCTGGCAAGTCGCGCGTGTACCCGCACTGATTCCCTTCCAGACCTTTTTTGAATTGCTCGCCAGCAAGCAATTTCCGGTGGCGACCTTTATTCGTACCCGTGAAGAGCTGGACTACCTGCAAGAACCGGATATTTTCCACGAGATCTTTGGCCACTGCCCGCTGCTGACCAACCCGTGGTTCGCCGAATTCACCCACACCTACGGCAAGCTCGGCCTGGCGGCCACCAAGGAGCAACGGGTGTACCTGGCGCGCCTGTACTGGATGACCATCGAGTTCGGCCTGGTGGACACGCCCCAAGGGCGCCGCATCTACGGTGGCGGCATTCTGTCTTCGCCTAAAGAAAGCGTGTATTGCCTGTCGGATGAGCCCGAGCACCAAGCCTTCGATCCGCTGGAAGCGATGCGCACCCCTTATCGTATCGACATCCTGCAACCGCTGTACTTCGTATTGCCCGAACTCAAGCGCCTGTTCGACGTGGCGCAGGAAGACATCATGGGCATGGTCGAGCGCGGTATGGAATTGGGCTTGCACGCACCGAAATTCCCGCCAAAGCCCAAGGCTGCTTGAGCTGTGCCTTTTTAGGCCAGGTGAGTCTGTTCCCTGGCCGCGCGTTGCTTTAGGGTAACGCCACTGACCTTCAAACATTCGAATTCAGGACACCTCCCATGACCACCTTGAACCAAGCCCACTGCGAAGCCTGCCGCGCCGATGCCCCGCAAGTCAGCGATGAAGAACTGCCGGTGCTGCTCAAGCAGATCCCTGACTGGAACATCGAAGTGCGCGACGGCGTCATGCAGCTGGAAAAGGTCTTCCTGTTCAAGAACTTCAAGTTCGCCCTGGCCTTCACCAACGCCATGGGTGAAATCTCCGAAGCCGAAGGCCATCACCCTGGCCTGCTCACCGAATGGGGCAAAGTCACCGTGACCTGGTGGAGCCACTCCATCAAGGGCCTGCACCGCAACGACTTCATCATGGCTGCGCGCACCGACGAAGTGGCCAAGACTGCCGAGGGCCGCAAGTAATGCACTTCGATGCGATTGGCCGCGTGCCCGGTGACCCGATCCTCGGGCTGATGGACCTGTATGCCCAGGATGCCAACCCGAACAAGTTCGACCTGGGCGTGGGCGTGTATAAGGACGACCAGGGCCTGACCCCGATTCCCCACTCGGTGAAGCTGGCGGAACAGCGCCTGGTTGATACCCAGGTGACCAAGACCTACATCGGTGGCCATGGTGACGCGGCTTTCGGCACCCTGATCAGCGAACTGGTGCTCGGTGCCGATTCGGCCTTGTTGCGCGAACGCCGCGCCGGCGCCACCCAGACCCCAGGCGGTACCGGCGCCCTGCGCCTGAGCGCTGACTTTATCGCCCAGAGCCTGCCTGGCCGTGGCGTGTGGTTGAGCAACCCGACCTGGCCAATCCACGAGACCATTTTTGCCAAGGCCGGGCTTAAGGTCAGTCACTACCCTTACGTAGGCAGCGACAATCGCCTGGATGTGGCGGCGATGCTTGCGACCCTGTCCACGGTACCCAAGGGTGACGTGGTGCTGCTGCATGCCTGCTGCCATAACCCGACCGGCTTCGACCTGACCCAGGATGACTGGCGCCAGGTGTTGCAGATTGTGCGGGAACGCCAGTTGCTGCCGCTGATCGACTTTGCTTACCAGGGCTTTGGTGATGGCCTGGAGCAGGACGCGTGGGCGGTGCGCCTGTTTGCAGCCGAGTTGCCGGAAGTGCTGGTCACCAGTTCCTGCTCGAAGAACTTCGGTCTGTATCGCGACCGGGTCGGCGCACTGATCCTGTGTGCTGCGGATGCCGAAAAGCTCACCGATGTGCGCAGCCAACTGGCGAATATCGCCCGCAACCTGTGGTCGACGCCGCCGGATCATGGCGCTGCCGTGGTGGCGACCATCCTCGGTGATACCGAGCTGAAAAAACTGTGGAGCGAGGAAGTCGAGGCCATGCGCTCGCGGATCGCGCACTTGCGCTCCGGGTTGGTGGAAGCCTTGAAGCCCCATGGCTTGGCCGAGAAGTTTGCCCATATCGGCGCGCAGCGCGGGATGTTTTCCTATACCGGTTTGAGTGCCGAGCAGGTCAAGCAACTGCGCGAGGAGCACAGCGTGTATATGGTCAGTTCAGGCCGGGCCAACGTGGCCGGGGTGGATGCGACACGTTTGACGCTGCTGGCCCAAGCTATCGCCGACGTTTCCAACTGAAAACTGCGGGATCAAAAATGTGGGAGGGGGCACGCCCCCTCCCACATTTTTACCGAGGCGAGGCTTTTAGCCAGCGACCATTTCAGCCTTGAGCTGCGCCTCCCTGGCCTGGACGTCCGCCAACCGATACAACTCGATATGCCCATCCCAGTGCTCGATCAGCGCGGTGCACGATTCCACCCAATCCCCGCAATTGAGGTAATCCACCTCGCCCACTTTGCGAATCTCGGCATGGTGGATATGCCCGCACACCACCCCATGCAGTTCGCGCCTGGTGACTTCGTGGGCAATCGCTTCTTCGAAATCGCTGATAAAGCTCACGGCGGTTTTCACCTTGTGCTTCAGGTACGCCGACAGCGACCAGTAGCCATAACCGTAGCGCGCGCGCCAATGGTTGAGCCAGCGGTTAAGCGTGAGGGTGAATTCGTAGGCCGAGTCGCCGAGGAACGCCAGCCAACGGTGATAACGGGTGATCACATCGAACTGGTCGCCATGGATCACCAATAGATGCCGACCGTCGGCGGTCACATGCACTGCCTCATCGACCAACTGGATATTGCCCAGGATCAGCTTGGAATAGCGTCGTAAAAATTCATCATGGTTGCCAGTGACGTAGATCACCTCGGTGCCGCGCTTGGCCATGGTCAGCAGGCGGCGGATCACGTTGGTGTGGGCCTGGGGCCAGTACATGCCGCCACGCATTTTCCAACCATCGATAATATCGCCCACCAGGTAGACCTTGTCGGCGTGGTAGCCCTTGAGAAACTGCGACAAGTGCTCGGCCTGGCAATCCCGGGTGCCTAGATGCACGTCGGAAATCCACAGGGTTCGCACCCGTTGCTTGCGGCTGGGCTTGGTGAACTCGGCATGGGTCATGGGCATCCCTCGACGCTGTTTTCGCGAGCTTGCGCCTTGGCGATTAATAGCCCATGACAGCTGTGCGTCAGTCTGATGACAGCGCTAAATTCCCGCAAAGCGTTGTAGACTGGCGCCTTGCCGCCCTGGAGATTGCGATGAGCCCGAGCCTCACGCTACGCCACTACCTCGAAGCCCCCATCGCTCACAGCCATGATCATGCGCAGTTGGTGTTCGGCCTGTCCGGGCACCTGGAGCTGGAAGTCGATGGCCGTGGCAGCCAAGTGCGCGAGAGCAGTGTGATGGTGCTGCCCTTCTCCACTCACCATGCCTGTGGCAGCCGCGATGGCAGCCGCTGCCTGGTGCTGGATGTGCCGACCGAGCATTGGGTGGTGCAATCCCTGGGCGAGCATGCCGATGCCAGTCGCCGCTTGCTGGGGCAACCGGCGCGACTGACGCTGGATCCGCGGCAAAGCCAACTGGTGCAGTGGCTGGCGCACAGCCCGGTGGACGACCCGCTGATCGTCCAGCAAGGTGCGGTGCTGTTACTGGCCAGCCTCAATCATCCCCAGGCTAAATCGCAGCCTGGCCGGCGCCTGCCTTATGCAGCGTTCAATGCCCATATCCAGCGCCATGCTGCGCGCCCGTTGCAGGTGGCCGACCTGGCGCGCATCGCCGGGCTTTCCGTGGCGCGCCTGCATGCACGCTTCATGGCCGAATGCGGGCAAACGCCGATGGATTATCTTCGCAGTCGTCGCTTGCACATGGCGCTGGGGCTTTTGCGCGGCACACCGCTTGCCATTGGTGAGGTTGCCGAGCGCGTCGGCTACGCCTCGCAAAGCGCATTCAGTGCCGCCATGTTGCGCGAGTTTGGCGCCACGCCCAGCGCCCTGCGTCGGGCCGACTGACAAGAGCCCCACGCTAAAAATCGCGAGGCCGGCGACAGACGCCCGCAAACCATGCCTCTAGACTGCGAGGCTGTTACCCCCGTTGCTTCAAGGATCGCAATGACTCCCCGTTCAGCCCTTGGCGCCCTGCATATCGGCGCATTGATGTTTGGCCTCACCGGCGTATTCGGCAAGCTGGCGGCGGCCTCCCCTGCCATCATCGTGTTTGGTCGCGCCGCGTTTGCTGTGCTCGCCCTGGCGGTGTTTGCCCGCTTTGCCAGCAACGCGCCCTGGAAGACACTGGAGACGCGCGACTGGCGCCGCCTGCTGGTCAGCGGTGTGTTGCTGGCCGCGCATTGGGTGACGTTCTTTATTGCCGTCAAAGTCGCCGGCGTGGCCGTGGCGACCCTGGGGTTTACCGCCTTTCCGGCCTTTACCGTGATCCTTGAAGGGTTGATCTTCCGCGAGCGCATTCGCGCCAATGAAGTGCTGCTAGTGGCCCTGGTCACCGTTGGCCTGGTGCTGGTGACCCCGGATTTCAACCTCGCCAGCGAGGCCACCAGCGGCCTACTGTGGGGGATCGCCTCGGGGCTGTTGTTCTCGTTGTTATCGCTGAACAATCGCGCCAGCTCCGGGCGCATTCCTGCTGTACAGGCCGCGCTGTGCCAGAACGTGGTGGTCGCGGCCTGCCTGCTGCCGGTGGCCGCACCAGGGCTGGCGGATGTACGTGGGATTGACTGGCTGTGGATCGGGTTGCTGGGAGTGTTTTGTACGGGTCTTGCCCATAGCCTGTTTGTCGCCAGCCTTGCCGTGATCAAGGCGCGCACCGCCTCGGTGGTGTTTGCCATGGAACCTGTCTACGGCATCACCGTGGCCTGGCTGTTGTTTGCCGAAACCCCGACCTTACGCATGTTGCTGGGCGGCGCCTTGATCATCCTCGCCATCGTGCTTTCCGGCCTGATGGGCAGCGCCAGCCAGGCCAAACAACCGGCAACCACAGCCTGATCTATACTTTAAACGTCCGCAACAGTCTGTAGTCGTTCAACGGATAAAGACTCCTCGACGACAGCCATGGTGCTTTCTGAAGTTGCTGCAAGCGAGTGGTCACCCCTCAATGCGATGCAGGAGTTTCATCATGGAAATGCTCATCAGCTTGCTGGTCCAGATCATCAGCGGTGCCGTCGGTGGCAACATCGCCGGCATGACCAAACAGAGCCTGGGGACAGGGCTCAATACCTTTCTCGGCGGAGTCGGCGGCTTGGTGCTGGGCCAGATTGTCGCCGCACTCACGGGCACCACCAGCGGCGAAGCGCTGGATGTTGCCGCGATCGGCAGCAATATTGTCGGCGGTGGCGTCGGTGGGTTGGTATTGACGTGGGCCGTCGGTTTTATCAAACAAAAGCTCGCTGCCAAGTAGCGGTAGGGTCACCGCCCCTCTGTGGCGGTGACTTTCATTGCGTACGATCGTTATGGCCCAGATCGCGCTGCGGGTCGATCTGGTCGCGTACCCGCTGTTTTAGTACCTTGGCCTCGGGAAAGCCGCCGTCGGCTTTGCGTTCCCAGATCTGCACGCCATCACAGGTGATGCGAAAGGCGCCACCGGTGGCCGGCTCCAGCGCCACGCGCCCCAGGTCATCGGCAAATGTACTGAGCAACTCCTGGGCCAGCCACGCGGCGCGCAGCAACCACTGGCACTGGGTGCAATAAGTGATAACAATCTCGGGTTTGCTTGCAGACATAATTTAAGCGGCTCCTGACATGACGGGCCCAGCGAATCGAGTGGCTATAATAGCGGCCTTTATCGCCCAGCCTCGAGATTGATGATGCGCCGCCTGCTGTCTTGCCTGTTCCTGTGCCTAGTCCCCCTGCTTGCCGAAGCCTTGGAAGCACCCCGCCCTAAAATCGGCCTGGTGTTGTCCGGTGGTGCCGCCCGTGGCCTGGCGCATATCGGTGTGCTCAAAGCCCTTGAGGAACAGGGCATCCATATTGATGCGATTGCCGGCACCAGCATGGGTGCGGTAATTGGCGGGCTGTACGCATCGGGCTACAAAATCGACGAACTGGAGAAGCTGGCGCTGGGCATCGACTGGCAACAGGCCCTGTCGGACGCCCCACCACGCGAAGACGTACCGTTTCGGCGCAAACAGGACGACCGGGATTTCCTGGTCAAGCAGAAACTCAGTTTCCGCGACGACGGCAGCCTGGGCCTGCCACTGGGTGTGATCCAGGGCCAGAACCTGGCGCTGCTGCTGGAAAGCATGTTTGCCCACAGTAGCAACACGCGCAACTTCGACAAGCTGCCGATCCCGTTCCGCGCGGTGGCCACCGACATTACCACCGGCGAAAAAGTCGTGTTCAGCAAGGGCCACCTGCCCCAGGTGATACGCGCCAGCATGTCGATCCCCGCCGTGTTCGCCCCGGTGGAACTGGACGGCCGCCTGCTGGTGGACGGCGGTATGACCGACAACATCCCGTTGGATGTGGCGCGGGAGATGGGCGTCGATATTGCCATCGTGGTCGACATCGGCACCCCGCTGCGCTCGCGCAAGCAATTGGCGACCGTGGTGGACGTGCTCAACCAGTCCATCACCCTGATGACCCGGCGCAATTCCGAGGAGCAACTCAAGGCTCTGAACCCCAAGGATGTGCTGATCCAACCGCCTCTGGCCGCCTATGGCGTGACCGACTTCGGCCGCGCCAAAGACATGATCGACGCCGGTTACCGCGCCACCCGCGCTCTCGATGTGCGCCTGGCGAACCTGCGTCCGGTCGAGCCCATCGACGCGCAACTGGTGGCTGCACGCACGCCGGGCGAGCGCACCCCGGTGATCACCGCTATCAAGGTGGAGAACGACTCCAAAGTCAGCGACGACGTGATCCGCTATTACATCCGTCAGGGGCTGGGAGAACCGCTGAACCTGGGGCGCCTGCAATCGGACATGGGCACACTGTACGGCCTGGATTACTTCGAGCAGGTGCAATACCGCGTGGTCAAAAAGGGCCAGGACAACACCCTGGTGATCAGCGCGCGGGGCAAGCGCAGCGGCACCGACTACCTGCGCCTGGGCTTGAACCTGTCGGATGACATGCGCGGCGACAGCGCTTTCAACCTTGGCGCCAGCTATCGAGTGAACGGCATCAACCGCCTCGGCGCGGAATGGCTGACTCGGGTGCAGATCGGTGATCGACAGGAGCTGTACAGCGAGTTCTACCAACCGATGGACACCGGGTCGCGCTACTTCGTCGCGCCTTACATCAGAGCCGAGGCGCAGAACGTTGAGCTGATCCTGGACAACGACCCCATCTCCGAATATCGTTTGGAACGCTATGGCTTTGGCTTGAACGTAGGACGCCAGATCGGCAACAGCGGCGAGATCCGCTTCGGCGTAGGTGAGGCGTGGGGCAAGGCGGACGTGCGTATCGGCGAGCGCGACCTGCCGAGCGTGAGTTTCAGCGAAGGGTTCTATGAGCTTAAATATTCCTTCGACTCCCTCGACAACGTCTACTTCCCGCACAGCGGCGAAGACATAGGCCTGGCCTTTCGCGAATTCGAACCCGGACTGGGTTCGGACCAGCGCTACCGTCAATGGGAGTTCAAACTGGACAAGGCCATGAGCCATGGCCCGGACACTCTGATACTCGGCGGTCGCTATGGACGCACGCTGGATAATTCCGATGTGGTGATCTCCAGCTTCCTGCTGGGTGGGGCGCGGCAATTGTCGGGCTTTCGCCAGGATGCGATTTCGGGCCAGAACGTCAGCCTGATGCGCGCGGTGTACTTCCGCCGGCTGACCCCACGCTCGTACCTGCCACTGGACTTCCCGTTGTACCTGGGTGCCTCACTGGAACGGGGCCGGGCGTGGAACAACGACAACGAATTCGACAGCGGGTATATCAATGCCGCGAGTATTTTCCTGGGGTTTGATACGCCACTGGGGCCGCTGAATTTCAGCTATGGGTTCAATGATGATAATCAGAAGGCGGTGTACCTGAACCTGGGGCAGACCTTCTGACACAGCACAGAACTAATGTGGGAGGGGGCTTGCTCCCGATGGCGGGGTATCAGTCAACAATTCTGTAGCTGGCCCACCGCAATCGGGAGCAAGCCCCCTCCCACATTTGGTTCTCGGCGAATTGCGAGTCAGGACTTTTCCAGGTTCGCCAGAATGTGCTCGTGCACACGCATGCACACGCGCAGATCCTCTTCATTCACCCCAACGAACAGCTCATGGCGCAAGGCCGTGGCGATGGTCTCGATCTGGTCGATCAGCGGTTGAGCGGTATCACACAACAAAATGCGTTTGGCGCGGCGGTCTTCCACCACGGCCTGGCGTTGCACCAGGCCCTGGCCTTCCAGGCTGTCGAGCAGGCGCGCCAAGGTCGGCCCTTCGACGCCGACACTTTGTGCCAGTTCACGTTGGGTAGGTGCTTCGACAAAACGGGCCAGATGCAGCAGCACCAGCCAGCGCGCCTGGGACAACCCTAGCCCCGCCAAACGACGGTCCAGCTCGGCGCGCCAACCTCGGGACATTTGCGCCAACTGCATGCCAAAACGGTGTTGATCGGTTAACGGCATAAAAAACTCATGTTTAAGACTGAAAATAAAGTGTGGCTAATTATTAGTCAGCTAAGCATGAGCCATGCCAGTAGGCAAGGCCCGGTATGTACTGATTCGTTACATTGTCGTAATTGCCACACTAAATTTCGAATTCCGACTGCAAAGCGGCACGCACGCAGTACAAAACACCCTCGGGAACACGCCCGGTGAACAATGGAGCGATCTCCACTACAGGTGGCAATTCGCCTTCTCCGTCGAGGAAGGCATCCTGGATTTCGCCGAGTAAATCCTCAGGCAAATCAAGGGCCTGCTCCAGCGACAACTGTTGCTTGCCAATGGCTTCGGCGAGCAGGGTATACACATTTTTTTCCGAGCATTGCAGTTGGCCGGCGATCTGGATCGGAGTCATGCCAGCGCGGGCCAGGCTGATCAGTTCGTGGCGAATATCGGCGATTTCCTTCGGCGCTTCTGCCTGGCCGCCGAGCACTTCGAGGAAGGCCTGGCCGTAACGCTCCAGCTTGCGCGCACCCACGCCACTGACCCGAGCCATCTCGGCCATGGTGGTGGGTTGCTCGCGGAGCATTTCCAGCAAGGTGGAGTCGGGGAAGATAACGTAGGGCGGCACGCTGTGTTCCTGCGCCAATTTGCGCCGCAGGGTACGCAACGCCTCCCACTGCTCGCGCTCCTCGCCCCGCACCAACTGGCTGGCCTGGCTGGTGCTGCTGCTTTTGGCGCTGGCCTGCGGCTTGAGGTCGCGGCGCAGTTCCAGGCTGACTTCACCCTTGAGCAACGGCCGGCAACTGTCGTTCAGGCGCAGCCCGCCATAGCCTTCGATATCAATGTCGACGAGGCCACGGGCAACCATCTGGCGAAACAGCGAACGCCATTCGCCCTCGGCACGGGCCTTACCGACGCCATAGACCGACAGTTTTTCGTGGCCGAAGCTACGAACTTTTTCATTGTCCTTGCCGAGCAACACATCCACCAGATGGCCCACGCCATAGCGCTGGCCAGTGCGATAGATCGTCGACAACGCCTGGCGCGCAGGCTCGGTAGCGTCCCAGGTTTGCACGCCGTCGATGCAGTTGTCGCAGTGACCGCAGGGTTGCGGCATGTCTTCGTCGAAATACGCCAGCAGCGTCTGACGGCGGCAGCGGGTTTCTTCGCACAACGAAAGCATGGCGTCGAGCTTGTGCTGCTCCAGACGCTTGTGACGCTCGTCACCTTCGGAGTTCTGCAGCATCTGCTTGAGCATCACCACGTCCTGCAGGCCGTAGACCATCCAGGCATCCGCCGGCAGGCCATCTCGGCCGGCACGACCGGTTTCCTGGTAATAGGCCTCAAGGGACTTGGGCAGGTCCATGTGCGCCACGAAACGCACGTTGGATTTGTCGATACCCATGCCGAAGGCGATGGTCGCCACCATGATCAGGCCTTCCTCGTTTAGGAAGCGTTTCTGGTGCGCAGAGCGCGTTTCATTGGGCAGGCCGGCGTGGTAAGGCAGCGCCGGGTAGCCTTGCTCGCACAGGAACGCAGCGACTTCATCGACCTTCTTGCGTGACAGGCAGTAGACAATACCCGCATCGCTGCGCCGCTCGGACAGGAACGCGAGCAACTGCTTGCGTGGCTGCTCCTTGGGTACGATGCGATAGAAGATATTCGGCCGGTCAAAGCTGGACAGGAAGCGCTCGGCATTCTGCAAATGCAGGCGCTCGACGATCTCTTCACGGGTACGTTTGTCAGCGGTGGCGGTCAGGGCGATGCGCGGCACGTCGGGGAACAGCTCCGCCAATTGACCAAGCTGCAGGTATTCGCGGCGGAAATCGTGGCCCCACTGCGATACACAGTGGGCTTCGTCGATGGCGAACAGGGCGATTTCCAGGCTCTGCAAAAAGGCCAACATGCGTGGCTGCACCAGACGCTCCGGCGCCAGGTACAACATCTTCACTTCACCGCGCTTGATTCGTGCGGCCAGGTCGCGCTGCTGCTCGGCGCTGAGAGTGGAGTTCAGGGAAGCGGCGGCGACGCCCAGCTCTTCGAGGGTGGCAACCTGATCGTCCATCAACGCGATCAGCGGCGACACCACCACCGCCAGGCCGTTGCGCAACAGCGCAGGTACCTGGAAGCACAGCGACTTGCCGCCACCGGTAGGCATCAGCACCAGGGCATCGCCGCCGCTGGCCACACGCTCAATGATCGCACCCTGGCGGCCACGAAAACTGTCGTAGCCGAAGATGTCCTTGAGGACGCGTTGAGCCTGCTCGAGCATGTAAAACTCCAAAATGGTGCCGAAATCCCTCTGTACAGGCTGGCCGAAAAAATACGCTTTCACGGAAAATAATCCGTAAGCGAAGTTTTCCCGGATTGGCGCTAAGCCTGCAGGGGCATCACAAAACGCGGCAGTATACCCGAGCGTCATCGGCCAAAGGGCGCGACTGACGAATAGACGCCTGCTCTAAAACCGGGCAAATATGCCGTGCGGCTGGCCTGGGCGCTCAAGAAAGCCTAGAATTCAGCATCGTTTATTCCCAAGGTAGCCCTTCAATGTCCTTCGCTGAGCAACTAACCCGCCTGCAAGCCTTCCTCGACGCCGATGAGCTGCATGACGAGGCGCTGGACTACGTGGCCGCCCACGGCTACCTGACCGCCCTGTCGATCTGCTCCGAAACCGTCCCGGACCGTGAATGGATCGACGCGCTGTTCGCTGAAGAGCCTCATTACAGCGACGCCGCCCAGCGCGAAGAAATCGAATCCACCCTGATCGCCCTCAAGGCCCACATTGCGCGCCAACTGGCCTCCGACGAAGAGTTCGAGCTGCCATGCGACCTCGACCTGGGCGACCACCCGGACGACTCCGACCTGCGCGGCTGGTGCATCGGTTTCATGGAAGGCGTGTTCCTGCGTGAAGCCGCCTGGTTCGAGACCGCCGAAGAAGAAGTCAGCGAAATGCTCCTGCCGATCATGGTTGGTTCGGGCCTGTTCGAAGAAGAAGCAGAGTTCTCCGACATCGCCGCCGATGCCAACCTGATGGACGACATGATCGTGCAGATCCCGGAAGCCCTGACCGCGCTGTACCTGCTGTGCAACGCGCCTGACGAAAAACCGGCGATCCTCAAGCCACGTCACCACTGAGTCGCTTGCCCGTGGCACCCATGGGCGACCGCTCACTGCTCCTGCGCTACGTACTGCTGGCCATCGGCTGGCTGAGCGTAGCGCTGGGAGTGATTGGCATTTTCCTACCGGTATTGCCGACCACGCCCTTTCTACTACTGGCCGCCGCCTGCTTCGCTCGAAGCTCCCCGCGGTTCTATCACTGGCTGGTGGAACACCCACGGCTGGGCCCATGGATTCGTGATTACCTGGATGGCAACGGCATTCCACTCAAGGGTAAGGTCTACGCCATCGGCCTGATGTGGCTGAGCATCGCGCTATCCTGTTACCTGGTGCCGTTGCCGTGGGCTCGCGGCTTCATGCTGACCAGCGCCGTGCTGGTGACGATCTACATCCTGCGCCAGAAAACCCTGCCCCCGCGCTGAATGCACCTGCGACATTAGATCCCACGCGACCTTGGTCGACACTGACTAACAACAGGCATCATGCGAGACTGTCCAACCGGGCCCGGAATGCCCGGGTGTTCTTATGCTCGGAGTTACCATGACGCTGTCCAGCGGGCTGATCGCCGCCGTTGCCCTGGCCTATATGGCCATTATGTTTGCCATCGCTTTTTACGGTGACCGCCGCCATGCGCCGCTGCCACCCCGGGTGCGTGCGTGGGTCTATAGCTTGTCGCTGGCGGTGTACTGCACCAGTTGGACGTTCTTTGGAGCGGTAGGCCAAGCCGCCGAGCAGCTGTGGGCATTTTTACCGATCTACCTGGGGCCGGTGCTGTTACTGGTGTTGGCGCCTTGGGTACTGCAGAAGATGATCCTGATCAGCAAGCAGGAAAACATCACCTCCATCGCCGACTTTATCGCCGCTCGCTATGGCAAATCCCAATCCCTGGCGGTGGTGGTCGCGCTGATCTGTCTGGTCGGCGTGCTGCCCTATATCGCGCTGCAACTCAAAGGCATCGTGCTGGGCGTAAACCTGTTGATCGGCGCCGGCCCCGACACCACCGGTACCCGGGCTCAGGACACAGCCTTGATCGTGTCGCTGGTGCTGGCGCTGTTCACTATCGTGTTTGGTACGCGCAACCTCGATGCCACCGAACACCACCGGGGCATGGTGCTGGCGATTGCCTTTGAGTCTTTGGTCAAGCTGTTCGCATTTCTCGCGGTCGGCGCGTTTGTGACCTACGGCTTGTACGACGGTTTCGGCGATCTGTTCAGCCAGGCCATGCTCGCGCCGCGCCTGGAGGAATACTGGAAAGAAACGATCAACTGGCCATCAATGGTGGTGCAGACTGGCGTCGCCATGATGGCGATCATCTGCCTCCCCCGGCAATTCCATGTGACTGTCGTTGAGAACATTGACCCGCAGGACCTGCGCCTGGCCAAGTGGGTATTTCCGGCGTACTTGATCCTCGCCGCGTTGTTCGTGGTACCGATCGCCCTGGGCGGAAAAATGCTGTTGCCTGGTTCGGTGCTGCCCGACTCCTACGTGATCAGCCTGCCGATGGCCCAGGCCCACCCGGCCCTCGCCGTACTGGCGTTCATCGGCGGGGCTTCGGCAGCCACCGGCATGGTCATCGTGGCCAGCATCGCGTTGTCGACCATGGTCTCCAACGACATGCTGTTGCCGTGGTTGCTGCGCCGCTCCAGCGCCGAGCGGCCGTTCGAAGTGTTCCGCCACTGGATGCTCTCGGTACGCCGGGTGAGCATTGTGATCATTCTGCTGCTGGCGTATGTGAGCTACCGTCTGCTGGGCTCGACTGCCAGCCTGGCCACCATCGGCCAGATCGCTTTTGCCGCCGTGACCCAACTGGCCCCGGCGATGCTCGGTGCGCTCTACTGGAAGCAGGCCAACCGGCGCGGTGTATTTGCCGGCCTGGCCGCCGGTACATTCCTGTGGTTCTACACCTTGGTCCTACCGGTGACGGCGAAAAGCCTTGGCTGGTCGCTCAGCCTTTTCCCCGGCCTGACCTGGATGCACTCCCACCCATTCGGGCTGTCGGTGACGTCGCTGACCTTGGGTACAGTGTTCTCCCTGGCGGGTAACTTCACCCTCTTCGTCTGGGTATCGATGCTGTCGCGCACGCGAGTTTCCGAGCACTGGCAGGCCGGCCGGTTTATCGGCCAGGAAATCAACCAGCGCGCCAATGCTCGTTCCATGTTGTCGGTGCAGATCAGCGACCTGCTCAGCCTGGCTGCACGTTTCGTCGGCGAAGAACGTGCCCAGCAGAGCTTCATTCGCTTTGCCTATCGCCAGGGTAAAGGCTTCAACCCCAACCAGAATGCCGACAACGATTGGATCGCCCATACCGAGCGTTTGTTGGCCGGCGTACTCGGCGCCTCCTCGACGCGGGCAGTGGTGAAAGCCGCGATCGAAGGCCGGGAAATGCAGCTGGAGGACGTAGTACGCATCGCCGACGAAGCCTCCGAGGTGCTGCAATTCAACCGCGCCCTGCTGCAAGGCGCTATCGAGAACATTACCCAAGGCATCAGTGTGGTGGACCAGTCGCTCAAGCTGGTAGCCTGGAACCGGCGCTACCTGGAGCTGTTCAACTACCCGGACGGTTTGATCAGCGTCGGCCGGCCGATTGCCGACATTATTCGCTACAACGCCGAGCGCGGCCTGTGCGGGCCGGGTGAAGCCGAAGTGCACGTGGCGCGACGCCTGCACTGGATGCGCCAGGGCCGCGCGCACACCTCCGAGCGCCTGTTTCCCAATGGCCGGGTGATCGAGTTGATCGGCAACCCGATGCCCGGTGGCGGTTTTGTCATGAGTTTCACCGACATCACCGCGTTCCGCGAAGCCGAACAGGCACTGACCGAGGCAAACGAGGGCCTGGAACAGCGAGTGACCGAGCGCACCCATGAGTTGTCGCAGCTCAACGTGGCGCTGACCGACGCCAAAGGCGTGGCCGAATCTGCCAGCCAGTCGAAGACCCGGTTCCTGGCGGCAGTCAGTCATGACCTGATGCAACCCTTGAACGCGGCGCGGCTGTTCTCCGCCGCCCTCTCCCACCAGCACGACGGCCTGTCCGACGAGGCGCGGCAACTGGTGCAGCATCTGGACAGCTCGTTGCGCTCAGCCGAAGACCTGATCAGCGACTTGCTGGACATATCGCGCCTGGAAAACGGCAAGATCAATCCACAACGCCAGCCCTTTGTACTCAATGAGCTATTTGACACCCTGGGCGCAGAATTCAAGGCGCTGGCCCATGAGCAAGGTTTGCGCTTCCGTTGGCGCGGCAGCCGCCTGCGAGTGGACAGCGACATCAAGTTGCTGAGGCGGGTGTTGCAGAACTTTCTGACCAATGCCTTCCGTTATGCCGACGGGCCCGTACTGCTGGGCGTACGTCGACGTCAGGGCGAACTGTGCCTGGAAGTATGGGACCGAGGCCCGGGCATTCCGCCGGACAAGCAAAAAGTGATCTTCGAAGAATTCAAGCGCCTGGACAGCCACCAGACCCGCGCCGAGAAGGGCCTGGGCCTGGGCTTGGCGATTGCCGACGGCCTGTGCCGCGTGTTGGGCCATCGCCTGAGCGTGCGCTCGTGGCCGGGCAAGGGCAGCGTGTTTAGCGTGTGCGTGCCGCTGGCGCGCAACCAGGCCAGCCCGCAGCCAAAAGCCGCCGTGGAGAACGGCCTGCCCCTGAGCGGTGCGCGGGTGCTGTGCGTGGATAACGAGGAAAGCATCCTGATCGGTATGCGCAGCCTGCTGACACGCTGGGGCTGCGAAGTCTGGACCGCCACCGACCAGGCCCAGTGCGCAGCGCTGCTGGCCGACGGTATGCGACCGCAACTGGCGCTGGTGGATTATCACCTGGACCACGGCGAAACCGGCACCGAACTGATGGGCTGGCTGCGAGCGCAATTGGCCGAGCCTATTCCCGGCGTTGTGATCAGTGCCGACGGGCGCCCGGAGATGGTGGCTCAGGTGCATGGGGCGGGGCTGGACTACCTGGCCAAGCCGGTGAAGCCGGCGGCGTTGAGGGCACTGTTGAGCAGGCACCTGCCCTTGTAAAAGGGTCGTGCGTGGTCAAAATGTGGGAGGGGCTTGCCCACTCCCACATTTGGCCCCAAGTCTATTCGGGGAGATGCGCCACGCCATCCGAATCTGTCATCGCTCGCTCCAGCAAATCCGCCGGAAGGCTCTTGCTGGCTCGGGCGCCGAGCAACCTTAACTGCTCGGTACGGCTGACCAGATTCCCACGCCCGTCCGTCAATTTGTTGCGCGCCGCACTGTAAGCCTTGTCCAACTGCTGCAGCCGGTTGCCCACTTCGTCCAGGTCCTGGATAAACAACACGAACTTGTCGTACAGCCAACCGGCACGCTCGGCGATTTCCCGGGCGTTCTGGCTCTGACGCTCCTGCTTCCACAGGCTATCGATCACCCGCAGGGTGGCGAGCAAGGTGGTGGGGCTGACAATCACGATATGGCGATCGAAGGCTTCCTGGAACAAATTCGGTTCAGCCTGCAAGGCCGCGGAAAAAGCCGCCTCGATCGGTACGAACAGCAGAACGAAATCCAGGCTGTGCAAACCTTCCAGGCGCTTGTAGTCCTTGCCGGCCAAGCCCTTGACGTGATTGCGCAAAGACAGCACATGCTGCTTCAACGCCGCCTGGCCAATCACTTCGTCATCCGCCGCGACGTACTGTTGATAGGCGGTCAAGCTGACCTTGGAGTCGACCACCACCTGCTTGTCACCCGGCAACATGATCAGCACGTCCGGCTGGAAGCGCTCGCCATCCGGGCCCTTGAGGCTGACCTGGGTCTGGTATTCGCGGCCTTTTTCCAGGCCTGCGTGTTCCAGCACCCGCTCAAGAATCAGTTCCCCCCAGTTGCCCTGGGTTTTCTGCCCCTTGAGGGCGCGGGTCAGGTTGGTGGCTTCGTCCGACAGGCGCAGGTTCAGTTGCTGCAGGCGCTCAAGCTCCTTGGCCAGGGAGAACCGCTCACGGGCTTCGTTTTGATAGCTTTCTTCAACGCGTTTCTCGAAGGACTGGATGCGCTCC
This sequence comes from Pseudomonas sp. P867, assembly GCF_019891455.1. Lineage (NCBI taxonomy): Bacteria > Pseudomonadati > Pseudomonadota > Gammaproteobacteria > Pseudomonadales > Pseudomonadaceae > Pseudomonas > Pseudomonas sp. P867. The sequence continues at coordinate 215,683 of NZ_JAFLXB010000005.1, read as the reverse complement.
TTGAGCGGGTCGAGCAACTGGCCCAGGCGTTCCTGGCTGGTTTCGGCGAAGCGCTGTTCACGCTCGTCGAAGATTTTACCGGCAAGCTCGGCGAACTGCGCACGCAGCTCGTCCCGTGAGCCTTGCAGGTCAGTGAGGCGCTGCTGATGGCTCTCCTGTTGCTCGCGCAATTCCGCGCTCAGGGATGCGGCCAAGGCGTCGAGACGGCGCAGTTCGGTCTCCTTGGCGCTGCGATCGAGGTTCCAGGCATGGGCGGCATCGCGGGCGTTATCGCGGTCGATCTGCAACAGTTCGACTTCGCGACCCAGTGCCGCCAGGTCGGCCTGTTTGGCGGCGTTGGCCTGGCTCAGGTCGCTGATTTCATCGCGACTGGCATCCAGCTGGGCGGCGAGCCCCTCTTGGGCCAGTTGCGCGTTTGCCAGGCGTTCTTCCAGCAGTTCCCACCCGGTGTTGCGCGCGTTCAAGCGCCGCTGAATCTGCCAGCACAGCGCCAGTAACGGTACGGCTGCGCCAACGAGCCCCAAGGCAATACTGGTCCAGTCAAAAACCATAGCCATTTCTGCCATCACCAAAAAAGATCAAGGGTAACCAAGCACAGGGCCCGAAGACAGCTCAGTCTTCGACCTGGCGCAGTTCACTCTGGGCGCGACGATCGCCGGCGCGAGCGGCCGAGCGTAATAGATCATGACCAATGCGCCGGTCACGTGCGTTTCCGCACTCGCGGCACATCAGCTGGCCGAGACGACTCTGTGCGGCCACCACGCCTTCCCGGGCAGGCTGCTTGAGCAAACGCCCAGCGAAGTGCTTGACGTTGCGGCTCTGGCCCAGACGCGGGCTGTCGAGCAGCCACAGAGCGACCTTCAAGGAAAAACGCTTGGGTGCGGTAACAGTTTGAGTAGTGTCGGTAACAGAAGGTGATACTGAGCGAAACTTCATAAAGCACTGTGGGACAGAACGGAAGGCGCGCCACTCTACTCTTTTTTTCGTACAGGTAAAGCTGAAAAAAACCTGCACGCCCGTCCTAGAGCAAGCGCTTGGGACAATCCACAGAAGCTGTGGATAACTCAGTGGACAACCCTCCTTGAACTCGCGCAAAGGCCCATGGAACGGGGCCCCCGGTCAAACTGACGATTTTTTCACCAATAAAAAAAAGCCAGATTTTTCATTGACTTAAATTTTGATTACAGGCAAATAGGCGCCCTTCGCGGTGAGTGGCAGGAGGGTTACACATGCCGCAACCAATGTGCACAAGTAACTATTCAAGGGTTATATCGCCGGCGTTTTTTGATTCAACACGCGTTAAACATGTTACTGCCAGGACAAACCCGGGGGCTTTTCAAATCTGTCCCGGCTCGCCACACTGCGCCACCGTCAACGCAACTCTGTAGGGCCGATGAAAGGAATTCTGCTTTTCGCCATGCTGCTGTTGGCCATCTGCGCGACATCGTTGGGAATCAATGCAGCGCTACCCTCTCCGGACGGCGCGTTGTTCGCTATCGCGATTTTGCTCTCGGCCGCCTTTACCGCCGCGAGCCTGTGCATCGAACTGAGTGACGGCCGGATCAATGATCTTCACGAGGTCATGAAACTGATCGAGACCGGCCAGTCCTTGCGCCTGACGCTCGCCGCTTACGCACTGGGCTGCGCCCTGGCTGCGTCTGTGACCGTATTGGTCTATCGTGGACTGCTCGGCGGCTGATTAAAGTTTTTTGCCAACCCCCTTCCCTTCCCTGTTTCATTCCGTTACTATCCGCGGCGTTAGTACCAAGCTGAAAGTCAATTCTGGTCGTACAAGTCCCCTGAACCACACGGGATCGACCACCTCGATGGTTTCCAGGTATCGCTTGCGACGACACTGCCTTTGAACAAGCAAAGGGTGTCGCGAAGTTTACATACTCTGACCGAACCAACCTGCAAATTGATCAGGATCTTCACCCCGGGCCCAGAACCTTTGCCCCTGTTGTGTTGCCTGCCCTCCTAAGTACCTACCTGCCAGCCCAAGCGCGCCTAAATTATCAGCGCTTCAAACTGGCTGCTTTGTTCCAGTCAGGTTCTTCGTTTGATCAATGGTGATCAGCGTTACTGGAACGTTTTAACGTTGCACGGTTCTTATCCGTGTCATTTGTAGGAACACCAATAATATGAACGCTCAAATCCACACTCAGGATGCCATTCGCACCCTCACTAACGCTTTTGCCCCAATGAACTGCCTGATCATGGCCGCTCGCAAAGGCTGCTTCAGCTTCACCCTGGTCAATGAACACGGTATCGCTCGTCACAGCGAACGCCTGTACCCCGATCAATACTCCAGCGCAGAACCGCTGCAGGCCGTGATCGAGCGTACCCGTCAGGCACTGACTGCCTGATCGACCGAGTCGCTGAAAACAAAAACCCTGTCTGAAAAACAGGGTTTTTTATTGCCTGAAATTTGGCACGGGCCTGTATTTACTAAGCACCGATAGATATAAACGTTATAACTGAATAGATAAGATGTTTTAAAAACAGTCCTTTACATCATGAATATGACACTACACTTCAACTCAAGCGGCATCGTCCGCTTGCGACGGGCCTGAGATCCGATTCACCGCTGCCAAGCCCTCCTTCTCAGGCTCGTCAACCCCATTTATGGACTGAGGCTTGTATGGGTATTGCCGCCAGCGAATTGTGTCGTTATGTGATCAGGCCGACCTTGACCTACCTCGGCTGCCATAACCCAACAGCCGAGTCCTTGTTACTGGGGATCGCCGCCAGCCAGTCGGAACTGGGGTCGGCCCTGCATGATCGGCGCGGCCATGGCCTCTATAGCATCACTGAACCCCGCCACCGTGCCCTCTGGGACGAATACCTGGCGCTGGACCCGGAACGCGCAAGCCTGGTGCGCGGGCTTGCCAGTCAACACGCATTCCTGAGTGCGCCCCAGCTGGAGCTGACGGTAAACCTGCGTTACGCCACGGCAATCGCCTGGCTGCTGGTAGAACAACATCGCCCGGTACTCCCCGCCCCAGGCGACGTACTGGCCATGGCACGCATCTGGAAAGAAATATTTCACCCTCAAGGGCGGCTGCGGGATTTTACCCAAGCCTGGCAAAGCTGCGTCCCAACCATAAAACAGGTGATCTGCTGACCGGGCAAATTGCAAGATTCGGCAAAAAACAGCGAATCTGGTCGGATTGTCCTACAAAACCGCTCTATCTCCTGCATTACACCCTATAGCGCGATCGCAAATTTATTGTTACTTTCCGCTGCGGTGATCACCTCGGAGTTCTAATAATGAAAAAAGTAATGCTCAAGACCACACTTAGCCTCGCCGTTGCCATGGCATCCTCCCAACTATTCGCCAGCGGCTTTGCCCTGAACGAACAGAGCGTCAGCGGGATGGGTACTGGTTTTGCAGGTCGATCTTCTTCTGCCGATGATGCAAGCACTGTGTTCGGTAACCCTGCCGGTATGGCACGCCTGGAAGGTCAACAGATCACCGGCGGCGTTGCAGCCATTGATGCTTCTACTGATATCAGCGACGTCAGCGGCCGCTCCCGCGGCAGCAACAAAGGCGACATGGTGCCATTCACCGCCGTCCCTTTCGGTTTCTACACCAATAAACTCAACGATCAGTGGGCTGTCGGCTTCGGTGTCTATGCACCGTTCGGCCTGGTAACCGACTACGAAAGCGGCTTCCAGGGCCGTGGCTTTGGCAGCAAGAGTGAAGTGAAAGTCATCACCTTCCAGCCAACGGTCAGCTACGCCTTCAACGACCGTGTTTCCGTTGGTTTTGGCCCGACCATCAACCGCATCGCCGGCACCCTGGAATCAGACCTGACGCTGAACGCTCGCGCGCCAGACACCAACATCAAGATCAAGGGTGACGACACCGCGCTGGGCTTCAACATCGGCGTGCTGGTACAAGCCACCGATACCACCCGCGTCGGCCTGACCTATCACTCCAAGGTCAGCTACAAGCTGGACGGCCACACCGAAGTCACCGCACCAGCCGCGACCGCTGCCGCCCTGCGCAGCAATCGCTACGATGCGTCGCTGAAGATCGATACGCCTGAGTCCTACGACCTGTCGGTGACCCAAGACCTGACCGACGCCTGGAAACTCTATGCAGGTGCAACCTGGACACGCTGGAGCCGCTTGAAAGACATCACCGTCAAGAACGACGGCGTGTCCGGCGCAACAGGCGGCGCGCTCGCCCCTGCCTTGGTAGGCACTATCAAGGAAGACCAGAACTGGCACGATACCTGGGCCTATGCCGTGGGTACTTCGTATCAGCTCACCAAGCAAGTGGTGTTGCGTACCGGCCTGACTTTCGACCAGTCGCCTACCAACAACACGGATCGTTCGCCACGCATCCCGACCGGCGACCGCACGATCTTCAGCCTGGGCCTGGGCTACGAGGTCATGCCGAACATGACCATCGACCTGGCCTACTCCTACCTGAAGGAAGAAGACGTCAAGGTTTCGCGCTCCAACCAATTGGCCAGCTACAACGCCAAGTATGAAAACAGTGCCAACGGTTTCGGCCTGGGCATGACCTACAAGTTCTAAACCGCGACCGTATAAAAAAGCCCCGCTCTCCTGTGAAGGAGGCGGGGCTTTTCAGTGGCTGGTTATCAGGGTTTGGATGCTATCGCCTGCTCGACCGCCTTGATCAACTCCGGGCTGTCCGGCTTGGTCAGGCTGGAAAAGCTGGCGACAACATTGCCCTGGCGGTCAACCACGTACTTGTAGAAGTTCCACTTCGGCGCCGCGTCGGCCTGCTCGGCAAGGACCTTGAACAGATGCACCGCATCCGGCCCCTTGACCTTCTGCGGCTCGGTCATGGTGAAGGTCACGCCATAATTCACGTAGCAGACCTTGGCGGTCTCCTCCCCGGTCTTGGCTTCCTGCTTGAAGTCATCGGACGGCACGCCAATTACTTCCAGGCCTTCGCCCTTATAGCGTTGATATAAGCCTTCCAGGCCCTTGAACTGCGGGGCAAAGCCGCAGAAGCTCGCCGTATTGACGATCACCAAGGGTTTGCCAGCGAATTGCTGGCACAGGTCAATGGATTCCTTGGCCCGCAGTTTGGGCAATTGGCCCGCAAGCAGCGACGGGCAGCTGGCGGCCATGGCCACGCTGCCAACAGCCATTAGGACGGGTACAGCGAGCCAGCGCATCAACATGATCAAAGTCCTTGAGTCAGTTCAGGCATTGAACTTAACAGATCGCCATGCCCAGTTGCATCAACGCCAGGCCACCTTGCTGCCAACCCCACCAGGCCAGTAGCAACAGAAGCAACCCTGCCGCCATCACCATCAAGCGCACCGCTACCCTCATGCCGCCTCCATCTGCGCCTGCACACGCGCCACCGGCCGCTCACGCACCGGCCAGTTCAAGGCCGCGGCGAGCAGGCTGAGCAGAATCGCCACCTGCCAGATCAAATCGTAGTTGCCGGTTCGATCATAGACTACCCCGCCCAGCCAACCGCCGAGGAACGAACCGAGTTGATGGAACAGGAACACAATCCCGCCGAGCATCGAAAGGTTGCGTACGCCAAACAACGTCGCGACGGTGCCGTTGGTCAGCGGCACGGTGGACAACCACAGAAACCCCATCGCCATGCCAAACAGATAGGCCGTCACTTCAGTGACTGGCGCCCACAGGAACAACACAATCACCACCGCCCGCAGCAGGTACAGGCCAGTCAGCAAGCGCGGCTTGGACATGCGCCCGCCCAGCCAGCCAGCGGTATAGGTGCCGAACACATTGAACAGACCGATCAGGGCCAGCACCGTGGTGCCCACCGTGGCCGGCAGATGTTGGTCGACCAGGTACGCCGGCAAGTGCACACCGATAAACACAACCTGGAACCCGCACACAAAAAAACCGAAAGACAGCAGCCAGAACCCGGAGTGAGAGCAGGCTTCCTTCAACGCTTCGCGCAGGGTTTGCTGACCGACCGTGACCGGCAACGGCCGGTCCTTGAGCATGGCAACCAGCGGCAGGATCAACGCCACCATCAAGCCCAACGCCAGCAACGCTGCGGACCAGCCCAGCCAATCGATCAAGCCGAGGGTGCCGGGCACCATGGCGAACTGGCCGAAGGACCCGGCGGCGCTGGCAATGCCCATGGCCATGCTGCGTTTTTCCGGCGGTACGGCGCGACCGACCACACCGAGAATCACTGAAAACGAGGTACCGGACAGGCCGATGCCAATCAGCAAGCCTGCACTCAGGGACAATGACCACGCGGAGTCGGACATCCCCATCAGCACCAGGCCCACGGCGTACAACACGCCGCCGACAAACACCGCTCTGGTTGCGCCGAAACGGTCGGCCAAGGCGCCGGTAAACGGCTGCGCCAAGCCCCAGATCAAGTTCTGCAAGGCAATGGCGAAGGCGAAGGTCTCACGCCCCCAGCCGAATTCGCTGCTCATCGGCGCCAGAAACAGGCCGAAGCCATGCCGTACGCCCAAGGACAACGCCAGGATCAGCGCACTCCCCACAAGGATCCAACCGCTGGCGCGCCACATCGAGGTCATTTTTTATTCTCCGCTCGCGGGTATATACCCGCTTGTAGTCGAACAAACTGCCGTTCAGGCGAGTTCATCCAGCAAGGCCAACAAGGTTTCGCGCTTTTCAGCGCCGAGCTTATCAATCAGTTTCTGTTGCGCCGCTTCCCATGCCGGCAACGCGGCGGCCAATCGCTGCTGGCCACTTTCAGTCAACAGCACAAGGCGGTTTCGCAGGTCATCGCCCTCGACCAATTGCACCAACCCCTCGCCCTCCAGAACACGCAGGTTGCGCCCCAGGGTGCTGCGATCCAGGCCCATGGCTTCGGCCAGACTGGAAATGCTCGGTTGGTCGAGGCGCTGCAGGTTACACAGCAAAGAATACTGGGCGACGTTGATCCCGAAGCCGTCGAGAGCGCCGTCGTAATGCCTGCTGACGCCACGGGCGGCGCGTCGCAGGTTGGTGCATAAACATTGGGAAGCAAGCATAGAGCGTGTATATACCCGGAGTTAAGGAATTGCAAGAAAGCGTTACAGCACCAACCCGACCAGGACAGCGACTTCCAGTAGCTCCAATAGCGCGCCTGCCGTGTCGCCCGTGGTACCGCCAAGGCGCCTGATCATCAAGTGACGCAGCCCCATAAAGCACAGCGCCGCCAGCAACACCGCAATACCGCCGTTGAAACCACCGATCAGGATGCAGGTCAATCCGCTGAGGATCAGCACCTGCTGGCCGACAATCCGCGGTAAGTAGTCCGACAAGGCCTGGCCCAACCCTCCTGCCCGCACATAGCGCGTGGTAAGAAACAGCGCCAGCATCGAAGCCCGTCCGATCAACGGCGCCAGGATCAGGGCGGCGCCATTACGCTGCTCGATCAAGGCCACCAACGCGCTGAACTTGAGCAATAGCACCAAGCCCAGGGTAACCACCGCAATCGGCCCGCTGCGCGGATCTTTCATGATACTGAGCGTGCGTTCGCGATCACCAAAGCCACCCAACCAGGCATCGGCGCTGTCCGCCAGGCCATCCAGGTGCAGGCCACCGCTGAGCAGCACCCAGGCCGTCAGCAACAGCGCGGCGTGCAGCAGCAAGGGCGCGCCCATCAATACCAGGTTCAACCCCCACAGCAATAGACCGAACAGCAGTCCCACCAGCGGATAAAACAGTAACGAACGGCCTAGCTCCTGAGGCTGCGGCATACCCGGCAAGCGGATCGGCAGGCAGCTGAGAAATTGCAGGGCGATCCAGAACGGCAACATCGTCACGATCCTTCTTTCAGTACGCCGTCGGCACCGACCTGCAGGCTGAAAAGCGCGCCGTGGCCGACCTCGACGTTCAGCAGTTGCTCGCGCGGCATCCCACGCGCCCGGGCCAGCAGCAGGCGCATCACGCCGCCATGGCTGACCAACAACACGCGCTGGCCGGCGTAAGCCTGATGCAGGCGTGACACCGCGCCGAGCACCCGCTCGGAAAATGCACTGACAGGCTCGCCTTGGGGCGGCGTGAACGCGTAGGGATCGGCCCAGAACAAACCCAGCCCTTCGGCATCGGTCTCCATCAGCGCCGCGGCGCTCTGGCCTTCCCAGGCACCGAAGTGGAGTTCTTGCAAAGCCGGCTCAAGGCTGACCGGCAGGCCGAGCTGTGCTCCCAGCTCCTGGGCAAACAAGGCGCAGCGTTGCAACGGTGAGCCGATCAACCGATCCCATGGCCCCTGCCCCACCACCGCGGCTCGCATTTGCGCCCAGCCCTTGGCGGTCAAGGCATCGTCCAGGCTGCCGCGCAGGCCGCCGCCCAGCTCGGTTTCGCCGTGGCGCAGCAGATCCAGGTGCAAGGTCATGCGGGGCGATCTGCCACGGCCGCTTCGGCGAAGGTTGCCATCTGTCCGTGCAACGCACAGGCCAAACGCAACAACGGCACCGCCAGCGCCGCGCCGCTGCCTTCGCCCAGGCGCAAGCCCAGTTCCAGTAGCGGTTCGGCATCCAGGCTGTGCAACACATGGCGATGGCCCGGCTCGGCACCGCGATGCCCGAACACCAGCCATTCGCGGCACGCCGGGTTCAAGCGCACCGCCACCAGCGCGGCAACGCTGCAGATAAACCCATCCACCAGCACCACGATACCTGCCTGCGCACAGGCCAGGTAAGCGCCAACCAACGCGGCAATTTCAAAACCGCCGAGATTGAACAGCGTTTGCAACGCATCACCCCGTTGCCCGGCATGCAGCGCCAAAGCGCGCTCGATGACCGCGACCTTGTGGCTGACGCCCGCTGCATTCAAACCTGTGCCCGGGCCAGTCAGGTCGCTCACCTGGCAATCCAGCAATGCACAGGCCAACGCGCTGGCCGCGGTGGTATTGCCGATACCCATCTCGCCGCCGATAAACACCTGCGCACCGCGTTCCAGAGCGCGGTGCGCGCTGTCTCGGCCGGCTTGCAATGCCAACAGCCCTTGAGCCTGGGTCATCGCCGGGCCATCGACGAAGTTGGCCGTGCCCGCGCCGATATTCACATGACGCACGCCGGGCAAGTTCAGCGAGGGCGTCACCGTGCCAAGATCAATCACTTCCAGCTGCGCATCCAGTTGCCGCGCCAACACGCTGATCGCCGCACCACCGGTGACGAAGTTATGCAACATCTGCCCGGTCACTTCCTGAGGAAATGCCGACACGCCTTCGGCGACCACACCGTGATCGCCGGCAAAAATCGCGATCCACAGTTGCTCCACCGACGGCTTGACCTGGCCCTGCAAACCCGCCAGCTGCACCGCCAGCGCCTCCAGCTGGCCGAGGGAACCGGCGGGCTTGGTCAATTGTTGCTGACGCGCCAGCGCCTGTTCATGGGCCGCAGTATCAATGGCCTTGCAGGGGTTGAGCCACCAGGAGTCCGTCATAACGCAGTACCTTTCAAAGTCAGGGGCAGGCCGGCAACCGTCAACACCACACGCTGACACCGCTCGGCCAAGGCTTGATGCAGCCAACCGGCTTCATCCACATAGCGGCGAGTCAATTCGCCCAGCGGCACGACACCCAGACCGGTCTCGTTGCTGACAAAAATGATTTCACCCGGCAGCGAGGCCAGGGTTTGCAGCAGTTGATCGCGCTCGAACACCAGACGATCGCTATCGTCGAGCATCAGCAGATTGGTCAGCCATAACGTCAGGCAGTCCACCAACAGGCAGCGGTCGGTAGCGGCGTTTTCACGCAGCACATGCGCCAGCTCGATGGGTTCTTCAATCAGCCCCCAATGATCCGGGCGACGTTCGCGATGCAGCGCCACCCGCTGATTCATTTCACCATCCAGCGGTTGGCTGGTGGCGATATAAGTGACCGGCAAAGCGCTGTCGCAGGCGAGCTTTTCAGCCAGGCGACTCTTGCCCGAACGGGCACCGCCGAGGATTAATTGATACATGAGCAAATACCTTTTCCAGCCAGCCGAAAAAATTGCGATTGATACCATCCATTGTGGGAGGGGGCTTGCTCCCGATTAAGGTGTATCAGTCGATACCTCAGTGACTGTGAAGCACTTATCGGGAGCAAGCCCCCTCCCACATTTGCGTCCTATACATGCCGTCAAATCCCGCACAATCGACGCAATAAATCCGTATCCAGGTGGTTCTCCACCAAGTCCGCCAACCGCTCGATATCACGCTCGCGCAACCCGTGATAATCCACCTCTTGCACCTCCTGCAATCCGGCCCACCGCAGCAAGGCACTGCACGCCGCCGGTGTTTCGAACAGCCCGTGCAGGTAAGTGCCGAGAATCTGCCCATCAGCACTCAGCGCGCCATCGCTGCGACCATCCTCCAGCAGCACCGCAGCGCTGAGCAGGGCATTGCCTGATGTCACACCCGCGTGAATCTCATACCCACTCACTTCAGCGTCTTCGAGCACCAAGCGTCCGCGCACATTGCGCAGTTGCTTCTGCTCCTCCAGCGTTGTGGTAAACGCCAGCAGCCCGAGGCCGGCACTGGACCCGGCCACACCCTCCAGCCCAAGCGGGTCATGCACCTGCTCACCCAGCATCTGCAAACCGCCGCAAATCCCCAGCACCTTGCCGCCATAACGCAGATGCCGCGCCACGGCCGCATCCCAGCCATTGGCGCGCAAGAAGGCCAGATCGCTGCGTACGCTTTTGGAGCCAGGCAGGATGACCAGGTCAGCCGCAGGCATCGCCTGGCCCGGCCCGACAAACTGCAAATCCACCTGAGGATGCAGGCGCAGCGGGTCAAAGTCAGTGTGATTGCTGATACGCGGCAACACCGGCACCACCACCTTGAGCACGTGGGCGGCCTTGTCGATCTGGCGCTGGTCGATGCCGTCTTCCGCCTCCAGGTGCAGGTCCATCACGTAGGGCAACACGCCGACAACCGGCTTGCCGGTGCGCGCCTCCAGCCAATCCAGGCCAGGCTGCAACAGCGCGATATCACCGCGAAAACGGTTGATGATGAAGCCCTTGACCCGTGCCTGCTCGCTGGGCGACAGCAATTCCAGGGTACCGACCAGATGGGCAAACACGCCGCCGCGATTGATATCGGCGATCAACAGCACCGGGCAATCCACCGCTTCGGCGAAACCCATGTTGGCGATGTCATTGGCGCGCAGGTTGATCTCGGCCGGGGAGCCCGCACCTTCGACCATCACCACCGGATAGGCTTGACTCAAACGTGCGTGGGAAGCCAACACCGCCTGCATCGCAATGGCTTTGTAGTCGTGATAGGCCACGGCGTTCATGCTGGTCACGGCGCGACCGTGGATGATCACTTGCGAGCCGGTGTCGCTATTGGGCTTGAGCAGCACCGGGTTCATATCGGTGTGGGGTGCCAGGTTGGCGGCCTGGGCCTGCACTGCCTGGGCGCGGCCGATCTCGCCGCCTTCGGCCGTCACCGCGCTGTTGAGCGCCATGTTCTGCGGCTTGAACGGCACCACCGCGACACCCTGGCGCACCAGCCAACGGCACAACGCGGTCACCAGGGTGCTCTTGCCGGCGTCGGAGGTAGTGCCCTGCACCATCAGCGTACTCATGTGGCGTCCTTGTATGCGGCCAAAGCCTCGTCCAGCCGCAACCAGTCGGCTTCGGTGTCGGGCAAGCCGAAACGCACGCTGCTGTCGTGCACAAACAGGCGCAGCAGGATGCCGCGCTGGGCCATGAATTCGTGCAGGCGCTCGGCATGAGGCGTGATCAACCACTGGAACAATGCGCAGCCGCCGTGAGGTTGAAAGCCTCTGCGCTCAAGCAGTTCGAACAAGCGCTGGCCCGCTTCGATGCATCGATTGCGCTGGCGGGTGTGCCCATCCGTATCGCGCAGGCACACTTGGCCCAATACCCGCGTCGGCCCGCTGACTGCCCAGGGCCCGACCTGTTCGGCCAGCAACTTGAGCAACTTGCGTTCGGCCAGCACAAAGCCCAGGCGTACACCCGCCAGGCCGAAAAACTTGCCGAACGAGCGCAGTACGATCAGACCGACCTGATCGGCATGGCTCGCCAGGCTTGAATCGGGGGTCACGTCCATGAACGCTTCGTCCACCACCAGCCAGCCCCCGCGCTGGACCAGCCGCGCGTGCCAGTCCAGCAAGCGTTGCGGGGGCAGGCTCAGGCCCGTGGGGTTGTTGGGGTTGACCACCACCAGCACATCGAGGCTGTCGAGAAAGAAGTCGACCTCCTGCTCCTGCACTTCACGCACCACATAACCGGCGCGGCGCCAGGCTTCGGCGTGCTCGGCATAGCAAGGCGAAAGCACGCCGACCTTGCCGGAGCGGCGCAGGCGCGGCAGTAACTGGATCGCGGCCTGGGAGCCCGGCACCGGTAACAACTGGGCGGCGCCGTAATACTCGCAGGCGGCCTTCTCCAGGCCGTCATCGGTTTCCGGCAAGCGGGCCCAGGCACGCAGCGGGATCTCGGGAATCGGCCACGGCCAGGGCGCCAGGCCACTGGAGAGATCAAGCCAATCCGCTTCGGCAATCCCGTATTCAATCGCGGCCTTTCGCAGCCGACCACCGTGTTCAAGCATAGATTTGCGCCCCTACGCACAAGACCAGCAGCCATAACCATACGCCGCGCTGCACCAGGTGCCAGCCACGATCAATGGAGTCGGCATCGGCCGGCGGGCCTTCGCCCAACTGCGGGCGCTGATGCACCTCGCCGTGATAAATCGCTGCGCCACCGAGTTCGACGCCCAACGCACCGGCACCGGCAGCCATCACCGGACCGGCGTTAGGGCTGTCCCACGTCGGGCCCTGGGTGCGCCAGCATTTGAGAGACAGGCGGGTTTTGCCCAATAGCGCGTAGGTCAAGGCCACCAGCCGCGCAGGAATGTAGTTGAGCACATCGTCGATCTTTGCAGCCGCCCAGCCAAAACGCTCAAAGCGCTCGTTGCGATAGCCCCACATGGCGTCGAGGGTGTTGCTCAGGCGATAAAGCACCACGCCTGGCACGCCTGCCACCACAAACCAGAACAACGCGGCGAATACCGCATCGCTGCCGTTCTCCAGCACCGACTCGGTTGCGGCGCGCGCAACTTCGGTGCGGTCCAGTTCGCTGGTCTGGCGACTGACCAGGTAACTCACGCGTTTGCGTGCCTCATCCAGATCATCGCTGCGCAGGGCCTGGGCCACCGGCGTCACATGCTCGCCCAGGCTGCGCATGCCCAAGGCGCAGTACAACGCCAGGATTTCCAGGAGCCAGCCGATATATGGCGCCCACGATAACGCGGTGGCCAGCAAGGTCAGAGGCACCACTGCGATAAACCACGCGGTCACGCCATGGCTGCGCCAGCCACGCCCACCGCTATTGAAACGCTGCTCGATGCGCCCGGCGAAGTTGCCGAACGCCACCAGCGGATGCCAGCGCCTGGGTTCACCCAGCAGCGCATCCAGCGCCACCGCAGCGACACACAGCAAGGCCACACTCATTGACTCACTCCCCACTTGTTTTCATACAGCATGTCACTCAGCGGCCGCGGCTCGGTCCAGCCTTCGAGCTGCAACATCGGTGCCGGGTAGAACTCAGCCACCGGCCCCAGGCACAGTACGGCCAGGGGTTTCGCGCCGGCTGGCAAGCCCAGCAGTTCGGCCAACGCCAGGGGTTCGAACAGCGACACCCAGCCCATGCCCAGGCCTTCCACGCGCGCCGCCAGCCACAGGTTCTGGATTGCGCAAGATAGAGACGCCATGTCCATTTCCGGCAAGGTGCGGCGCCCGAAGATGTGGCGCTCGCGATCATCCATCAGTGCAGCCACCAGCACCTCGGCGCAGTCGCTGATGCCTTCGACCTTGAGCTTCATGAAGTCATCGGAGCGCTCGCCCAGGGCCTGCGCGGTGCGCGCGCGCTCTTCTTCCACCAACTGTTGAATCTGCCTGCGCAATGAGCGGTCGCTGATGCGGATAAAACGCCACGGTTGCATCAGGCCTACACTGGGTGCCTGGTGCGCGGCCTGGAGCAGGCGGTGCAACAGTTCCGGGGTGACGCTGCCGCCGGTGAAGTGGCGCATGTCGCGGCGTTCGGCGATGGCGCGGTATACGGCCTGGCGGTCGGCCTCGGGGAAGGCGTTGTCAGTCATGGCCTCATCGGGGGCAAGCCCCCTCCCACATTGGATTGGGTTTCAACTCGGTCAACTGTGGGAGCTGGCTTGCCTGCGATAGCGGTTTCAAGGTCTGGCGCGAACAACGCGGCCACCGCGCCAGGATTCGACGGAAAATAAAAGTGCACGTAGGAAGCGGTCAGCCGCCCTTGTCGGTAAACCGCTTCAGCCCCGCGCCCGCCGTTAGGGCTCAGGCCACGGGAGATCGGCGCCAATGCGGTGCTGGTCAAGGAGTGGTGATAAGTGTGCCCGCGCAACGTGCCTTCCGGCAATTCGACACTTTGCAGGGCCAGTGCCGCGAGTTTCTTTTGCATCACCGCATCGCCTGGCAGCACGCCAAGCAGTTCGGCTCGGGCGCCCTCTACATCCGTCAGCGAATCGAGCAGATAGAGCATGCCGCCACATTCGGCGAGCAGTGGCTTGCCGGCGGCGTGATGAGCACGGATGGCCTCCAGCATCGAGGTGTTTGCCGACAGCGCCTGGTGGTGCAGCTCCGGGTACCCGCCTGGCAGGTAAAGGCTGTCTGCCTGCGGCAGTTGGCGATCATGAATAGGTGAGAAGAATGTCAGCTCTGCGCCCATGGCCCGCAGCAAATCCAGGCTGGCGCCATAGGTAAAGGCAAAGGCTTCGTCACGGGCGACGGCGATACGCACACCGGCAAGTAACGGTTCGGCCTTGATCACTTCGGGCGCGGCAAAGGTCACGGGGGGCGGCAGGGCCACTTCGCAGCTGCTGCCCAATGCCTGGGCGGCAGCATCCAGGCGTACATCGAGGTCATTGAGTTCGCTGGCTTGCACCAGGCCCAGGTGGCGGCTCGGCAGTTCGATACCGGTCTCGCGGGATAACGCGCCGTACCAACGCAAGCCCTCCGTGAGGCTGCCTTCGAGCAACTGGGCATGGCGCAGGGTGCCGACACGGTTGGCCAGCACGCCGGCGAACGGCAGGTCGGGCTGATAGCGCGCCAGGCCCAGGGCCAGGGCACCAAAGGTCTGGGCCATGGCAGTCCCGTCGATCACCCCCAGCACTGGCACGCCGAAGTGCCGCGCCAGGTCGGCGCTGGAGGGGGTACCGTCGAACAGCCCCATCACGCCTTCGATCAGGATCAGGTCGGCCTCCCCCGCCGCTTCCCACAGCAGACGACGACTTTCCTGCTCGCCCACCATCCACATGTCCAATTGATACACCGGCGCACCGCTGGCGCGCTCGTGGATCATCGGGTCGAGAAAGTCCGGCCCGCATTTGAACACGCGCACCTTGCGCCCCAGGTTGCGATGCAAACGGGCCAGCGCAGCGGTGACCGTGGTTTTGCCTTGGCCGGACGCCGGAGCGGCGATCAAGACGGCTGGGCATTGGCGGGGCTGATTCAAAGTTCAACGCCCTTCTGTGCCTTGATACCGGCCTGGAACGCGTGCTTGAGTATGCCCATTTCGGTGACGGTGTCGCCCATTTCGATCAATTCAGGCTTGGCACCACGGCCAGTGACCACCACATGCTGCATCGGCGGGCGGGCTTGCAGGTCGCTTAGTACCTGGTCCAGGTCGAGGTAGCCGTGCTTGAGAGCGATGTTCAGTTCATCCAGCACCACCAGGCCAATGGAAGGGTCATTGAGCATTGCCCGCGACACCGCCCAAGCTGCTTCGGCGGCGGCGATATCGCGTTGACGATCCTGGGTTTCCCAGGTGAAGCCTTCGCCCATGACGTGGAAGCGAACTTGCTCGGGGAAGCGCCGGAAGAACAGCTCTTCGCCTGTGCTGTTGCGGCCCTTGATGAACTGCACCACACCGCACTGCATGCCGTGGCCCATGGCGCGGGCCAACATGCCGAAGGCCGAACTGCTCTTGCCTTTGCCGTTGCCGGTCAATACCAGCAACAAGCCGCACTCATTCGGCGAATTGGCGATGCGCTCGTCGATCACGGCTTTTTTGCGCAACATGCGCGCCAGGTGGCGTTCGTCGCGGTCGGGGGAATCGGTCATGGCAGCTCTCCGTTGGGGCTGGACAAAAACGGCGGGCAGGAAAAAGAAAAAACAGACAGCCAAGCATCGCCCACCGTGATGCTGTTGAATGTTCAAGGCCGGTCTCCGGACTCATGAGTGGCGCGTCTTGTCGAAGCAGCCGAGGGCGCGCCTTCCCATATCGCGGGCGATACAGTGGCAAACAGCACCGTCTTGACTCATTTACCGTTGCGGGGGCAGCGCCGGAATCGCGGCAGCACTGTGTACAAGTGCGCTCGCTCACCGGCTTCCCTGTTTCACCCTGTCGACGCGCACGCCACAGAGCACCTGGAACAAGCCGCGAAGGTTAGTGGGTTGGGGGTGGAGCGTCAATTAAAGCTGGCCTTGTACTTGAACCATCCGTACAGCGTGCTTCTCTACCCTTACAGGTATCAAGGAGAAAACCATGCCTAAAACCCGACTGGCCTTACTGATCATGCTCACCGGCAGCCTCGCCGCCTGCGGCGAAAGCTCTACCTTGCAAGTCTCCGATGGCACCGGGCCCTCGCCCAAACTGCCGGAGCCGAACAAGACGCTGATTCCCACCGTCAACATCGCCCCGGCGATCGGTTGGCCTGAAGGCGCCAAGCCAACGGCTGCCGCCGGCACCCAAGTGGCCGCATTCGCCGAGGGCCTGGAGCATCCACGCTGGCTCTACGTACTGCCCAACGGCGACGTGTTGGTGGCCGAGACCAATGCGCCACCCAAGCCAGACGACACCAAAGGCGTGCGGGGTTGGGTGATGGAAAAAGTCATGGGCCGCGCCGGTGCCGGTGTGCCGAGCCCGAACCGCATTACGTTGTTGCGCGATGCCGATCATGACGGCGTGGCCGAAACGCGTACGGTATTTCTGCAAAATCTGAATTCGCCGTTTGGCATGACACTGGTGGGCAACGACCTGTACGTGGCGGACTCGGACAAGTTACTGCGTTTTCCTTATCAGCCAGGTGAAACCGCAATCACATCCCCAGGCACAACAGTCGTGGAGTTGCCAGGTGGCCCCTTGAACCACCACTGGACGAAAAACGTGGTGGCCAGCAAGGATGGCAGCAAGTTGTATGTGAGCGTCGGCTCCAACAGCAACGTTGGCGAAAACGGCCTGGACGTCGAGCAAGGCCGAGCTGCAATCTGGGAAGTCGATCGCGCCACCGGCCAACACCGCATTTTTGCCTCCGGTCTGCGTAACCCCAATGGCATGGCCTGGGAACCACAGAGCGGCAAGCTGTGGACGGCGGTCAATGAGCGCGATGAAATCGGCAGCGACCTGGTGCCGGACTACATCACCTCGGTCAAGGATGGCGGCTTCTATGGCTGGCCCTTCAGCTATTACGGCCAGCATGTGGATGTTCGCGTCACGCCGCAAAACCTGGACTTGGTTGCCAAAGCCATCGCGCCAGACTACGCGGTAGGCCCGCACACCGCTTCACTGGGGCTGACCTTCGCCGAGGGCAGCAAGTTGCCTGCGCAATTCAGCAACGGCGCGTTTATCGGCCAGCATGGTTCGTGGAATCGCAAGCCGCACAGTGGTTACAAGGTGATTTTTGTGCCGTTTGAAGGGGGCCAGCCGAAAGGACAGCCGGTGGATGTGCTGACGGGGTTTCTCAACAGCGACGAGAAAGCCATGGGCCGGCCGGTGGGCGTGGTGATTGATCAGCAGGGTGATTTGCTGGTGGCTGATGATGTGGGCAATAAGGTGTGGCGGGTTTCTGCAGCCAAGTAACCCATCTCAAGAGCATTGCAAATAATGTGGGAGGGGGCTTGCCCCCGATTGCGGTCTGTCAGCTGAGTATGTGCCGACTGTTACACCACTATCGGGGGCAAGCCCCCTCCCACACTGGATCTATGTACGACTCAAGGGTTGCGTGCCAGATTCCCCGGTAAAACCCGCTTGGCACTCAGGTAGGCATTCTGCCAATACGCTTTGGATAGCGTGTCGAGCTTAACCGTACCGCCGGTTTGCGGCGCATGCACAAAGCGCCCTTCCCCGACATAGATTCCCGCATGGCTGACCCGTGAACCACCGCCTGTGGCGAAGAACAGCAAGTCACCGGTTTGCAGGTTCTGCTCGCTGACGTCCTGGCCACGCATCACGATCAGTTCGCGGGTGGTGCGCGGCAGGGAAATGCCGGCGGCGTCGCGGAACACAAAGCCGATCAGGCCACTGCAATCAAACCCCGAATCCGGTGTGTTGCCGCCCCAGCGATAAGGCGTGCCGACCAGGCCCAGCGCACGGAAGAGCACGTCTTCGGCAGCAGGCGAAAAATTCTGGGTGGCGTAGTTGAATACCGGCTTGGGCTTGACCGCTACAGGCGCGGGCGGCGGTGGACGGCTGGCGCAGGCGCTGAGCAGCGCGGCGCAAACAATGAGCATCAGGCGGGCCGAGGTCGACATGTGCAGAACAATCCTGGTCTGGATGCGGCTTTCGCTGCCGAACGTTGAAAACCAGAACGCGCAAGCAAAGCTCGCGCGAACGGATAACAACAATGTCCAGGGATTCTAGCGCTTACACGTCAAACTTCAAGTATCACTTTAACTTTACTTACTAGCGGTAACCGTAGTCGGGGCCATGGCGAGTGCGCGCTTGGCTTCGATGAAGGTTTTGCTCCAGTAGCTGTCGCCCAGGTTATCGACCCGAACACCACCGCTGCGGCGGCTGCTGGAGTGGATAAACTGGTTATCGCCCAGGTAGATACCGGCGTGGCTGACACGACCACGACCACTGGTACTAAAGAAAAGCAGATCGCCCGGCTTGAGGTTGTTGCGTGCGACCAACGGTGCATCCACGTTGATCATTTCGCGGGTGGAGCGAGGCAGGTTCATGCCAGCTTCTTCACGAAACAGATAACCGATGAAACCGCTGCAATCGAAACCGGCTTCAGAGGTGCCGCCAAAACGGTAACGAGTACCGATCAGGGACTTGCCGCGTTCAAGAATGCTGTCGGCCAGAAGGGGCAGCTGGTAAGGCTTGCTGTCTGAAAACTCGGCGAGTTCTTTTTCGGTTGCCATCTCTTCTTCATAAACAGAAGCAGACTGTGCAGCAACGAACTTGGCCTGATTTTGAACCTGTGGTTTGGGCTGTTCTGCCACCTGTTGAGGGTGGGAGGCGCAACCAAACAATAGGGTAACGAGTGCGAGAGGCACGAGGGGTGCGAAGCGATTTAGCATGGGCACGACCGTGGCTGATGTGTAAAGAAGCCGAGACTATGCCCTCTATCACATCGATTTGCAAATTCAATCGTGATCTATGTGACTTATTGTTTGGACTATGCCATCTAAGCCGTAATTCCATTTATCACTGCACTTGCGTGGCCCGCTGGGCTCAAACGCAGGTTTTCTGGCGCCCGTAAAATGCCGATTAGTGGCAAATCAACGCCTTACCAACCCAGCGTTTCTTTCAGAAAAGGAATCGTCAATTTTCTTTGCGCCTGCAACGAAGCCTGGTCAAGCTGCTCAAGCAAATCGAACAGCGCGCTCATGCTGCGGGTGCCACGAGTCAGGATAAAGTGCCCGACTTCGTCGGTCAGGTGCAGGCCACGTCGGGAAGCACGCAGCTGCAGGGCACGCAACTTGTCCTCATCGGACAACGGGCGCATCTGGAAGATCAGCGCCAGGGTCAGGCGCGACTTGAGGTCGGCCAGCTTCACCGGCAGCTCACGAGGCGATGTGGAAGCGGCGATCAGCAAACGACGACCGCTGTCGCGCAGGCGGTTGAACAGGTGAAACAGCGCTTCTTCCCAATCCGCCTTGCCGGCCACCGCCTGCAAGTCGTCCAGGCACACCAGTTCGTATTGCTCAAGGTTGTCGAAGATGCCGATGCCGCGGTCCATCAACTCGGCCAGGGGCAAATACACTGCCGGCTCGCCCATCTGTTCGAAACGCAGGCACGCGGCCTGCAACAGGTGGGTACGCCCCACGCCATGCTTGCCCCACAGATAGATCAGGCTTTCAGTCCACCCGGCGTCGGCTTCGCAAAGCCGCTCCACATAGCCGAGTGCAGCGGCATTGGCGCCTGGGTAGTAATTGATAAAGGTAGCGTCATCACGCAGACGCACACCTAGGGGCAGCTGAATCGGTTTCATGCTGACTGAACGGCTCCCATCGAACCGTTAGTGGCCTCTGTGTAAAGTTTGCAAAGTTTATACCCGTGACGCCGGGTGCACAATGCAGCAGACCACAAGCAAAATCAAAGGTTTGCGTTAACTTGGCGGTTTCACGCGGATTGTTTGACGCACCACCGCCAGAAACAACAAACCCGGCCTTGGCCGGGTTTGTGACATTGCGATTACAACTCGGGCTCATCAACGCCCGTATACACGTCCGAATCCTTGTACAAGTCGTGAACATGACGCACCAGCACCATGATCACCGCCGCCACCGGCAGCGCCAGCAGAATGCCGGTAAACCCGAACAACTCGCCACCCGCCAGGATCGCAAAGATCACCGCCACCGGGTGCAGGCCAATCCGATCGCCTACCAGCAACGGCGTAAGTACCATGCCTTCCAATGCCTGGCCGACCATGAACACCGCGACAATCCCCAGCATTGGGTAGAGGTCGCCGCCAAACTGGAACAGACCGGCCACCAGCGCCGCACCGATACCAATCACAAAGCCCATATAAGGCACGATGGCTGCCAGGCCTGCGATCAAGCCGATCAACAGCCCCAGCTCCAGGCCGATGGCCATCAAGCCAGCTGCGTAGATCACCCCCAGCGCCAGCATCACCAGCAACTGACCGCGAACGAATGCCCCCAGTACTTCATGGCATTCTGCAGCAAGGGAGACGATGCGTTCTTCACGGTCACGGGGCAGCAGGCTGCGGATCTTGGCCATCATGATGTCCCAATCACGCAGCAGGTAAAACGCCACCACCGGGATCAGCACCAGGTTGGTCAACCAGCCGATCAGCGCCAGGCTCGAAGCGGTTGCCTGGCTGAGCACCACCGTGACGATATCGGTGGTCTTGTCCATATGCTCGCTGATGGCCGCCTTGACCTTGTCGAACTTCCAGAACCCATCCGCCAACCCGAACTTGGACTGGGCCCACGGCATTGCCGTGTGCTGCAACCAGTCGAGCATCTGCGGCGCCAGCTCGTAGAGGCGAAACAGCTGCTTGGCCAGCATCGGCACCAGTATCAACACCAGCGCCGTGATAATCAGCGTGAACAGTGCGAACACCGTGACCACGCCAAAAGTACGCGACATACCGGCTTTTTCCAGGCGATCCACCACGGGATCGAACAGATAGGCGAGCAACAGCGCCACCAGAAACGGCGTCAGGATCGAATGCAGCAAGAACACAAAACCGCACAGCAGGACTATCCCGCCAAGCCACACCCAACGACGCGTATCCGCCATAAACCACTCCATCTATTATCGACGCCCTTCTTCTATATAGAAGAAGGAGCACTATTTACCAACGAAACCGCAGTTGCGCCTGAGGCTCAGGTACAGCAGCCGGTTGCGTGCCATCGACCACAGGTTGCTGGGCCGGGGTTTCACCTGCGGGAATTTCCTGCAACTTGGCCAGGCTCAATTGGGTACGCAGCTGCTCGGCACTGCCGTTGACGCGATACACAATGCGATTGCCATCCACTAACTGCGGCTGACCGCCAAAGGGCTCCAGCAACCGGCCCAGGGCGGCGTAGCGCTCCAGGTTCATGCCTTGCACTTCCAGCAGCTGCTCGCTGCTCACACCAGGCTTGACCGCAAAGCGCGGCGCCAGCTTTTGGCTGACCTCCAGCAATACAGCATCTGCCAGTGCGGCAGTATCAGCGCCTTGGACGGTGCCTTGCTCAGACTTATCGCCCAGCCACAGACGCCATTTGGCCTGCCACTGATTACCTTCCTGACGCGCATGCACAGCCAGCAACGCATCGGCTCCGTAGCGCTCGGAGGCTGCACGCAAGGGCGCAGCGTCCGCGCTTTCCAGATTCGGCGCAGTGGCAACCACTTGCTCATCCAGGTCGCCCAGCGGCAGGCGCAACGGCAAGCCACGGTGTTGCGCGGCCCGGCGCAGTGTCTGGGCAACCGCCTGGCCATCGCCGACCAGGCTGCTGCCTTCGGTGGAATCGTTCAGCCACCAACCGAGAATCGACGGCCGATTACTGCCCCAGATCGACAGGCCGGCATCACGCAAGGCGCGATCGGTGCTGACCGGGTCGAAGTCCACTTGCAGGCTCTCGGGCGGGCCCGCGTCGTAGCCATATTGGGTGATGATTTGTTGCGGGTCCTTGCGGATTGCCGCCAGGCCCGGGCCATCGGCGGCCTTGGCGTCGCCGGTGAGGCGAATCACCAGAGTCTGCACGGCGCGCTGGGTGGCCTGGTCACGCTCCTGGGGCGACTGGCTGCTGACCGGTTCGAGTACTTGATAGAGGCCATTGAGGGTTTCGGCATGACTCGCCAGGCTGACCAACGACAAACAGCCCACAAAGAAGAATTTACACAGACGCATGGAAGATTCCCGAACGACAAATTTAGCGGCTGGAACAGACCGCGTGAATCGGTTTAGCCAGGCTGTGACCACAGCACCCGGCAAAACATTCACAGGGCCTCGGTAAGTTTTTGTACTGTCATAACGATAGCGGGTTCAAGGCTATACCTTAATACGCCGCTTGGCAGAGCCGATCAGCATTTTTTAACCGGCTTTTTTAATCTATATGGCCCTGCCCGTCGGCCCGAGGATGGCCGCTGCCCTTCAAGCCTGATAAAATCGCGCGCCTTCGCAGACCGTCAACGGCAGCGGCCTTTTTAAAAAGCGCCCGCCCGCTCGGTCGTTACCCCTGAATCCCCCCCTAAAGGCCTGGATCATGAGCAAGCAACCCTCCCTGAGCTACAAGGACGCCGGTGTAGACATCGACGCCGGTGAAGCATTGGTCGAACGCATCAAGAGCGTCGCCAAGCGCACTGCGCGCCCTGAAGTCATGGGCGGCCTGGGCGGTTTTGGCGCCCTCTGCGAAATCCCGGCCGGCTACAAGCAGCCTGTACTGGTGTCCGGCACCGACGGCGTAGGCACCAAGCTGCGCCTGGCCCTGAACCTGAACAAGCACGACAGCATCGGCATCGACCTGGTTGCCATGTGCGTCAACGACCTGGTGGTGTGCGGCGCCGAGCCGTTGTTCTTCCTCGACTACTACGCCACCGGCAAGCTCAATGTCGAAACCGCAACCCAGGTGGTCACCGGCATCGGCGCCGGCTGCGAACTGTCGGGGTGCTCGCTGGTCGGCGGCGAAACCGCTGAAATGCCAGGCATGTACGAAGGCGAAGATTACGACCTGGCCGGTTTCTGCGTCGGCGTCGTGGAAAAAGCCGAGATCATCGACGGCTCCAAAGTGGCTGCTGGCGACGCCCTGCTCGCCCTGCCATCGTCCGGCCCGCACTCCAACGGTTACTCGCTGATCCGCAAGATCATCGAAGTGTCCGGCGCCGACATCGAGAACATCCAGCTCGACGGCAAGCCTCTGACCGACCTGCTGATGGCCCCGACCCGCATTTACGTCAAGCCACTGCTCAAGCTGATCAAGGACACCGGCGCCGTCAAGGCCATGGCCCACATCACCGGCGGCGGTCTGCTGGACAACATCCCGCGCGTCCTGCCAAAAGGCGCCCAGGCGATTGTCGACGTGGCCAGTTGGCAGCGCCCGGCAGTCTTCGATTGGCTGCAAGAGAAAGGTAACGTCAACGAAACCGAGATGCACCGCGTGCTTAACTGCGGCGTGGGCATGGTCATCTGCGTGGCGCAAGAGCACGTTGAAACCGCGCTGAACGTATTGCGTGAAGCCGGCGAGCAACCTTGGGTCATCGGCCAGATCGCCACTGCTCCAGAAGGCGCAGCCCAGGTTGAACTGAAGAACCTTAAGGCGCACTGATGCCTGCAACCTGTGATGTCGTGGTGCTGCTCTCCGGCACCGGCAGTAACTTGCAGGCCCTGATCGATAGCACGCGCAGCGGCGACAGCCCGGTGCGCATCGCTGCGGTGATTTCCAACCGCAGCGACGCCTACGGCCTGCAACGCGCCAGGGACGCGGGTATCGACACCCGCTCGCTGGATCACAAGGCGTTCGACGGCCGCGAGGCCTTCGACCGCGCCCTGGTCGAACTGATCGACGCCTTCAAACCCAAGCTCGTCGTGCTTGCCGGCTTCATGCGCATCCTCAGTGCTGATTTCGTGCGGCACTACGAAGGGCGCCTGCTCAATATCCACCCTTCCCTGCTGCCCAAGTACAAAGGCATGCACACCCATCAGCGCGCCCTCGACGCCGGCGACAGCGAGCATGGCTGCAGCGTGCACTTTGTCACCGAGGAACTCGATGGCGGGCCTCTGGTCGTACAGGCAGTGGTTCCGGTAGAGTCAGGCGACTCGGCGCAGACGCTTGCGCAACGGGTTCATACCCAGGAACACAGGATTTACCCGCTGGCTGTTCGCTGGTTTGCCGAGGGACGGTTGATTCTTGGTGACCAGGGTGCATTATTGGACGGTCAGTTACTCGCGGCCAGCGGCCACTTGATTCGAACCTAGGAGATTTTATGCGTCGCGCCCTGCTCTTCGCTTTTGCGCTGTTCGCTTTGCCTGCCGTACAAGCGGCAGACCTTCACCCTTTCTCCGTCAGCTACACCGCCGACTGGAAGCAACTGCCCATGAGTGGTTCGGCTGAACGCAGCCTGACCAAAAACGGCGACGGCACCTGGACCTTGAACTTCAAGGCCTCGATGATGATTGCCAGCCTGACCGAAACCAGCGTGATCCTGTTCGACAAGGACACCCTGCAACCCAAGAGCTACAGCTTCGAGCGCGGCGGTTTGGGCAAGGCTAAGAAGATCAACCTGGATTTCGACCAGGCGAACAAGAAAATCACCGGCTTCGAAAACAAGGATCCGGTCAACGTCACCCTCGAAAGCGGCATGCTCGACAAGTCCACGTATCAGCTCGCCCTTCAGCGCGACGTGGCTGCCGGCAAGAAGAGCATGAGCTACCGAGTGGCCGAAGGTACTGATGTCGATACCTATGACTTCCGTGTGATTGGCCCGGAAAAGGTTCAGACCAAGGTAGGCTCCATTGACGCGATCAAGGTTGAACGCGTACGTGATCCCTCCCAGAGCAAGCGCATCACGCAGATGTGGTTTGCCAAGGACCAGGGCGGCATTCTGGTTGCCCTGCGCCAGGTTGAGACCGACGGCAAGGAATACAACATCATGCTGCAGGATGGCACCGTTGACGGTAAGGCCGTCAAAGGCAGCTGATTGCGCTGATGAGCTGGAAGAAAGCCTCGCTGAATGCGGGGCTTTTTTTTGCCTGGAAATTTTACTGTGAAGCTTATGACGCTATCGGGAGCACGCCCCCTCCCACAGTGGAATGCATTTCAAATGTGGGAGGGGGCTTGCTCCCGATAGCGGTGGTAGGGCCGACAAAGGTCTTATTGCTAGAAGCAAACATGAAACTTTTGTCATAAAACTCATGCCCCTGCGACCGAATGCCACGGGTTTAGCGGCCTGCGCGATTGTTGCGTTTTCTGCAATGAATTATTGCGCGCAAAATCAGTTTACTTAGCAAGCTAACAAATAATATAACAGAGGCCTGCGACGACTTGCCGCAGATCAACCAGAGATTGGAGCAAGCAGATGACTGTAAAAGTAACTGAACGCGACGATGAGCATATGTCCCACGAGGCGGTAGGCCACGGGATTCACATCTGGGATGTCCATCAGCAAGACGTATTGGTCGGCATGTTTCACAACGAGAGCGATGCCCACAATTATAAAAACGAGCTTGAAACTCTCGAATTGCAACGCCAGGCGAAAAGCTCCTGAAACTCTGAAATCAAGTCGACGCCCGGCCCACGCAGCCGGGCCGTCTACATCAAAAACCGCGCTTTTCGAGCGCGGTTTTTTTGTCAAAAATTCGATATGAATTAATGTAACAAAAGCACACACAAATAATGATTCTCGATATCATTCATGCGCCTTTCATTCAGGCTCACGATTAGGGAATCAATTAGATGCACGGAAATAGCAGGAAGCCGGAAAACGCGTTACTGGAACGCTGGAGCGAAGCGCTTGCCACTGCGCAATTCCAGGCCAGCCACATCAGCCTCGACGACTTGGTCAATACGCTGGCACCTGCCGCTGAACGTAGCTTCCAACGCCTGATCCAAGCATTGTTTCGTGAAAGCCTGCTGGACCCCAGCACCCTCATTTACGACGAACATGGGCAATGCTCGCTGACACTGCCTTGTCAGGCTCGCCTGCGCTTTGATCATTTGCGTCCTGGCCGCATGGCCAGCTGGGACCTGCGTGGCAAAGTCATCCTGTTGCGCGAAGGTCAGCCCGACCAGAAGATCCAGTTCCCATCACAGTTGTTGACGTTGCTTAACGCCAGCCTCACGTCACCTGCCGACCTGGAAGTGCTCAACCGCCTCAATGCCGAGATCGACGACAGCTTCATCAACGACACCTTGTGCCTCGCTTTCCATGAGCAATGGACGCTCAAGCTGCATGCGTCCATGGACCCAGTACATCAAGGCAACCTGCTGAGTCATCTCAAGCACGGTGCAGGCACGATCAATCCGACATCCGTACTTGAGCAGTGGGGAACATTGGGGCACCCGTGGCACCCCAACTACAAGACCAAGCTGGGCCTGGATACCAGCCAAGTCATCGACTATTCGCCGGAGTTCGAAGCACGCTTCCCCGTGCTGCTGTGCGCGCTGCATCGCCAGTTTGCCCATGTCGAAACGTTGGCCGGGACGGCAGATTACTGGCAGTGGTGGAGCAGTCACTTTCCACACGCGGCGCAGCAATTAACCGCGACACTTCAAGCACAAGGCCTTGAAGCAGGCGATTATCTGCCGGTGCCTGCCCATCCTTGGCAGGCACGTCAGGAGCTGCCCCAGCTGTTCGCCGATGCAATCGGCGACAAGCTGCTGGTGCTGACCGATATCGTCGCGTTTACCGCCCACCCCACCATGTCATTCAGGACCGTATTGCCTGACGGACGTTGCGATGCGCCCATGGTCAAACTGCCGGTGTCGCTGCGCCTGACCAGCGTGCAGCGCACCGTCTCACCGCGCTCGGCGCGCATGGGCCCACGGATCAGCCACCTGCTGCTGACCATCCTGGAGCGCGAGCCTGCGATTCAGAAAATCCTCAGCATCGTTCCCGAGCGTATCGGTGTGCATTTCAAACCACAACCGGCCAATGACGAGCACTCCCGCCACCTGGCGGTGCTCTATCGCGACAATCCCCAGAGCCAGCTCAAGCCCGGGGAAATGGCCGTACCGGTGGGCAGCCTGTTTGCCATTGATCAACACGGCCAGCCGCTGCTGCGCCAATGGGTGCGCCTGAGCCAAGGCAAAGACGATGCGGCGGCCATGCTCGCGTTCTTCCATGAGTACGCGGCGATCAGTGTGCCGGCGCTGCTGGGCATGTATTTGCGTTACGGCGTCGCTTTCGAGGCCCATCAGCAGAACTCCTTCATGGTCATGACTGCAGATGGGCAATTGAGCCGCCTGCTGTTGCGCGATTTCGGCGATATCCGTATCGACCGCAAGACCTTGCACGCCCACGGCCTGGACGTCGAACTACACGACCCGAAGATGACGCTGTACGACGACGCAGGTTTCGTACGGGACAAACTGCTGCACACCGTATTCATGTGCCATCTGGGTGAGTTGATCCTGCTTGCTGCGCGCCACTTCGACATCCCCCAGGCGCTGCTCTGGAATGAACTGTCGGCACAGGTCAGCCAGTGTTTCGACAACCTGCGCTCACAGGTTGAACCGCAACGCTGGGCAGCCGAGCGCGAAGCACTGCTGGAGCAACCGTGGCCGGCCAAGTCGTTCATGCGCATGCGCCTGCTGGAGAGTCATGCCGATATCGTCGGACGCCTGCCCAACCCGTTGAGCGCGGCCGCCAATGCCGACTAACAACACAGCGCTGCGGCTGCTGGTGGTGATTCAGTTGGTGTCGATGGGGGCGATGGAGATGAGCGGGCCGTTTTGGCCGCTGCAAATCCAGAAGCTGCTGGGCGTCGCCAATGCCCAGTACACCGGCCTGCTGTCTTCGCTGGTATATGCCGGGCCGATGATGGCAGCGATGATCCTCACACCCATGTGGGGGAAACTGGGCGACCGTACCGGCCATAAGCCGATGATCATCCGGGCGTTGCTGGCATTGGCGGTGTGCCAGGCGCTGGCTGCGATGACGCCCGATCCGTGGTGGCTGGTGGTCATCCGCGTGGTGCAAGGTGCATTGGCCGGTTTCATTGCAGCTGCCCAAGCCTACGCGCTGGCCTGCTGCGGTGAGAGTGGACGCGGGCACATTCTTGCGCGGCTGCAATCAGCCACCGCCGTAGGCTCCCTGGCCGGGCCGGTATTGGGCGGCTGGCTGATGGACATATCCGGTTTCGCATTGCTGTGCTACAGCGCCACCGCCGTCTGCCTGTTGTGCGCGATAATCAGCGCGTTCTTGCCCAGCGATTCACCACGATCCAGACCTGCCCGCCCGTCGAAGCCTGTCGCACTGCCCAAAGGCTGGCTGGGCGCGATGTTGGGAATCATCGTATTGATCCAGGCGGCCAGGATGATGCCGCAACCGTTTTACGCCTTATATGTTGCCGAGGTTTTGCAGGCACCCGCGTGGCTGATCGGCGCCAGCTATGGCGCCAGCGCCTTGACCCTGGCACTGTCCGCGCCGTTATGGGGCCGCCTGTTCGATCGACATCAACCAGCGCATACGCTGCGCATCATCGAGTGGGTCACCTGGGCGTGCGCGCTCACACTGGCCGGCACGGCGCTGGCCAGTGAGTGGTTGGGGTTCATCGCCAGCCGGCTGCTATGGGGCGTGTGGCAGGGTGCTTTATTGCCCGTGGCCTACACGCTGATCGCCAATACCGTAGCGTCCAGCCAGCAGGGTTTCGCCCTGGGCATGGGCAACAGCGCCGCCAAAGCAGGTGCGCTGTGCGGCGCATTGATAGGCGGTATCGGCATGGGATGGGTGGGCCTGGCGCACAGCTTCTGGCTGGTCGCACTGACCTACGCATTGGCCGCCGTGAGTATCCGCGCCATCCGTTCATGTACGCGAGCGCCTGAGACATCCGATTTTTCTGTCAATACTTCTAATAACTCTGAGACAAATCCATGAACACATCGCAATTGGCCGTTCTGCTGCCGCTTCTCGGCTCGATCAGTGCCCCCGCCTGGGCCGAACAGACAGAGCCGACCAGCCTGCAGTTGCAAGCGACCGTGGTGTCGGCGACGCGCAATGAAACCAGCATCGCGCAGATTCCAGGCTCCGTGCAGGTCATCAACGAAGAACAGATCCGCCAGCAAACGGGCGCGGGGCGTCGGGTCGCAGATATCCTCGGCCAACTGGTGCCTGGCATTGCGCCTTCCAGCGGCGGCATGAGCAACTTCGGCCAAACGCTTCGCGGGCGTAATACCCTGATCCTGATCGATGGGGTTTCACAAAACGCCACGCGCGATAACTTCCGCCAGCTCAACAGCGTGGCACCGGAAAGCATCGAGCGCATCGAAGTGATCTCCGGCGCCAGCAGCGTCTACGGCGCAGGCGCATCGGGCGGCATCATCAACATCATCACCAAGCGCAACAAGGGTGAGGACCTGGCCTTCAGCAGCAAGATCGGCATGACCGCCGGCAATAACTTCAGCCACAAGGGGTTCGCTTACGAGGCGTTCCAAAGCGCTACCGGGCGCAAGGGTCCAGTGGACTGGTATCTGTCGGGCAATACCGTGCAGCGCAACGACCAGTTCGACGGTAACGGCAAGCGCATTCCCCAGGATACGTCCCAGGGCAGCAACATGGACACCGACACCTACGACCTGCAAGGTCGCTTCGGCTACGAGCTCGATGACGACAAGAAGATCAGCCTGTCGCTGCAAGACTATAAAGACGAACAAGACACCCGCTACACCAAGAACCCGCGCATCACCAGCAACGCAGTCGCGGTAAAAGGCCTGGACCTGGGCGACCAGCCCTACACCCATAACCAGGCGGTCAACCTTAACTACGCCGATAAGGATTTCTACGGCCAGGGCCTGCAGGTCGAAAGTTACTGGCGGCGGGCCGACGCCCTGTTCTTCCCGGACCTGTCCCGGGGTCGGGCAGGCGTGTCCGACAACAACAGCGTGCAGGATGTCTATGGCCTGCGTGCGGCGATCGATACGCAGATGCCGGACATCGGCCCGGCAACCGGCAACCTGGTGTGGGGGGCTGACTATGATCATGAAACCTCACGCCAGCGTGGCGACCAATACCGGGTCAATGGCCTGAGCTACAGCAAAACCGGGACCACGTTCGAACTGGGCCCGGATATTGAGACCACCACCAAAGCTATCTTTGGTCAGCTGTCCTACGACATCGATGACTGGACCTTACGCGGTGGAATACGTCGCGAGTGGATTGAGAGCAAAGTCTCCGACAGCATCGCCTACGGCGAAATCGTCCAGACCGGCAACCGCGCCACACTGCCCGGCGGCACGCTCAAATACGATGACACGCTGTATAACCTCGGGGCGGTGTATCACCTGACCGAAAACCAGGACGTGTTCGTCAACTTCAGCCAGGGCTTTTCCCTGCCGGATATCCAGCGCTTCCTGCGTGACGTGAACAGCAAATACGATATTCAGGACCTCAATGCCCAGGCTCTGAAAGTCGACAGTTACGAGCTGGGCTGGCGTGGCGACTGGGACAAGTGGCAGGCCAGTGTCACCGCGTATGAAAACACCTCGGATGTCACGCAGTTCTACGATGCCAACGACCGTGTATTGCGCCTGATCAATCAGAAAGAACGCGTGCGCGGTGCCGAAACCAGCCTGACTTATAACGTCAACGACCAGTGGTCCGTCGGCGGTACTTACGCTTACGCCAAGGGCGAGACCCAGCAGAACGGCAAATGGATCGACCTGCCCGCCACGCGTATTTCCCCCGCCAAGACCACCGCTTTTGTCGGCTATCAGCGTGACGACTACAGCCTGCGCTTGCAGGGGATGCGCCTGGCCGACTATGACGCGGCGGCCAAGGACAACAACGGTCGCGATATCCAGGGCTATACCTTGGTTGACCTGCTGGGCTCGGTAAGGCTACCGGTAGGTCGCCTCGAAGGTGCGGTGTACAACCTTACCAACCGCAACTACCAGAACATGTTCGCCCAGGCCAATGCCCGCGCACCGTACCCGAATGCCGAGGGCCGTACCTTCAGCCTGAGTTACGCAGTGGATTGGTAACCGGCTGACGCTGCACGCTTAAAACACAAACCCCGCCTTTTGGCGGGGTTTGTCGTTTCTAGCGGCTTACCACATCAGATCGTCAGGGATCTGGTAGGCGGCGTACGGATCATCCTCATCCGGCACCTGGCTTTCGGTGAGGATGTTGAGCTGCACGATGCGCTCCGGTGCACGCTCCTGAATCTTGAGCGCCGCTTCACGCGGGATCACCTCGTAGCCGCCACCGTGGTGCACGATAGCCAGAGAGCCGTTGCTCAGCTTGTTGCGCATCAAGGTGTTGACCGACAGGCGCTTGACCTTCTTGTCATCGACAAAGTTGTAGTAGTCCTCGGTGGTCAACTTGGGCAGGCGCGAGGTTTCGATCAACTGCTTGACCTGGGCGGTACGCGCCTTGGCCTCGGCTTTTTCCTGCTGCTGGCGGTTGAGCTCCTGGTCACGCTTGACCTTCTCGGCGTGTGCCTCAGCGGCCAGGCGTGCCTGGGTATCATCGACTTCGGCCTGGCCCTTGTGGACCAGACGCTGCTGCTTCTGCTTCTCTTTGCCGACCTGCTTGGCCTGCTTTTGGTTGACCAGACCTGCTTTGAGCAACTGGTCGCGAAGGGAAAGGCTCATGGTGCTTACTCACTTAGGCAGCTGCTCAACCGCAGCTGGACACATTCTTTTCCTGGCGTTTGGCTTCGCCCCACAGGGCGTCCAACTCTTCGAGGGTGCAATCTTCTATGGGTTGGTGCGTATCGCGCAATGCCTGCTCGATAAATCGGAAACGTCGTTCGAACTTGGCATTGGCACCGCGCAGTGCGGTTTCCGGGTCAACCTTGAGGTGACGGGCCAGGTTGACGGCGGCAAACAGCAGGTCACCGACTTCATCGGCAATGGCCTGCGGATCGTTATCGGCCATGGCTTCGAGCACTTCATCCAACTCTTCACGCACGTTGTCCACCACCGGCAAGGCGGCCGGCCAGTCGAAACCGACCTGGCTGGCGCGCTTTTGCAACTTGGCCGCACGGGACAACGAAGGTAAGGCGGTGGGCACATCATCGAGCAGGGAGAGTTGCTCGGGAGCGTCGGACTTTTCTGCGCGCTCCTCAGCTTTGATCTGCTCCCAGCGCTCCTTGACCTGTTCTTCGCTCAACTGCGGGATATCCAGCGGTGCGTACAGGTCGCCGGTTGGGAACACGTGAGGATGCCGGCGAATCAACTTACGGGTGATGCTGTCGATCACGCCGGCAAATTCGAAGCGCCCTTCTTCCCGCGCCAGTTGGCTGTAATACACCACTTGGAACAGCAGGTCGCCCAGCTCACCTTGCAGGTGATCGAAATCGCCGCGCTCGATGGCGTCGGCCACTTCATAGGCCTCCTCCAGCGTGTGCGGGACGATGGTCGCGTAGGTTTGCTTGATGTCCCACGGGCAGCCGTATTGCGGGTCGCGCAGGCGGTTCATCAGGTGCAGCAGGTCTTCGAGTGAATACATCGTATCTCTTTCCGCTGAAAATCCAATGTGGGAGCTGGCTTGCCTGCGATGCTCGCGACTCGGTGCTTCAGTTAAACCGAGGTGGTGCTATCGCAGGCAAGCCAGCTCCCACATGAAGCAGCTAACACAATTCAGTTCGCGTTCATCCAGCTATTCATGGGGTGCGGTTGCGCCGCGTCTCGATGATATTCGGCAACTGGGAAATCCTCCCAAGCAACCGTCCCAGTGCGTCCAACCCCGGAATCTCGATGGTCAGGGACATCAACGCCGTGTTGTCCTCTTTGTTCGAGCGGGTGTTGACCGCCAGCACGTTGATCCGCTCGTTGAGCAGCACTTGCGAGACGTCACGCAGCAAGCCGGAACGATCGTAGGCACGGATGATGATGTCCACCGGGTAAGTGAGCACCGGCACCGGCCCCCAACTGACCTGGATGATCCGCTCCGGCTCGCGCCCGCCCAGTTGCAGCACCGAGGCGCAGTCCTGGCGGTGAATGCTCACGCCACGGCCCTGGGTGATGTAGCCGACAATGGCGTCGCCCGGCAACGGCTGGCAGCAGCCGGCCATTTGCGTCATCAGGTTGCCCACGCCCTGGATCTGGATATCGCCACGCTTGCCCGGTTTGTAACCCGTGGCCTTGCGTGGGATGAGTTCCAGCTGTTCGTTGCCGCGCTCGGGTTCGACCAGTTGCTGGGCCAGGTTGACCAGTTGCGCCAGGCGCAGGTCACCGGCACCGAGGGCGGCGAACATGTCTTCGGCGATCTTCATGTTGGCCTTTTCGGCCAGCTTGTCGAAGTCCACCTGAGGCAGGCCCAGGCGCGCCAGTTCGCGTTCGAGCAGGGTCTTGCCGGCGGCGACGTTCTGGTCGCGCGCTTGCAATTTGAACCAGTGGACGATCTTCGCCCGCGCCCGCGAGGTGGTGATATAGCCCAGGTTCGGGTTCAGCCAGTCGCGGCTCGGCGTGCCGTGCTTGCTGGTGATGATCTCGACCTGTTCACCGGTTTGCAGGCTGTAGTTGAGCGGCACGATGCGCCCGTTGATCTTGGCGCCCCGGCAGTTATGGCCGATTTCGGTGTGCACGCGGTAGGCAAAATCCAGCGGCGTGGCGCCCTTGGGCAAGTCGATGGCATGGCCGTCGGGGGTGAAGATATAGACCCGGTCCGGCTCGATATCCACCCGCAGCTGTTCGGCCAGCCCGCCGATGTCGCCGAGTTCTTCGTGCCATTCCAGCACTTGGCGCAGCCAGGAGATTTTCTCTTCGTACTGGTTGGACCCGGCCTTGACGTCGGTGCCCTTGTAGCGCCAGTGCGCGCACACGCCCAGCTCGGCCTCCTCGTGCATCGCGTGGGTGCGGATCTGCACTTCCAGCACCTTGCCTTCAGGGCCGATCACCGCGGTGTGCAGCGAGCGGTAGCCGTTTTCCTTGGGGTTGGCGATGTAGTCGTCGAACTCCTTGGGGATGTGGCGCCACAGGGTGTGAACGATCCCCAGCGCGGTGTAGCAATCGCGCATTTCCGGCACCAGCACGCGCACCGCCCGCACGTCATAGATCTGGCTGAAGGCCAGGCCCTTGCGCTGCATTTTGCGCCAGATCGAGTAGATGTGCTTGGCGCGGCCGCTGATGTCGGCGTCTACGCCAGTTGCCTGCAGCTCGGAACGCAGCTGGCCCATCACGTCGCTGATAAAGCGCTCGCGATCCAGGCGCCGCTCGTGCAGCAACGTGGCGATCTGTTTGTATTGGTCCGGCTCCAGGTAGCGAAAGGACAGGTCCTCCAGCTCCCACTTGATGTGGCCGATGCCCAGGCGGTGGGCCAGCGGCGCGTAGATGTCGAAGACTTCGCGGGCGACGCGGTTGCGCTTTTCGTCGTCGGCGGTCTTCACCGCACGGATCGCGCAGGTACGCTCGGCCAGCTTGATCAGGGCGACGCGCACGTCGTCGACCATCGCCACCAGCATCTTGCGCAGGTTTTCCACCTGGCCCTGGGTGCCCAGCACCATCGACTGGCGCGGGCTGAGGCTGGCACTGATGGCCGCCATGCGCAGCACGCCGTCGATCAGCTTGGTCACCACCGAGCCGAAGCGCTGGCCAACGGTTGCCAACGGAATATGCCCCTCGCGCACGCCGCGATACAGCACGGCGGCGATCAGCGAATCCTGATCCAGCTTGAGATCGGCGAGGATCTCGGCGATTTCCAACCCGGTGCGAAAGCTTGAAGTGCCTTCGGCCCACAGGTTCTTGGCCGCATTGTCTTGCTGCTCAGACTCACGAGCGAACTCGCAGGCTGCTTTCAAGGCTTCACGGTCCAGTGCCGGGTCGACACTGACGGCATGATCCAGCCATGCCTCGAGATTGATACTGCCGTCAGTGTTGATCGGCTGGTGTGCTCTCACCTGTACCATCTTGCTTACCTTCCCTACGACGCACCTTTGATGCGCCAAAATCATCGCCGACTTTTACTGCGAGCTCCGTAGCAGTACCAAGGCCTTGGAGAACGCAGGCCAGTCGGATTAAACGGGCATCCTAGCCCGCTTCAAATAACGCCATGGCCTCGACATGCGCAGTCTGCGGAAACATGTCGAGAATCCCGGCACGCTTTAGCCGGTAGCCTTGCTTGACCAACTCAACCGTGTCCCGCGCCAGCGTAGCTGGGTTACAGGACACATACACCAGGCGCTTGGCTCCAAGGGTGGCGAGCTTGCGCACAACCTCTTGGGCACCATCGCGGGGTGGGTCCAAGAGTACCGCAGAAAAGCCCTGTTTGGCCCATGGCGCGTCAGTCAAAGGCTGAGACAGGTCGGCCTGAAAGAACTGCACGTTAGGCAAATGGTTGCTCGCGGCATTGAGTGCCGCACGGTCCACCATGGTCTGCACACCCTCTACCGCCACCACTTCGCGCACCTGGCGCGCCAGCGGCAAGGCGAAGTTGCCAAGGCCGCAAAACAGGTCCAACACCCGTTCGTCGGCTTGTGGCGCCAGCCACTCCAATGCCTGGGCAACCATCGCCTGATTGACCCCGGCGTTGACCTGCACAAAATCTCCCGGCCGATAAGCCAGTTCCAGATTCCAGGCATCCAGGCGAAACCCCAGGGCCTGGTCGGGCTCGACAGGTTCCGGCTGGCCCTCGCCATGCAGCCACAATTGGGCCTCATGGAAGGTACAGAATTCTTTAAGGATCAGCAGGTCTGCTTCGGACAGCGGTGCCATATGCCGCAGCAAAACGGCGATGGACGAACCACTGAACAGCTCCACATGCCCCAGCGCCTGCGGTTTGCTCAGGCGACGCAGCATATTCGGCAAGCGCTGCATGATCGGTTGCAAGGCTTGTACCAGCACCGGGCAATCGTCGATAGCGACGATGTCCTGACTGGCCACGGCGCGAAAACCCACTTCGAGTTTCTTCGCCTTGGCGTCCCAACGTACGGCCACACGGGCGCGACGCCGGTAACCGAACTCCGGCCCGCTCAACGGCGGCGCCCACTCTTGCGGTTCGACACCTGCCACCCGCGACAACTGCTCGGCGAGCATGCGCTGTTTCAGGGCAAGTTGCTGGTCATGGGGCAGATGCTGCACGCTGCAACCGCCGCAGCGGCCAACGTGGGCGCAGGGTGCCGGGCGCCGTAGCTCACTGGCCTTGAACACCCGCTCGGTGCGGGCCTCAACCACTTTGCCGTGGGCGCCCAACACCCGCGCTTCGACTTCTTCGCCGGCCAGCGCACCATTCACAAACCAGGTGCGGCCTTCAAAGAACACAATGCCACGGCCATCATTGGCCAGGCGCTCGATGGTCAGGCGCTGTTTCTTGCCCACCGGGATCTGCGGGGCCCGGCTGCCGCCTGTCGGCTGGAAGCGCAGGCCTCTCTCGTGCTTGGCCATCAGTTGGGTTCGTCGAAGATGCCGGTCGACAGGTAGCGGTCGCCTCGGTCACAGATGATCGCGACGATCACCGCGTTTTCCACTTCTTTGGACAAGCGCAACATACCGGCCACAGCGCCGCCGGAGGACACGCCGCAGAAGATGCCTTCTTCACGGGCCAGACGGCGCGTAGTGTCTTCGGCTTCGCGCTGGGCCATGTCGATGATGCGGTCTACTCGCGTCGCGTTGTAGATCTTCGGCAAGTACTCTTCGGGCCAGCGGCGGATACCGGGGATGGCCGCGCCTTCCATCGGTTGCAGACCGACGATCTGGATCGCAGGGTTCTGCTCCTTCAGGTAGCGCGAGTTGCCCATGATGGTGCCGGTGGTGCCCATGGAACTGACGAAATGGGTAATGGTGCCCTGGGTCTGGCGCCAGATTTCCGGGCCGGTGCTGGTGTAGTGCGCCTCGGGATTGTCACCGTTGGCGAACTGGTCCAGCACCACGCCACGGCCTTCGGCGGCCATACGCTCGGCGAGGTCACGGGCGCCTTCCATGCCTTCTTCCTGGGTGACCAGGATCAGCTGGGCACCGTAAGCGGTCATCGCCGCCTTGCGCTCGGCACTGCCGTTGTCGGGCATGATCAGCACCATCTTGTAGCCTTTGATCGCGGCGGCCATGGCCAGGGCGATCCCGGTGTTACCCGAGGTGGCTTCAATCAGGGTGTCGCCTGGCTTGATCTGCCCGCGCAACTCGGCGCGGGCGATCATCGACAGCGCCGGGCGGTCCTTGACGGAGCCGGCCGGGTTGTTGCCTTCGAGTTTGAGCAACAGGGTATTGCTGGTTTCACCCGCCATGCGTTGCAAGCGGACCAGGGGCGTGTTGCCGACGCAATCGGCGATTGTGGGGTACTGCAAGGTCATGGCGTATTCGCAATCCAGACTGCGGGGGCGGATATCATACCGGGAAAGGCCGGCGGGCCATATCACGCAAAGTGCGGTGCTTATGGCTTAAAGGCATAAGCCATTAAAGTGTTGACTGTGAGGGCTCCATCGGGGGCAAGCCCCCTCCCACATCGGACCGCATTTTTATGCAGGAACGCGATCGACTGTGGGAGGGGGCTTGCTCCCGATGGGCGCGCCTCGTCAAACCTGCTAATCCTTCTGCCCTTCACCATGATTTCTCTGGAATACCTCATCCCCCATCGCAGCAATCTGCCCTTCGATCAGCGCTTCAAAGGGTTTGAGCAGCGGCTCGAACGATAGTGGAGCTTCCAATACCTGCAACGCTTGCGTGATTGCTTCAACCGTCGACAAGGCACCAGGCCCCGGCGCCTTGCGCAAGCGATAGCGGGAAACGC
This sequence comes from Pseudomonas sp. P867, assembly GCF_019891455.1. Taxonomy (NCBI): domain Bacteria; kingdom Pseudomonadati; phylum Pseudomonadota; class Gammaproteobacteria; order Pseudomonadales; family Pseudomonadaceae; genus Pseudomonas; species Pseudomonas sp. P867. The sequence goes on along the minus strand of NZ_JAFLXB010000005.1, from coordinate 177,701 downwards.
CGCCTAGGGCCAATGTCACCCGGGGCAACGCCGCCAGCAAAGGGTTGAGGTGCAACAGCTTGCGCGCCTTGCGCCAGGTGCCATCGGGAACCACCAATAACAATGGCTGATCGTCAGGTGCATAAGCGCGCAGCGGCTCGGCGTCATCCGCCGGAAACAACAGCCGCGCCCGATAACCAGGCGGGTTTAATAACGTCGCCAGATCATCAAACACCTCCCCCACCACCAACTGCGCATTATTCAAGCCCAACGCCGCCAACCTCGCGGTATTGAGCGCATGGCCGACCTCGCTCGGGTGCTGCAACAGCAACACGCGAGTGCGGCTGTCGAGGGTCGGGATCAGTGCACAGAGGCAATGAGTGGTCGGCCGCAAGCATTGCGGGCATTGGGGTCTGGACATTGTTTTTTCAGGCCTGGTTAAGCTGGGTCTTGAGCAAGTCGCGGAAGGTCTGGATCAGCGGTTCACGGCTACGACCACGGCGCATGATCATCGAGAACGGCGCCTGGTAGCCGAAGGTCGCCGGCAGTAACACGCGCAGGTCACCCTTGTCGGCCCAGGCCTGGGCGTAGTGTTCGGGCAGGTAACCGATGTAGGCGCCGGACAATACCAGGATCAACTGCGCTTCCATACTTTCCACGGTCGCGGCGCTGTGTTTGAAGCCGTGGCGCGCCAGTTCGGCCTGGCTCCAGTAGCCGCGGCCGACCATACGTTGCTGAGTGATGACCTGTTCGGGAATACGCCGCTCGCTGAACAGCGGGTGCCGGTTGCTGCAATACAGCCAGTGCTGTTCGCGGTACAGCGGCATATAGATCAGCCCGCTCATACGGTTGGAGAACGCACCGATTGCCAGGTCCAGGCGGTTGTCCTGTACGCCCAGTTGCAGTTCGTAGGGGCTCATCACCGACAGGTTCAGGTGAACCGCCGGATGTTCCAGGCTGTAGGCGCCAATCACTTCGGCGAATGGCAGGGCCTTGTCGCTGACGGTGGAATCAAGCACGCCCAGCTTGAGCGTGCCGCGCAACTCGCCTTTGAGCGCGGCGGCGTATTGCTCGAAGCCCTCGAGCTCGCCCAACAGGCGCAGGGTTTCCTGATGAAACAGCTCGCCTTTGCTGGTCAGGCTGAAGCCGCCACGTCCTCGATGGCACAGCACCAGGCCCAGCGCGGATTCGAGTTGGCTCATATACGTGCTGATGGCCGACGTCGACAGGTTGAGTTCGTGCTGGGCATTGGCGAACCCCTGGTGGCGCACGACGCTGACGAAGATGCGCAGGAGTTTCAGGTCGGGCAAGGCGTTGGCCATGGTCGGTTCCGGACAGGGATGCATGCAGTCTACCTCCCTGCATTAGTTTAGAAAAATCTGAACTAAGTATTTGCCCCTGCCGATTCTTCCTGCCCCGGGCTTTTCGCAGAATCGGCCATCAATAAACAAAACAACGATGAGGCAATCCCGTGGACAAGATTTTCCACCAACCACTGGGCGGCAACGAAATGCCGCGCTTCGCCGGCATCGCCACCATGATGCGCCTTCCCCACCTGCAAACGGCCAAGGGTCTGGACGCTGCCTTTATCGGCGTGCCCCTGGATATCGGCACCTCGCTGCGCGCCGGCACACGCTTCGGGCCTCGGGAAATCCGCGCCGAGTCGGTGATGATCCGCCCCTACAACATGGCCACCGGGGCGGCACCGTTCGACTCACTGTCAGTGGCCGACATCGGCGACGTGGCGATCAACACCTTCAACCTGCTCGACGCCGTGCGCATCATCGAAGAGGCCTACGATGAAATCCTCGAGCACGACGTGATCCCCCTGACCCTGGGCGGCGACCACACCATCACCCTGCCGATCCTGCGGGCGATCCACAAGAAACACGGCAAGGTCGGGCTGGTGCACATCGATGCCCATGCCGACGTCAACGACCATATGTTCGGCGAAAAAATCGCCCACGGCACCACCTTCCGCCGCGCCGTGGAAGAAGGGTTGCTCGATTGCGACCGCGTGGTGCAGATCGGCCTGCGTGCCCAGGGCTACACCGCCGAAGACTTCAACTGGAGCCGCAAGCAAGGCTTTCGCGTGGTCCAGGCCGAAGAATGCTGGCACCACTCCCTGGCCCCGTTGATGACCCAAGTGCGGGAGAAAGTCGGCGGCGGCCCGGTGTACCTCAGCTTCGATATCGACGGCATCGATCCCGCCTGGGCACCCGGCACCGGCACCCCGGAAATCGGCGGGCTGACCACCATCCAGGCGATCGAGATCATCCGTGGCTGCCAGGGCCTGGACCTGATTGGTTGTGATCTGGTGGAAGTTTCGCCGCCCTATGACACCACCGGCAACACCTCGCTGCTGGGCGCCAACTTGCTGTACGAGATGCTCTGCGTATTGCCTGGCGTCGCGCATCGCTGATGCCTTCACGATAACAATCAAGGGGATCGCGCAGATCCCCGTCCAACGATATACCTGACCTTCGCTCGCGTGTTGACCGAGCCGGCTGCCGCTTGATCGCCCATAAAAAAGATAATCGGAGAATCACCGTCATGGCTTTGGATTTATTCGTCGTACTCATCTACGCCGCCGGTATGCTCGTGCTTGGCTACTACGGTATGCGCCGCGCCAAAACCCACGAAGACTATCTGGTGGCGGGCCGTAACCTCGGCCCATCGCTGTACATGGGCACCATGGCCGCCACGGTATTGGGCGGCGCCTCCACCGTCGGCACCGTGCGCTTGGGTTATGTGCACGGCATTTCAGGTTTCTGGCTGTGCGCCGCGCTGGGCGCCGGGATCATTGCGCTGAACCTGTTCCTGGCCAAGCCGCTGCTGAAGCTGAAAATCTTCACCGTGACCCAGGTCCTGGAAAAACGCTACAACCCCATGGCGCGCCAGGCCAGCGCTGTGATCATGCTGGCCTATGCACTGATGATCGGCGTGACCTCGATCCTGGCAATCGGCACCGTATTGCAAGTGCTGTTCGACTTGCCGTTCTGGATGTCGGTGCTGGTAGGCGGCGGTGTGGTGGTGGTGTATTCAACCATCGGTGGCATGTGGTCGCTGACCCTGACCGATATCGTGCAATTTGTGATCAAGACCGTCGGCCTGATGTTCATCCTGCTGCCGATCTGCCTGTACCGCGTCGGCGGTTGGGACGAATTGGTGGCCAAGCTGCCGGCGTCGAACTTCAGCTTTACCGCGATCGGTTGGGACACGATCATCACTTACTTCATGATCTACTTCTTCGGCATCCTGATCGGCCAGGATATCTGGCAGCGAGTATTCACCGCCCGTGATGAAAAGGTCGCCCAGTACGCGGGCACTTTCGCCGGTTTCTACTGCATTCTCTACGGCCTGGCCTGCGCCCTGATTGGCATGGCGGCTCACGTGCTGATCCCGGACCTGGATAATGTCAACAATGCCTTTGCCGCCATCGTCAAAGCCTCGTTACCGGACGGTATTCGTGGCCTGGTGATTGCGGCTGCCCTGGCGGCGATGATGTCCACCGCCAGCGCCGGCCTGCTCGCTGCGTCCACCGTGTTGACCGAAGACCTGCTGCCACGGCTGCGCGGTGGCAAGCAATCGAGCCTGGGCATCAACCGCTTGTTCACCCTGATGACCGGTGTTGCCGTATTGGGCATCGCACTGGTGGTGAATGACGTGATCAGCGCGCTGACCCTGGCCTATAACCTGTTGGTGGGCGGTATGTTGGTACCTCTGATTGGCGCGATATTCTGGAAGCGAGCCACCACCTCGGGCGCGATCACGTCCATGGCGCTGGGTTTCGTAACCGCGCTGGTGTTTATGTTCAAGGATGGGTTGGATGCAAACACACCGATTTACTGCAGCCTGGCGGTAGCCCTGGTGAGTTTTGTGCTAGTGAGTGTGTTGTCGCGCAAACCAGATACCGTGGCGGCTCGGGCGGTGTGAGCTATTAGGACAGTTTCTTCAGCGGGTGCGACGTCGGTGTTCGCGCCCGTTTTTTTTGCCCTGCACAAAATAATTGTGGGAGCGGGCTTGCTCGCGAAGGCGGTGTGTCATTCAACCATTTACTGGTTGATGCACCGTATTCGCGAGCAAGCCCGCTCCCACATTTTGCATATTCTTCGGGCCTGATACTCAGCGGCGACGGGGCCGACGCTGCTCATCATCCGTACGGATCGGCACCGGTTGCAGCGGTGGCTCGATCAAGCCCAGCGCAACGCCAAGATCGTGGAGCCAGTTCTGGATTTTCTCTTTCATGGTTGCCCCCTTTGAGGGTAGTGCTGGTCGGCGTGAGTTTTGTCGCCGTTTCCTACAGAGATAGTAGCCCTAAGTCCTGGGTAATGCTTGAACGAAACCACAACTAACTATTACTGGATTGATCCAAATCCTGACGGATCGCTCAAGCAATGGCGCGCGTATCTGCCAGGCTTGCCGGGCTGCCCTCGTGCTGCAGGTCGATCCATGCATTGAGGTTAGCGCCGAGCATACCCTTTCGCCACATCAGCCAGGTGGTCGCAGTGGCAAAAGGCCCGGTCAGCGGATGAACGGACACGCTGTCCTTGCCTGGCAGGCTGTCGAGCATCGATTGCGACATCAACGCCACCCCCGAACCGGCGATCACACACGCAAGCATCCCTTGATAGGACTCGATCTCGATAGCCCGCCCCATGGCCACATGCTCGTGGGAAAACCAGGTTTCCAGGCGCGTGCGATAGGCGCAACTGCGTCGGAACGTGAACACCGATCGCCCGGCAACGTCCCGGGGCCCGCGCACCGGTGGGTGATCGGCTTCGCAAATCAATACCAGGCGCTCTTCGCACAGCGGTACGCCATCCAGGGTCGCGATGGTCAGCGGACCGTCCACGAACGCTGCGTCCAGCCGCCCGGTAATCAAACCTTCCAGCAACTCCCCGCTGGGCGCCGACTGCACTTGCAGGTTCACCATGGGGTAAGTCCTGTGATAGCGCGCCAGCAGCTTGGGCAAATGCACCGCGGCGGTGCTGTACATGCTGCCCAGCACAAAATCACCGGCCGGTTGCCCGCCTTGTACGGCGCCGTGGGCTTCGTCATGCAGCGCCAGCAGCCGGGTGCTGTAGTCCAGCAGCACTTTACCCGCAGGAGAAAGCTGCAACCGCTGGCGCTCACGCACAAACAGCTCGACTCCCAGTTGCTCCTCCATCTGCTTGAGGCGGGTCGACAAGTTCGATGGCACGCGGTGCAAACGTTCAGCGGCGCGGGTGATGGAGCCCTCTTCCGCCACGGCCTGGAAAATCCGCAATTGACTGAACTCCATACCTTTCTCCAAAACTGAACAAGTTACTCACTATTATTCAATTTTACAGAAAGTCAATCCGCCTTAGCCTACAAGTCATTCGCTTTCCTGTAGGAAACCTAAGCATGTCACCGCAGATTCGTTTACTCGCCAGCTTTATCGCCCTGATGATGGCCATGGGCATTGGCCGCTTCGCCCTGACCCCGCAAATGCCGCATTTACTCAGCGAAGGTCAGGTCGACCTGGCGGATGCCGGGCTGATCGCGGCCGCCAATTACTTGGGCTACTTTGTGGGCGCGGTGGATTCGATCTTTGCTCGCAGCCATCATCATGTACGCGGCCGCCTTTATGGCGGGTTGTGGCTCTGCGTCCTGCTGACGCTGGCGTCGTACTGGGCCCATGGGTTCTGGCCGCACTTGCTGTTGCGCTTCGGAACCGGCGTGGCCAGCGCCTGGGCTCTGGTGATGATTACCAGCCTGAGCCAGCCGCTGGCGATCGCCGCCGGCCGGCCGCGTCTGGGTGCGCTGGTATTTGCCGGGCCGGGACTTGGGATTGCGCTGACGGGGCTGCTGGCGCTGGGCTCGAACTTGCTGGGGCAAGGCTCCGCCATGCTGTGGCTGGTCTACGGCATCGTTGCCCTGGTGATGCTGCTGGCGATCCTGCCCTTTTTACCCAAGCCAACCCTCACGGCGCCTGCTGAAACCCGTGCAAGCAACAACGGCAGCATCGCGCATCTGTGCTGGATCTATTTCCTGTTCGGCCTGGGCTACATCATCCCCGCGACCTTTCTGTCGCAGATGGCCAACGCACAGTTCAACGGAGCCTGGCAGGCCGATCTGTTCTGGCCCTGCTTCGGCCTGGCTGCCGCTGTAGGTGTGGTGGTGGCAAGTCTGCGCCGCAAGAGCCCGGACACCACGCGCCGATGGCTGATGGTGACCTTGTGGCTGCAAGCGGCCGGGGTCTTCGCCTGCCTGCTCGGTAACAGTTGGGGCCTTGCGCTGGGCGTGTTGTTGTGCGGCGCGCCCTTCCTGGCCTGCATGCAACTGGTAATGGCGCGCCTGCGCGAGGTTGCACCCAACGGCTACCAACGCAGCACAGGGCTACTGACCGCCAGCTTTGCCATCGGCCAACTGAGCGGTCCGCTACTGGCCTCGATGAGCAGTCACCTCAGTGGTGGTCTGCACCCGGCGTTGATCGTCGCCGGTGCCGGGTTGTTGGTGGCAGGCTCGGTCTTGATCAACCGCCAACTACCGATGCACACGCCGTGCACACAGGTGGCCGACGGTGCAGCACAGGGCGGTTAAACAGGTGCCCCACGCCATGTCCATCACCGCGAGCCCGGCGGACCAGCCCTGAAGCGTGGCCCAATTGCTCAAATCATAAGTGCCATAGGCCACCAGGCCCAGCAGTGCGCCCAACCGCGCAGCACGTTGCCAATTGGCACTGGGCAAGACCACGAACACCACACAACCGAGGACATACAGCAGATAGAACAACACCGCAGGCAACAGGCGCGGCTGATCAAGCATCAGCGGGCCGAGCAGGGATTTGTAGGTGGGGCCCATCAGCACGCCGAGCCAGAGGCCGTCGAGGACCAGGAAGGCGAGCAAGGTGCCGAGGTAGGCGAAGAGCGGTCTCTTGGACATGACACGAGCCTTTGTAGGAGCGAGCTTGCTCGCGAAAAACGTACATCCGACGCCACACTGCGCGTGGAATATTTTCGCGAGCAAGCTCGCTCCTACAAAGAGCCAGGCGCGATCAGCTTAGTTCAATGCGGTCGGCGTGAATCACGATCTGGCCTTGCTTGTAGAGCGCACCAATGGCCTTTTTAAAGTTGCCTTTGCTGACGCCGAACAAGTTGCTGATCACCGCCGGATCGCTTTTGTCGCTGACCGGCAGGGTGCCGTTGTTGTCACGCAACTTGGCGAGGATCTTGGAGTTGAGGCTGGAGGCCGCTTCCTGGCCGACCGGTTGCAGGCTCAGGCTGATGTTGCCATCGGCGCGAATCTCCTTGATGAAGCCTTTTTCTTCCTTGCCCGGGCGCAGGAACTTGAACACTTCGTTCTTGTGGATCAGGCCCCAGTGCTTGTTGTTGATGATTGCCTTGAAACCCATGTCCGTGGCTTCAGCCACCAACAGATCGACTTCCTGGCCCACCTGGTAGTTGGCTGGCGTCTTGTCCAGGTAACGGTCAAGACGTGCGGTGGCGGTGATGCGCTTGGTGTGCTTGTCGAGGTAGACGTGCACCACGCAATATTCACCCGCCGTCAGCTGGCGCTTTTCTTCCGAATACGGCAGCAGCAGATCCTTTGGCAGGCCCCAGTCGAGGAACACCCCGATACTGTTGACTTCCACAACTTTCAAACTGGCAAATTCGCCGACTTGAACTTTGGGTTTTTCAGTGGTGGCGATAAGTTTGTCATCGCTGTCCAAGTAAATGAAAACATTGAGCCAGTCTTCATCTTCACTGGGAATATCTTTAGGGATATACCGATTAGGCAAGAGGATTTCCCCATCTTGCGCACCATCGAGGTACAAACCAAAGTTAGTGTGCTTGACCACTTGCAAGCTGTTGTAGCGCCCGACTAAAGCCATTTCCAATACCCTCATTGCGTGGGCGGCATTCTACCCGAGTTGGGCCCTGCACGCGCGCGCGCCTGAAAAATCGCGGGCTGGCATGGCGTTCTATTGGCATCGCCCCGCTCGTCTGATCAATCGGTTGAATTTTTCCGGGCCGCCAACCTCGCACACGCCCATGGTTTCGAGCTAAAACAGTAAGTTAGCGGCTTATTTCATCATTAAACCTGGGCTCTTTCCCAGCCTGGCCTATATTCTCAGGGGATATTTGCCAAGCAATTGTCAAGTATTTCCTGTACGATGCCTGGCCAAGTTAATTCTCTACAGGTTAGTGGCCGCCATGCGTGTAAAAGCATCCAACAGCAAAGCAAAGCCAGCTCCCGCCGTTGAAACCAGCGAATCGATCAACAGCCAGATTGCTGCTTTCCTCAAGTCCGGCGGCGAAATCCAGCAAATTGCCAAGGGCGTGAGCGGCCAGACTTTCGGCCCGTCCAAGCAGATCAGCCTGGGCAAGAAGTAATCGTCCTACCTGCGCACTGCATCTGGTCCCTAAGCGTCTTGCCTTCAAGGCGCTAGGACTAGAGTTGGAAACACCCTCGTACACCCTTCAATACCAAGCTAATCGACGAACGGGCCTCAATGCCTGGCATTCGCCGGTATCCTTGCACACGTCTAGCACGGGCATCTGCTCGAACCCATCCGTTACTGCTCCTCGCTTTTCATGGAGTGAAGCATGCTTAAACGCTGTATTTTCCTGGTCAGCATTCTGATCGCCAGCCCTTTGGCCGAAGCGCAGATTTTTCAGCGTGAACTGGGCGACTTCGACCTGAAATTGGGCACTACCCCCAGCCGTAGCATGGCCCAGGGCCTGATCAAGCCCACCTCCCCTGGCAGTGACTCGTTCCACGGAGGCCTGGACCTTACCCACGACAGCGGCCTGTATTTCGGCCAGTTTTCACCGAATATGGGCCTGTCGTCGGCCAACAATCTCGAAGTTGACTCCTACCTGGGTTTCAAACGCCCTTTCGACCAGACCCTGGGCTATGAAGTGGGCTTGATTCACTACAGCTACCCCAAGGTCAGCCCCCTCGACAGCCAGGAGTTCTACGGCGGCCTGAACCTGTTGGGCAACCGCTTCGGCGTGTCCTTCAGCAACGACCCCGACCGCCAGGACAGCACCCTGTTCGCCGACCTCGGCGGCACCCAGCCCTTCGGTATCGGCGTCAGCATGAAATACACCACCCATCAATTGGGCACACCGGTGTCGGTGGAAAACGGCGTCATCAGCAGTTTCAGCGACTGGTCGGTGCAATTTTCCCGGGCCTGGAAAGGCATCGACCTGGATCTGATCTACAGCGACTCCAGCCTCAGCGGCGGTGACTGCTCGGCCTACTCCGGACACAACTCGCAATGCGACGGCCTGTTGACCTTGAAGGCCGTCCGGCCGTTTTATTGATGGGCTGAACTGTCGCACCCCGCGCAGGTTCACATGCATTAATCCCATCCGTGCAAGGACTCGCCCATGTTGCGCCGGCTCAAACTCCTGGTGGTACTGCTGACCCTGAGCCTGGTGCTCGCCGGCTGCAATCGCGTGGGCCTGGCCTACCGTAATCTCGACGTGATCATCCCCTGGACCCTCAACGACTACCTGGACATGAATGCCGGGCAGAAGAGCTGGTTCAACGACACCCTCAAGGAACACCTGGCCTGGCATTGCACCACGCAATTACCGGGCTACCTGGACTGGCTGGACCACCTGCAGCAGATGGTCGACAGCCAGCAAATCACTGACGCCGCGCTGCAAACCCGAACCGTGGAAGCCAAGCAGGCGATTGCCGAGATCGCGCGGGAGATCACCCCGTCCGCCGTGCAGTTGCTGCAGGGTCTGGATGATCAACAGGTCAAGGACATGAGCGACGCCCTGGCCAAAGACCTGCGCAAACGCCAGGATGAATACCTCAAACCGCCGCTGGCCCAGCAGATCAAGGAACGCGCCCAGCGCATGAGCAAGCGCCTGGATGCCTGGATCGGCCCGCTAAGCGCCAGCCAGCAAAACCGTGTAACGGCGTGGTCCAACGCTTTGGGCGAACAGAACCAGGCGTGGATCGGCAACCGCGCCCATTGGCAGGCGCAGTTTATCGAGGCCGTTGAACACCGCCACGACGCCGACTTCCCGCAGAAAATGCAACGTTTGCTGGTGGACAGGGAGAGCCTATGGACGCCTGAATACCGCGCTGCCTATGCCCAGACCGAAGCGGCGGCGCGCAGTCTGATCGTGGACCTGATGGCTGAGAGCACCGAGCAACAACGTCAGAAGCTGAGGCAAAAAATCGACGGCGTACGAGGCGATTTCAAAGCGCTTAAATGCCTCAAAGCCGGCGCAAATCAATAGGGAGGGGAGCAGGGCTCCCACCCACATTGGATTCAGGGGTTAGATAGCGCCACCGGCAATCGCAGCTTTGGAAGAGACTTGATCGAAGGTCGCCTCCTCCAGCGCGTCCTCCTGCTCGTTCATCACTTGACGGGGGTGCTCATGGCCAGGAATCGAACTGTCGATCAACGCCAACAGGCTTGCACCGCGCGCGGTCAAGATGAAGTTTTCACCATTGCCGCCTTCCTCTTCGGGGCGCGACTCAATAAACCCGCGCTTGAACAACAACGCCTCGTAGTCCGCAGCGGTTTTTTTCAGCGCGTCCAGGTTCCCGGTGTCCTCGCCAGCCGTAGCCTTATCAGCGGCTTCCTGCTCGGCGTATTTACGCGGGGCGAAGCTGCCCTCGCCGTTCTGCACTTCGTGCAGCAGACGTTCGATCAGATCCCAGTTGTAAGTCGTCATCCTGATTCCTCCTGCAGGCCGATGGAAAATTAGCCCGTCATAGGTAGTGACACGTGGGGGCACTGGCCGTTCACCCGGATAGACGGGCGTCATTTCTCTGAACTTTCCAGACGTTCGCCACCTCAACTGCCTATACCGCCAAGGAGGTCCGACCATGAAAACCCTGATGAACCTGGCGATTGCCGCCACATTGTTAAGCGCCCTGCCCGCCTGGGCTTGCACGCCTGAAGAGGCCACGGCCAAACGCGAAGAACTGGCCAAGCAAGTGACCCAGCTAACGGAGCAGAATCCCCAGAAAGCCAAGGAGATGAATGCTCAGTTGCAGAAAATGGACCTGGACACCGAAAGCGCCGAGTTTCCCGACAAATGCCAACTGATCGACGCCCGGCTCAAAGAACTGAAAGAAGCCGCCTCCAAAGCCAAAAACTGATGGCGAAAAAAAACCGGACATTGTCCGGTTTTTTTCTGCCTGGCTGCTTATTCGGCAGCCGGTGCTTCTGGCTTGCGGCGCTTGAGCGGCGCCATGCCATCCTTGCTGACGAGCGACAGGTTGTCGGTCTTCGGCCGGTTGGCGATCTTGCGCTTGGTCGGCGATTTGGCGCCGGTTTTCTTTTTGTCGCCCTTGGCGTCAGTCTTTTTCTTCTTCACGCCAACGGCCTTGCCCGACGCCTTGACCTTCTTCGGCCCGGTGTAAGTGCCTTTGACTTCCTTGATGGTACGGCGCTCGAACGACTGCTTGAGGTAGCGTTCAATGCTCGACATCAGGTTCCAGTCGCCGTGGCAGATCAGCGAGATGGCCAGGCCATCGTTGCCGGCACGCCCGGTACGGCCGATACGGTGCACGTATTCGTCGCCGCTGCGGGGCATGTCGAAGTTGATCACCAGATCCAGGCCATCAACGTCCAGGCCACGCGCAGCGACGTCGGTGGCTACCAGGATCTTCACGCCGCCAGCCTTGAGGCGGTCGATGGCCAGCTTGCGGTCCTTCTGGTCTTTCTCGCCGTGCAGCACGAACGCCTTGTATTCCTGCGCGACCAGACGCCCGTAGATACGGTCGGCGGCGGCACGGGTGTTGGTGAACACGATGGCCTTCTGGTAGGTCTCGTTGGCCAGCAACCAGTTGAGGATCTGTTCTTTGTGCACGTTATGGTCAGCGGTCACGATCTGCTGACGCGTGGTGGCGTTCAGGTCACTGACGTTGTTGACCTGCAAGTGCTCAGGGTTGTTCAGCACCTTGGCAACCATGTCGCGCAGGGTTGAACCGCCGGTGGTGGCGGAGAACAACATGGTCTGCTGGCGATTGACGCATTCAGCAACCAGGCGCTGCACGTCATCGGCAAAGCCCATGTCGAGCATACGGTCGGCTTCGTCGAGCACCAGTACTTCGACTTCCTTGAGGTCGAGGTTGCCGGCGTTGAGTTGCTCGATCATGCGCCCCGGGGTACCGATCAGGATGTCCGGCACCTTGCGCAGCATGGCAGCCTGGACCTTGAAGTCTTCGCCGCCGGTAATGATGCCGGACTTGATGAAGGTGAATTGCGAGAAGCGCTCGACTTCCTTGAGGGTCTGCTGGGCCAGCTCACGGGTCGGCAGCAGGATCAGGGTCTTGATGCTGACGCGGACCTTGGCCGGGCCAATCAGACGATTCAGAACCGGCAAGACGAAAGCGGCGGTCTTGCCGCTGCCGGTTTGAGCCGTCACCCGCAGGTCACGCCCTTGGAGCGCGAGCGGGATGGCCGCTGCTTGCACAGGCGTAGGCTCGACAAATTTAAGCTCGGCCACGGCTTTGAGCAGGCGTTCGTGCAGGGCGAATTGGGAAAACACGGGTGCTACCTCGAAGAAATACAAAATATCAGCGCCATAGGTTACCGGTTTCGGGCGGCCAAACCGAGTTTCTTTACGCGAACAGGGCTAATCAGCTGCTTTTTTGTGAGCGATTTTGTCCAGAGCGTCAACTTTGTTGCACTTAAATGCTCTAATCGCCCCGTGTTGTCTTACAGAAGAATCGGTTCACTCATGGATATCAAACAGCTCTGGCTCAACGTCCAAGACCTTTGGGGCGCCCTCGATGAACACCCGGTCCTGCATTCCAGCCTCGGCTTGCTGGTGCTGCTGGTGGTGGCATTGCTGGTTGGACGGGTAGCGCGTTACCTCATCCTGCACGCAGTCAAATTGCTTGGCCGGCAACCGGCCCTGCACTGGCTGAACGATCTGCGACATAACAAAGTCTTCCATCGGCTGGCGCAAATGACGCCGTCCCTGGTGATCCAGTTCGGCCTGTACCTGGTACCTGACCTGAGCAAGACCGCCATTCTGTTTATCGGCAATGTGGCCCTGGCGATCACCATTCTGTTTATGGTGCTGGCCATGAGTGCCCTGCTCAATGCGCTGCTGGATATCTACGCACGCACCGAACACGCACGCACCCGCTCGATCAAGGGTTATGTGCAGTTGGCAAAAATGGTGTTGTTCGTGTTTGGCGCAATCATCATCGTCGCCACCCTGATCGACCGTTCGCCGCTGCTGCTGTCGGGCCTGGGTGCGATGTCGGCGGTGATTCTGTTGGTGTACAAGGACACGCTGCTGTCGTTCGTCGCCAGTGTGCAATTGACCAGCAACGACATGCTGCGGGTCGGCGACTGGATCGAAATGCCCCAGGTCGGCGCCGACGGCGATGTGGTGGACATCACCCTGCATACGGTCAAGGTGCAGAATTTCGACAAGACCATCGTTTCCATCCCGACCTGGCGCTTGATGTCCGAGTCGTTCAAAAACTGGCGCGGTATGCAGGCCTCCGGCGGGCGACGCATCAAGCGCAGCCTGTACATCGATGCCAGCGGCGTGCGCTTTTTGCGCGATGACGAAGAAGTGCGCATGACCCAGGTGCACCTGCTCACCGGCTACATCGGTCGCAAACAGGCCGAACTCAAGGCCTGGAACGAGGCCCAGGGCCACAGCGCGCAACTGTCGGCCAACCGCCGGCGCATGACCAACCTCGGCACGTTCCGCGCCTATGCCCTGGCGTATCTGCAAAGCCACCCGGACATCCAGCCGAACATGACCTGCATGGTGCGCCAGATGCAAACCACCGCCCAAGGCGTGCCGCTGGAGATCTACTGCTTTACCCGCACCACCGCGTGGGCGGATTACGAGCGGATCCAGGGGGATATTTTCGATTATCTACTGGCAGTGTTGCCGGAGTTCGGGCTGAGCCTGTATCAGCAGCCAAGCGGTAATGACCTGCGCGCCGGCGTACTGCCGGCGTTGGCCGGGGCCGCGCAACTACCCGCCATCGAAACGGCGTGAAGTGATCCGAACGGGATTACGGCAGTGATGCCGTAATCTCCCGGCGGCAAACCTCAAGCACTTCATCAGCCAAAGCGGAATCATCCGGGCACGCCCGCGATAACAAGATTGCGCCAATGGCATGGGCCATCCTGTTGAGCATTTTCGCGCGCACGTCTTGCTGTGGCTCGTCCTGCGTCGTGTTGTACTTTGCCTCCAGGGCTTGCAGCGTGTTTTCCAGCCCGTTGGCGAAAGTCTCCTTAAGCGTGTCCGATTGACGCGCAGCGTCTGCACACAACGCCGCCAACGTGCACCCGCCGCCGCGATGATCGCGGTGCTGCCGGGACAGGTAAACCTCGAAAAACTCCCCCGCCTCCATCTCCACGCTGCTGGCGAGCGACTGCGCCAGGCCATTGGCGGCCGCTTCTGCCATCAAATCCGCCTTGGAGCCGAAGTGCTTGTAGAAGCCGCCCTGGGTAAAACCAGCGGCAGCCATCAATTCGGCCACACCCACCCCATCGAAACCACGTTCACGAAACAGCGCGGAAGCCGTCGCGACGATATGCGCTCGATTGTTCTGTGATTGCGTCTTGGTGATCTTCATTTCTATGCGCTCCTGCTGCCCTGCGATAGAGGGATCTTACTATGATGTCGATCATAATCAAAACCGTTGACAGCTTTGATTATGATCGACATCATAAAACCTCCCTGCACTCACTGAGCATCACACCATGAGCACTTCCAAGACCGTTCTCATCACTGGCGCCTCGACGGGCATTGGTGCCGCCTACGCCGAACGTTTTGCCCAGCGTGGTCACGACCTGGTTCTGGTCGCCCGCGATACCAAGCGCCTGGAAGCGCTCGCTGCACGTCTGCGTGAAGAGCACGCCATCACTGTTGATATCCTCCCCGCTGACCTGACCCAGATCGCTGACCTGGCAGCGGTCGAAGCACGTCTGCGCGAAGATTCCAGCATCGGCACGCTGGTCAACAACGCCGGCGCCGCACAGTCCGGCAGCTTCATCGAACAGTCCACCGACAGTGTCGCTCAGTTGGTCGCGCTCAACACCACCGCGCTGGTACGGCTTGCCAGCGCCATTGCCCCACGCCTGGCGGCAGCCGGCAACGGCGCTATCATCAACATTGGCTCGGTGGTGGGCCTGGCGCCGGAGTTCGGCATGACCGTATATGGCGCGACCAAGGCATTCGTACTGTTCCTGTCCCAGGGCATGAGCCTGGAGTTGGGCGCCAAAGGTGTCTATGTGCAAGCCGTGCTACCGGCCGCTACGCGTACCGAGATCTGGGACCGGGCGGGCATTGACATCAACACTCTCACAGATGTGATGGAGGTAGGTGACCTGGTCGATGCGGCGCTGGTCGGTTTCGACCGTCGTGAGCCCGTGACCATCCCGCCCTTGCAGGACGGCGCACGCTGGGATGCCTTGCAGGCAGCCCGACAAGGCTTGCTGTCGCAGATCAAGCAGTCCGACGTTGCCGAGCGGTACCTGACCCAAGCCTGATCAACCGGTTGCAGGCGCGCTCTATGCGCCTGCCCTTCCTCTCGAAGCGATGAGCGTTGAACCATGAAGGCATTTTCCATCGAACGTTACGGCAAACAGACCGGTCGCATCACCGAAGCGCCAACACCAGTGGTGGGTGAGCATGACGTGCTGGTTCAAGTACATGCCAGCAGCGTCAACGTTCTGGATGCAAAAATCGCCAAGGGCGAATTCAAACTGATTCTGCCGTATGCATTGCCGTTGATACTGGGCAATGACCTGGCTGGCGTGGTACTCAGCGTCGGGGCCGCGGTGCGACGCTTCAAGCCGGGTGACGAAGTGTATGGCCGCCCTCCACAGCAGCGTATCGGCACGTTCGCCGAGCTGATTGCAGTACGCGAGGACGCACTGGCACGCAAACCTGCAAACATCACGATGGAGCAGGCCGCCTCCCTGCCTCTGGTCGCATTGACGGCATGGCAAGTACTGGTTGAAACAGCGAGGCTGAAAAAAGGCCAGAAGATCTTCATTCATGCCGGTTCCGGCGGAGTCGGCAGTATCGCCATCCAGCTTGCCAAGCATTTGGGCGCATTTGTCGCAACGACGACCAGCACCGCCAATGTCGAGTGGGTCAAGGCACTGGGTGCCGATGTAGTGATCGACTACAAGCAGCAAAACTTCGAAACCCTGCTCAATGATTATGACGTCGTCTTGAACAGTCTCGGTCCGGACGCACTGGCAAAGTCACTCGACATTCTCAAACCGGGCGGTCAACTCATCTCCATCTCCGGGCCACCGACGCAGGCGTTTGCTCGAGAGCAGCAGCTGTCGTGGCTATTGGGCCTGGTCATGGGTGTGTTGAGCAGCGGTATACGCCGCAAAGCGCGCAAACAAGGCGTGCGTTATGACTTCCTCTTCATGCGCGCCAACGGCGCCCAATTGGATGAACTGACCGCGCTGGTGGAAGCCGGCATTATCAAGCCGGTGATCGACCGCACCTTCCCTTTCGAGTCCACAGCCCAAGCCCTGAGCTATGTCGAACAAGGCCGCGCCAAAGGCAAAGTGGTGATCACGATGACGCCGCCTGGCGCGCGCCGAGCCGACTGATCCACACCGCGCCCAGAATCACCAGGCCGCCCAGGGCCAGACGGCCCAGCGGCTCATGCTGATTCCAGATCAGCAAGTTCAACAGCAGCCCCACCGGTACATGCAGGTTGTTCATCACCGCCAGGGTACCGCCATTGACCAGACAGGCGCCCTTGTTCCACCAGTACATGCCCAGCGCGGTGCTGACCAAACCAAGGAACACCAGCACGCCCCATTGCAGCGGCGCTTGCGGTAAGAAGTCAGCCTTGCCGAACAGCAGGAACGCCGGCAACACCACCAGCAAGGCGCCCAGGTAGAAATAACCGAAACGCCGGAAGTGCGGTTGGTCACTGGGATAACGCGCCACCAGATGCTTGTACATGACTTGCCCGGCGGCGTAGGTGAAGTTGGCCAATTGCAGCAGCAAGAATCCCATCAGGAAGTGCGGGGTGATCTGATCGAAACGAATCACCGCCGCACCGCCCACCGCCACCAGGGCCGCGACCAGTGCCCAAGGATTGAAGCGCCGATTAAGCGCGTCCTCGATCAGGGTCACATGCAGCGGTGTGAGGATGGTGAACAGCAGCACTTCCGGCACCGTCAGCACGCGAAAGCTCAAGTACAGGCATACGTAGGTCACGCCGAACTGCAATGCACCGATCACCAACATGCCGCGCATGAACGCAGGCTCCACCGAGCGCCAGCGCGTCAGCGGGATAAAGATCAGCCCGGCCAGCACCACGCGCACCAGCACTGCGAAGTAGCTGTCGACGTGACCGGCGAGGTATTCGCCGATCAAGCTGAAGGAAAATGCCTGAATCAGGGTGACAACCAGTAAATAGCCCATGCGCGCCTCGTTTCGAATGGGCGCGACATTAAAGCTTTTCCAGCCTTGAAGAAACTCAAGGCAAAAAAAACCCGACCTCGCTAAAGCGGCAGTCGGGCAGGAGCACTCAGGAGCAACAAGTGCAAAGGGAGGTTCGATACGCGTACTTGAAGGGTTGGCGTGGCGTTATATAAACAGCTCGCGATTATCTGGCGATTAACGGATCACGCCACCTGTGCGAGCAGGGCTTTGGCATGGTTGATGCCTTTTTCCTGAAAGTCGCTGCTCAGGTTCACCCCTTCGGCGTGAATGAAGGTCACGTCGTGAATGCCGATAAAGGCCATCACCTGGCGCAGGTAGGGTTCTTGGTGGTCCGAGGTGGCCCCGGTGTGAATGCCGCCACGGGCGGTCAGCACAATGGCACGTTTGCCGGTCAGCAAGCCCTGCGGCCCGGTGGCGGTGTACTTGAACGTTACGCCGGCGCGCAGGACGTGATCCAGCCAGGCTTTGAGGGTGCTGGGGATGGCGAAGTTGTACATCGGTGCAGCCATTACCAACACATCGGCGGCGAGCAATTCGTCGGTCAATGCGTTGGAACGCTCCAGGGATACCTGCTCGCTGTCGTTACGCTGATCTTCAGGTTTCATCCAGCCGCCAAGGAGGTTGGCGTCCAGGTGTGGAACCGGGTTGAGTGCCACGTCGCGCACGGTGATCTGATCGGCTGGGTGGGCAGCCCGCCATTGGCTGATGAACTGTTGCGTGAGCTGGCGAGAGATAGAATCCTGCTGGCGCGCACTGCTTTCGATGATCAGAACGTTGGACATGGCTATGTAGGCTCCATCGGTGAATGTTGTAAGTCGATGGAGAAAAGATTAACCAGGGCTCATTCGATAAAAAAGCGCAAAAAACTGCTATAACCCATCTATAAATTTGTTTATAAGCGGAGTACTCCTGTAGAAAGGCTCCGCTATCGCTTTATTTGGGGCTGCAGTCCAAGGCAATGCGCATCTTGATGATGGAGCGGTTGAACTTGACCGTGGTGTTGGTGCTTTTGCCTGCTGGCACGCTCACGGTGCGACGGCGCGGCGATTCCGGGCCGTTGGTGAAGATTACCGAACACACAGCATCCTGGGTGCCGTAGTTGTTCAGCTGAATCGAGCTGATGTCTGCGTCCACGTCGGAGGCGGTGTAATCAATGCTGACGCCATCGATCTTTTTCGTCACGTCGATAGGGTAGGCAAATACGCTCATCGGCAGCAGCGCCAGCAACACACAACACAATTTTCTCATTCGGCAGTCTCCAATAAGGACTGCCAGCTTAGGACAAGAGGAGCTCATGTTGAAAGCGCCCCGCGTTACCCTCGATCAATGGCGCACGTTGCAGGCCGTGGTTGACCATGGCGGCTTCGCCCAGGCGGCTGAAGCGCTGCACCGTTCGCAATCCTCGGTGAGCTACACCGTGGCTCGTATGCAGGATCAACTCGGCGTGCCGCTGCTGCGCATCGACGGGCGCAAGGCGGTGCTGACCGAGGCCGGTGAAGTGCTGCTGCGTCGCTCCCGGCAGTTGGTGAAGAACGCCAGTCAACTTGAGGACCTTGCCCATCATATGGAACAGGGATGGGAGGCCGAAGTGCGCCTGGTAGTGGATGCGGCCTATCCCAATGCGCGCCTGGTGCGCGCCCTGACTGCGTTTATGCCGCAAAGTCGCGGCTGCCGCGTGCGCTTGCGTGAAGAGGTGTTGTCCGGCGTCGAAGAACTGCTGATCGAAGGCGTAGCCGACCTGGCAATTTGCGGTTTCAGTATCCCCGGTTACCTGGGCACCGAAATGAGCGATGTGGAATTTATCGCCGTGGCCCACCCCGAACATGCGTTGCACCGCATGAATCGCGAGCTGAGTTTCCAGGACCTGGAAAGCCAGATGCAGGTGGTCATCCGCGACTCCGGCCGCCAGCAACCGCGCGACGTGGGTTGGCTGGGCGCCGAACAGCGCTGGACCGTCGGCAGCCTGGCTACCGCCGCCGCCTTCGTGGGCAGCGGCCTGGGCTTTGCCTGGCTGCCACGGCACATGATCGAGCGCGAACTGGCCGAAGGTGTACTCAAGCAACTGCCCCTGGAACAAGGCGGCAGCCGTCACCCGACGTTCTATCTCTACTCCAACAAAGACAAACCCCTGGGGCCGGCGACGCAGATTCTCGTGGAGCTGCTGCGCACGTTTGACACCGCTCCCCTGGACGCGCCTTTCGCCGCTCCCCGACAAGCCTGAAACGGAGTTCATCCATGGCCTGGTTCGACCACGAAGGCTGCAGCCTGCACTACGAGGAATACGGCCACGGCACGCCGCTGATCCTGATCCACGGCCTGGGCTCCAGTAGCCAGGATTGGGAGCTGCAAGTGCCGGTACTGGCTCGGCACTATCGCCTGATCGTGGTCGACGTGCGTGGGCATGGCCGCTCCGATAAGCCCCGCGAGCGCTACAGCATCCAGGGCTTCACGTTCGACCTGCTCGCCCTGATCGAGCACCTGGACCTGCCGCCCGCCCACGTTGTGGGTTTATCCATGGGCGGCATGATCGCCTTCCAACTGGCGGTGGACGACCCCGCGCGAGTCAGAAGCCTGTGCATCGTCAACAGCGCGCCCGAAGTCAAGGTGCGCAGCGCAGGTGACTATTGGCAGTGGGCCAAACGCTGGACCCTGGCCCGCGTACTCAACCTGCGCACCATCGGCAACGCCCTGGGCGAACGACTGTTTCCCAAACCTGCCCAGGCCGACCTGCGCCGCAAGATGGCCGAACGCTGGGCAAGCAACGACAAACGTGCTTATCTCGCCAGCTTCGACGCGATTGTGGGCTGGGGCGTGCAGGAACAACTTTCGCGAATTACCTGTCCAACCCTGGTCATCAGCGCCGACCACGACTACACCCCCGTGGCGCAGAAAGAAATCTATGTAAAACTGCTGCCCGATGCGCGACTGGTGGTGATCGAAGATTCCCGCCATGCCACGCCCTTGGATCAACCCGAAGTCTTTAACGCAACCTTGCTCGATTTTCTAAAGACAGTCGAAACCACTACCCAGGATCACTGACCCATGCTGAAAAAAATCGCCTTCTTTGCCGGTTCTGTTCTGTTCGCTGCCAACCTGATGGCGGCCGAACCGGCCAAGGCGCCCCACGTATTGATCTCCACCACCAATGGCGACATTGAAATCGAACTGGACCCGGTCAAGGCGCCGATCAGCACCAAGAACTTCCTCGCCTATGTCGACAAGGGTTTCTACACCAACACGATTTTCCACCGCGTGATCCCGGGCTTCATGGTCCAGGGCGGCGGGTTCACCCAGCAGATGTCGCAAAAACCGACTGAAGCACCGATCAAGAACGAAGCCAGCAATGGCCTGCATAACGTGCGCGGCACGCTGTCGATGGCCCGCACCAATGACCCGAACTCGGCCACCAGCCAGTTCTTCATCAACGTAGCCGACAATGCCTTCCTCGACCCGGGCCGCGATGCCGGTTACGCCGTGTTCGCCAAAGTGGTCAAGGGCATGGATGTGGTCGACATCATCGTCAACTCCCAGACCACCACCAAACAAGGCATGCAGAACGTGCCAATCGATCCTGTGTTGATCAAGTCGGCCAAGCGCATCGACTGAGGTCTGCAGGTAGCTTCGCGTGGTGCCCACACGGCACCGCGCGCATTTGAAAGGAGAGCCCGCCCGGCGGGCGTCAAACCCAATGCTCTATCGTCGCTTTGAACAACTGATCGATATTTTCCGCGACGCTCCCAGCGCGGCCCCTCCCGAAAAAGTCCTGCCCTTCTATCTCTATTACCTGCGCCAGGTCTGGCCCTGCTTCGCCGCACTGCTGGTGGTGGGGCTGGTCGGTGCACTTATCGAAGTGGCGCTGTTCAGCTATCTGAGCCGCATCATCGACCTGGCCCAGGGCACACCACCGGCGAATTTCTTCCAGATCCACAGCGCCGAGCTGATCTGGATGGCCGTGGTCGCCCTGCTGCTGCGCCCGGTTTTCAACGGCCTGCATGACTTGCTGGTGCACCAGACCATCAACCCAGGCATGACCAGCCTGATTCGCTGGCAGAACCACAGCTACGTGCTCAAGCAGAGCCTGAACTTTTTCCAGAACGATTTCGCCGGGCGCATCGCCCAGCGGATCATGCAAACCGGCAACTCCTTGCGTGATTCGGCAGTGGCGACGGCAGAAGCCATCTGGCACGTGTCGATCTATGCCATCAGTGCCCTGGTGCTGTTTGCCGAGGCCGATTGGCGGCTGATGATCCCGCTGATCACCTGGATCATCTGCTACAGCCTGGCCCTGCGTTACTTCGTACCGCGCGTGAAGGAGCGCTCGGTGATTTCCTCGGAGGCGCGCTCCAAATTGATGGGCCGAATTGTCGACGGCTATACCAATATCACCACCTTGAAACTGTTCGCCCATACGCAGAATGAACAGGAATACGCCAAGCAAGCGATCATCGAGCAGACCGAAAAAACCCAACTGGCCGCCCGTGTGCTCACCAGCATGGACACCGTGATCTGTATCTTGAACGGCCTGCTGATTGTGACCACCACCGGCCTGGCCCTGTGGTTGTGGACGCAGTCGCTGATTTCCGTCGGTGCGATTGCCTTGGCCACTGGCTTGGTTATCCGCATCGTCAACATGTCCGGTTGGATCATGTGGGTGGTCAATGGCATCTTCGAAAATATCGGCATCGTGCAGGACGGCCTGAAAACCATCGCCCAGCCACTGGCCGTGACCGACCGTGAAAACGCCCCGCGCCTGAAAGTCCCCAATGCCCAAGTGCACTTTGAGCAGGTGGATTTCCACTACGGCAAGAAGAGCGGGATCATTGGCGGCCTCAACCTCAACATCAAGGCCGGGGAAAAGATCGGTTTGATCGGCCCGTCCGGCGCGGGCAAGTCGACCCTGGTCAACCTGCTGCTGCGCCTCTACGACCTGCAAGGCGGCCGCATCCTGATCGACGGCCAGAACATCGCCGAAGTGGCCCAGGAAAGCCTGCGTGCACAGATCGGCATGATCACCCAGGACACATCGCTTCTGCACCGTTCGATCCGTGACAACCTGCTGTATGGCAAGCCCGACGCAACTGAGGAAGAACTCTGGGCTGCGGTGCACAAGGCTCGCGCCGATGAGTTCATCCCGCTGTTGTCGGATTCCGAGGGCCGCACCGGGCTGGACGCCCATGTCGGTGAGCGCGGGGTGAAACTCTCTGGCGGTCAACGTCAACGTATCGCCATCGCCCGCGTGCTGCTCAAGGACGCACCGATCCTGATCATGGACGAAGCCACCTCGGCATTGGACTCGGAAGTGGAAGCGGCAATCCAGGAGAGCCTGGAAACTCTGATGCAGGGCAAGACCGTGATTGCGATCGCCCACCGGTTGTCGACCATCGCACGAATGGACCGCTTGGTAGTGCTGGAGAAAGGCCAGATTGCCGAAAGCGGCAGCCATGCCGAGTTGCTGGCGCAGGGCGGGCTTTATTCGCGGTTATGGCAGCACCAGACCGGTGGATTCGTCGGAATAGACTGATTTCATTGGATAGGTGCCCGGGCAATTCCGAACAATTCTGACAGTTTTCTCTATCGAACTGGTCTTGCGACACAATCCTGCTGTACTGCAATCAGGCCCCAGGAGGGCCCTGATTTAGGCGGCAGGGAAGCTTCACAGACCGTTAATCAGATAGAGCAATCTAAGGAAGTGTTCATGTCACTGTTCAAACGTTCCGTAACGGAAGGGCTGGGTACGTTTTGGCTGGTGTTGGGCGGTTGCGGGAGTGCGGTGCTGGCCGCAGCGTTCCCCAATGTCGGAATCGGCCTGCTCGGCGTGGCCCTGGCCTTCGGGCTCACAGTGCTGACCATGGCGTTTGCCATCGGGCACATCAGCGGCTGTCACCTCAACCCGGCCGTTTCGGTGGGGCTGGTAGTGGGCGGAAGATTTCCGGCCAGAGAGTTGCCAGCCTACATCGTGTCTCAGGTGATCGGTGCCACCATCGCCGCTGCGCTGCTGTACTTTATTGCCAGCGGCAAACCCGGCTTTGAACTGGCGAGTGGCCTGGCCTCCAACGGCTATGGAGAACACTCACCCGGTGGTTACTCGATGGCAGCAGGATTGGTCTGTGAGCTGGTGATGACGGCGATGTTCGTGCTGATCATCCTGGGCGCTACCGACCGCCGTGCCCCCGCGGGCTTTGCCCCCATCGCCATTGGCCTGGGGCTGACGCTGATCCACCTGATCTCGATCCCGGTCACCAACACCTCGGTCAACCCGGCCCGCAGCACGGGGCCCGCGTTGATTGTCGGCGGCTGGGCGCTCGAACAGTTGTGGCTGTTCTGGCTTGCGCCGATCCTGGGCGCGGTGATCGGTGGCATTACGTACCGATGGTTGGGCGCAGAAAAGCCTGCCTGACCAAACCCCTCTAGGAGCGAGCTTGCTCGCGAAAAACGTCAACGATGACGCAGGCTTCCAGATGCAGCCCGCTTCGCCTAAGCGTTCTTCGCGAGCAAGCTCGCTCCTACAAGGTGTTTCACTTGCTGTCAGGTTGCCGATAAGGCAAAGCCGCCCTCGCCTCTTCGGCATACGCCAGAATCCCCACCCGTTCACGTTCAAGAAAGTCGTGCACGGCACTCTTGAGCCCCGGATGGCGCAGGTAGTGCCAGGACCGCGTGATCACCGGCTCAAACCCGCGAATCAATTTGTGCTCGCCCTGGGCCCCCGCATCGAAGCGTTGCAGGCCGTGGGCGATGGCGTAGTCCATGCCCTGGTAGAAACAGGTTTCGAAATGCAGCCGGTCGAACTCCCCCAGGCAGCCCCAGTAGCGGCCGTAGAAGCTGTCGCCACCGATCAAGCTGAACGCCATGGCCACCGGACGCGGGCCTTGCTTGGCCAGCACCACGCGGATCGCCTCGGGCATACGTTCGGCCAACAGGCTGAAAAACGCCCGCGTCAGATAGGGCGCTTGGCGGCGCACCGCATAGGTGTTGGCATAGCAGGCATAAACAAAATCCCATTGGGCCTCGCTCAATTGATGACCTTGCAGCCACTCGAACTCGATGCCCTGCCCGGCCACTTGTTCACGCTCTTTGCGCATCTGCTTGCGCTTGCGTGAACTCAAGGCATCAAGGAAGTCCTGGAAGTCGCGATAGCCACGGTTCTGCCAATGAAACTGGCAGCCCAGGCGTTGCATCCAGTCGGGCTGCCGGGCCAAGGCGTCGTCGGCCAAAGCGTCGGTGAAATTGATATGGGCGCTGGAGAGCCCTTCGATTTCCAGATAACCCGGCAAACTTTTGAGTAATTCAAAGCCGTCTTCGGCACTGGCGGCCAATAAACGCGGCCCGCTGACCGGACTGAACGGCACGGCTGTCAGCAGCTTCGGGTAGTAATCAATGCCGGCACGCTCGCAGGCGTCGGCCCAGCCATGGTCGAACACGTACTCGCCATAGGAGTGCCACTTGCGGTAACTGGGTAATGCCGCCACCAAACGCGGGCCTTCCCAGTGCAGCAGATGTTCCGGCTGCCAGCCTGTTTGCGGGCCCAGGCTGGCGCTGTCTTCCAGCGCGCTCAAAAACCCATGCCGCACAAAAGGCTGGGCCTGCGGCACCAGGGCATCCCAAGTGTGAGCAGCGATTGCGGACAGGCTGTCCAGGCGTTGCAGTGGCATCGACATCCTCATTGTTTCGCGGCATGAAAGCCTGGGCAGTATCGCTTATCGCAGCCTGGCGTACATCTGCAAAACGCGCCGACAGAACGCCCAAGCGTTAGTTCCTTCCCGTTACAAGCTGTCATCTACATGAAATCACTTAGCCACTACTCCGTCATAAACGGCCGCGATACTGACGCCAGTTTTTAGAGCGTCCGGATCTACCGGGCGACATTTTTTCCGTCCGTCATGGGTCGGTTGTGTCCTGGATGGTTTGCCATCCCTCCTCACTTTCGGAGATTGATATGCGTCTTGCTTCCACTAAAACTGCGGCGCTCCTGTGTGGCGGCCTGTTGCTGGCCCTGAGCGTACCGGCCAGCGCTGCAGTCGACGCTAAATTGCTCGACATGCTCAAGGCCAACGGCCAGATCACCGCGTCGCAGTACACAGAACTGCAAGCGGAACTGGCCAAGGACCAGAAAGAACAGCAGATCGCACGCCAAGCTCAGCAAGAGACCAACGAGCAGATCGCAGCCACTGCGAAAAAAACCAACGAGCTGAGCAGCTTCGACCAAAAGCTGGCCTGGGCCGCCAAGACTCAATTCAAGGGTGATGTACGCTTCCGCCAGGAAACCATCAAGATCGATGGCGAACCCAACAACGGTGGGCGTGACAAAGACCGTCAACGTATCCGCGCCCGCCTGGGTGCCTACACCGAAATCAACCCGCAGGTGGACACCGGTATCCGTATCGCCACCGGCGGTGGTGACGATGCGCGTTCTACCAACCAGGATCAGGACGGCTACTTCGATAAAAAATCGATCTGGCTGGACCTCGGTTACATCGACTACCACCCGGACCAGATCAAGAACCTGCACGTGATCGGCGGCAAGATGCTTCAGCCTTGGGTAAACATGGGCGACGTGATCTGGGATAGCGATATCAACCCTGAAGGCCTGGCCGTCACCTACAAATACCCACTGGGCAGCAGCGCCGAACTGTTCGGCAGCCTGGGTAACTACAACCTCAAGGACAACGTCGACGGCGACGGCGTGCAGTTCCGCCACGACCTGCGCCTGACGTCCGGCCAGTTGGGTACGCGTTTCTCGGTCACCGACAACCTGAAAATGACCCTGGGCGGCAGCGTCTACGCCTACAAAAATGACGAGGACAGCCGCTGCACAACCACCACCACGCCTTGCGCGTTGGCGGTCAACGGCAACTCAGCCAACAACGAGTTCCGCCTGTACGAAGGCTTTGCCCAGGCAGACATCGGCGGCTTGGCAGTGCCACTGTCGTTCTACGGCCAATACGTGAAAAACAACGATGCCGTGACCGACCAGGACACCGCGTGGTTGCTGGGTGCCAAGTCCAAGGTGTTCGGTTTCAACCTGGACTACAACTACCGCGATGTTCAGCGTAATGCCGTCGTAGGCGCGTTCACCGATTCGGACTTCGCCAACGGTACCACCGGTTCGCGCGGCCACAAGATGAAGGTCAGCTACGACATCGACAAGAACTTCGCCCTGGGCGCCACCTACTTCCTGACCAAGGCGGACTACGCCAGCCGTACCCAGCGGGATGCCAACACCAACACCCTGCAGCTGGATGCTGAAGCCAAGTTCTAACCGTTACTGTAGGAGCGAGCTTGGTGAGCTCGCTCTTACATATCCTTACGGCGCTCGGCTGCCATCTGTTCAGCCAGCGCATCAGCACCGTCCACCGGCTCCTGCGGCATACGCTTGAGCGTCGCCTGCAACAGGCGCATCTGCCGGATAAATCGTCGGCAGTTCGGGCAGAACATCAAGTGATGACGCACCATCAGACGTTCACGGAAGGTCAATTGAGCATCCAGATAGTCACTGGAGCGCGCTACTTGCTCTTTACAGGTCAACATTCGCCCGTCTCCTCAAAATGCTCCACCGTAGCAAAGACTTTAAGCCGTGCTCGATGCAGGAGCACACGAACGTTGGAGAGCGAAAGGCTCAGAAGATTACAGATTTCCTCCAGTTCCAGACCCTGGCGTTCACGCAACACCAGCACGCTGCTTTGCAGTTCGGACAAACTCAGAATCGTATGCTCCAGGCATTTGCGCAGTTCATCTTCGGTCAGCAGCGCTTCAGGGGTGTCCTGGTGCCAGGCATACGGGGCGACGGCCCAATGGCCATCATCCGGGCTGAAGCGATCATCACCAATGGTGCCGTGGGGCGAAGGCAAATCGTCGAGCAGCACTTCCCGACGATTCTGCTTGTAACGTCCCTTGGCGGCGTTGGCGGTAATGGTCAATAACCATGTCTTGAGGCTCGATCGCCCTTCGAATCTGGCCAGGTTGCGTACGACCGAAACCCAGGCGTCTTGCACGATTTCGTCGGCGTGGCGCTGACCGACGATGGCGTAGGCCACCGCCCGCATTGCGCTCTGGTAAGTGGTGACCAATTCCTTGTAGGCCCGCTGCTCACCCTTGAGCAGGCGTTCAAGCAGGTGCGCGTCGTCCGCTGCTGCCATTCAAACCTCTATTTAAAAGTGCACACCCGGTCCTGTGGGAGCTGGCTTGCCTGCGATGCAGACACCTCGGTGTATCAGTCACACCACAGTGATGCCATCGCACGCAAGCCAGCCCCCACACAATCAGCGTTTGCGCAGGATCACACTGCCAATCGAATACCCGGCGCCAAAGGAGCTGAGTACGGCAACCGAGCCCTTGGGCAAGTCATCCTGGTAAGTGTGAAACGCAATCACCGAGCCGGCCGAGCTGGTATTGGCGTAAGTATCGAGGATCACTGGCGCTTCTTCCACCGACGCGTCGCGCCCCAGCAGCTTTTTCACGATCAGGTGGTTCATGCTCAGGTTGGCCTGGTGCAGCCAGAAGCGCTTCACATCGGTCACACTCAACTGATTTTCCGCCAGGTGCGCGCCGATCAATTCGGCCACCATCGGGCAGACATCGCGAAACACCTTGCGGCCTTCCTGCACGAACAGCTTGTCGGGGGCACCGACACCTTCTTCCGCCGTGCGATTGAGGAAGCCGAAATTGTTGCGGATGTTGTTGGAGAACTTGGTCAGCAGCTTTGTACTCACCACATCGAACTGGTGCTCGGACGTCGCCAGGTCAGCGCGTTCCAGGATCACCGCAGTGGCGGCGTCACCGAAGATGAAGTGGCTGTCGCGATCGCGGAAGTTCAGGTGGCCGGTGCAGACTTCCGGGTTGACCATCAGGATCGCCCGGGCCTGGCCCAACTGGATGCTGTTGGCCGCGTTCTGGATGCCGAAGGTGGCCGAAGAACACGCCACGTTCATGTCAAAACCGAAGCCCTGGATACCCAAGGCTTCCTGGACTTCAATGGCAATCGCCGGGTAGGCACGTTGCAGGTTGGAACAGGCAACGATCACGCCATCAATGTCGGCGGCGGTCTTGCCGGCGCGTTGCAGGGCTTGTTCGGCGGCACCGACCGCCATCTGGCAGAGCACCGACCATTCGTCGTTGCTACGCTCGGGCAGGCGTGGCGCCATGCGCTGCGGATCGAGGATGCCGTCCTTGTCCATCACAAAACGGCTCTTGATGCCGGATGCCTTTTCGATGAATGCCGCGCTCGACTCCGTCAGCGCCTGCACCTCGCCACGCTCGATGGCGGCGGCGTTGTCTGCGTTGAACTGTTGCACATAGGCATTGAAAGACTGCACCAGCTCTTCGTTGGAGATGCTGTTGGCCGGGGTGTACAGGCCAGTGCCGCTGATGACGACGTTATGCACGGTCGTTCCTCTAAATCTGTCAGGCAGAAGATATTGGTACCGTCGTACCAAACTTAAAGTCGTTTGATTCCGTCCAGCAGGCATCAAACTGGCGACGCTTTATTCAATCTTGTAACCGCGAAGTTTGCCACAACCCTGGAGATTTGGCGCTATAGGCCAGACAAACACCTTGAATGTGGGAGGGGCGGTGCGACGATTCGACTTGCTCCCTCCCACATTTGGCCCTGCCCGGATCGGGAAACCGGGAAAGGTTCAGGGCTCTACCTGGCTCCACTGCTTGCTCAAGCGTTTATCGGAAATCGGTACCTTGGTGCCCAACTGCTGGGCAAACAACGACACCCGGTATTCCTCCAGCCACCAGCGGTAAAGCTCCAACTGTGGGTCACGCTTGCCTTCCTGGGCGTGTTTGTTTAAGCGGTTCTGGTATTGAGCCCACAGGCCGCCCAATTCGCTGCTCCACACGCGGTCCTTTTGCACCTGGCTCGGCAGTTTTTCCAGGCGCAGTTCAATAGCCTTGAGATAGCGCGGCAGCTCCTTGAACCATTGCGCCGGGGTTTCGCGCACAAAACCTGGGTACACCAGGTTGCTCAGTTGCTGCTTGATATCATTCAAGGCCACCGCCTGGGCCAGGTCGATCTTGCCTTTGAAGCGCTTTTGCAGACCGTGCCAGAGTTTCAGCACCTCCAGGGTCAGGCGTGCCAGGCGCTCGGCGTGTTCGGTCCAACCGCCACGCTTGCGCTCGGCCAGGGCAGCCAGGCCCGCGCCATCACGCGGCAGGCTTTCTTCGCCCTCAAGTACACAGGTGTCGAGGCTGGCCAGCAGAATGTCTTCCACCAACGCGTCGATACGCCCCAGTTCGCGGTACATCAAGCCCAGCTCGGTCAGGCCCGGCAATTTGCCGCGCAGGAATTTCGCCGGTTCCGCCAGTTGTTGCATCAGCAGGCGCTGCAACGCGCGGCGATGCTGGAACTCGGCTTCGGCGGCGGTGGAGAAACGCCCTTCCTTGACCGTGCCGTTCTCTTCCACCAGCGCCGGGTACACCGTCATCGACAGGCCGGCGATGTTTTGCTGGGTCTTTTCAGCCACCGCCGCGAACACCTTGGCTTCTACCGGCTGTTGGCTTTTCGCGGTTTGCGGTACGGCCAACGCGGCCTGGCTGGCCTCTGCAAAACGTGCGGTCAGTTCGGCCAGGTCGCGACCTTCGCCAAGGAACTTGCCTTGGCCGTCGACCACTTCCAGGTTCATCTTCAGGTGGCTTTCTACCTGCTGCGCCGCTTCAGCCCAGGCTTCATCGCTGACCCGCGCACCGGTCATGCGCAGCAACTCGCGCCCCAGCGCCTGGGGCAGCGAGCCCTGGCCGAATTCGATGCGTTGCAGCGCCGCCTTGACGAAGTCCGGCACCGGCACGAAGTTCTTGCGCAATGCCTTGGGCAGGTTGCGTACCAACGCGATGCATTTGGCTTCGATCACGCCCGGCACCAGCCACTCCAGGCGCTCGGCCGGCAACGCCGGCAGCAACGGCGCAGGTACACGCAGGGTGACGCCATCGCGAGGGTGGTTGGGTTCGAAGTGGTAGCTCAAGGCCAACGCCAGGTCACCCAGGTGCAAGGTGTCCGGATAATGCGCAGCGGTAACCTCACTGGCCTCGCGGGCCAGCACATCTTCTTCGCGCATGATCAGCAGTTGCGGGTCTTTCTGGCTGTTGACCTTGTACCAGCTGTCGAACGTGGCGGTCTGGTGAATCTCCGCTGGCAGGCGCGCATCGTAGAACGCGTAGAGGGTTTCTTCGTCGGCGAGGATGTCGCGGCGGCGTGCCTTTGCCTCCAGTTCGTCGAGCTGCTCCAGCAATAGCTGGTTGGCCGCCAGGCACTTGGCACGGGATTGAATCTCACCGCGCACCAGGCCCTCACGAATAAACAACTCGCGAGACACCACCGGGTCAATCGGCCCGTAATGCACCGGCCGACGCCCGACCACAATCAGCCCGAAGAGGGTGATCTGCTCAAACGCCACCACCTGGCCGCGCTTCTTCTCCCAATGGGGTTCGAAGTGGTTTTTCTTGATCAGGTGCCCGGCCAGCGGCTCGATCCAGTCGGCGTCGATCTTCGCCACCATGCGCGCATAGAGCTTGGTGGTTTCCACCAGTTCGGCGGTCATCAGCCATTGCGGGCGCTTCTTGCCGATGCCGGACGAGGGATGGATCCAGAAACGCCGCTGCCGCGCACCGAGGTAATCGCCGTCTTCGGTCTTCTGGCCGATCTGGCTGAGCAGGCCGGACAGCACCGCCTTGTGCAGTTTGGGGAAGTCCGCCGGCTCTTTATTGATGTTCAGCTGCATGTCGCGGCAGATCAGGCTCAACTGGCGATGGGAGTCGCGCCACTCGCGCAGGCGCAGGTAGTTGAGGAAGTTCTTGCGACACCAGTTGCGCAGCGGGCTGGCGGTCAGTTCCTGGCGCTGCTCTTCAAAGCCACGCCACAGGTTGACCAGCCCGGCGAAGTCCGAATCCGGATCCTTCCACTGAGCGTGGGCCTGGTCGGCGGCCTGTTGACGCTCCGGTGGGCGCTCGCGCGGGTCCTGGATAGACATGGCGCTGGCCACGATCAGCACTTCCTGCAAGCTGCCCAGCTTGGCCGCTTCGAGCAACATGCGGCCCATGCGCGGGTCCACCGGCAAGCGTGCAAGCTGGCGGCCCAACGGCGTGAGTTGGCTGTTACGGTCCACCGCCGAGAGTTCCTGCAGCAGGTTGAAACCGTCGCTGATCGCCTTGCCATCTGGCGGTTCGATAAACGGGAAATCGGTGATTTCGCCCAGGCGCAGGTGCAGCATCTGCAGGATCACGGCGGCGAGGTTGGTACGCAGGATTTCCGGGTCGGTGAATTCCGGGCGCCCGATAAAATCTTCTTCGCTGTACAGGCGCACGCAAATGCCCGGCTCAACCCGGCCGCAACGGCCTTTACGCTGGTTGGCGCTGGCCTGGGAGATCGCCTCGATCGGCAGGCGCTGCACCTTGGCGCGGTAGCTGTAGCGGCTGATGCGCGCCGTGCCGCTGTCGATCACATAGCGAATGCCCGGCACCGTCAGCGAGGTTTCCGCAACGTTGGTCGCCAGTACCACGCGCCGGCCTGGGTGGGATTGGAAAATGCGCTGTTGCTCGGCCGGTGACAGCCGTGCGTACAACGGCAAAATCTCGGTGTGCTTGAGCTGGGCCTTGCGCAGCATGTCGGCGGCATCACGAATCTCGCGCTCTCCGGGCAGAAACACCAGCACATCGCCGGGGTTGCGTCGCTCGCTGCGCTCATAGGCGGCGATTTCATCGAGGGTGGCGAGGATCGCCTGGTCGACGGTCAAGTCATCCTCGACGCGGTTGCCCTCTTCGTCCTGCTCCAGGGTCAATGGGCGATACCAGGTGTCCACCGGGAAAGTACGGCCCGAGACCTCGACAATCGGCGCATCGTCGAAGTGCTTGGAAAAGCGCTCCA
Organism: Pseudomonas sp. P867; assembly: GCF_019891455.1. NCBI lineage: Bacteria > Pseudomonadati > Pseudomonadota > Gammaproteobacteria > Pseudomonadales > Pseudomonadaceae > Pseudomonas > Pseudomonas sp. P867. Next base: position 145,454 of record NZ_JAFLXB010000005.1, on the reverse strand, counting down.
GGTCGATGGTCGCCGAGGTGATGATGACTTTCAGGTCAGGGCGACGCGGCAGCAGGGTCTTGAGGTAGCCGAGCAGGAAGTCGATGTTCAGGCTGCGTTCATGGGCTTCGTCGACGATGATCGTGTCGTAGCGTTCCAGATAACGGTCGTTCTGGGTTTCGGCCAGCAGGATGCCGTCGGTCATCAGTTTGATCAGGGTGTTGGAATCACTCTGGTCTTCGAAACGCACCTGATAGCCGACCAAGGCGCCCAATGGCGTGGCCAGCTCTTCAGCGACACGGCTGGCGACGCTGCGCGCTGCGATCCGGCGCGGCTGGGTGTGGCCGATCAGGCCGTACTGGCCGCGGCCGATTTCCAGGCAGATTTTCGGCAACTGGGTGGTCTTGCCCGAGCCGGTCTCGCCGGCAATGATCAACACCTGGTGTTTGAGCAGCGCGTCCTTGATCTCATCGCGCTTGGCGGCAATCGGCAGGCTGTCGTCGTAGCGAATCACCGGCAGGCTGGCGCGCCGCGCCGTGACCTGGGCACAGGATGCCTGCATCCGCGCCACCCACTGCGCCAGCTTGTCCTCATCGGGTTTCTTGCGCAGCTCAAGCAACTGCCGGCGCAAGCGGTGGCGGTCGGCGAGCATGGCGTGATCGAGGGTTTTGAGCAGTTGGTCGATGGTGGGTGCTTGGTCAGTCATCAGCTACTTCGACGGTCATCTATGTTATGCGCGGCCGGCAAGTGTGGCAGAAAATCGACTTATCTGGCAGGTCAAACATGTGGGAGGGGGCTTGCTCCCGATGAAGGTGGGTCAGCCAATGAAGGTGTTGACTGATTCACCGTCATCGGGAGCAAGCCCCCTCCCACAAGAGAAAGCGTTATAGCGGGTCTTTTCGGCGATAGGGGAATACGTCGATAACCTTGCCGGCGCGAATCGCGTCCTGCAGGCCCTTCCAGTAATCGGCGTTGTACAGCTCGCCATGCAGCTCGTCGAACAACTTGCGCTGGCCGGCGTCGGCAAACAGGAACGGCGGGAACTCTTCGGGGAATACGTCCAGCGGGCCGATGGAGTACCAGGGCTCTGAGGCCATTTCGTCCTCGGGGGTGCGCGGTGCGGGAATATGGCGGAAGTTGGCTTCGGTCAGAAAGCAGATTTCATCGTAGTCGTAGAACACCACGCGGCCATGACGGGTGACGCCGAAGTTTTTCAGCAGCATGTCGCCAGGGAAGATATTCGCCGCCGCCAGTTGCTTGATTGCCAGGCCGTAGTCTTCCAGGGCTTCGCGCACCTGGGCGGGGTTGGCGTTGTCGAGGTAGAGGTTGAGCGGGGTCATGCGCCGCTCGGTCCAGCAGTGGCGGATCAGCACGCTGTCGCCTTCCACTTCGACCGTGCCGGCCGCGACTTCCAGCAGCTCGGCCAGGCACTCGGGCTCGAACTTGCTCAAGGGGAAACGAAAGTCGGCGAATTCCTGGGTGTCAGCCATGCGCCCTACCCGGTCGACACTCTTAACCAGCCGGTACTTCTCGATCACCGTGGCGCGGTTGACGTTTTTCGACGGTGAAAAACGGTCCTTGATGATCTTGAACACGGTGTTGAAGCCCGGCAGCGTGAACACGCTCATGACCATGCCGCGCACGCCGGGGGCCATGATGAACTGATCGTCGGTGGTGGCCAGGTGGTTGATGAGTGCGCGGTAGAATTCGGACTTGCCGTGCTTGTAGAAACCAATGGAGGTGTACAGCTCGGCAATGTGCTTGCCCGGCAGGATGCGCTTGAGAAAACCGATGAATTCGGCAGGCACCGGTACGTCGACCATGAAATAGGAGCGGGTGAACGAAAAGATGATCGACACGTCGGCTTCGTCGGTGATCAACGCATCGATCTGGATGCCGCGCCCTTCGCGGTGCAGCAACGGGATGACCAACGGCCACTGTTCGTCGCGGGTATAAATGCGCCCTACGAGATAGGCGCCTTTGTTGCGGTAGAGCACGGAGGAAAACAGCTCGACCTTGAGGTCCGGGTCCTTGCACACCCAATCCGGCAGGTTTTCCCGCAGCTGGGCTTCGAGGCGACGCAGGTCGGCAGGAAGGTCGGCGTAAGGCTCGCTGAAGCTGTAGTCAGAGAAAATCTGCGCCAGCATGTCTGATATTTTACCGGCCGGCGTGTAGACCCGGGTTTGCGCCGCCCGCGCCCGGCGCAGGCTCGGCCGGGTGGTGTGGATGAACATGCAGCCGTCGCTGATCAGGTCATGGCTGAACAGGCCGCAGAAGATCGAGTTGTACCAGGTCTCGGACAACTCATCGTCAAAGCGCAGGTCGATCAGGCCGATATACGCGCTTTTCACCAAGGGCCACAGCTCGATGTCCTGCAGCGCACCCGCTTCGAAACCGGCGCACAGGCGGGCAGTGACCTCGGCAACTTTCTCTTCATACAGGTTGATGCGTGCCGCAGACGCCGCCTGCCCTTGCTGCCACTGGGCCTTCTCGAAACGCTCGCGGGCCCCATCGGTGATCTGGCGAAAGTGCTCACGGTAATCGTCGAAACCGTCGAGGATCATCCGGGCGATAGCGAGGGCGGGCTGCGACATGCGGGAAACCTCGAACGGGTAGCGGGAAGCTCAGAGCTTAGCCAGTGGACGCTGGCAGGAGAAGGAGGATTTTTAAGGGGCCGTCGTAGTTAGCGATTGTGTCGGCCTGAGCACTGGGCAACACTCCCCGCCTGATTGGCGTAGGAGTTTTCCGTGAGACCTGTTGACACCCTCTACTTGCTGGGACTGGCTGCCATCTGGGGCGCGAGTTTCCTGTTCATGCGCATCATTGCGCCGGAAATCGGCACAGTGCCGACTGCGTTTTTCCGCGTGTCGATTGCCGCCGCCGGGTTGCTGGTGATCCTGGCGATGCTGCGCGTGAGCTGGGATTTCCAGGGCAAGTTCAAGACCGTTTTGCTGTTGGGGGTGATCAACTCCGGAATTCCGGCGACCATGTATTCAGTGGCAGCGCAAGTACTGCCGGCGGGTTATTCGGCGATTTTCAACGCCACCACGCCGCTGATGGGCGTGCTGATTGGCGGGTTGTTTTTCAGCGAGCGCCTGACACCGTCGAAAATAGCGGGCGTTGCCTTGGGGCTGTTTGGCGTCGCCGTGCTCACGCGTGCGGGGCCAGTGGCCTTTGATTTGCAATTGTTGATGGGCGCGTTGGCGTGCCTGCTGGCGACCACCTGCTACGGTTTTGCCGGTTTCCTGGCACGACGCTGGCTGGATCAGCGCGGCGGGCTGGACAGTCGCCTGTCGGCCTTGGGCAGTATGCTCGGCGCTACCTTGTTTCTATTGCCGCTCTTTGCCTACAGCGCCATCAGCCATCCACCGGCAAGTTGGGGCGGCTGGCAGGTGTGGGCGTCGCTGCTGGGCCTGGGGCTGGTGTGTACGGCGTTCGCCTACATTTTGTACTTCCGCCTGCTGTCATCCATTGGCCCGGTCAAGTCGATGACCGTGACCTTTATGATTCCGCCGTTCGGCGTGCTGTGGGGGGCGTTGCTGCTGGATGAGCCGCTGTCCATGGCTCACCTGTATGGCGGGGTGCTGATTGCCGGGGCGTTGTGGTTGGTGCTGCGCCCGCAAAAACTATAGGAGCGCCCCCCTGCTCCTGGGGGTGCTTCGCCCCCCCAGCGCAAGCAAGCTTGCTCGCCACAGCAAGCTTGCTCCTACAGGGATAGGTTTTAGTTTTTACGGAATACAAACACCAAACCGACGATGATCAACGCCATGCCCAACAGGCTCAACAGCGCCAGGCGGTTGCCGAAGATCAGGTAGTCCATCACCGCGGTCACCGCCGGCACCAGGTAGAACAGGCTGGTGACATTCACTAGGTTGCCCCGGGCAATCAGGCGATACAGCAACAGCGTCGCCAGCACTGACACCACCAGCCCCATCCACAACACTGGCAGGTAAAAGCCCGCGCTGTGTTCAAAGTGGAACGGCTGGAAGGGAACGAACACCGCACACAACAGCATCCCGGCCAGGTATTGCAACGGCAACGTGCCCAAGGGGTTGTCGGTGATGCGCTTTTGCATGATCGAGCCAAACGTCATGCTCGCCAGCGCCAGCAGCCCGAACAGCATCCCGGCCAGGGACATGCCCGCCAGCCCGATGCCCTGGTACACCACCATGATCAACCCGGCCAGGCCCAACCCCAGGCCGAACAGCCGGCGTAACGAGCGCTGACGCTCCATCAGCACCACGGTGAGGATCGGCTGGACGCCCATGATGGTCGCCATCACCCCGGGGGTGACTTTGAGGTCCAGGGCCAGCAGATAGAAAATCTGGTAGGCCCCCAACAACACCAGGCCCGTCGCCGCCGCATACAGCATGGGCTTGCCGGGACGTGGCAGCTTCAACTTGAGGATCGGCACCAGCACCACCAACCCCACTAGGGCGATGGCAAAGCGGATCAGCAGAAAGGCAAAGGGCGAAGCATGGGCCAGGCCCAACTTGGAGAAGATCGCCCCGCTGCTCCACAGCAAGACAAACAAGCTCGTCGAGGCCGCCGCGGCCACGGATTGTTTCGAAAGAACAGACATGAGTTACCACCTGTTATCAGGCAAAAAAGCCGATTCAGTAAGGACTGAATTTCAGTAGGTTTTTTTCAGGCAGGCACAGGGGAACAGCAAACAGCTGATCAGCCCGAAATGCCAACGCCCGGCGGTGATACGACTGCATACACCGGCGTGCTACTGACAGGTGGGGGGTAGTGACTGATCTGCGCAGGCTGCTTTGCGCCGCACGGCACGACCACAGCGTTGACCGCTGAATCGACTACCGCTATGCGCTGGGAAGCTGGCATGTGCTGATCTTTTTGAAGGGAGAAAGACGCGACGACTATAACCAGCCGCAAACATACTTTGCAATCCTTTCCCCCTTACCTTGTACGTAGAGGCGTTTTCATGCCCCCGAACCAGACCTCTCGCTATAATGCCGCCCGGTTTTTGTTAAGGATTTCACATGATTGCTCTGCCCTGGCTGTACCTCACACTACTTTGCATTGGCTATGTCACGGCCTTGATCTACGGCCAACTGGGCATACTGGCGGCGGTGTCAGTGGCGCTGTTGCTGGTGGCCAGCTACGCCGTACGCCAGCAACGCACTCCTTGGGCACGCTACCTGGGCCACGGCTTGTTTATCGTCCTGGCCCTGGGGCTAGCGATGCACTGGCTGCCGGGTTTCTACAATGGCCGAGGTATTGCACCCCAGCGTTTTACCCCGGACTCAGTGCCCTTCTCGATGTACCTGAACCAGGACAAACCCCTGATCGGCTTCTGGCTGTTGCTGGCGTGCCCATGGATTGTGGCGCGACGCTCATTGCGCCTGTCGATCTGCGTCACCGCTTTGGCACTGACCCTGACCGCCATCGCTGCCCTGGGTGGCGCGGCCCTGATGGGGATGATCAGTTGGGCCCCCAAATGGCCGGACCAGGCATGGCTGTGGGTACTCAATAACCTGCTGCTGGTGACGCTGGTGGAAGAAGCGCTGTTTCGTGGCTATGTTCAGGGCGGCCTGAGCCAGCGCTTCAAACACCTGCCCTACGGCGAGAACCTCGCGCTGCTGCTGGCTTCGCTGTTATTCGGCCTGGCGCATTTTGGTGCGGGTTGGCAATGGGTAATGCTGGCGAGTATTGCCGGGGTCGGTTACGGCCTGGCGTATCGCTTTGGCGGGCTCGGCGCAGCGATTGCCACGCACTTTGGCTTGAATCTGCTGCACTTCGGGCTGTTCACCTACCCGATGCTGGCCGGCTGAGCCTTTCTTGCTGTAGGAGCGAGTTGTTGTGGCGAGGGAGCTTGCTCCCTCACCACAGCCAGCCCACTGCTCCCAGGATTGTTGCAAAAATAAGTTAAATAAATGCCCGCCATGGCCGATACCCCCTGAAAGCCTTGCGGATTGAACAATCATGCGTAATAACCAACCCGTTACCCAGCGCGAACGTACCTTCCCCGCTCAGCAACGGTTGATCTCCACCACAGATGCCAAGGGTGTCATTACCTACTGCAACGACGCGTTTGTCGAAATCAGTGGGTTCACCCGCGACGAACTGATCCGTGCCCCGCACAACCTGGTGCGCCACCCGGATGTGCCCTCGGCCGTGTTCGCGCACATGTGGTCCACGCTCAAACAAGGCTTGCCATGGATGGGCATTGTCAAGAATCGCTGCAAGACCGGTGACCATTACTGGGTTAACGCCTATGTGACTCCGGTGTTCGACGGCAACCAGGTGATCGGCTACGAATCGGTGCGCATCAAGCCCACCGCCGAGCAGATCCGCCGGGCCGAGGCGCTCTATCAACGCATCAACCAGGGCAAGTCGGCCATCCCCCAGCGCGACAAATGGCTGCCGGTGCTACAGGACTGGCTGCCGTTTATCCTGGTCAGCCAACTGAGCTTCATGATCGGCGCCACCCTGACCTCCCAGTGGGGCTTTGCCCTGGCTGCGGCGCTATCGGTGCCGTTGGGCCTGCTGGGCCTGAGCTGGCAGCAGCGCGGCCTCAAGCGCTTGCTGCGCCTGGCCGAGCAGACCACCTCCGATCCGTTGATCGCGCAGATGTACACCGACAGCCGTGGCGCCCAGGCCCGACTGGAAATGTCGATCCTCAGCCAGGAAGCGCGCCTGAAGACCTGCCTGACCCGTCTGCAGGACACCGCCGAGCACCTCAACGACCAAGCGGCGCAGTCCAACACCCTGGCGCACAGCAGCTCCAGCGGCCTGGAACGTCAGCGCGTGGAAACCGAACAGGTGGCCACCGCCGTCAACCAGATGGCCGCGACCACCCAGGAAGTCGCCAGCCATGTGCAGCGCACCGCCGATGCCACCCAGGAAGCCAACCGCCTGACCGGTCGCGGCCGAGATATCGCCGGGGAAACCCGCGAGGCGATCCAGCGACTGTCGGTGGCCGTGGGCGAGACGGGCGTGACCGTCACCCAACTGGCCAAGGACAGCGATGAAATCGGCGGCGTGGTCGATGTGATCAAAGGCATCGCCGACCAGACCAACCTGCTGGCGCTCAATGCCGCTATCGAAGCCGCGCGTGCCGGTGAGATGGGCCGTGGATTTGCGGTGGTCGCCGATGAAGTGCGCCAACTGGCGCAGCGTACGGCCGAATCCACCGGGCAGATCCATACCCTGATCGCCAAGCTGCAACACACGGCGGCTGCGGCTGTGCAAACCATGGACGCCGGGCATCGCCAGGCTGAAGAGGGTGTAGCGCGGGTGATGGAAGCGGATCAGGCGTTGGTGGGCATCAGTGAGGCGGTGGCCAATATCACCGACATGACCACCCAGATTGCCGCTGCTACCGAAGAGCAAAGCGCCGTGGCCGAGGAGATCAGCCGCAATATCAGCACCATCGCGCTGTTGGCAGATCAGACTTCAGAGCAGGCGATGAACTCGGCGCAGTTGAGTGAGGAGTTGACGCATACCGCCAATACCCAGTACTCGCTGGTGGAGCGTTTTAACCGATAAACCGCTATCGCAGGCAAGCCAGCTCCCACACTGGACGGTATTCACCGATAGAAATAGGTGAACCCAGTCCAATGTGGGAGCTGGCTTGCCCCCGATAGGGCCCTAACAGGCCCTGAGAAACTCAGCCACCTGCACCGCCGCCGCCTCCAAGTGCTGCTCATGGCTGAACCCCGAAGCCTTCAACGGCTTCAAGTCATGATCGCCCGCCACCAACCACATCACTTCAATACTCTCTGACAACTCATAATCCTGCACCGCTGCCCGATTGCCCAAGGCATCACGCTCGCCCTGCACAATCAACGTTGGCGTCGTAATCGCAGCCAAGTGCTCCACCCGGGGTTTCTCTGGCTTGCCCACCGCATAGAACGGATAGCCCAGGCACACCAACCCATCGGCGCCCAGTTCATCGGCCAGTAAACTGGCCATCCGCCCACCCATGGACTTGCCGCCAACTGCCAGTTTCCCAGCGACATGACGTCGCACCTCGCCATACACCTCGCGCCAGCACTCCAGCAGTTTCGGCGCCGGATTCGGCGGGCGCTTGCCGCCATCCATACGGCGCTGGGCCATGTACGGGAACTCGAAGCGCACCACGTTCACGCCATGCCCGGCAAGGCGTGCCGCCATGTCGTTCATGAACGCCGAGTCCATCGGTGCCCCGGCGCCGTGGGCCAGGATCAGAGTGACCGGCTCGCCCGAAGCCGTGCCCGTGGCGACATCCCACAGCCAGCCGCGTTCGCGCACACACTGCGCCCATTGATCCCCGTCAATACTGGCCTTGTGCTCTTTGCCCATGCTTGCCTCGCTTTTTAGTCTGCCTATAACTCCAGCCCAAGTGCCGCACTTGCTTGGGTTGAACCGTGGATGGGGAACCATGAACACTACTTTAAGTACCGCCTATAACTACAAGGTGGTCCGCCAATTCGCCATTATGACGGTGGTGTGGGGCATCGTCGGCATGGGGCTCGGGGTTTTTCTCGCCGCCCAATTGGTTTGGCCTGCGCTCAACTTCGATTTACCCTGGACCAGCTTCGGCCGCCTGCGCCCGTTGCACACCAATGCGGTGATTTTCGCCTTCGGTGGCTGCGCGCTGTTCGCCAGCTCCTTCTACTCGGTACAACGCACCTGCCAGACTCAGCTGTTCGCACCAAAAGTGGCCGCGTTCTGCTTCTGGGGCTGGCAGCTGGTGATTTTGCTGGCCGCAATCAGCCTGCCGCTGGGCTACACCAGTTCCAAGGAATACGCCGAGCTGGAATGGCCGATCGATATCCTGATCACCATCGTCTGGGTCGCCTATGCCATCGTGTTCTTCGGCACGATCATGAAGCGCAAGACCAAGCACATCTACGTCGGTAACTGGTTCTTCGGTGCGTTCATCATCACCGTGGCCATCCTGCATATCGTCAACAACCTGGAAATCCCGGTCAGCCTGACCAAGTCCTACTCGCTGTACGGCGGTGCGACGGATGCCATGGTGCAGTGGTGGTATGGGCATAACGCGGTAGGCTTTTTCCTCACCGCAGGCTTCCTGGGGATGATGTACTACTTCGTACCCAAGCAGGCCGAGCGTCCGGTGTATTCCTATCGCTTGTCGATCGTGCACTTCTGGGCGCTGATCACCCTGTACATCTGGGCCGGCCCTCACCACTTGCACTACACCGCCTTGCCGGACTGGGCGCAGTCCCTGGGCATGGTGATGTCACTGGTGCTGCTGGCGCCAAGCTGGGGCGGCATGATCAACGGCATGATGACCCTCTCGGGTGCCTGGCATAAGTTGCGCAGCGACCCGATCCTGCGCTTCCTCGTTGTGTCCCTGGCCTTCTACGGCATGTCGACCTTCGAAGGTCCGATGATGGCGATCAAGACCGTCAACGCTCTCTCCCACTACACCGACTGGACCATCGGCCACGTACACGCCGGGGCGCTGGGCTGGGTGGCGATGATCTCCATCGGCGCGCTGTACCACATGATCCCGAAAGTCTTCGGTCGCGAGCAGATGTACAGCCTCGGCCTGATCAACGCGCACTTCTGGCTGGCCACCATCGGCACCGTGCTCTACATCGCCTCGATGTGGGTCAACGGCATCGCCCAGGGCCTGATGTGGCGTGCGGTCAACGAAGACGGCACCTTGACCTACTCCTTCGTCGAAACCCTGGTGGCCAGCCACCCTGGCTTCATCGTGCGGCTGGTGGGCGGTGCGATCTTCCTCACCGGCATGTTGCTGATGGCTTACAACACGTGGCGCACCGTGCGTTCGGCGCAGCCAGCCGAAATCAGCGCCGCAGCGCAGATGGCCTGAGGAGTCGATGATGAAACACGAAACGATTGAAAAAAACGTCGGCCTGCTGATGCTGCTGATGGTGCTCGCCGTGAGCATCGGCGGCCTGACCCAGATCGTCCCGCTGTTCTTCCAGGACGTGACCAACAAGCCGGTGGAAGGCATGAAGCCCTACACCGCGCTGCAGCTGGAGGGCCGCGACATCTACATCCGCGAAGGCTGCGTGCAGTGCCACTCGCAGATGATCCGCCCGTTCCGCGCCGAGACCGAGCGCTACGGTCACTACTCGGTGGCCGGCGAAAGCGTGTGGGACCACCCGTTTCTGTGGGGCTCCAAGCGCACCGGGCCGGACCTGGCCCGCGTCGGCGCGCGCTACTCGGACGACTGGCACCGCGCGCACTTGTACAACCCGCGCAACGTGGTGCCGGAGTCGAAAATGCCGGCCTATCCGTGGTTGGTCACCGCCGCCGTCGACAGCAGCCACACCGAGACCAAATTGAAAGTGATGCGCACCCTCGGCGTGCCGTACACCGACGACGACATCAACGGCGCGGTCGCCAGCCTCAAGGGCAAGACCGAGATGGACGCGCTGGTTTCCTACTTGCAAGTGCTCGGCACTGCCATCAAGAGCAAGAGGTGAGCCATGGGATTTGAATTCGATGCAGGCACCATCCGCGGCCTCGGCACGCTGGTGGTCGCCATCGCCTTTATCGGCCTGTCGCTGTGGGTGTTCAGCCCACGGCGCAAGTCGGAGTTTGACGATGCGACCATGCTGCCGTTTGCCGATGAACCCTCCCCAACCGACGCTCAAGCAGAGCCAGTAACAAGGAGCACTCGGCCATGACTACTTTTTGGAGTACATGGATCTGCGTATTGACCCTCGGCAGCCTGATCGGCCTGACCTGGCTGTTGGTCGGCACCCGCAAGGGCGAAACCAAGGGCAGCGTCGACCAGACCATGGGCCATGCCTTCGACGGTATCGAGGAGTACGACAACCCGCTGCCCCAGTGGTGGTTCATGCTGTTCGCCGGCACGCTGGTATTTGCCGTCGGCTACCTGATTCTCTACCCGGGCCTGGGCAACTGGAAAGGCGTGCTGCCGGGCTATGAAGATGGCTGGACCCAGACCAAGGAATGGGACAAGGAAATGGCCAAGGCCGACGCCAGGTTCGGGCCGATCTTCGCCAAGTTCGCGGCGATGCCCGTGGAAGAAGTCGCCAAGGACCCACAAGCGTTGAAGATGGGCGGTCGCCTGTTCGCCTCCAACTGCGCGGTGTGCCACGGCTCGGATGCCAAGGGCGCCTATGGCTTCCCGAATCTGGCAGACAGCAACTGGCGCTGGGGTGGTTCGGCCGAAGCGATCAAGGCTACCATCATGGCCGGTCGCCACGCGGCCATGCCGGCCTGGGGTGAAGTGCTGGGCGAGGACGGGGTGAAAAACGTCGCCGCCTATGTGCGCCACGACCTGGCCAAGCTGCCCTTGCCGGCGGACAACACCGCTGACCTGGCCGCGGGCCAAGCCGCATTCAGCACCACCTGCGTGGCTTGCCATGGCCCACAAGGCCACGGCGTGGAAGCCATGGGCGCGCCGAACCTGACCGAACCAAGCGGATTTATCTACGGCACCAGCCTGGCGCAGTTGCAGCAGACCATCCGCCATGGTCGCCAGGGCCAGATGCCGGCCCAGGAAGTGCTGCAGGGTAATGACAAGGTGCATCTGCTGGCGGCGTACGTGTATAGCCTGTCCCATAATGCTGATGGTGCAACTCCAGACAGCCAACCGCAGTAAAAGCTCTACCTGTGGCGAGGGAGCTTGCTCCCGCTGGAGTGCGAAGCGCTCCCAAGATTTTGGGGCCGCTGCGAAGCCCAGCGGGAGCAAGCTCCCTCGCCACAGGCATAAGTCGCGACCAAGTGTCGCACCCTCGCAACACCCAACTTTCCCCCCCTCCCATTCGGGTCTACGCTTGTTCCCACAGTGGAGCAATTCTGGCGTAGGCGACGGTATCCGTTGCGCCCCCTAAAATTCCTGTCCACTTGATCAGCTTTCTATTTCGGATTTAATCCTTACGCCAAACATGGAAAGGGCGCAGAATCTGGCGTGGAACGCATTGATACAGGTCAGCCATTGCGTTGCAATGGCCCCTCGCTTTCTACATACTTGCGACCGATTTTACCTATAAAAAAACCTAAACCGTGGAACCTTAGAATGAGCACAGCAATCAGTCCGACTGCTTATAACTATAAGGTAGTCCGCCAGTTCGCCATCATGACGGTGGTCTGGGGGATCCTTGGCATGGGGCTCGGGGTGTTCATCGCCTCGCAACTGGTCTGGCCGCAATTGAATTTCGACCTGCCCTGGACGACCTTCGGTCGTTTGCGCCCGCTGCACACCAACCTGGTGATCTTCGCCTTCGGTGGCTGTGCACTGTTTGCCACCTCCTACTACGTGGTGCAACGCACCTGCCAGACGCGATTGATCTCGGATAGCCTGGCCGCGTTCACTTTCTGGGGCTGGCAGGCGGTTATCGTCGGCGCCATCATCAGCCTGCCGCTGGGCTACACCACCACCAAGGAATACGCCGAGCTGGAATGGCCGATCGCGATTCTGCTCGCCATCGTCTGGGTGACCTACGCGGTGGTGTTCTTCGGCACCATCGTCAAGCGCAAGACCAAGCACATTTATGTGGGCAACTGGTTCTACGGGGCGTTCATCCTGGTCACGGCGATGCTGCACATCGTCAACCACGCGTCCTTGCCGGTCAGCCTGTTCAAGTCCTACTCGGCCTACTCTGGCGCGACGGACGCGATGATTCAATGGTGGTACGGCCACAACGCCGTAGGCTTTTTCCTCACCACCGGCTTCCTGGGGATGATGTATTACTTCGTGCCCAAGCAGGCCGAGCGCCCGATCTACTCCTATCGCCTGTCCATCGTGCACTTCTGGGCGCTGATCACCCTGTACATCTGGGCCGGCCCCCACCACCTGCACTACACCGCCTTGCCGGATTGGGCACAGTCCCTGGGCATGGCGATGTCGATCATCCTGCTGGCACCAAGCTGGGGCGGCATGATCAACGGCATGATGACCCTGTCGGGCGCCTGGCATAAGCTGCGCACCGACCCGATCCTGCGCTTTCTGGTGGTGTCGCTGGCGTTCTACGGCATGTCGACCTTTGAAGGGCCGATGATGGCGATCAAGACCGTCAACTCGCTGTCCCACTACACCGACTGGACCATCGGCCACGTACATGCCGGCGCACTGGGCTGGGTAGCGATGATCTCCATCGGCGCGCTGTACCACATGATCCCCAAACTGTTCGGCCGCGCTCAGATGCACAGCGTCGGGCTGATCAATGCGCACTTCTGGCTGGCGACCATCGGCACCGTGCTCTACATCGCTTCGATGTGGGTCAACGGCATCACCCAGGGCCTGATGTGGCGTGCGATCAATGATGACGGCACCCTCACCTACTCCTTCGTCGAAGCGCTGCAAGCCAGCCACCCGGGCTTTATCGTGCGTGCCCTGGGCGGTGCATTCTTTGCCAGCGGCATGTTGTTGATGGCCTACAACGTCTGGCGCACCGTACGTGCCTCCGACCCGGCGCAAGCCGAAGCCGCCGCCAAGATCGCCGTTGTGGGAGCCCACTGATGAAGCATGAAGTAGTCGAGAAGAATATCGGCCTGCTGGCCTTCTTCATGGTCATCGCCGTGAGTATCGGCGGCCTGACCCAGATCGTGCCGCTGTTTTTCCAGGACGTGACCAACAAGCCGGTCGAAGGCATGAAGCCGCGTACCGCCCTTGAACTGGAAGGCCGCGACGTCTACATCGCCAACGGTTGCGTGGGCTGCCACTCGCAGATGATCCGCCCGTTCCGCGCCGAAACCGAACGCTACGGCCACTATTCGGTCGCCGGTGAAAGCGTGTGGGACCACCCGTTCCTGTGGGGTTCCAAGCGCACCGGCCCGGACCTGGCCCGGGTCGGCGGGCGTTACTCCGATGACTGGCAGCGTGCGCACTTGTACAACCCGCGTAACGTGGTGCCGGAGTCGAAAATGCCGGCGTACCCGTTCCTCGTGGAAAACAAGCTCGACGGCAAGGACACCGCGAAGAAGATGGAAGTCTTGCGCACCCTGGGCGTGCCCTACACCGACGAAGACATCGCCGGTGCAGCGGCCGCTGTGAAGGGCAAGACCGAAATGGACGCACTGGTGGCCTACCTGCAGGGCCTTGGCACCATCATCAAAAGCAAACGGTGACCTACATGGATATCGGGATGATTCGTGGCCTGGGCACCGTTGTGGTGATGGTGGCCTTTGTCGGCCTGGCGCTGTGGGTGTTCAGCCCGCGGCGCAAGTCGGAGTTTGACGACGCGACCATGCTGCCCTTTGCAGATGATCCCGAAGCCATCAAGCACGTCGAGCAAGCTTCTAGGAGTAACAAAGAATGACTACGTTCTGGAGTCTGTACGTCACAGTCCTCAGTCTGGGTACCATCTTCGCCCTGACCTGGCTGCTGCTGTCGACCCGCAAGGGCCAGCGCACCGAGCAGACGGACGAGACCGTCGGCCACTCGTTCGATGGCATCGAGGAGTACGACAACCCACTGCCCAAATGGTGGTTCATGCTGTTTGTCGGCACCATCGTCTTCGCCCTCGGCTACCTGGTGCTCTACCCCGGCCTGGGTAACTGGAAGGGCCTGCTGCCGGGCTATAACTACCTGGACAACGACAAGCAAACCGCCTTTGCCAACGGCCAGACCGGCTGGACCGGCGTGCACGAATGGGAAAAGGAAATGGCCAGATCGGAAGCCAAGTTCGGGCCGATCTTCGCCAAATTCGCATCGATGCCCATTGAAGAGGTGGCCAAGGACCCGCAAGCCCTGAAGATGGGCGGCCGGCTGTTTGCCTCCAACTGCTCGGTGTGCCACGGCTCCGACGCCAAGGGCGCCTACGGTTTCCCTAACCTGACCGACGCTGACTGGCGCTGGGGCGGCGAGCCGGAGACCATCAAGCAAACCATCATGCAAGGCCGCCACGCAGTAATGCCAGGCTGGGCCGAAGTCATCGGCGAGCAAGGCGTGGCTGACGTAGCAGGCTTTGTGGTGACCAACCTCGATGGCCGCAAGCTGCCCGAAGGCGCCAAGGCAGATGTAGCCAACGGCGAGAAACTCTTCGCCGCCAACTGCGTGGCGTGCCACGGCCCGGCCGGTAAAGGCACGCCAGCCATGGGCGCCCCCGACCTGACGCACCCGGGCGCATTCATCTACGGCTCAAGCTTCGCGCAATTGCAACAGACCATTCGTTATGGCCGCCAAGGTCAGATGCCAGCGCAGGAGTTGCTGCAAGGCAATGACAAAGTGCACTTGCTGGCGGCGTACGTGTACAGCCTGTCCCATGGGGATAAGAAGGCAGAAGAGCAATAAATCCTCGCACACAAAAAAGCCCCGCCCAGCGAAAACTGGCGGGGCTATTTTGTTTCTGGCTTGCGAGTGACTCGTCGATTGCCGCAACCGCTCTGGTTCATGGGCTTACCGTGGTCACACGCAACGTCAGCGACTTCAAGTCCAGCGGCGTTGCGCTGATCAATCCATGGGGCGAATGACCGTCTTGCGAGCAAAAACCGTCCGTACTTCACAAGTCAATTGATCCAGACAAAGTCCCCCAACTGCAACAGATCATTCGCTCTGGTCGCTGAGATTAATACTTAAACATCTTATTAAATTCCCGTCGGCGATTACGCAACGGCGCATGAAAATTATCCAGCCGTTCCAAATCAAACTTATCAATACTGCCCTCCGATGAGGGAGCACCTACTTTATCAACACCATGGGCACTACAAAGCTTATTCAAAAGTCCGGGCATTAGAAAAATCATCTTAACCAACTCGACGTTCCTTTCCGACACCTCAGGCTTAAACCCGCAAAGCACTTCAACCAAACTCCCAACCGTAATGCGTCCTGGAGAACCTGGATCTTCAAACACGTTGAAATTTTGCAGCAGTCGTTCCACCACCTCGCCCTCTATCACCTTCGAGTCATCAGGCACTCGATTGCCAGAAAAGGATGGTTGAACGGCAAAACTACGCAACGTCATCGCGCTCGCGGGTACAGCATGATCTGAAGGTGGCAGACCCAAGATAGAGCGCAGATTAAAAACCTCGAAATCTGAAGCATTAAAAACATTATCACTTATCATCTAACACCTCGAAAAAATAGATAAGACCAGCAAAAAAAACCACACACCCATTAGTGAATACCACTTACCAAACAGTTCAATCCGCAGAGCAAAAACATGTAAATGCATGCATACATACTTGGCGACTGGCCACCAGTGAAAACTTCATGCGCAGCAAGTAGTAAACAACCAATCGCACTTGATGCTTGCCTATATATTTACAGCTTATGCCATGGCTATAAAACAGCCGAGCCAGCCTGACACGGCAATATAAAAATATCGCCAAACTTGAATCTGCGCTTTTCCGTGACTCACCCTGCTCACGCCACATCAGCGACTTCTGGCCCAGCGGCGCGCCACTGATTGACCCGAGGGACGAATGACCGGCACACCCACCAAAACCGTCCATACTTCACAAGTCAATTGATCCAGGTCACGTACACCATCATTTGATTTCTCCCAACGCGACCAAAGGTCGCACCCTTTGCACAACATCGGGGGCGTATCATTAGGCCACTGCAACACCCCCCATTTGACCCTGGCTGGCACGTACTGGCCGAGGCAAATCTCCACCGCCGTGGGATGCAATGATGAGCAACCAGATACCGGTACATGACGTTACCCCGCCTGCCAAAAACGCGAGCAATAGCGTCGACCTCTACGCCTCGCGAGAGAAAATCTATACCCGTGCCTTCACCGGCCTGTTCCGCAATTTGCGCATGCTCGGTGGCGCCGGCCTGTTCCTGCTTTACTTCGGCACCGTGTGGCTGAACTGGGGCGGCCACCAGGCGGTGTGGTGGAACCTGCCGGAGCGTAAGTTCTTCATTTTTGGCGCCACCTTCTGGCCCCAGGATTTCATCCTGCTCTCGGGCATTCTCATTGTTGCGGCCTTTGGCCTGTTCTTTATCACCGTGTACGCCGGACGGGTGTGGTGCGGCTATACCTGCCCGCAAAGCGTGTGGACGTGGATCTTCATGTGGTGCGAAAAGGTCACCGAAGGCGACCGCAACCAGCGCATCAAGCTGGACAAGGCGCCCATGGGCGCCAACAAGTTCCTGCGCAAGTTCAGCAAACACACGCTGTGGCTGTTGATCGGTTTCGCCACCGGCATGACCTTCGTCGGCTACTTTTCGCCGATCCGCGAGCTGGTGTTCGATTTCTTCACCGGCCAGGCCGACGGCTGGTCGTATTTCTGGGTCGGCTTCTTCACCCTCGCCACCTACGGCAACGCCGGCTGGCTGCGCGAGCAGGTGTGTATCTACATGTGCCCTTACGCGCGCTTCCAGAGCGTAATGTTCGACAAAGACACCCTGATCGTTTCCTATGACCCGCGCCGTGGCGAAGTGCGCGGCCCGCGTAAAAAGGGCGTCGACTACAAGGCCCAGGGCCTGGGAGACTGCATCGATTGCACCATGTGCGTGCAGGTGTGCCCGACCGGCATCGATATCCGCGACGGCCTGCAAATCGAGTGCATCGGCTGCGCCGCCTGTATCGATGCCTGCGATAACATCATGGACAAGATGGACTACCCACGCGGCCTGATCAGCTATACCACCGAGCACAATCTGTCCGGTCAGAAGACCCATAAGTTACGCCCACGGCTGATCGGCTATGCGCTGGTGCTGCTGACCATGATCGGCTTGCTGGTCGGCGCATTCTTCATGCGCTCGCTGGTGGGTTTCGATGTCAGCAAGGACCGCGTGCTGTACCGGGAAAACGCCGAAGGGCGCATCGAAAACGTCTACAGCCTGAAGATCATGAACAAGGACCAGCACGACCACACCTACGTGCTCGACGCCGCCGGCCTGCCGGACCTCAAGTTGCAGGGGCGACGCGAAATCAAGGTGGCCGCCGGCGATATCGTCAGTATGCCGGTGGAGTTGTCGAGTGCGCCGGAGCAACTGCCGTCGAGCACCAACGAGGTGACTTTCATCCTCAAAGATGCCGATGACACCAGCGTTCATATTGAAGCCAAGAGCCGATTCATCGGCCCACAAGTTCGTTAAACAGGGAACACAAGAATGCCCGCAACCACTGCTGCAAGCCCTTGGTACAAGCACCTCTGGCCCTGGATCATCATCGCGATCCTGGCCTGCTCGGTGACGCTGACCCTGTCCATGGTGACCATCGCGGTCAACAACCCGGACAACCTGGTCAACGACAATTACTACGAGGCCGGCAAAGGCATCAACCGCTCCCTGGACCGTGAACGCCTGGCCCAGACCCTGCAACTGCGTGCCAAGTTGCACCTGGATGAACTGACCGGCGAAGTCGAGTTGCACCTGACCGGTAACAGCGGCCCTGCAACCCTGGAACTGAACCTGATTTCCCCGACCCAGCCGGAGAAGGATCGCAAGATCGTCCTGGCCCGCAGTGATAGCGAGCAGGGCCGCTACATCGGCCAGGTCACCGACAAGGTTGAAGGCCGGCGTTTCGTGGAACTGCTTGGCGTGGAAGGCAGCAACACCTGGAGGATGTTCGAGGAAGAAGAGGTCAGCCACGACAAAGACTTGCTGTTGGGTGACGAACCATTGCAGGGTGCCGAAGACCTGAAAAAATAGCAGCGCCCATGACCAGCCCAATCCCCTGCTACCACTGCGCCCTGCCCGTCCCATCCGGCAGCCGGTTCACCGCCCGGATCCTCGGCGAACGCCGCGAACTCTGCTGCCCCGGCTGCCAGGCCGTGGCCGAAGCGATTGTGGCCGGTGGGCTGGAAAGCTATTACCAGCACCGCAGCGAAGCCTCGGCCAACCCCGAGGCGCTCCCGGTGCAACTGGTGGATGAGCTGGCGCTGTACGACCGCGCCGATGTGCAAAAACCCTTTGTGCGCCATCAAGGCGACTTGGCCGAAACCACCCTGTTGATGGAAGGCATCAGCTGCGCCGCCTGCGGCTGGTTGATCGAGAAACACCTGCGCAGCCTGCCCGCGGTGGCCGAGGCGCGGCTGAACCTGTCCAACCATCGCTTGCACGTGCGCTGGGCCGATGGGCAACTGCCGTTGAGCCAACTGCTCAGCGAACTGCGCCATATCGGCTACGCCGCCCACCCCTACCAGGCCGACCGCGCCGCCGAACAATTGGCCAGCGAAAATCGCCTGGCCCTGCGTCAACTGGGGGTTGCCGGCTTGCTGTGGTTCCAGGCGATGATGGCAACCATGGCGACCTGGCCGGAATTCAATATCGACCTGAGCCCGGAGTTGCACGTGATCCTGCGCTGGGTTGCGATGTTTCTCACCACACCCATCGTGTTCTATAGCTGCGCGCCGTTCTTCAAAGGGGCGCTGCGTGACATACGCACGCGACACCTGACCATGGACGTATCGGTATCCCTGGCAATTGGCGGTGCGTACCTGGCGGGCATCTGGACCGCGATCACTGGCGTGGGCGAATTGTATTTCGATGCCGTGGGCATGTTTGCGCTGTTCCTGCTGGCCGGGCGTTACCTTGAGCGCCGCGCCCGGGAGCGCACCGCAGCGGCCACCGCTCAATTGGTCAACCTGTTGCCCGCCTCCTGCTTGCGCCTCCAAGGTGATGGTCAGAGCGAACGCATCCTGCTCAGTGAACTGGCATTGGGTGATCGTGTCCTGGTGCATCCCGGCGCGGTGCTGCCGGCGGATGGCGTGATCCTCGACGGCCAATCCAGCATCGATGAATCCCTGCTGACCGGCGAGTACCTGCCACAGCCGCGGCGGGTCGGCGACAGCGTTACGGCTGGCACGCTGAATGTCGAGGGCGCACTGACCATCGAGGTGCGCGCCCTGGGCCACGACACGCGTCTGTCCGCCATTGTGCGCCTGCTGGAGCGCGCCCAGGCCGAGAAACCACGCCTGGCGCAAATCGCCGACCGTGCCGCGCAGTGGTTCCTGCTCTGCTCGCTGATCGCCGCCGTGCTGATCGGCCTGCTGTGGTGGGAACTGGACCCGTCACGCGCATTCTGGATTGTGTTGGCGATGCTGGTGGCGACTTGCCCGTGTGCACTGTCCCTGGCCACCCCAACCGCCCTGACCGCTGCCACCGGCACCTTGCACACCCTGGGGTTGCTACTGACCCGCGGCCATGTGCTTGAAGGCCTGAACCAGATCGACACGGTGATTTTCGACAAGACCGGCACCCTCACCGAAGGACGCCTGGCGTTGCGCGCCATCCAGCCCCTGGGCGCGCTGGACAGCGACCAGTGCCTGGGCCTCGCCGCCGCCCTGGAGAACCGCTCGGAACACCCGATTGCTCGTGCCTTTGGGCGTGCGCCACTGGCCGCTGATGAAGTGTTGAGCACCCCTGGCCTGGGCCTGGAGGGTCGGGTGGGGGACCGCCTGTTGCGTATTGGCCAACCGGGTTTTGTCTGCGAACTCAGTGGCTGCGCGATTCCCGCCTCACCGGACGAAGCCGGGCAATGGCTGCTGTTGGGTGACAACAGCGGCGCCCTCGCCTGGTTCGTACTCGACGACCGCCTGCGCAGCGACGCCCCTGCCCTGCTCGCAGCGTGCAAGGCACGCGGCTGGCGTACGCTGCTGCTCTCGGGCGACAGCTCACCGATGGTCGCCAGTGTGGCCCTTGAGCTGGGCATCGACGAAGCCCACGGCGGCCTGCGCCCTGATGACAAGTTGCAGGTGCTGCAAAACCTGCACAGGCAAGGCCGCAAGGTGCTGATGTTGGGCGATGGCGTCAATGATGTGCCGGTGCTGGCCGCCGCCGATATCAGCGTGGCCATGGGCTCGGCCACTGACCTGGCGAAAACCAGCGCCGACGCGGTGCTGTTGTCCAACCGCCTGGATGCCTTGGTGCAGGCCTTCAGCCTGGCGCGGCGCACCCGTCGAGTGATCATTGAAAACCTGCTGTGGGCCGGGCTGTACAATGGCCTTATGCTGCCGTTTGCCGCCCTGGGCTGGATCACACCAATCTGGGCAGCCATCGGTATGTCCCTCAGTTCGTTGACCGTGGTCCTTAACGCATTGCGCCTGACTCGCCTGCCGAGCGCGCACGCTAAAGGTACCGCCCCAGTAACCCGCCCGCTGCCGGCCTGAGCCGCGTGGGCATGGAGTGCAGATGCCAGCTCTATACGTGATGATTCCGGCGGCGCTGCTGTTAGTGGGTGTGGCGATCTACATCTTCTTCTGGGCCGTGGACAGCGGCCAGTACGAGGATCTCGACGGCCCCGCCCACAGCGTGTTGTTCGACGACCAGGACCCGAACCACCTGGCCGCCATCGACCAAGCCAACAGCCCCGAACAACCGCCCAAAGATCCACCCCATGCTTGAGCTGGCGCCCCTGCTGGTCTCGGCGCTGATCCTCGGCCTGCTGGGCGGCGGCCATTGCCTGGGCATGTGTGGCGGACTGATGGGCGCCCTGACCCTGGCGATCCCCAAGGAGCAACGCAGCCGCCGCTTTCGCCTGCTGCTGGCGTACAACCTGGGGCGCATCCTCAGCTATGCCACGGCCGGCTTGCTGATTGGCCTTGCCGGCTGGGCGGTGGCCAACAGCCCGGCGGCGATGTTCATGCGCGTACTCGCCGGGTTACTGCTGATTTGCATGGGCCTGTACCTGGCCGGTTGG
This sequence comes from Pseudomonas sp. P867, assembly GCF_019891455.1. Taxonomy (NCBI): domain Bacteria; kingdom Pseudomonadati; phylum Pseudomonadota; class Gammaproteobacteria; order Pseudomonadales; family Pseudomonadaceae; genus Pseudomonas; species Pseudomonas sp. P867. Next base: position 123,963 of record NZ_JAFLXB010000005.1, on the reverse strand, counting down.
TGGAGCGGCCTGACCCGCATCGAAAGCCTCGGACGCGGCCTGTGGCGGCATATACAGCCCGTTGCCAACCGTTTGCTGCCGGTGTCGAGCCTGCCGCGCGCCTTGCTGCTGGGCGCGCTGTGGGGCTGGTTGCCGTGCGGCTTGGTCTACAGCACCCTGCTGTGGGCCGCGAGCCAGGGCAATGCGCTGGACAGCGCGTTGCTGATGCTCGCGTTCGGCCTCGGCACCTGGCCGGTGCTGCTGGCCACCGGGCTGGCGGCGGAGCGTGTCACCGCGCTCTTGCGTAAACGCAGCGTGCGCATGGCCGGCGGCCTGTTGGTGATCATCTTCGGTATCTGGACCTTGCCGGGCCCGCATCAGCACTGGCTCATGGGTCATTGAAAGCCCCTGTGGCATAGCGCCGCTCCCCGTTGATGCAAATCAACATGCCTTGCCAGCCCTGCCCCTAGACTCGGCCCACTAGCCAATCCGGGGGACCGCCCGCATGCTCGACGCCATTCGTTGGGACACAGATCTGATTCACCGCTACGACTTGGCGGGGCCGCGCTACACGTCCTACCCTACCGCCGTCCAATTGGACAGCCAGGTCGGCACCTTCGACCTGCTCCATGCCCTGCGCGAAAGCCGCAAGGCGGTACGGCCGTTATCGGTGTATGTGCACGTACCGTTCTGCGCAAACATTTGCTACTACTGCGCCTGCAACAAGGTGGTCACCAAGGACCGTGGTCGCGCCCAGGCCTACTTGCAGCGCCTGCAGCAGGAAATCCAGCTGGTGGCCTGCCACCTCGATCCGAAGCAGCCAGTGGAGCAATTGCACTTTGGCGGCGGCACACCGACTTTTCTCAGCCACGATGAACTGCGCCAGGTGATGAATTGCCTGCGCCAGCATTTCAATTTGCTCGATGATGATTCGGGCGACTATGGCATCGAAATCGACCCTCGCGAAGCCGACTGGGCCACCATGGGCCTGCTGCGCGAGCTGGGTTTCAACCGCGTAAGCATCGGCCTGCAAGACCTTGACCCCGAGGTGCAACGAGCGGTCAATCGCCTGCAAAGCCTGGAAGAGACCCGCGCAGTGATCGATGCGGCACGTACCCTGCAATTTCGCTCGATCAATATCGATTTGATCTACGGCTTGCCCAAGCAATCACCGCTGAACTTTGCGCGCACTGTGGAAGAAGTCATCCGCTTGCAGCCGGACCGCTTGTCCGTATTCAACTACGCCCATCTGCCGGAACGTTTCATGCCCCAACGGCGGATCAACACCGACGAGCTGCCCTCGCCGGCCGAAAAACTGCTGATGCTGCAAACCACCATTGAACAACTGACCCAGGCCGGCTACCGCTATATCGGCATGGATCACTTCGCCCTGCCGGACGACGAACTGGCCATCGCCCAGGAGGAAGGCAAGCTGCAGCGCAACTTCCAGGGCTATACCACCCACGGGCATTGCGATCTGATTGGGTTGGGCGTTTCGGCGATCAGCCAGATTGGCGACTTGTATTGCCAGAACAGCAGCGACCTCACCCACTACCAGAACGCCTTGGCGGGCGCACAACTGGCAACCAGCCGTGGTTTGGTCTGCACCACTGACGATCGTCTGCGACGGGAAGTGATCCAGCAGTTGATCTGCAATTTCAGCCTGGGGTTCGAGGCGATCGAACAGGCGTACAACATCGACTTTCGCGGCTACTTCGCCGAGCTATGGCCGCAATTGGAGACGATGGCCACCGATGGCCTGATCGAGTTGGACGCCCGGGGCATTCGTGTGCTGCCGGCCGGGCGCTTGCTGGTGCGTTCAGTGTGCATGGTGTTCGATGCCTATCTGGAGCACCAGAACAGGCAACGATTTTCGCGGGTCATCTAGACGTTCTTACTTCATGGCCAGGCTCGCGGCCTTGACCGCATCACCCGCGCTCATGTCTTTCATCGCCTTGGTCAGGGATGCCTGGGCGCTGGTCAAGCTGGCTTGCAGCGCGCTCAACGCTGACTGCAGCCCGGAGAGCCGGGCACGGGCCTGTTCAGGGCTGAGACTTCTGTCGGCCATTACCGCTGCCATCTCAGCCTGTTTCTCGGCAATCTGCTTTTTGATCTCACGAATCATCTTGAGCAGATTCTTGACGTTGTCCGCCAGGCCGCTTTCGTCGATGTCACTGTTTGAGGTTTTTTCCGCCGCGGCAGCTTTCATCGCGGCGCCGGAAATGGTCACCGAAACGGCAGGCTTGGCTTCATCCGCTGTCGGAATCGCGGCAACATCGGAATCGGCAGCTTTCTTGGTTTCGGGCTGTGCCTGGATCTGAGTACGCGAAGCGAGTTGAGTACTGAGGGCTAACATGTTTTGAGTCGCCGTATTTGTAGTCGATAGCAGTACTATCGGCGGTTTTAGCCAGATCTTTATATACCGACAGGTTTTTTGTACACGCTGGCCTCCATACACCCCAGTGCGTTACCCTTACGTCTTATGTGTGTTTTCCCACAAGGATTTAAGAAATGTCCGAGCCAGTTAAACTGCGCGCTCACAGCCAGGCCCATTGCAAGGATTGCAGCCTGGCTCCCCTCTGCCTGCCACTTTCGTTGAATCTGGAAGACATGGATGCGCTGGACGACATCGTCAAACGCGGCCGCCCATTGAAAAAAGGCGAATTTTTGTTTCGCCAGGGCGACAAGTTTGATTCCGTCTATGCAGTACGTTCGGGCGCATTGAAGACGTTCAGCCTCAGCGACGGCGGCGAAGAACAAATCACCGGCTTCCACCTGCCCAGCGAGTTGGTCGGGCTGTCGGGAATGGACACCGAGATTCACCCGGTGTCGGCCCAGGCCCTGGAGACGACGTCGGTGTGCGAAATTCCTTTCGAGCGCCTGGACGAATTGGCCCTGCAATTGCCACAACTGCGCCGCCAATTGATGCGCGTGATGAGCCGCGAGATTCGTGACGACCAGCAAATGATGCTGCTGCTGTCGAAGAAAACCGCCGACGAGCGCATCGCGACATTCCTGGTCAACCTGTCGGCGCGCTTCCGTGCCCGTGGTTTCTCGGCCAACCAGTTCCGCCTGAGCATGTCGCGTAATGAAATCGGCAATTACCTGGGCCTGGCAGTTGAGACCGTGTCCCGCGTGTTTACCCGTTTCCAGCAGAACCAGCTGATTGCTGCCGAGGGCAAGGAAGTGCATATCCTCGACCCGATCCAGCTTTGCGCATTGGCCGGGGGCTCACTGGAGGTCTGATCCAGACACTGCGGCCGCGCCAATCGGCAAGGCCGCAGGTATACTTCGAGTCCGTTTTCCGCCCAGGACTCTGCGACGATGACCTTCGATTCGTTCGACATCAAATCCCTGATTCGCCCTGTCATCGACTTCCCCAAGCCTGGGGTTATCTTTCGTGACATCACCCCGCTGTTCCAATCACCCCGCGCCCTGCGCCTGGTAGCCGACAGCTTTGCCCAGCGCTATGTCGAAGCCGATTTCACGCATATCGGTGCGATGGATGCCCGCGGTTTCCTGATCGGTTCGATCATCGCCTACCAGCTCAACAAGCCGCTGATCCTGTTTCGCAAGCAAGGCAAGCTGCCGGCGGATGTGCTGGCCGAGGGTTACCAGACCGAGTACGGCGAAGCCTTCCTGGAAGTACACGCCGACAGCCTGTGCGAAGGTGATTCGGTGCTGATATTCGATGACCTGATCGCCACGGGTGGCACCCTGATTGCTGCGGCCAACCTGGTACGGCGCATGGGCGCGCAGATCTTTGAAGCGGCGGCGATTATTGATTTACCGGAACTGGGTGGTTCGCAGCGGTTGGAAGACATGGGGATTCCCACGTTTTGCCTGACGCAGTTTGGGCTGACTGAAAGGTAAGGGTCGTCAGTACTGCAGTCATCGCGGGCAAGCCCGGCTCCCACCTTGGAATGCATTCCCCTGTGGGAGCCGGGCTTGCCCGCGATGAGGCCCGAGAGAACACCCCGGTTCACAACCCCATCTGCTTGCTGATGATTTCGTTCATCACCTCCCGCGTCCCCCCACCAATCGACAGAATCCGGTTATCGCGATACAGCCGCTCCACCAGGCTACCCCGCATGTACCCCTGCCCGCCCAACATCTGCACCGCGTCATAGGTCACCCGGTCAGCTGTATCCGTGGCCAGGTTCTTGGCCATGGAAATCTCCTTGATCACGCTCTTGCCCGCGGCCATCTTCGCCGCCTGACGGTAAGTGAACTCGCGGGAAACTTCCACGGCAGTGGCCATTTCCGCCAGGCGATGCTTGAGCACCTGGAACTTGCCGATGGGTTTGCCGAATGCTTCACGCTGGGCGGCCCACTGAAGGCTTTCCTCCAGAGCCAGTTGCGCGGTCATGTTGGCCATCAGCGCCAAAGCCAGGCGCTCGCTCTGGAAGTTGCCCATGATGCAGGCAAACCCCATGTTTTCAGCGCCGATGAGGTTGCCGACGGGCACGTGGCAGTCGTCGAAAAATAACTCGGCCGTGTCCGACGCCCACCAGCCCATCTTCTTCAGCGGCTGGCCAACGGTGAAACCGGGGGTGTCTTTTTCAATCAGCAACAGGCTGATACCGCCGAAGCCCGGCCCGCCGGTGCGCACCGCCACAGTATAGAAATCCGACCGACTGCCGCTGGTGATAAAGGTCTTGGCACCGCTCACACGGTAGTGCTCACCGTCACGCACGGCGCGGGTGTGCAGGTTGGCGACATCAGAGCCGCCACTCGGTTCGGTAACCGCCAGGGCGATGATTTTCTCGCCGGCCAGCACCAGGGGCGCTATACGCTCCCGCACGTCAGGCCGGGCCCATTTGACGATGGGCGGCAGGCCGATATCCAGGGAGCCGAGCCCGGCCACCACACCACCGGAACCGCAACGCATCAGTTCTTCGCTGGCGGCGACCTTGGCGAACAGATCGCCTTCGTGGCTTCCACCCAATGCCTCGGGGTAGCCGATCCCGAGAATGCCCGCCGCTCCAGCTTTGAGGTAAAGCTCACGAGGAAAGCTCTCAGCCTCCTCCCAGTGCTCGACGCCCGGCAACATCTCGCGCTCGACAAACCGGCGCACGCTGTCGCGGACCAATTGGTGGCTGGGGTCGAAGTATTCCTGATAGGCAGACATCGGCAAGCTCCATGGCGAGATGGAACGAACTTACCAAGCGCTTGCTTGGTTTTCAAGCCATACACAGTTATCACTGACACCATAAAACTACTGTGGGAGGGGGCTTGCTCCCGATAGCGGTGGATCAGCCAATAACTCTGTCGACTGACACACAGCAATCGGGAGCAAGCCCCCTCCCACATTTGATCCTGCTGCGGATGTTAGAGCGCGATCGGTTTGCGACCGGCGAAAGAGTGCGCCAGTGTCCCGCCATCCACCAACTCCAACTCGCCCCCCAACGGCACGCCATGGGCAATCCGAGAAGTGATCAAGCCCTTGTTGGTCAGCAGTTGGGCGATGTAATGCGCCGTGGCTTCACCTTCCACCGTCGGGTTGGTCGCCAGGATCACTTCGCTAAAGGTGCCCTGCTCTTCAATGCGCGCGACCAGTTGCGGGATACCGATGGCTTCCGGCCCCAAACCGTCGAGCGGCGACAGGTGGCCCTTGAGCACAAAGTAGCGGCCGCGATAACCGGTCTGCTCCACTGCATACACATCCATCGGCCCCTCCACCACGCAGAGCAACGTGTCGTCGCGACGGGGGTCGGCGCATTGCGGGCAAAGTTCTTCTTCGGTGAGGGTGCGGCACTGACGGCAGTGGCCCACGCCTTCCATGGCCTGGCTCAGGGCCTGGGCCAGGCGGGTGCCGCCACTGCGATCACGCTCCAGCAGTTGCAGCGCCATGCGCTGGGCAGTTTTCTGGCCAACACCTGGCAAGGTGCGCAGGGCGTCGATCAGTTGGCGAATCAGGGGGCTGAAGCTCATGGGCGAAGGGTCCGACAAAACAACGAGACGCGGTTTATACCCGCGCCCCGGATTAGCGTCAAATACTCAATCTTGCGCGACGCGCACCACCAACTTGCCGAAGTTGCGTCCCTCCAGCAAGCCGATAAAGGCTTCAGGCGCTTGCTCCAGGCCATCGACCACATCCTCGCGGAACTTGATCTTGCCATCGCGCACCCACGGCGCCATGGCGCTGAGGAATTCCGGCTGGCGGTCGCCATAGTCGTCGAACACGATAAAGCCCTGGATACGCACACGCTTGGTCAGCAAGGTGCGTTGCAGTGCCGGCAGGCGATCAGGGCCGCTGGGGGTTTCATGGGCGTTATAGCCGGCGATCAACCCGCACAGCGGCACGCGCGCCTTGGCATTGAGCAGCGGCAGCACCGCATCGAAGACCTTACCGCCGACGTTTTCGAAATAAATGTCCACGCCTTTGAAACAGGCCAGGGCCAACTCATGGGCGAAGTCTGCGCTCTTGTGATCGATACAGGCGTCAAAGCCCAGCTCATCCACCACATAGCGGCACTTGTCGGCACCGCCAGCAACCCCCACCACGCGCAAGCCCTTGAGCTTGGCCACCTGCCCCACCACCGAGCCCACCGCGCCGGACGCAGCCGCCACCACCAGGGTTTCCCCGGCCTTCGGCTGGCCGATATCCATCAGGCCCATGTAAGCGGTCATGCCTGGCATACCCAACACGCCCAGAGCCATCGACGGGCTCGCAAGCCCCTTGGGCAATGGCATCAGGTTCTTGCCGTCGCAGATACTGTGGCTCTGCCAGCCGGTGGCACCGACCACCAGATCACCTACCTCGAATTTCGGGTTGCGTGATTGCTCGACACGGCTGACAGCACCGCCGGTCATCACTTCGCCGATTTCCACGGGCGCGGCGTAGGACGGCGCGTCACTCATGCGTCCACGCATGTAGGGGTCCAAAGACAGGTACAGCGTCTTGAGCAGCACCTGACCGTCTGCCAGATCCGGCAGGCTTACACGTTCCAGGCGGAAGTTTTCCGGCGTGGGTGCGCCTTGAGGGCGTGAGACCAGAACGATGCGTTGGTTGAGCGTCATTTCTTGAGGCATCAGCGGGGCTCCTTTTATCGATGAGAATTCAGCGGTATAGGGTGCAGACCATAGGCAACGGGCCGGGGTTCGATGTTTCGTGCGCGCAAAAAAAATGCCAGGCGCAATGCCCGGCATTTGAGTCTAGCCAACGTTTGTATCAGAACGGCAGTTTCATGCCCGGTGGCAGCTGCATGCCAGCCGTCACGCCGGACATTTTGTCCTGGCTATTGGCTTCGATCTTGCGCACAGCATCGTTGACGGCTGCGGCGAACAACGCTTCGAGCATTTCCAGGTCATCTTCGCCCACGCCAGGCAACACGCTAGGGTCGATGCTGACACGCTTGATGTCGTGACGACCGGTCATCACCACGCTGACCATATCGCCACCGGCTTTACCGGTGACTTCGGCGTTGGCCAGTTCTTCCTGCATCTTGGCCATTTTTTCCTGCATCTGCTGTGCCTGCTTCATCAGGCCGGCCATGCCACCTTTCATCATGGGAATCACCTCAAAAGTACGTGGATCAATAAATAGCCCGGTGTCATGACGCTTGGGGCACCGGGGCTTCGACAGGTTCAATAGTATCGTGGCGGACGACCGCACCGAACTGTTGCATCATTTGTTGGATAAGCGGATCAGCGTGGATCGAATCCTCAGCCTCGCGCTGGCGGTTCAGACGCCGACGGGTCGCGGCCTGGGCCGGGGTTTCCTGCTCGGGCTTGATCAGTTCGATGGCGATGGTCAGCGTGCGCCCATGGTATTGGTTGAGCGCATCGTTGAGCCGACGCTGCTGGGTCGCATTGAACAAGGCGCTGTGGGCCGGATCCAGGTGCAGCAGCCAATGGTCGCCCTCGATGGAGATCAGTGTGCAGTTGGCGGCGATACTCCCGGTCATGCCGGAGATCGGCAATTTCGGAAACAATTCCAGCCATTGCAGGGCCAGGCCGGTGGCCGGGGCCGCAGCCGGTTCTGCCTCGGGCTCGGGCGCTGGCTCGGCGGTGTGCTCGCTGGCCAATTCGTCCAGGTAGCTGTAGGCCGAATCCATGTCCGGCTCGATGTAGTCTTCGTCCAGCGGCGGTTCGTCGTCCAGGTCGATGCCGGGGGTCGCGGCCTCGACCTGGGCTACCGTCGGCTCGGGAACCGGCGCCGATACCCACTCAGGGGCATCCGGCACCACGCTGTCCGGGGTCGGCGCAGGCATCGGCGTCAGCTCCGGCTGCTCGCCGGCAGTTTCCAGTACGGGTTCTACGGCGGGCTGTTGCTCAGCCTCGGGCTCAGCCTCTGCTTCGACCGGATCGTTCCAGGGCAGGTCGACCACGGGGGCGGGCTCGATAACCGGCTCGGGCTCAACCACAGGTGCCACTGCAGCCGGCGCAGGTTCGGGCTCAGGTGCCGGCGCCACCGGCGCAGACACTACTGGCGCGACAACGGCCGCGCCAGCCACTGGTTTGGCGGAATCAACTGTGGCCTGGCTGATCCCCACTGGCTTTAGCGGCTGTCTCGGCGCGTCTGCCGAATCCGCCGGCCGGAACGCCAGCATCCGCAGCAGCACCATTTCAAAGCCACCTCGCGGGTCCGGCGCCAGGGGCAGGTCGCGGCGGCCGATCAGGCCCATCTGGTAGTAAAACTGCACATCCTCGGCCGGTAATGCCTGGGCCAGGGCCAACACGCGGTCGCGATCGCCATGGCCGTTATCCACGCCTTCCGGCAGGGCCTGGGCGATAGCGACGCGGTGCAGCACATTGAGGATTTCCGAGAGTACGCCATTCCAGTCCGGGCCTTGCTCCGACAGGTGGCGCACGGCCTCAAGCAATGCCTTGGCGTCGCCCTCGATCAGCGCGTGCAGCACGTCGAAGACCTGGCCGTGGTCCAGGGTACCGAGCATGGCGCGCACATCGGCAGCCATCACCTTGCCTTCGCCAAAAGCGATGGCCTGGTCGGTGAGGCTCATGGCGTCGCGCATCGAACCGTCGGCAGCGCGGCCCAGCAACCACAGGGCGTCGTCTTCGAACGGTACGTTCTCGACACCCAGCACATGGGTCAAATGCTCGACCACGCGCTCGGGCGTCATGTTCTTCAGCGAGAACTGCAGGCACCGCGACAAAATGGTTGCAGGAAGTTTCTGCGGGTCGGTGGTGGCCAGGATGAACTTAACGTAGGGCGGCGGCTCTTCCAGGGTTTTCAACAGCGCATTGAAGGAGTGGCTGGACAGCATGTGCACTTCGTCGATCAGGTAGACCTTGAAGCGCCCACGGCTCGGCGCGTACTGCACGTTGTCGAGCAGCTCGCGGGTATCTTCGACCTTGGTGCGGCTTGCGGCGTCGATCTCGATCAGGTCGACGAAACGCCCTTCGTCGATCTCGCGGCAGACCGAACAGGTGCCGCAAGGCGTTGACGTGATACCGGTCTCACAGTTCAGGCACTTGGCGATGATGCGCGCAATGGTGGTCTTGCCCACCCCGCGAGTACCGGTGAACAGATAGGCGTGGTGCAGCCGCTGGCTGTCCAAGGCATTGATCAGAGCCTTGAGCACATGGGTCTGGCCGACCATTTCGCGGAACGAGCGCGGGCGCCATTTACGTGCAAGAACCTGATAACTCATCGAAAACCGTCGCAACTGGGAAGCGGAAGCCGGTAATGCTAGCGGAGCAGGGGGGAAATTGCATCCGGCACGCTCGTCTAATCTGACGAAGCTGGCTTGATTGCCCGTCCAGATGGCGTCTGCGGGTGTGCCGGCCGCACGATTGAGCGCCAGCGTCCCTCCAGGCTGATAGCGGCGACGCTGGTCAGCACGATCACCGCACCCAGCATCACCTGCAGGGTCACCTGTTCACCGAGCAGCGTGGCGGCCATCACCATGGCAACCGGCGGAATCAGGTACATCGCCACCGAAGCGCGGCTGACTTCGACGTGCTTGAGCACATAACCCCAGGCCAGATAGGCCAACGCACTGGGAAAAATACCCAACACCAGCACCGCGAGGTTCTCCCGCAACGGCGCCTGCACGATAGCGGCAGGCAGGCCCGGCAGGTTCACGCACAGCATCAAGGTGCCGGACCAGACCATGTAGCACGCCATCGTCAACGGACTGTAGCGATGGGCGTAATGCCTCTGGATGGCGAAGTACACGCTCCATGAGCAGGCCGCCAGCAGGATCAACAAGCCGCGCGGGTCGATATCGCCTACACCATGATCGCCCCAGATCACCACCAGCACGCCGGCCAACCCCAACAGTACACAGCTCCAACGCCAGATGCTGACGCGCTCCTGCAAACAGAAAAAAGCGATCAACACACTGAACAGCGGCGCCGACTGTGCCAACAAACTCGACGCCGCCGCTGTCACCCATTGCTGCCCGTGATTGAGGCTGGTGTGGTGCAGGAACACCCCGAAGAAACCCAGCACCAGCAGCCACGGCAGGTCGCGCACCTGGGGCCGGCCAATGCCGACTACCCAGGCCACAGCCGCCATGAATAGCGACGCAATCAAGAAACGCAGCAACGCCAATTGGCCAGGGCTGTAGCTGTGCAGCCCCATATGCACGCCTATGGGTGAATAAGCCCAACAGAGGATGACGCTGGCAATGACTAGCGTAAGCTTGAGCGGTGACGGGGTACTCATCGATGGCATCCATAAAAGAAGGAGTGCCGTCAGTCTTGGCCCGGGCCAGGCGTAGGACAATTAAGCGTTTCTGACTTCTGAAATCACTGGAACTGAGCAATGGAACTGGCCCAACTGAAAATGGTGCGAGCCGTGGCGCAAACCGGCAGCGTGGCCCAGGCCGCCCTGCAACTGCACTGTGTGCCGTCCAACATCACCACCCGCATCAAGCAGCTGGAAAGCGAGTTGGGCACACCGTTGTTTATCCGCGCCGGCCGCGGGTTGGCGATCAGTGCTGCGGGTGAGATCTTCCTGGATTACTGCGAGCGCATCCTGGCGTTGGTGGATGAGTCCAAGCGTGCGGTGGATGCCAGCGCGATTCCCCGTGGCACCTTGCGCATCGGCGCGGTGGAATCCAGCGCCAGCGGCCGCCTGCCGCCGCTGTTGGCGGAGTATCACCGGCGTTATCCCGAGGTCAGCCTGGAGTTGGTGACCGGCGCCTGGGCGCAACTATTGGACGACCTGCAACACCATCGTCTGGATGTGGCCCTCGTGGCCGCCAGTGGCAAACACACGAAGCTGGAGCACAGCGTGGTCTACAGCGAACGCCTGGTACTGATCGCCAGCGCGTCCAGCGCGCCCATCCACAGCCCCGAAGACCTGGCTGGCCGCACATTATTGGTGTGGCCGCCCGGCTGCCCCTACCGCGCAACACTGGAAAACTGGCTCAAGCCCCAGGACTTCAAGCCGGCGATTGCCAGCTATACCAGTTGGGGCACGATCATCGGCTGCGTCAGCGCGGGGATTGGCGTGGCTTTGGCGCCGGAGGGCATCCTGGCGCGTTATGAGCAGGCCAATCAGCTGGCATCGTATCGGTTCGACGAACTGGCAGCGGTAGACAACTTGCTGTTCTGGCACAAAGATACCCAGCGGCATCTTGCACGGGATGCATTCTCCGGGCTACTGCGCGAAACCTTCGGCTAACACCGCCAAAATGTGGGAGGGGGCTTGCTCCCGATAGCGGCGGGTCAATCAATATAGGTGCTAGCTGACCCTTCCTCATCGGGAGCAAGCCCCCTCCCACATTTCAGAGCTTCTCAGAGCTTCGGTGCAGCCAACCGTGTGTACTGGCCCTGGCTGATCCAGCCCGTGAAGGAACGGTCGTGCGCATTGATGAACTCCACCTGCGCCCAGCCGTCCTTGAACGCCAGCACACCCACTACATCACCCTTGACGATATAGGGACGCTTGACCGCCTTGGCCCCCGGAGTTTTCAGAAGGTAAGCCTTGTCGGCAGACACCGTCACCAGCCCGATCCACTTTTTGCTGGCGGTCTGGGTCAGGTCCAGGCCCGTGGCAATTTCCGGCATCAACACGTTGATGCAGCCGGGGTGTTGACGGCCCTGCTCCACTGTCAGGACCACACCGTCGGACGCCACTGCCACACTCCCAGGGTAGGCAGCATCCAGCCAGGTGGTAAGCGTCTCTGGCTTGCCTTGCAGGTAGAAGGTGCAACGGCGGCTAACGCCCTCGCCCATCGCTTCGGAATAAAAGCCTTCAACCTGGTTACCGGGCGTCACCGCCAGCATCAACCCTTCGTACTTGCCTGAATGCAAAGCGGCCGAACCAGCAAACGCGGGGGCCACGGCGCACAACGACAGCATTCCCATCGCCAGAAAACGAATCATCTTATTTCTTCCCTTCAAAGGCTTCGTAGGCTTGTTTCATCAGCACGTCATAGTTGCCGTAGTCCTCGCCGTTATAGTTACGAGCCATGGCTGTGAAATCCTTGTTTTTCATCGCACTCATCAGCGCCGTGCTCTTGCTGCAAAAACTGAGGTAGGCCTTGAGTTGATTACCGGCGTTTACTTTTAACGCCGCTGCAAACTCGAACACCGTCTTGAACCCGCACGACGCGAAGTTGAACCCCATGACCTGAAACATCCCCCAGGACGCCGACATCAGTGCCGCTTCCTGGTCGAGAGCAAAAGCGGTGGCCATGGTTTCCCAGGCCTTGACCTGGTCCTTGTTGTTGGTCTGCCACTGCGGCCCGGCTTTTTTCTTGTAGACGTACGACAGCAGCGGGTGCGACTGGTCGTAGATATGCTTGGTGTACTTGCGAAAGTGATGACCTTCGAAGGCGATGATCGGCAGCTTGGCCGGCCCGAACCCCACCTTCCCGCCCGACTCGATGGTGGCGAACGCCTTGACCACATTCACCGAGATGCCGTTGCCCAATTGCTTGGCAGCATTCTGGAAGTCCGTATCGCTCAGCGTCGTGCCGCCGTCGCAGGTGGCCTGCAGCATTAATTGGCGGTTGCGCCGCTCGGCCTCGATCACCGCACGCACCAGGTTCAGGTAGACATTGACCGTGGCTTGCACCGCATCGACGTTGTTATTGCCCAATGCGTTGAGAAAGCTCGGAATACGCATGGTCGGGAAGGCCCGTACGGGTACTTTCACCGCTTCCTCGATCAAGCTGTTGAACGTACGCCCCGTGGGGTCGATCACCCCATCGGGATGAGCATATTTGAGATGGCGGAACTGATACTGGCTGATGCACTGCACCAACTGGCCATCGCACTTGCCGTTTTCCAGCAAGGCAAAGCCCATTTTGGGAATGATCAGGTTGAATAAATATTGGATGCACTGCACATCGGCGGGCAAGTTGCGGGCTTTGCCGGGAGCGCCGACTGAGGCACTGATAAGTCGAGGCAACCCTTGCAGGCTTTTCATGACAGACATCCTTGTAAGTTAGAGAAGCGATAGCACTTCAATATCAAGTCCATGCCCTTGTCATGCTCTGAAACAAGTGGCCGGCGCAAGCTAACAAGGCGGTCTGGGGGTTGTCCAGAGGGCTTTTCCAAAGTTGTGAAACAGCTGGATTAAATCCTTCAGTAACCGTGTAATTCGCGGGTTTTCTGATACTTGTGATAGTCGAGCCACTCAACCACATCGTAGGGCAGATAGAGCTGCTGGGTTGCTCGCGAAATTGCGATATACACCGCACACAGTCGCTGGTCGAACGCGTAGGCATCCTGGAACTTTACGTTGGTCAACAACGCTGGTGTGAGCAACACCCGGTTGAACTCCATGCCACCGGCGTCTTGCGCCAACATCAAGAGGCAGCGCTCATCCGGATGGCCGCTTTGCCTGTTCAAGCGCGTGACATCCGCCAGATTAAAGCCTTTTTGCAGCTCAGCTTCGACCCAGAGAAACGCCTCATCGAACTGGCAGGCCTCGCGTACTTGCTGCCAATCGGCCATATCGCTGAAAAACGGGTGGGGCCCGCTGTCATTGAACTCGCTGCTGTAGAAGTCAGGCTTGAACAACGCGACCACGGTGTCCATAAAATACTTGAGCGACTGCTGCGCTTCTTTACCGGCCAGGCTGAACGCACAACGGGCTTCGCTCAACTGGATGGCCCACTTCATTGTGTCCCAGTGGGATGCGGTCAATACCACGCAGCCTTGCGGCGGTACAAAGCCCAGCGGATAAAACTCGATACCGACGTCGGCATCCCGAGCCCCCTCGAAAAGCACTTTGCTCTTATCCGAATGCTGGCTGATCAAGGGATTGACCAGGCGCTCGACATTGCGTCCGGAGCGCACGGAGTAACACACATCCGTATGGCGCACCTCACGGGCGCGCCTGACCATGACTCCACTGGCCTGCTGATACTCATCCCCCAGGGTTATCAGCACCTGCCGGCCCCGCTCGATGATTTGCAGCAGCGGCGCCGGAATATCCTGGCTCTCGTCGATAAGGACGTGGGTATAACGCTCGGGCACCACGCAGCCGGCGAGGCTGGCGCGCTTGATCATCAGCAAGGCTTCAAACCCAGTCTGGCTGCCCCAGGCCGGATTCGCTTCGAGATAGCTCCATAGCCGGCTGGCATATTCGAGCAGTGCCCTGGCATCAACGCTGGACAGCGGCTGTTTGAAATGCGGCAAGTGCTTCGCCGACAGGCTGTATTCCCAGGAGCGGCAGTAGGCTTGCAATACGTTGAGGCAAACGTCGACCACAGCCTGCCCTTGCAGGCCACGAAAGCCGAAGATATTCAGCTCCTGAGCCAGTGCCTGCTTGCTCGGCGCCCTCACCTGCGCAGTCAGCGGCTTGGGCCTGGGCCCCTGCATCAAGGCGTGGGCGAATGCATGGAAGGTGTGCCCGGCCTTTCGCTCGCGTACGCCCACCATACGGGCACGCAGGGTTTCCAGCTTTGCCGGGGTACGCGCCAGCAACAAAGTCTTTTCCGGACGCAAGTGCTCCATCAAGGCCACCAGCAGGTGACTCTTGCCGATACCTGCATAGCCCTGAACATGCAGGTCTTCGTTCAAGTTGGCGCGGAAGGTTCTGACCAACTTGTCTTGCTCGGCACTCAACCAGCGCTCGCGATGCCTGGGCGTGACCATCTGCTTGCTGAAGGGATCATTGGTCTTGAGATGGCGGACTTTGTACTCTACGTCCCACTTGCCGCTGGGCAACAGATAGTCGCGCGCCTGCACTTCCTCCGCTAACAGAAAACGCAGCTTCAGGCTTTTGACCACATTGAGGCCGAAGTACAGCTTCCTTTGGTCGAACAGCCGCTGCGCCTCGGAGAGTAGGGAGACGCTTGCCGAATGGCTGGCCTCTACCGCCCAGTCAATCAGCTTGGCCAACACTTTTTCGGCACCATTGGCGCTCAGGTCGCTTTCGGGCACCTGCGCCAGGTTCTGGATCACCAGCACCGCCGCCAACTCCGGTTCACTCAGGGCTACGAGCGCATCGAAACCCTCACCGCTCAACAACCCCACACAGGTTTGCTCGGTGATCGGCAAGAACACAGGGCTGGACAAATCAAAATGTTCCGAGTGCATACAGCCTCGTAGCCAGGGGAAAGACACGCTTGGGGAGTATGCCACTAGTCGTGGAGTGGCCGTCGTGCACTGTGCGATAAGGGTCACAGATGACTGGCTGACTATATGGATTCAGGAATAGGTAAAACAGAAGGGAGCGTTATGGAGGCAACCCCACCAGCCACACCCCGGCACACAATGTTCCCGCTGTGGCTGCTGCCTTCCGGCTCTGACCAGGTTCACGGGTAATCGTTGCGGGGGGACCGATGGGGTCACCATAACGACGCAAGCCTCTCGGCAAGCCGCGCCATTGTACCGATCTGATCGGAAGTTACAACCGTAAAAAATGAGAAGCTTCAAGTACTTGCCATGGCCCTCTGCAATTACCCCTCCCACAGGGGCAATCACTGAGCCTGCAGAACCTCGTCCGCTCTGCCACCCTCTTCCTGGATGACCAGGTGGATAAAGTGCAACTTGGCTATCACCCCCGGCGGCAGCACGAAGGGGTAGAAATCCGGCTGGCCCATGGCGCGGGACAGTTCGTTGAGCATACCGGCCAGCTCGATCCAGGCATTGACGAACGAGAGGAACGCCGGGCCGCCGGGGTGTGCCGGGTCATACAGCGTTGTCAGCGGGAACGGCTGGTAGTCCAGGTCCATCTCGCGGGCGCTCATGCCAAAGCCCAACGCGGTGTCCACCGCGTCCATCATGTGCAGGTAATGGGCCCAGGTTTCAGCCCAGTCTTCCCAGGGATGCATGGTGGCATAGGCGCTGACGCAGGTTTGCTGCCAGTCCGGGCGCGGGCCGTTCTGATAGTGCTGGTCGAGCGCTTCGGCGTAACTGGCGCGCTCATCGCCGAACAAGGTGCGAAAAGCGTCAAGCCAGTGGCTGTTGGCAATCAGCCGATCCCAGTAATAGTGGCCGACTTCATGGCGAAAATGACCGAGCAAGGTGCGGTAAGGCTCACGCATCTGTACGCGGACTTTTTCGCGGTGAGCATCGTCGGCTTCCTTGATATCGAGGGTGATCAGGCCGTTGGCATGGCCAGTGGTCGGCGCATTGCCTGCCAGGTCAGTCCCGATGAAGTCGAAGGCCAGCCCGGTGTCTTCGTCAACGCTCTTGGGCACCACCTGCAGGCCCAGGCTGATCAGTTGTGCCACTAGCCGACGCTTGGCAGTTTCGACCTTGCGCCAGCGTTCGGGGTTTTCCGGGATGGATAGATCAGGAATAGTGCGATTCAGGCTACAGGCCACGCACAGCGACGCAGTGGTGTGGGCGGGGATCAGCCAGTTGCACGCGGCCGGTGAGTCGAGGTTGGCACAGCGACGCCAGGCCCCGGCATCGAGTGCGTCATCCGCCAGCCAAGTGTCAACGACAGGGCCGGGTTGCAGGGAAGACAAACGGCTTTGCTGCGGCAGATAACCCAGCACCGCCTGGCAGGCCAGGCATTGGCTGTTGCGAAAGAATAAAGACTGGCCGCAGCGGCATTGCCACACCTTGCTGTTGCGCGAGGTTTGAGCCATGAACGGGGCGGCGATGCGCGAACTGAGTTGCTCGAAGTAACGGAACATGGCGGGCTCTCCCTGGGGTGACAGAGACTAGATCATTTCTCGCTCGAGATCGTTCCGCTTTCTTGAGGGGCTGCTGCGCAGCCCGACAGGAGCAAGCTCCCTCGCCACAGGAAGAGGTCAGACGCTGATGTTGTGGCTGGCCAGGAAGGCGACGAAGGCCTCCTCATCCAGCACTTTAAGGCCCAGCTCGCTGGCCTTGGCCAATTTGGAACCGGCTCCCGGCCCGGCGACCACGCAGTGGGTTTTCGCCGAGACGGAACCGGCCACCTTGGCGCCCAGGCTTTCGAGCTTGTCCTTGGCGACGTCGCGGCTCATCAACTCCAGGGAGCCGGTGAGTACCCAGGTGTGCCCGGCTTCGGGCAAGCCTTCAACGACCTTTTTCTCGCTCTGCCAGTGCATGCCGAAGTCCTTGAGCTGCTGCTCGATGGCCAGGGCATGATGGGCGTTGTCAGGGTTGTCGAAGAATTCGCGCACGGCCTTGGCTTGCTTCTCGGGCAGGGCCTGGCGCATATCCAGCCAATCGGCCTTGATCACGCCTTCCAGCGAACCGAACTTGTCTGCCAGTTTCTGCGCAGCGCCCGGCCCGACGGAAGGTACATGCAGCTTGTCGAGCAAGCCGCCCAAGGTGGTGCTGGCGGCGAATTCTGCGCTGAGTTCGCCTTGCTCCTGCAATTGCAGGCCGCATTCGTCCGGCGACAACAGTGCACCGATCACATCCTGGTTATGGCTGTCTTCAAAGAAGCTATGAATCTCGTGCGCCACTTCCAGGCCGACGTCGGGCAAGTAGGTCAGCACTTCAGGCAAAGCCTTCTGCACACGCTCCAGGGACGCCAGCGAGCGTGCCAGCACCTTGGCGGTCTCTTCGCCCACATCGGGAATACCCAGGGCGTAGATAAAACGCGCCAGGGTCGGGGTCTTGCTGTTTTCGATGGCGCTGATCAGCTTCTTGCTGGAGATATCGGCAAAGCCTTCCAGGTCGATGATCTGTTCGTACTTGAGCTTGTAGAGGTCTGCCGGCGAACCGATGAGTTTCTCATCCACCAATTGCTCGATGGTCTTGTCGCCCAGGCCGTCGATGTCCATGGCACGCCGCGAGACGAAATGGATGATCGCCTGCTTGAGCTGCGCGCCACAGGCCAGGCGCCCGACGCAACGGTACACCGCGCCTTCGCTGACGGTTTCCTTGCCTTTGCTGCGCTTGACCAGTTGCGTGCGCTCCACATGGGAGCCGCACACCGGGCAGTTCTCGGGGATCTGCACCGCACGGGCGTGCTCCGGGCGACGCTCGGTGACCACCGAGACCACCTGCGGAATCACATCACCAGCGCGGCGGATGATCACAGTGTCACCGATCATCAGCCCCAGGCGCGCCACTTCGTCCATGTTGTGCAGGGTCGCGTTGGACACCGTCACGCCAGCCACCTTGACCGGCTTCAAGCGCGCCACCGGGGTCACAGCACCGGTGCGGCCAACCTGGAATTCCACGTCGAGCAACTCGGTCAGCTCTTCCATCGCCGGAAATTTATGCGCAATCGCCCAACGCGGCTCGCGGGCGCGGAAGCCCAGTTCACGCTGGGACGCGATGCTGTTGACTTTGAACACCACGCCGTCGATTTCATAGCCCAGCGCATTACGGCGCTCGCCGATGTCGCGGTAGTACTCCAGGCACTCCTGGATACCCTTGGCCAACTTCAGTTCGTGGCTGATCGGCATGCCCCACTTCTGCAACTGCTTGAGGTTGCCGATATGGGTATCGCTGATATCCGCGGTCACCTGGCCGATGCCATAGCAGCAGAATTCCAGCGGGCGGCTGGCAGTGATCTTCGAGTCCAGTTGGCGCAGGCTGCCCGCCGCGGCGTTGCGCGGGTTGGCGAAGGTCTTGCCGCCAACTTCCAGCTGCGAGGCATTCAGGCGTTCGAACCCGGCCTTGGACATGAACACTTCGCCACGGACTTCCAGAGTAGCCGGCCAGCCGCTGCCGTGCAGCTTGAGCGGAATATTGCGCACGGTGCGCACGTTGACGCTGATGTCCTCACCGGTAGTGCCGTCACCCCGGGTGGCGCCGCGTACCAGTTCGCCGTCCTGATACAGCAGGCTGACCGCCAGGCCATCGAGCTTTGGCTCGCAGCTGTACTCCACTGCCGCACCCGCGCCAAACAGATCGCCTACCGGCAGGTCGAGGCCCTCGGTCACCCGGCGATCAAACTCCAGCATGGTGGTTTCATCAAAGGCGTTGCCCAGGCTGAGCATCGGGATCTCATGCTTGACCTGGGTGAATGCCGACAGCGCCGCACTGCCGACCCGCTGTGTCGGTGAATCACGCGTCACCAGCTCGGGATGCTCGGCTTCCAGGGCCTTGAGCTCGTGGTACAAGCGATCGTACTCGGCGTCCGGAATGCTCGGCTCGTCAAGCACGTGGTAGCGATAGTTGTGCTGATCCAGTTCAGCGCGCAGTTCGAGAATGCGGGTAGGGGCGGCGGTCATGGGTGTTCTCTCATAAAGCAAAAGAGCAGCCGAAGCTGCTCAATATGTTAGTGCATGGATTCTACAGACAACGCTTATGATCGAACCTCAGCGTTTCTGTGTCAGGGCACGACGCTCGAACTCGACGATGCGCTGACGATAATGCTCGATGGTCTGGGCGGTCAGGACGCTGCGTTGGTCGTCCTTGAGCTCGCCGTTCAATTCCTGGGACAGCTTGCGAGCTGCGGCCACCATCACATCAAACGCTTGCTTGGGGTGACGCGGGCCTGGCAAACCGAGGAAGAAACTCACCGCCGGGGTGCTGAACAGGTCGATATCGTCCAGATCGAAAGTGCCGGGTTTGACCGCATTGGCCATGGAGAACAGCACTTCGCCATTACCGGCCATGCTCTCGTGACGGTGGAATATATCCATCTCGCCAAAGCGCAGGCCGCTCTCAAGGATGTTCTGCAACAGCGCAGGGCCCTTGAAGCCACCGGCATCGCGGCAGATCACACTGATAACCAGGACTTCCTCGGCGGCCGGCTGATCGTTTACCGATTGGCGTGGCGCGCTTTTGGTCGGAGTTTCGTCGGGGAAGTCGTCATCACGGCTGCTGAAGCTCGGGCCGTCATCGACGTCGAGGTTCAGGTCACCTTGATGCGGCTCGGCAACCGCCGCGCCACCACGCTTGCCGCGCTTGGAGGACGGCTCGCGGGCTTCCCGCAACGGCGCGCTCATTGACGGCAAATCATGCTCGTCCAGTTGCGGCTCTTTGTGGGTATCCAGCACACGGGGCGGCCCCAGCAGCTCGGCGGCGCCGTCGTCGTCAGGCAAGTTGGACAGGTTTCGGTCCAAGCGGAACTTGAGCTTGCCCTTGCCACCGCGCATGCGGCGCCAGCCATCGAAAAGAATACCGGCAATGACAATGATGCCGATGACGATCAGCCACTCGCGCAGACCGATTTCCATGTAATCCCGTGCCTCTAATAAAAAATGCTGAAAAATAAGGGGTTTAGCACCGTGCAAACCGCTTTAAAACGTGGCGCCAACTCTATGTTCTGACTGACGTTTTGCCCACGCATACGAAAAATTGACATTAAACTAGCACGACCAAAGATAACTTTACACCGTCTGTCAAAATGCCTTGAACAAATATGTCCATTTGCCACTTTCGCCAGACCGGTAAATCGCCCTACGACGTACCGTAAATTCTCTCTCCTGGCATGGTTCAGGATTCCACCATTGCCATCGCCTCTTCCACATCCACTGCGACCAAACGCGAACAGCCCGGCTCGTGCATCGTGACCCCCATCAACTGATCCGCCATTTCCATGGCGATCTTATTGTGGGTGATGTAGATGAACTGCACAGTCTGGGACATCTCTTTGACCAACCGAGCGTAGCGTCCAACGTTAGCGTCATCCAGCGGCGCGTCAACTTCGTCGAGCATACAGAACGGCGCCGGGTTCAACTTGAAGATGGCAAATACCAGGGCCAATGCGGTCAGGGCTTTTTCGCCACCGGACAACAAATGGATGGTGCTGTTCTTCTTGCCCGGAGGCCGCGCCATGATCGTTACCCCTGTATCGAGTAGATCTTCGCCCGTCAGTTCCAAGTAGGCACTGCCACCACCGAAAACTTTTGGGAATAACGCCTGTAAACCGCCATTAATCTGATCAAAGGTATCTTTGAAGCGGTTGCGGGTTTCCTTGTCGATCTTGCGGATCACGTTTTCCAGGGTGTCCAGGGCTTCGACCAGATCGGCATCCTGAGCATCCAGATAACGTTTGCGCTCGGACTGCTGCTGGTACTCATCGATCGCCGCAAGGTTGATGGCGCCAAGGCGTTGAATGCGTGCGGCAATCCGCTCAAGTTCTTCTTCGGCTTCCTTCTCGTTGGCCTGGGCGGTCAGGGTGTTGAGCACGCCATGCAGGTCATAACCGTCTTCGAGCAACTGGTCTTGCAAGGTCTTGCGGCGCACGGTGAGGGCTTGCCACTCCATGCGCTGTTGTTCGAGTTGGCCGCGGATCAATTGGGATTGCTGCTCGGCCATGGTACGGCGCTTTTCAGCGTCACGCAGTTCGCGGTCGGCATCTTCCAGGGCGATCTGCGCGGTCTTGAGCTCTACGTCGACGGTCATGCGCTTGTCGAGCAGTTCCTCAAGCTTGAGGCGCAGCTCTTCCAACGGCGCCTCGCCCTCCTCCAGGTTGAGGCTCAGTTGCTCACGTTTTTCGGTGAGGCGTTCGGACTGCATCTCCAGGCGCTCAAGGGCCTGGCGCGTGGAATCATGCTGGGCCCGCAGAGAGCCCAGGCGCACCGCCAACTGGTGAGCGTGATCCTTGTGCTGGCGAGCTTCCTGGCGCACGCGGTCGAGGCGTTCGCGCAGGCTGTCACGCTGGGCCAGCAGCAACTCGCGCTGCTCGGTATCCAGCGCCATGCTGTCGAGGGCTTCCTGCAATTGCAGGCGCGCTTCGCCAACCTGCTCATGTTCAAGGGCGCGCTGTTCGCCCATCTCGGCCACTTCTTCGTCAAGGCGGGTGCGGCGCAGGGTCAGTTGTTCGACCTTGGCTTTGCTCGCCGACAGTTGGGCTTTCAATTCGCCTTGCTGGCGCGCTTCGTCTTGCAACAAGCGGCGCAGGTGTTCGCGGCCGGTCTCTTGCTGGCGCTGGGTGGCGCGCAGGGTTTGCAGTTCGGTTTCCAGGCTTTCGAGGGTGGCTTCGCGCTCTTCGCGTTCGGCGATCAGGTTGACGATTTCCTGGCCGCGGGCCAATACGCCACTTTCCGCTTCGCTGGCACGGCGCACGCGCAGGAAATGTCGGCCGATCCAATAACCGTCGCGACTGATCAGGCTTTCGCCGGCGCTCAGTTGACCGCGCTGGGCCAGGGCCTGTTCAAGTGACTCAACCGGCTTGACCTGGCCCAGCCATGGCGACAAATCAATCGCCGCCTCGACCTTGTCCAGCAGGCTGCCCGGTACCCGCGTGCCGTCGGCCGCCGGGCTGAGCAAACGCAGATCGCCCTGGGCGAAACCGGCCAGGTCGAAGCAGCCAAAATCGTCCACCAGCACCGCTTGCAGATCGGCGCCGAGTACGGTTTCCACCGCCAGCTCCCAACCGGCTTCTACCTTCAAGCCTTCGGCCAGGCGCGGGCGCTCGGCCAGATGCTGGTCGCGCAGCCACTCGGCGGTGCCGGTGCCAGGGTCCAGCGCAGCTTGCTGCAAGGCTTCAAGAGATGCCAGGCGCCCATTGAGCCGTTGCAGATCGCCCTGGGCCTGCTGCTGCGCCTGGGTTGCCGTATGCAGTTGCTGACGCAATTGCTCCAGGCGTTCCACCTGTTGTTCCTCGCTGGCCTCCAACTCTTCCAGCGTCATTTCGCTTTCGGCCAGTTGCTCGCTCAGCGCCATGATCGCCGCGTCTTCGGGGTCGGCGGCGAGCAATACACGTTCTTCCTGCAGGCGACGCTGGCGTTCGGCCAGGCGCTCCATGCTGGTTTCCAGTTGCTGAATGCGCGACTGCTGCACCTCGGCCTGGCGACGCGGCTCGGCCGATTGCAGGTTGAAGGTATCCCACTGCTCCTGCCAGGCGTGCATGGTGGTTTCGGATTCTTCCAGCGCGGCGGCGGCCTCTTCGGCGGCGGCGTTGGTGATTTCCTGCTCGGGGGTGAGCATGTCCAGCTCTTCGCCGAGGGTCAGCAGCAAGGTGCGGTCATGACCCAGGTGCGACTCGGTTTCCAGGCGAGCGCGCTCGGCCTCCTTCAAGTCATCCTGCAACTGGCGCAAACGCTGCTGGCCGTGCTGGATGCTCTGCTCGACCCGAGCGATATCGCCCCCCACCGAATAGAAGCGGCCCTGCACCAGATTGAAGCGTTCGGACAGTTCATGGTGCCCGTCACGCAAGCGTTCGATGCTGGCGTCAGCATTGCGTTGCTCGGCCACCAGCGCCTCAAAGCTGACCTCCTGGGTGCCAATGATCGCTTCGCGCTGGCCCACTTGATCGTTCAGTGCCTGCCAACGCAGGGCCGACAGTTGCGCCTTGAGCTGGCGCTCTTCGCCCTTGTATTCCTGATACTTCTCGGCGGCCTGGGCCTGGCGGTGCAGACGCTCCAACTGGCGCTCCAGCTCTTCGCGCAGGTCGGTCAGGCGGGCGAGGTTTTCATGGGTACGGCGGATGCGGTTTTCAGTTTCGCGGCGGCGCTCCTTGTACTTGGAGATGCCGGCCGCTTCTTCGATAAAGTTGCGCAGGTCTTCGGGCTTGGCTTCGATCAGCTTGGAGATCATGCCCTGTTCGATGATCGAATAGCTGCGCGGGCCCAAACCTGTGCCGAGGAAAATATCGGTGATGTCCCGGCGGCGACACTTGGTGCCGTTGAGGAAGTAACTGTTCTGGCTGTCGCGCGTCACTTTGCGGCGAATGGAGATCTCTGCGTAGGCGGCGTATTCGCCGACCAGGGTACCGTCGGAGTTGTCGAACACCAGTTCGATGCTGGCCTGGCTCACCGGCTTGCGGCTGGTGGAGCCGTTGAAGATGACATCGGTCATCGACTCGCCACGCAGGTTCTTCGCCGAGCTCTCGCCCATCACCCAGCGTACGGCGTCGATGATGTTCGACTTGCCGCAGCCATTGGGTCCCACTACCGCTGCCATGTTGCTGGGGAAGTTCACGGTAGTCGGGTCGACGAAGGATTTGAACCCCGCCAACTTGATGCACTTGAGCCGCACGCTTAGGCGTCCGCCAACGCAGCGATGACCAGCGAGCTACTGCGCTGGCAGTAGGCCGACAGCACCAGGCGAATCTGCACCAGATCACGGGCGAGCACCGCGGCGAGCAATTGCTCGAACAGTGCCTGGAACTCGCTCATGGACGCCTTGCGCTGATCCAGGGCCAGGTAATAAGCGCGGTTCATCGCCGGCTGCAGGTTTTCAACGGTTTCCTGCAAATAAGGGTTGTTGGCGAAGGGATACGCGGCGCGCATCACGCTGAAGCTTTCTTCGACGAAGGCGCGGATGTCCTCGCGCTCCAAGCTCAGCTGCAGGCGTTGCTGGATCTGCAGGAACGGCGCCATATCGGCCTGGATCTGCCAGCCTTCGGCCACTGCATTGCCGAGCAGGATGTACATCTCGCCCATCAACGTACACAGGCTCTGCACCTTGTGCGCGGTGAGCTCGGTAACGTGGGCGCCACGGCGCGGCAGGATCGCGATCAGATGGCGGCGTTCGAGGATCAGCAAGGCTTCGCGCACGGAACCGCGACTGACGTTGAGCGCCAGCGTGACCTTCTGTTCCTGGATCCGCTCCCCAGGCTTGAGTTCGCCGCGAATGATACGTTCGGCGAGGTGGTGAGCGATTTGCTCGGCGAGACTGTCCGGCGCCTTGAACGTCATGTTTTCCCTTCAAAATCTTCTATCGGTACAAGCGCGGCAGTGTAGCGCATTGGCCCGCTGATGGCGCTACGCCCACCGTGGCGAATTTGGCATGAAAT
This sequence comes from Pseudomonas sp. P867, assembly GCF_019891455.1. Taxonomy (NCBI): domain Bacteria; kingdom Pseudomonadati; phylum Pseudomonadota; class Gammaproteobacteria; order Pseudomonadales; family Pseudomonadaceae; genus Pseudomonas; species Pseudomonas sp. P867. The sequence continues at coordinate 99,020 of NZ_JAFLXB010000005.1, read as the reverse complement.
AAGCAACGTTAACAGCCCACACGCCGCCAAAAACACCGGTTCCAGAAGACTGAACCATAATTGAAAGTGTTGCGATCGCATTTTCTTGACCCTTAGGTCAGAAAACCATTGACCGAAAAGTCAGACATGACTAGATTCGGCGCAAAGCGGTTAACAACAATAATGAGTCTGCGAGGCCTTCCGTGATCCAGTTTTTACTCAACCAGGAACTCCGTAGCGAGCACGCCCTGGACCCCAACCTGACCGTGCTCAACTATCTGCGTGAGCATGTGGGCAAATCCGGTACCAAGGAAGGCTGCGCCAGCGGCGACTGCGGTGCGTGCACGGTGGTGGTCGGTGAGCTGCATACCGATGGCCAAGGCGCCGAGCAGATTCGTTATCGCAGCCTCAATTCCTGCCTGACGTTCGTGTCGTCCCTGCACGGCAAACAACTGATCAGCGTTGAAGACCTCAAGCACCAGGGCCAACTGCACAGCGTGCAACAGGCCATGGTCGAGTGCCATGGCTCGCAGTGCGGCTTTTGCACCCCGGGTTTCGTGATGTCGTTGTTTGCCCTGCAAAAAAACAGTGACGCCCCCGACAGCCACAGAGCCCATGAAGCCCTGGCCGGCAACCTGTGCCGCTGCACAGGTTATCGCCCGATCCTGGCCGCCGCCGAACAAGCCTGCTGCAACAAGCCTCAGGATCAGTTCGACAGCCGCGAGGCCGACACCATCGCCCGCCTTAAAAGCATCGCGCCCACCCAGACCGGCGAGCTCAACAGCGGTGACAAACGCTGCCTGGTGCCCTTGACCGTCGCCGACCTGGCCGACCTCTACGACGCCTATCCGCAAGCCCGCCTGCTGGCCGGCGGCACCGACCTGGCGCTGGAAGTGACCCAGTTCCACCGCACCCTGCCAGTGATGATCTACGTCGGCAACATTGAAGACATGAAGCGCATCGAGCATTTCGACGACCGCCTGGAGATCGGCGCGGCCACCGTTCTCTCCGATTGCTACACCGCGCTACACCATGAATACCCGGACTTCGGCGAACTGCTGCAGCGCTTCGCCTCCCTGCAAATCCGCAACCAGGGCACCCTGGGCGGCAATATCGGCAACGCCTCACCGATTGGGGATTCGCCGCCACTGTTGATTGCGCTCGGCGCCCAGATCGTACTGTGCAAAGGCAACACCCGCCGCACGCTGGCGCTGGAAGACTATTTCATCGATTACCGTGTCACCGCCCGCCAGGACAGCGAGTTCATCGAGAAGATCATCGTGCCCAAAGGCCACGCACTGTTCCGTGCCTATAAGGTGTCCAAGCGCCTGGACGATGATATTTCAGCCGTGTGCGCGGCGTTCAACCTGAACATCGACAACGGTGTGATCAGCGCGGCGCGCGTTGCCTTCGGCGGCATGGCTGCCACACCAAAACGCGCAAAAAGTTGCGAGGCCGCGCTGGTGGGCGCCATCTGGAACTCGGCCACGGTCGAGAAAGCCTGCGCCGCCCTGGCACAGGACTTCACCCCGCTGTCGGACTTCCGCGCCAGCAAGGAGTATCGCCTGCTCAGCGCGCAGAACCTGCTGCGCAAATACTTCATCGAACTGCAAACGCCGCACATCGAGACTCGGGTGACCGCTTATGTCTAACCATCACGCCGTCGTAAAGACCCAGGCCGAACTTGCCGAACTGTTTGCCCGGGATCTCACCTCCGGGGTCGGGCGCAGCGTCAAGCATGACAGCGCCGCCAAGCACGTCAGCGGCGAAGCGCAGTACATCGATGACCGCCTGGAATTTCCCAACCAGTTGCACCTGTATGCGCGCCTGTCCGACCGTGCCCACGCCCGCATCCTCAGTATCGACACTGCGCCCTGCTACGCCTTCGACGGCGTGCGCATTGCGATTACCCACGAAGATGTACCAGGCCTGAAAGACATCGGGCCGTTGATGCCCGGCGACCCATTGCTGGCCATCGACACTGTGCAGTTCGTCGGCCAGGTGGTGCTGGCCGTGGCGGCCCGTGACCTGGAGACCGCGCGCAAGGCAGCGATGGCGGCAGTGATCGAATACGAAGACCTGGAGCCAGTGCTGGATGTGGTCGAGGCTTTTCGCAACAAGCATTTCGTGCTCGACAGCCACACGCACCAACGCGGCGATTCGGCGTCTGCGCTGGCGAGTGCCAAGCACCGTATCCAGGGGACCCTGCATATCGGCGGCCAGGAACACTTCTATCTGGAAACCCAGATCTCTTCGGTAATGCCCACCGAAGACGGCGGCATGATCGTCTATTGCTCTACGCAAAACCCCACCGAAGTGCAGAAGCTGGTGGCCGAAGTGCTTGACGTGTCGATGAACAAGATTGTCGTGGACATGCGCCGCATGGGCGGCGGGTTCGGCGGCAAGGAAACCCAGGCCGCCAGCCCCGCCTGCCTGTGCGCGGTGGTAGCACGCTTGACCGGCCAGCCGACCAAGATGCGTTTGCCGCGGGTTGAAGACATGCTGATGACGGGCAAGCGTCACCCGTTCTATATCGAGTACGACGTGGGCTTCGACGACAACGGTCGCCTGCACGGGATCAACCTGGAACTGGCGGGTAACTGCGGCTGTTCGCCAGACCTGTCCAACTCGATTGTCGACCGCGCGATGTTCCACGCCGACAATTCGTATTACCTGGGCGATGCGACGGTCAACGGCCATCGCTGCAAGACCAACACGGCCTCCAACACCGCCTATCGCGGCTTCGGCGGCCCCCAAGGCATGGTCGCCATCGAGGAAGTGATGGACGCCATCGCCCGCCATTTAGGCCAAGACCCACTGGCGGTACGCAAGGCCAACTACTACGGCAAGACCGAGCGCAACGTCACCCACTACTACCAGACCGTCGAGCACAACATGCTCGAAGAGATGACCGCCGAACTCGAAGCCAGCAGCCAATATGCCGAACGCCGCGAAGCGATCCGTCTGTATAACGCCCACAGCCCGATCCTGAAAAAGGGCCTGGCGCTGACCCCGGTGAAATTCGGCATTTCTTTCACCGCAAGCTTCCTGAATCAGGCCGGCGCGCTGATCCATATCTACACCGATGGCAGCATCCACCTGAACCACGGTGGCACCGAGATGGGCCAGGGCTTGAATACCAAGGTCGCGCAAGTGGTGGCCGAAGTGTTCCAGGTGGACATCGACCGCGTGCAGATCACCGCCACCAACACCGACAAGGTGCCCAACACCTCGCCCACTGCGGCTTCCAGCGGTGCCGACCTGAACGGCAAGGCGGCACAGAATGCCGCCGATACCATCAAGCAGCGCCTGGTGGAGTTCGCTGCGCGCAAGTACGACGTGAGCGAAGCGGACGTGGAGTTTCGCAACGGCCATGTGCGCGTGCGCGAGCAGATCCTGAGCTTCGAAGCGTTGATCCAGCAGGCGTATTTCGGCCAGGTCTCGCTGTCGAGCACCGGTTTCTACAAAACTCCGAAAATCTTCTACGACCGCAGTCAGGCCCGTGGCCGGCCGTTCTACTACTACGCCTTCGGCGCCGCGTGTTGCGAAGTGATCGTCGACACCCTGACCGGCGAATACAAGATGCTGCGCACCGACATCCTCCATGACGTAGGCGCCTCGCTGAACCCGGCCATCGACATCGGCCAGGTCGAAGGCGGCTTTATCCAGGGCATGGGTTGGCTGACCATGGAAGAACTGGTGTGGAACAACAAAGGCAAGCTTATGACTAACGGCCCGGCCAGCTACAAGATCCCGGCGGTGGCGGACATGCCGCTGGACCTGCGGGTGAAGCTGGTAGAGAACCGCAAGAACCCGGAGGACACGGTGTTCCACTCCAAGGCCGTGGGTGAGCCGCCGTTCATGCTCGGGATTGCTTCGTGGTGCGCGATCAAGGACGCGGTGGCGAGTTTGGCGGACTATCGCCAGCAACCAAAGATTGATGCACCGGCCACGCCCGAGCGGGTGTTATGGGGGTGTGAGCAGATGCGGCAGTTGCGGGCGGCGAAAGCTATCGAGGCTGACACTGAATTGGCTTCGCTCTAGACCCAGGCGCTGCCATCGCGGGCAAGCCCGGCTCCCACATTTTAAGGTGCGAACCCGATCAAATGTGGGAGCTGGCTTGCCTGCGATAGTGGCCGAACTAACAGCAGAAATGTTGAGGTAGACATGGACAACTGGATCAGCGCCCTCGCCACCCTGCAGAACCAGGGCGAACCCTGCGTACTGGTGACCATCATCGAAGAGCTGGGCTCCACGCCACGTAATGCCGGTTCCAAGATGGTGATCAGCGCCGCGCACACCTTCGACACCATCGGCGGCGGGCACCTGGAATACAAGGCAATGCAGCTCGCTCGCGACATGCTCGTGCGCGGCCAGCAAACCACTCATCTGGAGCGCTTCAGCCTCGGCGCGAGCCTGGGCCAGTGCTGCGGTGGCGTGGCGGTATTGCTGTTCGAACCCATGGGCCAGGTGCAGGCGCAGATCGCGGTGTTTGGCGCCGGCCATGTCGGGCGTGCGCTGGTGCCGTTACTGGCAAGCTTGCCCTGCCGCGTACGCTGGATCGATTCCCGTGAGCAGGAGTTTCCGGAGCACATCCCGCAAGGCGTGCGTAAAATCGTCAGTGAAGAACCGGTCGATGAAATTGCCGACCTGCCCGCGGGCAGTTACTGCATCGTCATGACCCACAATCACGCGCTGGACCTGGAACTCACCGCCGCCCTGCTCAAGCGCAATGACTTCGCCTACTTCGGCCTGATCGGCTCGAAAACCAAACGCGTCAAATTCGAACACCGCCTGCGTGACCGCGGCTTCGACACCGCACGGTTGCAACGCATGCGCTGCCCCATGGGCCTCACCGAGGTGAAGGGCAAGTTGCCGGTAGAGATCGCCATCTCCATCGCCGGCGAAATCATCGCCACCTATAACGCCAATTTCGGCCAGCACACTGCCGGCGCCGAACCCATTGCCAAACTGCTGCCGGCTTCGCGCCGCAGCCAAGCTATCAATTGAGATAACCATGCCTTTGACTCGCAAAGCCTACCGCGCCGCCATCCTGCACAGCATCGACGACCCTGCCATCGTTGGCATCGACGCCTCCTACGAGTATTTCGAAGACGGCCTGCTGGTGATCGATAACGGCCAGATCAGTGCGCTCGGCCACGCCAGCGACCTGCTGCCGACGCTGCCCGCCGACATCGACATCACGCACTACCAGGACGCATTGATCACCCCCGGCCTGATCGACACCCATATCCATCTGCCGCAAACCGGCATGGTCGGCGCCTACGGCGAGCAATTGCTGGATTGGCTCAACACCTACACCTTCCCCTGTGAAAGCCAGTTCGCCGACAAGGCCCACGCCGATAACGTCGCGGATATCTTCATCAAGGAGTTGCTGCGCAACGGCACCACCACCGCACTGGTCTTCGGCAGCGTACACCCGCAATCGGTGAATTCGTTCTTTGAAGCTGCGGAAAAACTCGACCTGCGCATGATCGCCGGCAAAGTGATGATGGACCGCAACGCGCCGGACTACCTGACTGACACCGCACAAAGCGGCTATGAAGAAAGCAAAGCGTTGATCGAGCGCTGGCACGGCAAAGGCCGCCTGCATTATGCCGTTACGCCACGCTTCGCCCCCACCAGCACGCCTGAGCAACTGGCGCTGGCCGGGCAATTGCTGGGCGAATACCCAGATCTGTACATGCAGACCCACATCAGTGAGAACAAGCAGGAAGTCGAATGGGTAAACGAGCTGTTTCCCGAGCGCAACGGCTACCTGGACGTGTACGACCATTACAAACTGCTCGGCGAGCGTTCGGTGTTTGCCCACGGCGTGCACCTGTGTGACGACGAATGCGCACGGCTGGCGGAGACCGGCTCGGCGGTGGCGTTCTGCCCAACGTCGAACTTCTTCCTCGGCAGTGGGTTGTTCAACTTGCCCATGGCCGAGAAACACAAATTGAACGTAGGCCTGGGCACCGACGTGGGCGGCGGCACCAGCTTCTCGCTCCTGCAAACACTGAATGAAGCCTATAAGGTCATGCAGTTGCAGGGAGCGCGGTTGAGCCCGTTCAAGTCGCTCTATCTGGCGACCCTGGGCGGTGCGCGCGCGTTGCGCCTGGAAGACAGGATCGGCACATTGCAGCCGGGGACGGATGCGGACTTCCTGGTGCTGGACTACAACGCCACGCCACTGCTCAGCTATCGCTTGAAGCAGGCCAATAACATTGCCGAGACGTTGTTTGTGCTGATGACGCTGGGGGATGATCGGGCAGTGTTGCAAACCTATGCAGCCGGCCAGCTGGTGCACCAGCGCTGATCTCAGAGACACCACAAAACCAATGTGGGAGGGGCTTGTGTGGGAGCCGGGCTTGCCCGCGATGCAGGCACCGCGGTATGTCAGTTACACTGCGGTGATGCTATCGCAGGCAAGCCAGCTCCCACACAAGCTCGCTCCCACATTTGATTGGGTTTACAACTTTACAGACGTGCGCCCAGGTTTTTTAGTCTGTAGAAGGTGCGAAAACACCGCATGCAAATCATCCGACGCGCTCTCTTCATCGAGGTTGAGCTTGCTGTCGATATGATCCATATGATGCATCATCAAGTTCACCGCCAGCACCGCATCGCGGGCTTCGATCGCGTCGATCAACTGGGTGTGCTCATCGTAGGAACAGTGCGAGCGGTTGCCGCTTTCGTACTGGGCGATGATCAATGAGGTCTGGGACACCAGGCTGCGCTGGAAGCTGATCAACGGCGCGTTCTTGGCCGCTTCGGCCAGTTTCAGGTGGAACTCGCCCGAAAGACGGATACCGGCACCGCGATCACCGCGGGAGAAACTGTCGCGCTCGTCATTGACCATCTGGCGCAACTCGGCCAATTGCTCAGCGGTAGCGTGCTGCACCGCCAACTCCGTGATCGCTCGCTCCACCAGACGCCGGGCCATGAACACCTGGCGCGCTTCTTCCACACTGGGGCTGGCAACCACTGCGCCGCGATTGGGCCGCAGCAGTACCACGCCTTCATGGGCCAGGCGCGACAGTGCGCGGCGAATGATGGTGCGGCTAACGCCAAAGATCTCGCCCAGTGCCTCTTCACTCAATTTGGTTCCGGGTGCCAGGCGTTGTTCGAGGATCGCCTCGAAGATATGCGCGTAGACGATATCGTCCTGGGTTCCGCTGCGACCGGTCTTGCCGGCTCGCGGTTGTTTCTTGAGAGGTTGCAACTGTTCGTTCATGGGCACTCGGGTAGGGAGAACGGCGGCGAATTAACGGTAATACGGCAAATTCAAGGTAATACGGCAACTACGGGTCGCTGGCAAGTATCACCTAAAAACAGCGCACATTGTACACAACCCAATGCGCCAACACACTGTACGGCTGTTTGCGGCCCCGGCTGTATTGCAATGACTCGTTACGTTTGAGTTTAGGCTTGAATCTGCGCCGTCACCGGCAAATCCCAGGTAAAAGGAACACCCTTCCATGACCGACGCCACCCAAGCGCCCTTGCGCCCGCTGGCCGACACCTCCCCCTCGGCCATCGTCGCCGGTTTTATCGCCATGATGACCGGCTACACCAGCTCCCTGGTGCTGATGTTCCAGGCCGGCCAAGCCGCCGGTTTGACCACCGCACAGATTTCTTCGTGGATCTGGGCGATTTCCATCGGCATGGCGGTATGCAGCATCGGCCTGTCCCTGCGCTATCGCACACCCATCACCATCGCCTGGTCCACACCCGGCGCGGCGCTGTTGATCACCAGTTTAGGCGGCGTGAGTTATGGCGAAGCCATCGGCGCCTACATCACCTGCGCAGTGCTGGTGACCCTATGCGGGATGACCGGCAGCTTTGAAAAACTGGTCAAGCTCATCCCTGCATCGCTGGCGGCGGCGTTGCTGGCGGGGATCCTGTTCAAGATCGGCAGCGAAATCTTCGTCGCTGCGCAGCATCGCACCGGTCTGGTACTGGGGATGTTTTTCACCTACCTGATCATCAAGCGCCTGTCGCCGCGCTATGCCGTGCTTGCCGCGCTACTGATAGGCACCGCGCTGTCGGGGCTGATGGGGTTGCTGGACTTCAGCGGTTTTCATCTGGAAGTGGCGACGCCCGTATGGACCACGCCGCATTTCTCACTGGCGGCGACCATCAGCATCGGTATCCCGCTGTTTGTGGTGGCCATGACCTCGCAGAACATGCCCGGGGTCGCCGTGCTGCGGGCCGACGGCTACACCGTGCCGGCTTCGCCGCTGATCACCACCACCGGCCTGGCCTCGCTGGTGTTGGCACCGTTCGGCTCCCACGGCATCAACCTGGCGGCGATCAGCGCGGCAATCTGCACCGGGCCGCACGCCCATGAAGACCGCAACAAGCGCTACACCGCTGCGGTGTGGTGTGGGGTGTTCTACGGGATTGCCGGGGTATTCGGCGCAACCCTGGCGGCATTGTTCGCAGCCCTGCCCAAGGAACTGGTGCTGTCGATTGCAGCGCTGGCGTTGTTTGGCTCGATCATCAACGGCCTGAGCATTGCCATGAATGAGCCGAAGGAGCGGGAAGCGGCGCTGATCACCTTTATGGTCACCGCGTCAGGCTTGACGTTGTTTTCCATCGGGTCGGCGTTCTGGGGGATTGTGGCGGGGGTGTTGACGCTGTTGATTCTGAATTGGCGCAAGGCATAAAAAAACGGCGACCCTCAGGTCGCCGTTTTGTTTAGTATCACTTAGCCGCGTTGATCGGCTTTTCCGGATACCACACGTCCAGCAACGGGCTGACTTCAGCCTTGGTCAGCTCGGAACGGGTTTTCAGCCAGGCTTCGACAGCAGCGCGCTGCTCTTCGGACACCGAGCCACGCTTCTGCAGGCAAACCAGACCGTAGTCATCGCCGCCGACATAGCCCAGACCATTGGCTTCCATGGCTTCTTTGATGAATGCTTCGAGGAAAGCGTCGATAGCTTCTTCACTCAGGCCTTCGTTGAAGTCCAGGTTCAGTTCGAAACCCAGCTCTTGAAATTCATCAACGCACAGTTTTTTGCGCAGACGCTGGGAACGGTTAGTCGCCATTGGAACAATCCTCATAAGTAATAACGGGCGGCACTTTAGCAGTTTAAGGCGGCAATTGCCCGACTCTCTGGGACGGGCGGCGCATCGGCAGTTAAAAAAACCTGATTAGCGGCTATCGTTCAGCTACAAGTGAAGCCACCTTGGGGCATAATGCCGACACTTTCGTGACCATTGAGGGATTTTCTTATATACCCCTCGCCTTTTTCACCCTTCTCAGCAGTAGGGTTTTATTTCTTATGATCAAATCGTTGCGTTCTGTATTACTTGCCAGTGTCCTTTTGCCTTTGGCCCTTTCGGCCACTGCCGCCCCCATCAATACTGCCCTGCCCCCCAGCGTCGCGCAGGCCTTGCAGAAAGCCAAACTGCCCAATACCGCGTTGTCTCTGGTAATGCTGCCTCTGAACGGCCCCGGTACGCCAACCGTATTCAATGCCGACGTATCGGTGAACCCGGCCTCTACCATGAAGCTGGTGACCACTTACGCGGCCCTGGAGATGCTCGGCCCCAACCACCAGTGGAAGACCGAGTTCTACACCGACGGCACCCTCAGCGGTGGCGTGTTGCGCGGCAACCTGTACCTCAAGGGCGGCGGCGATCCCAAGCTGAACATGGAAAAGCTCTGGCTGCTGATGCGCGACCTGCGTGCCAATGGCGTGCAGCAGGTCACCGGCGACCTGGTACTGGATCGCAACTTCTTCAACCAGCCGCTGTTGCCTGATTTCAATGACGACGGCAACGACGAGAACAAGCCGTTCCTGGTCAAGCCCGATGCCTTGCTGGTCAACCTCAAGGCCCTGCGCTTCGTGACCCGTAATGATTCGGGACGCGTGATCGTGTCGGTCGAACCGCCGATTGCCAGCATTCGCATCGACAACCAGGTGAAAGTCACCAACGCCAAACAGTGCACCGGTGACGTGCGTTACAACCCGGTGACCGCCGCCGACGGCAGTGTGACCGTGACCGTCAGCGGCCAACTGGCTGATGGCTGCAGCTCGCAGACTTACCTGTCACTGCTCGACCACGCCACCTACACCGCCGGCGCCGTGCGTGCGATCTGGAAGGAGCTGGGCGGCACCATCCAGGGCCGCGATATCCAGGCGCCAGTGCCCAAGGATGCCAAGGTGCTGGCCCGCGCATTCTCGCCGGACCTGGCGGAAATCATTCGCGACATCAACAAATACAGCAACAACACCATGGCCCAGCAACTGTTCCTGAGCCTGGGCGCGCAATTTCGCAACGATGCCGATGGCGACGATGCCAAGGCCGCGCAACGCGTCGTGCGCCAATGGCTGGCCAAAAAAGGCATCACCGCACCGCACCTGGTAATGGAGAACGGCTCCGGCCTGTCCCGCGCCGAACGGGTCAGCGCTCGCGAGATGGCGGCCATGCTGCAAGCCGCCTGGAAAAGCCCCTACGCGGCGGAGTACATCAGCTCGATGCCAATCGCCGGCACTGACGGCACCATGCGCAAACGCCTGAAGACCACAGCGATGCGCGGTGAAGCTCACGTGAAAACCGGTACCCTGAACACCGTGCGCGCCATTGCCGGGTTCAGCCGTGACAACAACGGCAACACTTGGGCGGTGGTGGCGATTCTCAACGACTCCAAGCCTTGGGGCGCGTCATCGGTGTTGGACCAGGTGCTCCTGGACCTGTATCGCCAGCCGAAGGCCGTTGCAGCCGCGCCGGTTCTGTAAAGCATCACACTACCCTGCAGGAGCGAGCTTGCTCGCGAAAAACGTCAACGATCACGCGTGTTTCCTGAGTACACGCGGCGTCTAGGGTTTTTTCGCGAGCAAGCTCGCTCCTACAGTCAGTAGGGCTTGCTCGCTCCCACACGCCTCGACCCGGTCCCTGCCCGCCTGCTTGGCCACATACACTGCCGAATCAGCGCGCAGCAGCAACCCATCGATATCTTCATCGGTCCGCCAACTGGCTACGCCAAAGCTGGCAGTGACGATGCCCACCGGTTCCATCGGCGTATCGCGCAACGACTGCCACAACTGAGTTGCCAGGCTATAGGCCTGGGCACCATTGGTACTTGGGCACAGCACCACGAATTCTTCCCCACCCAGGCGGCAAAACACGTCGGTACGGCGCAAGCGCTGGCCTATGCGCTTGCACAACTCCTGCAACACCCCGTCGCCCACGGCGTGACCATGCTGGTCGTTGATGCGCTTGAAGTGATCGATATCGAGCATGATCAACGACAGTGCACCCGAGGTGCGGTTGATCCGCAGCATCTCGCCCTTGAGCCGATCCTGAAAATAACGCCGGTTATAGATGCCCGTCAGAGAGTCAGTGATGGAAAGCGCGCGCAGTTCTTCCTCGACCCGTTTGAGATCGGAAATATCCGACACATAACCGTGCCAAAGCGTACCGCCTCCAGGTAACTCTTCAGGTGTCGCTTCGCCGCGAATCCAGCGCAAGCCTCGCTGAGGCAACTGCACGCGATATTCTTCGCGCCAATGGCTCAGTTGCAACGCCGACAAACGTATCGAGGCACGCACTCGCTCAATGTCCAAGGGGTGAATGCGTTCCAGCACCTTGCCTGCATCCTGCTGTAATGCGCCAAGTTCGATTTCATAGATATCGCGCATACCTTCGCTGGCGTAAATGAAACGCCCATTGCCCTGCAGGTCCTGGGTGAACTGGAAAATCCCGCCAGGCACATGAGCACTGAGTTTTTTCAGCAGACGGTCCCGGGCGGCCAGGGCTTCATAGGCGCGCTTTTGCTCGGTGATATCCAGGTAAATTGCCAAGTGCCCGACCCACAGGCCAAAGTCGTCCAGGAGCACGGTGGCCAGCATGTTGACCGTCAGTTGGGTACCGTCCTTGCGCACCAGCGTCCACTCGCGAGCTTCATGCAGGCTGTCAGGGCTCTCCACCAGCATTGCCTGGCTCGGCGCAATACGCTTGCCTAGCGCCAGGCTCAACGGCGCAGCCCGCGCTTCGAGTTCCACCGCCAGGTGCAGGCTTTCCAGGGTCAGGCGACCCAGCACCTCTTCGGCCTTGAAACCCAACATCTGTTCGGCGCCAGCATTGAAGGTGTTGATCACACCGCGCAAATCGGTGGCGATGATCGCGACCTGAGTCGCCGCATTCAGCACACTGCGTAATTGCCCGTGAGCCCCACGCAACTCTTGCTCACGCAAGCGCAACTGCACGGTGCGCTGTTCCACCAGTTTCAGAGCACGCTGGCGCTGGCTGACCAGCACGTAGAGCAAGGCACTGAGCAAGGCGCTGAGCAGCATACCCATGCCCAGAATGGTGTTCATCGAGGAATGATTGGCCTTGTCGAACACCTCGCTGGCACGCAGGCTCAGGGCATAGACGTGATCGCCAAGGGTGAGGCGGCGTGTCGCCGTCAGGTCGCTGTTGCCCACCGTATTGCTGGATGCATACAACACCCGTTGCTGCGTATCGGAAGTGTCGACGATCTGCATGACCAGATTGTCGCGATTCGGTTTGGGCAACCCATCGGCCACCAGTTGGCGCATGCTGAGCACCGCCATGACAAAGCCGTAGGGCTCGCTGCCAACGGCTTTGCTCACTGGCGCCACCAGCAGCACGCCGGCCGCGTAGGCAGGCTCCACGCCCACCAATTGCATGGGCTGTGACACTGCCGGCCTGGCGTTTTTTTGCGCACGCTCCAGGGCTGAACGGCGCAAGGGCTGGGCCAGCAGGTCAAAACCCAAGGGCGAACCCAACAAGCTCTGCGTCTGGCTGTACAACACCGGTACGTATTCATCGCGCTCGGGCGCGGGCGCCAACTCACCCAAGCCATTGAGTTCACGGATGCTGAAAGGGATGCCACGCTGACGGGAAATCTCTCGCTCGAACGCCCTGCGCTGCTCACGAAATATGCGCGGTGCCCAGGCGTAGGCACGCGCATTGAGCAACAGAGGCTGGGCGAAGCCGTCGAACTCGGCACGGGAGACATCGCCGGAGTTGATGAAGAAACGCTGCAGGCTACCCAGGCGCAACTCCTGATCCTCAAAACGCTCCTGGATGCGGGTGTAGCGCTCATTGACCAGCAACTGGAAACGCTGGCGCACCTGTTGCTGATACAGGTCGGCAGTCGCCCACGCGACAACCATCGTCAACGCGCTGCCAGCCAACAACACCACCAATGCCACCAGCCAAGCCGACGCCTGTTCACTGATAAAACCAAGGATTTTCGGGCGGACAGCTTGCATCGGCATAGGCAACACTCACAACGCCAGTGTGCGGGGGTGTCACGTTGGCTGGGGTTTAAGTTATAGCCATTGGTCGGGTGTTTGACCAGCCTAAAAACTGCAGGGGCTTAATGTGGGAGGGGGCTTGCTCCCGATAGCGGTGGATCAGCCATTCCATTGGTGACTGATACTCTGCTATCGGGAGCAAGCCCCCTCCCACACTGGATACTCAGCGCATTCAGAACTGCTGATATTAATCAGCGAGCAGTGATTTTCCAGGCCCGGTGGATCTTCGCATTGCGCGCAAAATCCGGGTCGATGGTCTTGTCGCTGATCTCCTCGACCGCATAGCGTTCGCTGAGGTTGTCTTCCAACTGGAACTTGCGGAAGTTGTTGGAGAAGTACAGCACGCCACCCGGCGCCAGGCGCGCCATGGCCAGGTCGAGCAACTGCACGTGGTCACGCTGCACGTCGAAGATACCTTCCATGCGCTTGGAGTTGGAGAAGGTCGGCGGATCGATGAAAATCATATCGAACTCATCGCGACTGGCCTCCAGCCACGCCATGACATCACCCTGCTCCAGGCGGTTCTTGTCGGAGAAACCATTGAGGGAGAAGTTGCGACGCGCCCAGTCCAGATAGGTTTTGGACAGGTCGACGCTGGTGGTGCTGCGCGCTCCACCCTTGGCAGCATGGACGCTGGCGGTGGCGGTGTAGCAATACAGGTTGAGGAAGCGCTTGCCGGCCGCTTCTTTCTGGATGCGCATACGCATCGGGCGGTGGTCGAGGAACAGGCCGGTATCCAGGTAGTCGGTGAGGTTGACCAGCAGCTTCACGCCACCTTCGCTGACCTCGGTGAACTTGCCCTGGGCGCTCTGGCGTTCGTATTGCTTGGTGCCGCTCTGACGCTCGCGACGCTTGACCACCACGCGGCTCTTGTCGACGTTCAGGGCCTGGGGAATCGCTGCCAGGGCGTCGAACATGCGCGCCGAAGCTTTTTCCGGGTCGATGGATTTTGGTGCCGCGTATTCCTGTACGTGAACCCAATCGTGGTACAGGTCGATGGCCATGGAGTACTCGGGCATGTCGGCGTCATACACACGGTAGCAATCCACGCCTTCACGCTTGGCCCATTTGCCCAGCAGCTTGAGGTTCTTTTGCAGGCGGTTTGCAAACATCTGCCCGCCTTCGCTCAAGCGCGCCTGTTCGACCACCGGGGCCGGGGCTGGCTTGATCGGGTTGCCGTTCTTGTTGTACTGGCGCTCAACGGGCTCGGTCGGCGCCTGGTCGTAAGCCGCTTGCTCACGCTCAGCCTGGCGCTGCTCCGGCGTGCGACGTTCGCCGGTGACGAACTGATCCGGGTTGACCTTGATCAGCAGCAATTTGCACGGCAGCGCGCCGTTCCAGAACGAATACTGTTTGTGGCTGCGGATGCCCATGCGCTTGCCCAGGTCCGGCGCGCCGGTGAACACCGCAGCTTCCCAGCCCATGCAGGCCTGGCGCAGGCGCTCGCCGAGGTTCTGGTAGAGGTACAACAGGCTGGCTTCGTCACCCAGGCGCTCACCGTAGGGTGGGTTGCAGATCACCAGGCCTTTCTGGTTCTGGTCCGGGCGCGGCTCGAACGTGCCCACTTCGCCTTGGTACACCTTGATCCAGTGGCTCAGGCCGGCGCGTTCGATGTTATTGCGGGCGGGTTGAATCAGGCGCGGGTCGGCTTCGTAACCGCGGACCCACAGCGGTGGCTTGTTCATACCAATGGCCGCACGCTCGCTGGCCTCGGTGTGCAGCTTTTTCCACAGCGCCGGGACGTGACCCAGCCACGTGGTGAAACCCCACAGCTCGCGATTGAGGTTGGGGGCCATGTCGGCGGCGATCATCGCGCCTTCAACCAGGAAGGTGCCGACGCCGCACATCGGGTCGGTCAGCGCGCCGCCTTCGGCTGCAATGCGTGGCCAGCCGGCACGAATCAGGATCGCCGCTGCCAGGTTTTCCTTCAGCGGTGCCGCGCCCTGCTGCAGGCGGTAGCCACGCTGGTGCAGGCTGTGGCCGGAAAGGTCCAGGGACAGGATCGCTTCGCCACGGTCCAGGCGCAGGTGAATGCGCAGGTCCGGGTTGATCTTGTCGATGGATGGACGCTCGCCGGTTGGGGTGCGCAGCTTGTCGACGATCGCATCCTTGACCTTCAGCGCGCCGAAGTGGGTGTTGTCGATGCCCGAGCCGTGACCGCTGAACTCCACCGCCAGGGTACCGTCGGGAACCATATGGTCGGCCCATTCGATATCCAGCACGCCGTGGTAGAGGTCTTCGGCGTCCTTCATCGGGAAGCGCTTGAGCACCAGCAGCACACGGTTGGCCAAGCGTGACCACAGGCACAGGCGATAGGCGGTTTCCATGTCGGCCATGCCGCGAACGGCCGAGGTGTGCTCGCGGGCGTCCTCAAGGCCAAGCCCGACGGCTTCCTCGATCAGCAGGCCTTCGAGGCCCTTGGGGCAAGTGAGGAAGAGTTCAAAACGGTCCGACATGGGGCATTCCAGGCTTTTCAGCAATAAATGAACGGGCGACGCATCGCCGGTTCGGTTTTCAATCAAGCACTTTTCTTGAAGAGTGCTCGCGTGGCACGAATGTGCCGTCCCACCCCGCTTTCCGGGCCGTTGAGCCTTGTTTGACGGGGCAGAGAAACAATGTGAAGCAACAAAAGGAAATATTCAGACCCTTCGTCGAATAATAACCGACTGCAACAGGCGGGCATTCTCACTAAAGGATTAACCCGCTTCGCTGTGCAGGGCACATCATAGCTGGCTTTGCTGCATAAAAGGGGCGAAAAACCATCCCAGCTTATGGCTATAGCATCGTTATCGTTACGTGCTTATGACAAAACGATCATTGAATACATGTGACCTATTGGTTAGAACTCAACACAGGTTGGCGCCGTAACGACGCCGACACATCGGCTCGCCACGCCGGCAGCGAGCCCACCAACGGCAGAAAAACTCTGCCCGGCCTTGGACAAGGCCGAAGGATATCTAGACAGTCAACAAGTGAGGGAAACACCCTATGAGAAGACTTAAGCGTGATCCGTTGGAAAGAGCATTTTTACGCGGATATCAATATGGCGTTCATGGAAAATCCCGTGAGCTTTGCCCATTTACTCTACCGTCGGTACGCCAAGCCTGGATCAACGGCTGGCGAGAAGGACGCGGCGACAACTGGGACGGTATGACTGGCACTGCGGGCATCCACAGACTCAACGAACTTCACGCCGTCGGCTAATCAGGGGCATTTTATTCCGACACACATCTTTGAATGAGTAACGACTTAACCACGCGCGCCCCATCCGGGCGGCGGGCTTCGGCCCAGGGGCTCCTTTATGGAGCCCTTTTTATTGCCTGGCAGATTGTCAGCGCAGGGCAGCGATGGCATCCACCGACTCGCGAATCAACGCCGGCCCCTTATAGATAAAGCCGGAGTACAACTGCACCAGGCTGGCGCCAGCCGCGATCTTCTCGGCCGCGTGCTTGCCTTCGGTAATACCGCCCACCGCGATGATCGGCAAACGCCCGGCCAACTCGGCCGCCAGCACCTTGACGATATGGGTGCTCTTGTCCCGTACCGGCGCGCCGGACAGGCCGCCCGCCTCGTCGCCATGGGCCAGCCCCTCGACGCCCACGCGGCTGAGGGTGGTGTTGGTCGCAATCACTGCGTCCATGCCCGCATCCACCAGGGCCTGGGCCACCAGTACGGTTTCTTCATCGCTCATGTCCGGGGCGATCTTGATTGCCAGGGGTACGCGCTTGCCATGACGCACGGCCAAGTCTTCCTGACGCTGGCGCAAGGCTTCGAGCAGTTGTTTGAGGGAGTCACCGAATTGCAGGCTACGCAGGCCCGGGGTATTGGGCGAGCTGACGTTGACGGTGACGTAGCTGGCGTGGGCGTAAACCTTGTCCAGGCAGATCAGGTAATCGTCCACTGCACGCTCCACCGGCGTGTCAAAGTTCTTGCCGATATTGATCCCGAGGATGCCTGTGTATTTTGCCGCTTGAACCCGCGATAACAGGTGATCGACGCCGAGGTTGTTGAAACCCATGCGATTGATGATCGCCTCTGCGTCCGGCAGGCGGAAAATGCGTGGCTTGGGATTTCCCGGCTGTGGCCGTGGCGTCACGGTGCCGATTTCAACGAAGCCGAACCCCAACTGTGCAAACCCGTCGATGGCCGCGCCGTTTTTGTCCAGGCCGGCTGCCAGGCCGACCGGATTGGGAAAATCCAGGCCCATCACCGACACCGGCACTTTCGCCGCAGCCTTGCATACCAGGCCATTGAGCCCCAGGCGGCCACCGGCACCGATCAAGTCCAGGGACAGATCGTGGGAGGTTTCCGGGGAGAGTTTGAACAACAGCTGGCGGGCCAAGGTATACATGGGCGGGCTAGACTCGGATGGCGGCAAAAGGTGACGCGATTATAGCCGGGGTGGCGGGCCTCATGCGAGGCGTGCTGCGCTCATCGGCGCTGAGCAATCAACGCCTGATAACGCACCCAGATCCTTTCGGCGTAGCGCTGGCGCAACGCCTCACGCTGCGAGCCAGGGCCCGGTCCAACATTGTAGGAACCCACCGCCATCCAGTTGTAGCCGAAACGCTGAATAAACTCGGCCAGAATCGAGGCACCGACTTGCACCGACAAACAAGGTTCGCTCAACAACCGCTCCTCGGTAATGCCCTGTTTGAGCAAACGCGGCAGGTGGATGCTGTTGATCTGCATCAAGCCGATATCACGCGTGCCATTGCGGTTGGCGTAGTTGATCGCCTGCGCACGCGAACCCGATTCGACATCAGCGATAGCCTGCAACAGTTCCGGTTCGAGATCGTACCGGCTGGCCGCCTCGTCCCAGCAATAGGCCAGTACCTGGTGACTGCCCATCAGCCCACTGAGCAGCAGTACCACGCTCCAAACCTTAAGCATTGCTGGCCTGGCCACACACAGAGCACACATGCACGACACCCCGTGGTGGTTCCCCCACCCGCACCGGGCACGTAAAGCGATACCCCTTGCCATAAATCGTCTTGATAAACCCTTTGTCGGCCCTCAAATGTTTGCGCAGGGAATAGATACAGCGCGTCAGTGACTCATCGGCCACCTCTCCCCGGGGCCAGGCCAGCTCCAGCAGGCGATCCTTGGTCATCAGCGTGCCACCGGAGGCCAGCAACAATCGCAGCACATGCCACTCCTTGGGCGGCAACTGAATATCCGCATCGCCGCCCGTCAACCGGCCATCGCCATGCAAGGTCCAGCGAGCGAAGACCAGGGAGGTCGTCGATTCATCAATCACGACGGCCATACGCACCTCTGCTTTTTACTACTGACATTCACATCCTTAGTTTCCGTACCGGCTCACCTGCCAATGTCACGACTATAAAAAACCGGCCTACGGCTCGCGCTAGGACAAAGCCCATTCGGGCGCCCTTTTTTGGAAACTTTCGGTCAGACAATTCTCCTGACGCACTTATTGGGGTAGCCATTCCTGATACGTCTCCTGCAACTCAACGCCCAGCCGATCCTCCAGTTGCACCAGCTCACCCAACGCCATCAGTTGCCCATTGACCCGTACCTCCACACATCGAGTCGCCCCTGGATCCAGAGGCAGCACCTTCCCCGGTGCGAACGCAGCCAAACGCTTGCGGCTGATCAATTGCTCCTGCAGCAGTATTTCCAGGTGCATGGACAAACGCCTTTTTCATGGGGAAAACTCACGATCGGTGCGCAGGAACGCACGCTGCACACGCTCATGTTGTGCTGTGCTCAATTGCGCAGGCGCGGGAGGTGGCGGTAATGGGTCAGGGCCTGACGAAACGTCATCCTGGACCGTGGCGCTATCCAGCTCCGCCACCAGTTTTTCGATAAGACTCACCTGGGCAGGCTGGCCCTTGATCAACAAACTGTTGGTATCCGAATAGGCCACCAACACCAGGCTACCGTCTGCCAATTGGCCTTTCTGCTCAGGGGATAGCCGGGCTTCGATCATGGCAGCCATACCCGGTACGCGGACCTTATTGGCACCCTCTCCTTGCTGGCGGTCCTGAACAGCTGCATTGATCACCTGGACAACGCCGAATGCCGTTGCGCCTTCGGGCTGCTTGCGGCGTGGCTGGTCCATCAGGCTGGCCAGCCGCAAGACATGATCGACATAGCTCGGTGGCCCGTAAACGTAGAACGTACGTGCCCCGCTCTCACGCAATGGGTAGCGCGGCTCATCCAGCCCCGCACGCCGCATGATGCCGCGCAGCCGATTGACTGAGATATGCCGCAGCACGACCGCAGAACTACGCACCTCATCGGCGGTGTAGAGATGCACCACTTGCCCGCTGCGGTGCCAGATCAGGTCTTGCTGCCCAGCGAGGGTTTCCAGGACCCGTTGCGGCGCTGCAAAGTCGAAGGTTCCGCTGATGCGCCTGCGCGCCACCGCACGGCTGGTGACCACAGGCAGGCCCAATGGCCCCGACAGCGCGGTAAAGAAAGTATGCAAACTTTCATCCTGTGCCTGGTACGCCTGGCCCCAGGCTGCGCGGCTACCCAGCAACAGGGCGGCACACAGTAACCCGCAGTGCAGCCAGCGGCAGTTCATGGGGTTCGGGGAATCAGTGTGCACCGTGGGTATTCCTGGGCGATCTGGCCTGAAGAAGCGGCCATACTGCGAGGCGCAAGAGGTTCAATCATGATGGAAAGTTGACGGCAGACTGCACCACGCCCCCGTGGCATGTGCCTTGCTTCGCACTTTGTATCAGGCCCGCACCAAAGGCGGCGCGGGCCTACGGACAAAGGCGTCGTTACCCGGCAATGGCCTGTCACGCCAAGCCGGGAAACGACGCTTTTTTTTCAGAAAAGGCAGGTATTGATGAACGATCCGCTGGCTTGGGTAAACGGCAGCGATGCCCCGGAAAAGAGCAGCCTTGACCTGGGGTTCATGGCCCTGACCGATTGCGCTTCGCTGGTTGTCGCTGCCACCCAGGGCTTCGCCCAGCCCTACGGCCTCACACTGAACCTCAAGCGCCAATCATCCTGGGCCAACCTGCGTGACAAGCTGGTCAGTGGCGAGCTGGACGCCGCCCACGGGCTGTACGGGCTGATCTATGCCGTGCATCTGGGCATCGGCGGCGTTGCGCCTACCGACATGGCCGTACTGATGGGCCTCAACCAGAACGGCCAGAGCATCAACCTGTCCCACGGCCTGCAACACCAGGGAGTGGTCACTCCTGAAGCGCTGGAACGCCACGTGCACCAAAGCCGGACAAAACTGACCTTCGCCCAGACATTTCCCACGGGCACCCACGCCATGTGGTTGTATTACTGGCTGGCGAGCCAAGGCATTCATCCATTGCAGGATGTGAACAGCGTGGTGGTGCCCCCGCCGCAAATGGTGGCGCACCTGCAGGCCGGACGCATCGACGGTTTTTGTGTCGGCGAGCCTTGGAGTGCCAGTGCAGTGCAACATCATCAAGGCTTTACTCTGGCGACCACCCAGGCGATCTGGCCCAATCATCCGGAAAAGGTCCTGGGCTGCACCCAGGCGTTCGTCGACGCGTTTCCCAATACCGCCCGCCTATTGGTCATGGCGATCCTCGAGGCCAGCCGGTTTATCGAACAGAGCATTGAAAACCGCCGCTCCACCGCGCAGTTGCTCAGCGCTCGCGACTACCTCGACGCCCCGTTGGACTGCATCGAGCCGCGTCTGCTGGGTCATTACGAGGACGGCTTGGGTAACCAGTGGCAGGATCCCCATGCTTTGCGCTTTTTCGCCGGTGGCGAGGTGAATTTGCCCTACCTCAGCGACGGCATGTGGTTCATGACCCAGTTCCGGCGTTGGGGCTTGTTGCGTGAAGACCCTGACTACCTCGGCGTCGCCTGCCAGGTCCAGCAATTGGCACTGTATCGCCAGGCCGCCGATGCGCTGGGCCTCAGCGTTGGCGACGCGCCGATGCGCAGCAGTCAATTGATCGACGGCAAAATCTGGGACGGCTCCGACCCCGCCGGTTACGCCCGCAGCTTCCGCCTCAATGCCCTGGGCGATGACAACCACCGTCAAGCGCTGCGCTGACAGGAGCTCAATGATGCTACGAATCCTGTTGATCAATGACACCCCGCGCAAGGTCGGGCGCCTCAAGGCCGCCCTGACCGAAGCCGGCTTCGAGGTGATCGATGAATCCGGCCTGACCATCGACCTGCCCGCACGCGTCGAAACGGTGCGCCCGGACGTGATCCTGATCGATACCGAGTCACCCGGCCGCGATGTGATGGAGCAAGTGGTGTTGGTCAGCCGCGACCAGCCCCGGCCTATCGTGATGTTTACCGATGAGCATGACCCGAATGTGATGCGCCAGGCAATCAAGTCCGGCGTCAGTGCCTATATCGTCGAAGGTATTCAGGCCCAACGCCTGCAACCGATCCTTGATGTGGCCATGGCCCGCTTCGAGAGTGACCAGGCCCTGCGCGCGCAGTTGCAGGCCCGCGACCTGCAATTGGCCGAACGTAAACGCATCGAGTTGGCCAAGGGCCTGCTGATGAAAATGAAGAGTTGTAATGAAGAAGAGGCGTACACCCTGATGCGCCGTCAGGCCATGAGTCGCCAGCAGAAACTGATCCAGGTGGCAGAGCAGATTATTGCCATGAGCGAGTTGCTCGGCTGATCTGGCTCAGCTCTTGCTAAAGAATCCTCACAGGTAACCAACGGCGGTTGCCCCTCCACGACAAAGACGTCGCCCACCCGGTTTGCCCTCGCGAACCCGGTGGCGGCGTTTTTTCGTTTCAGACCCCCAACCGTTGAGGTGCGTGATGAAATCAAGCTTCTGGAAATCCGGGCACACCCCGACCCTGTTTGCCGCGTTCCTGTATTTCGACCTGAGTTTCATGGTCTGGTACCTGTTGGGCCCGCTGGCGGTGCAAATTGCCGCCGACCTGCACCTGACCACCCAGCAGCGCGGCCTGGTGGTGGCCACGCCGATCCTGGCGGGCGCGGTCCTGCGTTTTCTGATGGGCATGTTGGCCGACAAGCTGTCACCCAAGACCGCTGGGCTGATAGGCCAAGTGATTGTGATCGTGGCGCTGTTCTGCGCCTGGAAGCTGGGGATCCACAGTTACGAGCAAGCCTTGCTGCTGGGCGTGTTTCTGGGCATGGCCGGTGCCTCCTTTGCCGTGGCTCTGCCCCTGGCATCGCAGTGGTATCCCGCAGAGCACCAGGGCAAGGCCATGGGCATCGCCGGTGCCGGTAATTCCGGCACCGTATTTGCCGCCTTGCTGGCACCGGTGCTGGCGGCTGCGTTCGGCTGGAGCAATGTGTTCGGCTTTGCGCTGATTCCGCTGGTCCTTACCCTGATCGTATTCGCCTGGCTCGCACGCAACGCGCCACAACGTCCGAAAGCCAAGTCCATGGCCGACTACTTCAAGGCCCTGGGCGACCGCGACAGCTGGTGGTTCATGTTCTTCTACAGCGTGACCTTTGGTGGCTTCATCGGCCTGGCCAGCGCCCTGCCCGGCTACTTCAACGACCAATACGGCCTGAGCCCGGTGACCGCCGGTTACTACACCGCGGCCTGCGTGTTCGGTGGCAGCCTGATGCGCCCGCTGGGCGGCGCCCTGGCCGACCGTTTTGGCGGGATCAAGACCCTGCTCGGCATGTACAGCGTGGCGGTGATCTGTATTGCCGCAGTGGGTTTCAACCTGCCCAGCTCCTACGCGGCGCTGGCGCTTTTCGTCTGCACCATGCTCGGCCTGGGTGCCGGAAATGGCGCGGTATTCCAATTGGTGCCGCAGCGTTTTCGCACTGAGATCGGCGTAATGACCGGCTTGATCGGCATGGCCGGTGGCATCGGCGGCTTCGCCCTCGCCGCCGGCATGGGCGCGATCAAACAGAGCACCGGCAGTTACCAGTTGGCGCTGTGGTTGTTCGCCAGCCTCGGAGTGCTGGCCTGGTTTGGCCTGCATGGCGTCAAGCGCCGCTGGAGAACCACCTGGGGCTCGGCTGCGGTCACCGCTGCCCGCGTCTGATGAGCCTTCGACTGAGCGTCGCCCAGGCCAGCGCCATTGGCCCACGCAGTGAAAACCAGGACGCGCTGCGGGTGGTCACGCCCATGGCGGAACTGGCGGCGAGCAAAGGCTACCTGTGCGCACTGGCCGATGGCGTCAGCCAATGCGCCGACGGTGGCCTGGCCGCGCGCTCGACCTTGCAGGCGCTGGCGCTGGACTACTACGCCACGCCGCAGACCTGGGGGGTGGCCCAGGCGCTCGAACGTCTGTTGGTCGCGCAAAATCGCTGGCTGCAAGCCAACGGTGGTGGGCAACCGTTGCTCACCACCCTCAGCGCCCTGGTGTTTCGCGGCCAACGCTTCACGCTGGCCCATGTCGGTGATTGCCGTGCATATCGCTGGTTCGACGGCGAGTTGCAACGCCTCAGCGAAGACCATGTGTGGGAACAGCCGGGTATGCAGCACGTACTCAAACGCGCCCTTGGCCTGGATCAGCACCTGGTGCTGGACTTCCTCGACGGCCAATTGCGCGAGGGCGAATGTTTCCTCTTGCTCAGCGACGGGGTGTGGGCGACGTTGGGCGATCACAGCATCGGCGCGATTCTGCGTGAGCAAGACGACCTCGACCTGGCCGTCAGCACCCTGGTCAGCGCCGCCCACCTGGCCGGCAGCCAAGACAACGCCAGCGCCTTGCTGGTGCGCATCGACCAACTCGGCGCCGCCACCCTCGGCGACGCCTTGGTGCAGTTGCAGCAATGGCCAACGCCGCCGCCGCTGAAGGTTGGGCAGATCTTTGAAGGCTGGGAGGTGCAAAGCGTGCTCGCGCAGAGTCGGCAATCGTTGCTGTACCGCGTGCACGATGCGCAGCGGCAACCCTGGCTGCTCAAGACCTTGCCCTTGCGCCACGATGACACCGACGCCGCCCAAGCCTTGTTATCGGAGGAATGGTTTCTGCGCCGCGTCGCTGGCCGTGCCTTTCCGGAGGTGCATGCCGCCAGTGGTCGTCAGCATTTGTACTACGTGATGCGCGAATACCCCGGGCAGACCCTCGCCCAGCTGTTTCAACAACAAGGCCCGCTGCCGCTGGCGCAATGGCAGTCAATCGCCGAACGCTTGCTGCGCGCCGTGGGCCTGCTGCATCGCCGACAGATTCTGCACCGCGACATCAAGCCGGAAAACCTGCTGCTGGGCGATGACGGGGAACTGCGGGTGCTGGACTTTGGCCTGGCCTACTGCCCTGGCCTTTCTGAAGACCGTGCCCACTTACTGCCCGGCACCCCGAGTTTTATCGCGCCCGAAGCTTTCGCAGGCGAGCATCCTACTGCGCAACAGGATTTGTATAGTGTCGGTGTGACCTTGTATTACCTGCTGACTGGGCATTACCCCTACGGCGAAATCGAAGCCTTCCAACGCCCGCGTTTCAACCAGCCTGTCAGCGCCAGCCGCTATCGCCCCGACCTGCCGGATTGGTTGCCCCACAGCCTGGAGCGCGCCGTGGCCGCCCTGCCCGCACACCGCTATGAAACTGCCGAAGAATGGCTGCTGGTACTGGAACAGGCCGACCGCCGCGAACTGAGCGTGCGGCCACGGCCACTGCTGGAGCGCGAGCCGCTGAAGGTCTGGCAAACCCTGGCAGCGGCCTCACTGTTGATCAATCTGGTGCTGCTGTACTGGCTGCTGCACCACTAACGAGCAAAATCCACCTCTCTCCTGTTTAAACGCCCAATAAAACTGGGGGTATGCAACTTGGCACAGCTGCTGCATTAGGTCTTCCAACAACCCACATATAGCCGCCCCTTCAACGTCGAAGGGTCGAGCTTCCCGAGAGAACGGGACCAGGACAAAGGCGTCCTCGCTAGCTGACTAGCGGGGACGCCTTTTTTTGTTTGCGCATGATTTGTCGAGCCATTGCGGAGAACGACATGAAAAAACTCAAACTGGTGATGATCGGCAACGGCATGGCCGGGGTTCGCACCCTTGAAGAATTGCTCAAGCTGAGCAGCGAGCTGTACGACATCACCGTATTCGGCGCCGAGCCCCACACCAACTACAACCGCATCCTGCTGTCGCCGGTGCTGGCCGGTGAGCAAACCTTCGAAGAGATCGTGCTCAACGACCTCGACTGGTACCTGGATAACAACGTCAAGCTACTGCTCAACCGCAAGGTGGTGCAGATCGACCGGGTCAAGCGCAAAGTCATCGCCGAAGACGGCACCGAGGCCGAGTACGATCGCCTGCTGATCGCCACCGGTTCTACGCCGTTTATCCTGCCGATTCCCGGCAACACCTTGCAGGGCGTGATTGGCTACCGCGACATTGCCGATACCCAGGCGATGATCGACACCGCCAAGACCCACAAGCACGCGGTGGTGATCGGTGGTGGCCTGCTCGGCCTGGAAGCGGCCAACGGCCTGATGCTGCGCGGTATGCACGTGACGGTGGTGCATCTCGGTGAATGGCTGCTGGAACGCCAACTGGACAAGACCAGCGGCCAGTTGCTGCAAACCGAACTGGAAAGCCGTGGCCTGGTGTTTCGCCTGTGCGAGCAAACCCAGGCCTTGCATGATGCCGGTAATGGTCGCGTCGGCTCGGTGCAATTCAAAAATGGCGACATCATCCCCGCCGACCTGGTGGTGATGGCCGCCGGTATCCGCCCCAACACCGAACTGGCGGAGAAGTCCGGCATCCCCTGCAACCGTGGGATCCTGGTCAACGACACGATGCAAACCTACGACCCGCGCATCTACGCGATCGGCGAATGCGCCAGCCATCGCGGGATCGCCTATGGCCTGGTGGCGCCGCTGTTCGAACAAGCCAAGGTCTGCGCCAACCACTTGGCCCAACTGGGCTTTGCCACTTACAAAGGCTCGGTGACCTCGACCAAGCTGAAGGTGACCGGCATCGACCTCTTTTCTGCCGGCGACTTCATGGGCGGTGAAGGCACCGAGACCATCACCCTCTCCGACCCGATCGGCGGCGTATACAAGAAGCTGGTAATCAAGGACGACATCCTGGTCGGTGCGTGCCTGTACGGCGATACCGCGGATGGTGGTTGGTACTTCCGCCAGATCCGTGAGAACCATGCAATTGGCGAGATCCGCGATCACCTGATGTTCGGTGAGAACGCCTTGGGCGATGTGGGCCATCAAGGCCAGGACAAAGCCATGAGCATGGCCGACAGCGCCGAAGTCTGCGGCTGCAACGGCGTGTGCAAAGGCACCATCGTCAAGGCAATCCAGGAACAAGGGCTGTTCAGCGTCGATGAGGTGAAAAAACACACCAAGGCCGCCAGCTCCTGCGGTTCCTGTGCCGGGCTGGTTGAGCAGATCCTGATCAACACCGTGGGCGGCGCGGCTGACGTCAAACCCAAAAGCGAAAAGGCCATCTGTGGGTGCAGCGACCTTAATCACGGGCAGATCCGTCAGGCTATCCGCGAGCAGCACTTGCTGACTATCGACAGCACCATGCGCTACCTGAACTGGCGTACCCCCAATGGCTGCGCCACCTGCCGCCCCGCTCTCAACTACTACCTGATTTCAACCTGGCCGGGCGAGGCCAAGGACGACCCGCAATCACGACTGATCAACGAACGGGCCCACGCCAATATTCAGAAAGACGGCACCTACTCTGTAGTCCCACGGATGTGGGGCGGCGTGACCAATCCTTCGGAGCTGCGCCGCATCGCCGATGTGGCCGACAAGTACAACGTGCCGATGGTGAAAGTCACCGGCGGCCAGCGCATCGACTTGCTCGGCATCAAGAAGCAGGACTTGCCAGGGGTGTGGAAGGACCTGGACATGCCGTCCGGCCATGCCTACGGCAAATCCATCCGCACCGTGAAAACCTGCGTGGGCAGCGAGTTCTGCCGTTTCGGCACGCAGAATTCCACCCAACTGGGCATCGAACTGGAGCATGACCTGTTCAATATGTGGTCACCACACAAGGTCAAGCTGGCGGTGTCCGGTTGCCCACGCAACTGTTCGGAAGCGGGCATCAAGGACGTGGGAATTATCGGTGTCGACTCCGGTTGGGAGATGTATATCGGTGGCAACGGCGGCATCAAGACCGAAGTCGCGGAGTTTTTCGTCAAGCTCAAGACCGCCGATGAAGTGCGCGAATACAACGGCGCATTTCTGCAGCTGTACCGCGAAGAAGCGTTCTACCTGGAACGCACGGTGCACTACCTGCAACGGGTGGGCATGGAGCACATCAAGAAGGCCGTTCTGGAAGACCCGGCCCGCCGCCAGGCGCTCAATGAGCGTTTGCAGTTCTCGCTGTCATTCGAACAGGACCCGTGGAAGGAACGCCTGGAACAGCCGCTGCTGAAAAAGGAGTTCGACGTTATCCCGGTCAAACAACTGGAGGTGTCGCTATGAACTGGCTGGATATCTGCGCCCTTGATGAAATCAATACCCTGGGCTCGCGCATCATCAGTGGGCCCAAAGGCGACATCGCGATTTTTCGTACCAGTGACGACGAAGTCTTCGCCCTTGACGACCGTTGCCCGCACAAGGGCGGCCCGCTCTCCCAAGGCTTAATCTATGGCAAGCGCGTCGCCTGCCCGCTGCACAACTGGCAGATTGACCTGGCGTCCGGCGAAGCCCAGGCGCCGGATATCGGCTGCGCCCACCATCATCAGGCCCGGGTAGAAAACGGCCGGGTGATGCTGGCCCTGCGGGACGCGGGTTGATGAACCGCCAGACCACCGCGTCCACCTGCTGTTATTGCGGCGTGGGCTGCGGCGTGCTGATCGAGCATGACGGCGAGCAGATCCTGGGGGTACAAGGCGATCCGAGCCATCCGGCCAACTTCGGCAAATTGTGCAGCAAAGGCGCCAGCCTGCACCTGACCGGCGACGTGAGCGCACGCGCCCTGTATCCGGAGTTGCGCCTGGGCAAAGGTTTGGCCCGTACCCGTACCGACTGGGACACCGCCCTGGATCACGCCGCCAACGTGTTCGCCGAGACCATCGCCGAGCACGGCCCGGACAGCGTGGCGTTCTATATCTCGGGGCAACTATTGACCGAGGATTACTACAGCTTCAACAAGCTGGCCCGGGCGTTGGTAGGCACCAACAATATCGACAGCAATTCTCGGCTGTGCATGTCATCGGCGGTGGTCGGCTACAAACGCAGCCTGGGCGCCGATGCGCCGCCATGCAGTTATGAAGACCTGGAAAACAGCGACTGCGTGATGATCGTCGGCAGCAATATGGCCTACGCCCACCCGGTATTGTTCCGACGCCTGGAGCAGGCCAAGGCGCAGCGCCCGCAGATGAAAATGCTGGTGATTGATCCTCGGCGTACAGACACCTGCGATTTGGCTGATCTGCACCTGGCAATCTTGCCGGGGACGGACGTGGCGTTGTTTCACGGGATTTTGCATTTGCTGCTGTGGGAAGACTGGATTGATCGTGCGTTCATCCAGGCCCACACCGATGGCCTGGCCGAGCTCAAACGCCTGGTGCATGACTACACGCCGCAGATGGTCACGCAGTTGTGCGGGATCAGCGTCGAACAACTGCGCCTATGTGCGCAGTGGGTCGGCACATCCAGCAGCTTCTTGTCGCTATGGTGCATGGGCCTCAACCAATCCACTGCCGGCAGCGCAAAAAACAGCGCGTTGATCAACCTGCACTTGGCCACGGGCACCATTGGCAGGCCGGGGTGCGGGCCGTTTTCCCTGACCGGTCAACCGAATGCCATGGGCGGTCGCGAAACCGGCAGCCTGTCCAACCTGCTGCCGGGCCACCGCGAGGCGTCCAACCCGGCACATCGCGCTGAAGTGGCCACCTATTGGGGTGTGGAGCAACTGCCTGCACCCGATGGCCTTACCGCGATCGAACTGTTTGAACAGATGCAGGCAGGCAAGATCAAGGCCCTGTGGATCGCCTGCACCAACCCTGCACAATCCTTGCCCGACCAGAACGCCGTGCGTGCGGCCTTGGCGGCGTGCCCGTTCGTGGTGTTGCAGGAGGCTTTTCGCACCACCGAAACCGCCACTTATGCCGACCTGCTGTTGCCTGCCGCCAGTTGGGGCGAAAAAGACGGCACGGTCACCAACTCCGAGCGGCGTATTTCCCACGTACGCCGCGCCATCAGCCCACCGGGAGAGGCGCGGGCGGACTGGGCAATTACCGTAGATTTCGCACAGCGCCTGGAGCGTCGCCTACGGCCAGGGTTGCCCAGCCTGTTCGCCTTTGCACAGCCGGCGCAGCTGTTTGACGAGTTCAAGGGGCTCACTCAAGGGCGTGACCTCGACTTGTCCGGTATCAGCCATGGCCTGCTCGACCAACTCGGCCCGCAGCAATGGCCGTTTCCTACAGGCGCACAGGCAGGCACAGCGCGCCTGTATAGCGATGGCATCTTCCCCACCGACAATGGCCGGGCGCGGTTTGTGGCCGACCCTTACCGCGCGGCCAAGGAACAACGGGACGCGCGCTTCCCCCTGACCTTGATCACCGGCCGTCTGCGTGACCAGTGGCACGGTATGAGCCGCACCGGCACGGCCGCACAGTTGTTCGGGCATGTCAGTGAAGCGCTGTTGAGCCTGCACCCGGACGAGCTTCGCCGCCACCGCTTCCAGGAAGGTGACCTGGTCAGCCTGAAAAGCCGTCGCGGCAGCGTGATCGTCGCCGTCAGCAGCGATGACAGCGTACGGCCCGGCCAGGCATTTCTGCCGATGCATTGGGGCGACCGCTTTCTCAAGGGCGGCGTCAATGTGATCACCCAACCGGCGTTTGACCCACTGTCCAAACAGCCTGAACTCAAGCACAGCGGGGTGCGCCTGGAAGCCGTGCAACTGCCGTGGCAGCTGTTCGCGTTGATCGAGGGCAATGTGCAGCAGCATTTCGAAGCGCTGCGCCCGCTGTGTGAGGAATTTGGCTACGTCAGCCTGAGCCTGGCCGGCCGTGAACGCCCTGCGTTGCTGGTACGGGCAGCCCATACCGAGGCGCCGGACCTGCATTTGTTGACTCGGATTGACCACTTGCTGGGCCTGAACGACGGTCCGGTCATGGCCTACGACGACCCGCGCCGCTCGATCGGCAAGCGCGTGAAAATCGAAAAAGGCCGTATCACCGCCCTGCGCCTGGCCGGCGAAACCCTGGCCCGCCACTGGTTGCAAAGCCTGTGGCTGGAAGGCCGCGCCGACGAGCAACTGCGACGCTGGCTGTTGGCACCTTTAAGCGCGCCACCCGGTGCCGCAACGGCCAGCAACAAGATTGTGTGCAACTGCAAGAACGTCAGCGAAAACGCCGTGTGTGCGGGCGTTGGACGTGGCCTGGACCTGGATGGACTTAAACGGGAACTGGGTTGCGGCACCCAATGCGGCTCCTGCGTGCCGGAAATCAAACGTCTTTTGGCCAGCAAACCGCAGCCAATCGCCATCAGTGTGTAAGGGGAACAACATGAGCGCAAAAGTGTGGCTGGTAGGCGCTGGGCCCGGTGATCCGGAGTTGCTGACCCTCAAGGCAGTCAGAGCCCTGCATGAAGCGGACGTGGTGCTGATTGATGACCTGGTCAACCCGGCCGTGCTCGAACACTGCGGCGATGCACGCGTGATTACCGTCGGTAAACGCGGTGGCTGCCGCTCCACGCCCCAGGATTTTATCCATCGCCTGATGCTGCGTTATGCCCGCCAGGGCAAATGCGTGGTGCGGCTCAAGGGCGGCGACCCGTGCATTTTTGGTCGCGGTGGCGAAGAGGCGCTGTGGCTGCGCGAACGTGGCATTGAGGTGGAGTTGGTCAACGGCATCACGTCGGGGTTAGCCGGGGCGACGAGCTGCGATATTCCCCTGACGTTACGCGGTGTGAGCCGTGGGGTGACGCTGGTCACTGCTCATACTCAGGACGACAGTGCGTTGAACTGGCGCGCACTGGCGGAAAGTGGAACCACACTGGTGGTGTACATGGGCGTGGCGAAGCTGGAGGAGATTCGTCAGCAGTTGCTCGAAGGCGGCATGGCCCCGGACATGCCCGTGGCGATGATCGAAAATGCTTCGCTGCCCCAGCAGCGCGAATGCCGCAGCGATCTGGCGCGGATGCATGAGGATGCGCAAGCGTTCGCCCTGAAAAGCCCGGCTATCCTGGTGATTGGTAGCGTTGCTGGTGCTGCGCAGGCGGCTTGCCTGGCGACGGCGGCCAGTGCCTGAGGCAAATTCCAGGCGAAAAAAACCCGGCCTAAGC
The DNA here is from genome assembly GCF_019891455.1 of Pseudomonas sp. P867. Taxonomy (NCBI): domain Bacteria; kingdom Pseudomonadati; phylum Pseudomonadota; class Gammaproteobacteria; order Pseudomonadales; family Pseudomonadaceae; genus Pseudomonas; species Pseudomonas sp. P867. The sequence goes on along the minus strand of NZ_JAFLXB010000005.1, from coordinate 67,607 downwards.
CGGGTTTTTTTGTAAAGCCAGGCTAATTACTTAGCGGTGGCTTCAACAGCTGCTTCTACGCGACGGTTAACAGCGCGGCCAGCTTCAGTTGCGTTGTCAGCAACTGGGCGGGACTCACCGTAACCAACGGAAGTGATGCGGCTAGGAGCTACGCCATCTTTAACCAGGACTTGCTTAACAGCGTCAGCACGACGCTGGGACAGCTTCTGGTTGTAAGCGTCTGGACCGACGGAGTCAGTGTGACCAGCAACTTCTACGTTGGTGTCTGGGTACTGAGCCATGAAGTCGGCCAGGTTTTTCACGTCGCCGTAGCTGTTAGGCTTAACAACCGACTTGTCGAAGTCGAACTTAACGTCCAGCTCAACACGAACAACCTGAGCAACCGGAGCTTCTGGCTCTGGAACTGGCTCTGGAGCTGGTGCTGGGGTAGGAGCTGGAGCAGCTGCGCCAGCGTTACCGCCGAAGTTCACGCCCAGGCCAACCAGTGCGGAGTAGTCCCACTTGCCGTTGTCCAGACCGTAGTCAGCTTCAACACCAGCACGAGCGTACAGGTTGTTGGTGAAGTAGTACTTCACGCCAGTACCGATGGTGGCGAAAGTGGTCTGGTCGCGACCGCTGTGGCCGTCAGCCTTGACGTTGGTACGGCTCTGGTGGCCGAAACCGCCTTCAACGTATGGACGCAGGCTATCAACGCCAGCCTGACCGAAGTGGTACTGAGCAACGAGGCTGCCAGTGTCACCTTTGATCTTCTGGTTGCCAGTGCCGTCGTTCGAACGGGTGTGGTTGGTCTTGTCGTACGACAGATTCAACGACAGATCGTCGGTCAGGAAGTAACCAATGCGAGCGCCTGGGTTGAAGCCGTCTTCGATGTGCTTAACGCTATCGTTGTACTGCTTCTTGTAGAACAGCTCGCCTTCAACTGCGCCTTGGCCTTGTGCCAGAACGCCGAAAGAAGTAGCGGCAATAAGAGAACCAATGGCCAAGCCCAAGGTGTTTTTCAGTTTCATCCGTTAAATCCCCATCTGGTGATTGTAAAGCAGTCCCACAAACCGGGGGACAACTCGGCGACAAGTCTAACAGAACTTGCCTACACGTAAGAGATATTTGCTACGCACTAAGTTTCAGTCTCGCCCGCAAATTTCTCACGTAATTTATCAAGAGCACGTTTGTACCGCATTTTTGTAGCACTCAAGCCCATATGCATGATGTCAGCGATTTCCTGGAATTCCAGCTCTGCGACAAAGCGAAGCACCAGAATTTCCCGGTCAATCGGGTTCACATGCACCAACCAGCGATCAAGTCCGCCCTTCTCCTCGGGTGCCGGCGCCTTTTCTTCAGACGCCTCCTCAAGGGGGTCCAGACTCAAAGCGTCCATCAAGCGACGCTTTCGCCGTTCCTTCCGATACTGCGTGATGCACTCGTTGTACGTGATGCTGTACAGCCAGGTCTTGAACTTCGATTTGCCCTCGAAGTTCTTCAGGCCATATAGCACCTTGAGCATCACTTCCTGACAGACATCGTCCGCGTCTCTATCGTTCCCCAAATACCTTGAACAAACGTTGAACAGAGTGCGTTGATACCTGCGCATCAATTCTTCGTACGCGCGTGTTACGTGAAACAGCTCCGTGTGCGAGCGCGCGACCAACTCCTCATCAGAGAGCTCACGGGGGTCATAGCGCGTGGACAGCGTTTGGGCTTTATTCAAAACAAGTCGTGCCGGCAGTCAGGTCAATGTCCGTTGCAACCCGGTCACCCGGGTTTGCGGCGGCGTACATTAGCAGGGTTTGCCGGATTAGCGGCTACTGACCTGCTGCTCCAGGAGAATCCGGTTGGACAGCGAAACCAGTTCTCCGTCATCGGTCAGCACTGTCGTCTTGACCGTGCCGATCTCCTCGATCTGCCCTTCAACCTCGCCCACACGCACTTGTTGCCCAACCTGATATAGCTCACGCACATAGATTCCCGCAAGAATCTGACCGGCAATTTCCCGGCTTCCCAAACCCATGGCCAGTGCAACGGCCAGACCAACGGTAATCAAAACAATCACAATAACGTGGTTCAGCAGGTCAGTCTTGACTTCCAACTGGCTGATCGCGACGGAAATACTGATGATGATCACCAGCCCCTGTGCGATTCGCCCCAAGCCTGCCGCGTAGTCCAACCCCACGCCTTCAGCGGCCCCGCGCACCAGCCCATTGGCCAATTGCGCGAGTAAAACACCTACCAGCAACACCAGCGCGCCGCCGAAAACTTTCGGCAAATACAGTGCCAGCATGTCGAGCGTAGCTGAAACTCGCTCAAGTCCAAGGGATTGCGCTGCAGAAACCAAAAAAATAAGTAGAACAAACCAGTAGACGATCTTGCCGATCAAGGTAGAAATCGGCACCTGCAGCCCGGCGCGACCCAGCAATTTGGTCAAACCGGTGCCGGCCATCAGGCGATCCAGCCCGAGTTTGGCGAGCAGCTTGGACAACAGGGTGTCGAGCAACTTGGCCACGACAAAGCCCAGCAACACCAGGACCAGGGCACCAAACAGGTTGGGAATGAAATTCGCAACCTTGGTCCACAATGCGGTCATCGCGGTGACCAGGCTCTGGGTCCAGAGATCAAGTTCCATATTCAATCAGCCTTATCAGCAGTGCGAGCAAGAGGTTTACGGCGGGAAACCGGTGACACATGGGCCGAACCGTTGTTCAGTGCCATCATCAATGCCGGCAACCAACGCCCGAGCAGCCCGAACAGATCACCCGCACCGACCTGACGGTTGGCGGTTTTCAATACGCGACCCAGGCAAGCATCGTCATCACGGTTGGATGGCGAAGCATTGAGCATGTCACGCAAAGACTGTTCGAACGGATCGTGCATAGAGACCTCTCGCAAGTGAATTAAAAGACGAGGGTAAAATTCATCGGGTCACATCGACCCTTTCCTACGTTCAGGTCATATTCAGCTCAAACCCATCGTAATCGTCGAAATAGCCACCATTGCCCCAGGGCCACCGAGACCATCAACAGGCACGCAATCATGAATCCGTAGGGGCTCTCGGAGAACGGAATGCCACCCAAATTTATACCGAGCAAACCGGTGAGAAAACTCATCGGCAAGAAGATCCCGGTGATGATCCCGAAGCGATACATGGTGCGGTTCATGCGCAGGCTCAAGCGCCGGTCTTCGGCCTCAAGCACAAGCCCCACGCGCTCTCTGGCCAGTTCCAGCTCTTCCAGGTAACGGGTCAGACTGTTGTGCAACTCGTTCCAATAGTCAGCATCGTCATCGCAAAACCATGCCAATTTTATTCGCGTCAGCTGGGCAAAAATATCCCGCTGTGGTGCCAAAAACCGCTTGAGCCCGGCCGCGCGCCGACGGATCTGCAAAACGCTGCCGTGCTCTGGGGTATACCGTTCGTCGGCATCGAGTTTTTCTTCCTCGGAATCGACGATTTCAGACAACCCTGTAACCAGATCCTGCACTTTGTTGGTCAGGTACTGAGCCATATAAAGGATGAGTTCAGACGCCGTTTTAGGGCCTTTGCCGTCCGCCAGTTGCACCAATAGCTCATCGGTGGCGCGCAACGGGCGCAAACGCAGGGAGATCACACGATTGGCGGCGGCGAAGATACGCACCGAAACCATGTCCTCCGGTTCTGCCCCGGGGTTGAGATTGATCCCGCGCAGAAACAACAGCAATTCGGCGTCGGGCAACGGCAACAACCGTGGGCGGGTGTTCTCCTCCAGCAGCAGGTCGCAGGCAAATTCGCTCAGGCCGCTGGATTTGCGCAGCCAGGTCTGGGTCTGGGGATGGCTGCGATCCCAATGCAGCCACAGGCTTTCCTGGGGTTGCAACTGCAGATCGTCGAGCTCAGTCCGGGCAATCGAACGCGCACCGCCTTTACCATCCAGCACCAGGGCATGCACCAGCCCCCATTGCGCGTTCTCTTCCTCGAACATCCAGACTCCTTGGGTTTATTCAGGCATTTTCAGCGGGCTGGGCGACACGATCACGCCGTTATTGTCGGCGTAGATGTACTCACCCGGACGGAACGTCACACCCGCGAACGTCACGACGACGTTCAGGTCACCGAGGCCACGCTTGTCGGTTTTCATCGGGTGGGAGGCCAGTGCCTGCACACCCAGGTCGGTCTGGGCGAGAACATCCACATCCCGGACGCAACCATAGATCACCAGCCCTTCCCAGCCATTTTTCGCAGCTTTATCGGCAATCAGATCGCCCAGCAACGCGCGGCGCAGTGAGCCTCCGCCGTCAACGACCATCACTTTGCCAGCGCCCGACTGGTCAGCCTGTTCCTTTACCAGGGAATTATCTTCGAAGCATTTGATGGTGACGATCTCACCCCCAAAAGAATCTCGGCCACCGAAGTTGCTGAACATCGGCTCCACTACCTGCACCAGTTCCGGGTAGGCGTCACACAGGTCGGGGGTCACGTAATGGTTCATCGAGAAGCTCCTGTCGTCAAAGAAGAGATCGAACATCCACGGTGTACATCAGAAAAACGCGCCGCGACAGGCATTCTTTAAGTGCCTGCCAGTGGTGAGCCGCCATGATCGGACCCGCATCAGCGCAACGCAATACACGTTGCGCGACTGAATATGACCAGAAGCGCCCAGCGCGTCATATCTTAGCCGCAACCACTCAAGAGTGAAACGCCCTTGGTAGAGCGTTTGCTCAAACTGCTGCGGCCACTTGGGGTCGAGTCCCGAATAATGGTGTCAGTGGGTCGTTCAACCACCGTTCCACCAATGGCCATACTTCGGCCTGCGCGGCTTTGCTGACCAGCATCTGCACATGCCCGAAGTCCTCGCTGAAACCCTGCTCGCGCCCCAGGCACAGATACTGGCGATGCTCGCTGCCGACCTGCTCGAAGAGCTTGCGACACGCCCAGTCCGGGTCTTGCCGATCGCCCGCCGCGCTGACCGCGAGCAACGGCACATCGATCTGCGCCAAGCCCTTCCACCAGTCACATTCGGCATCGCCGAAGCGGCCGAACAGGCCATTCCAGCGCATCGCTTCGATCATCACTCCCGCCGGCTCATCCTCGGGGCCGCGCTTGAAGCGTGGGCCAGACACATGGGCAAGGCGCTTGAGGATCAACCGAGTACCCCACTCCACGGGTGGAATTTTCAACGGCCAATGGGTGCGGCTGACCTGGCAGCCGAACAATGCCACCGAAGCCACCTCAGGCGCCCCCAAATGTTGCCCGCCCAGGGCCGCAGCCAAGGTCGTGGCACCGAGGGAATGCCCGATCCAGTGCGGGACCTGCCCGCTTTGCTCACGCACAAAGGCCCCCATGGCCGGCAAATCGTAGCGGGCGTAATCGGCGACGCGGTTTCTGGCGTACTCATGGTTGCGCTTGGACAGCCCATGGCCGCGCATTTCCGGGATCCACACATCAAAACCCCGGCGCGCCAGGTACGCGCCCAGGCCGATCCCCTTGGGCGAGTACCAGAAGCGCCGATTGGAAAAGCTGCCATGCAACAAAATAATCGGCGTGCCCCGGTTTTCCGGGACATCGGCCAGGCCCAAACGGGTAACCGCCAGCTCGACGGTGCCATCAGGGCTATTGCCGGGCTTGAGCCGGTAGACGTCTTCACTCAGGTCGCCACGACGTTCAGCGCTGATCAAGGCGACGGGAAACAGGTTGCTGCTGCTTTGCATAATGCTCTTGCACAAAAAAGGGCGGCGTCCGCAAGGAGTTCCCGCCCAGTACAGATAAGAATGCCGGTCACCCTCACGAGTGACCGGCACTTTTGACGTTGCGACTTTAAGCGGACGCTTGGCCTTCCGCCAGGAAGAACCAGGTTTCCAGCACAGAGTCCGGGTTCAGCGAGACGCTTTCGATGCCCTGCTCCATCAGCCATTTGGCCAGGTCAGGGTGGTCGGAAGGGCCTTGGCCACAGATACCAATGTACTTGCCGGCCTTGTTACACGCCTGGATGGCATTGGCCAGCAGCTTTTTGACCGCAGGGTTACGCTCGTCAAACAGGTGAGCAATGATCCCGGAGTCGCGGTCCAGGCCCAGGGTCAGCTGGGTCAGGTCGTTGGAGCCGATGGAGAAACCGTCGAAGAACTCCAGGAATTCCTCGGCCAGGATGGCGTTGGACGGCAACTCGCACATCATGATCACGCGCAGGCCGTTCTCGCCACGGGTCAAGCCGTTTTCGGCCAGCAGGTCGACCACTTGGCTCGCTTCGCCCAGGGTGCGCACGAACGGCACCATGATCTCGACGTTGGTCAGGCCCATCTCGTTGCGCACGCGCTTGAGGGCACGGCACTCAAGCTCGAAGCAGTCACGGAAGGCTTCGCTGATGTAACGCGAGGCGCCACGGAAGCCCAGCATCGGGTTTTCTTCTTCCGGCTCGTAGAGCTTGCCGCCGATCAGGTTGGCGTACTCATTGGACTTGAAGTCCGACAGGCGCACGATGACCTTTTTCGGGTAGAACGCCGCGGCCAGCGTACTGATGCCTTCCACCAGCTTCTCGACATAGAAGCCTACCGGGTCGTTGTAGCCGGCGATGCGCTTGTCGACGCTTTCCTTGATGTCCAGCGGCAGGCCGTCGTAGTTCAACAGAGCCTTGGGGTGCACGCCGATCATGCGGTTGATGATGAACTCCAGGCGGGCCAGGCCCACACCGGCGTTCGGCAACTGCGCGAAGTCGAAGGCGCGATCCGGGTTGCCGACGTTCATCATGATCTTGAACGGCAGGTCGGGCATGGCGTCGATGGAATTTTGCTTGATATCGAAGCCCAGCTCACCTTCGAAGATGAAACCGGTATCGCCTTCGGCGCAAGACACGGTGACACCCTGGCCCTCCTTGAGCAGTTGGGTGGCGTTGCCGCAACCGACTACCGCCGGGATCCCCAGTTCACGGGCGATGATCGCCGCGTGGCAAGTACGCCCGCCTCGGTTGGTGACAATGGCGCTGGCGCGCTTCATCACCGGCTCCCAGTCCGGGTCGGTCATGTCGGAAACCAGCACGTCGCCGGGCTGGACCTTGTCCATCTCGGACACGTCCTTGATGATGCGCACCTTGCCAGCACCGATGCGCTGGCCGATGGCACGGCCTTCCACCAGTACGGTGCCGGTTTCCTTGAGCAGGTAACGCTCCATGACATTGGCCGAAGTGCGGCTCTTCACGGTTTCCGGACGCGCTTGCACGATATATAGCTTGCCGTCGTCACCGTCCTTGGCCCACTCGATGTCCATCGGGCACTTGTAGTGCTTCTCGATGATCATCGCCTGTTTGGCCAGTTCGCTGACTTCAGCATCGGTCAGGCAGAAACGCGCGCGCTCGGCCTTGTCGACGTCAACGGTTTTCACAGAGCGACCGGCCTTGGCTTCGTCGCCGTAGATCATCTTGATCGCCTTGCTGCCCAGGTTGCGGCGCAGGATGGCCGGGCGGCCGGCCTCAAGGGTGTGCTTGTGCACGTAGAATTCGTCAGGGTTGACCGCGCCTTGTACGACGGTTTCGCCCAGGCCGTAGGCACCGGTAATGAATACCACATCACGGAAGCCCGACTCAGTGTCCAGGGTGAACATCACGCCAGCAGTGCCGGTTTCCGAACGCACCATGCGCTGCACACCAGCAGACAAGGCCACCAGCTTGTGGTCGAAACCCTGGTGTACACGGTAGGAAATAGCGCGGTCGTTGAACAGCGAGGCGAATACTTCCTTGGCCGCGCGAATGACGTTTTCCACGCCACGGATATTCAGGAAGGTTTCCTGCTGGCCGGCAAAGGAAGCGTCCGGCAAGTCTTCGGCGGTGGCCGAGGAGCGTACGGCGACAGCCATGTCCGGGTTGCCGGCGGACAGGGTGGCGAAGGCGGTGCGAATTTCTTCGTTGAGCTTCTCGGGGAACTCGGCTTCCATGATCCACTGACGGATCTGGGCGCCGGTCTTGGCCAGGGCGTTGACGTCGTCGACGTCCAAGGCATCCAGCGCGGCGTGGATCTGGGCGTTGAGGCCGCTCAGCTCGAGGAAGTCGCGGTAAGCCTGGGCCGTGGTGGCGAAACCACCGGGCACCGAGACACCAGCGCCTGCAAGATTACTGATCATCTCGCCGAGGGATGCGTTCTTGCCCCCCACATGCTCTACATCATGGACGCCGAGCTTATCGAGGGAAACTACGTACTCTACCAAGGTGATCTCTCCACTTTCTGTGTTGGAAAAGCTCAGGACGCGGGTTGCTCAGTAGGAGCTAACGCCAGCGCTTGTGGCCTGGACCTGGAAAATAAGTGAGAATGCGGCCCACTGCGGGACGGCAAAATCGCGCCTATCATATCCAAGATTCGCCATCAGCTTAAGGCCCAGGGCTCAAATGAAACGATCTGCTTTCTTTATTTCCGACGGCACCGGCATCACAGCCGAAACACTGGGCCAGAGCCTGCTTGCGCAGTTCGAAAACATTACCTTCGCCAAATTCACCCGGCCTTATATAGACAGCGTGGATAAAGCGCGGGCCATGGTACAACAAATCAATCTGGCGGCTGAAAAAGACGGTTTTCGCCCGATCATTTTCGACACCATCGTCAATCAAGACATTCGTGAGATTCTCGCAACGTCGAATGGTTTCATGATCGACATTTTCTCGACCTTCCTGGCGCCATTGGAACAGGAGTTGAGTGAGCATTCTTCATACTCTGTCGGAAAGTCCCATTCCATCGGGCATAACTCCAACTATATGGAACGCATCGAGGCGGTGAACTTTGCCCTCGACAACGATGATGGCGCCCGCACCCACTACTATGACAAGGCCGACCTGATCCTGGTGGGCGTGTCGCGTTGCGGCAAGACCCCGACCTGTCTGTACATGGCCATGCAATTCGGTATCCGTGCGGCCAACTACCCGCTGACCGAAGACGATATGGAGCACCTGACGCTGCCCGCCGCCCTGCGCGCCCACTCGCACAAACTGTTCGGCCTGACCATCGACCCGGACCGCCTGACCGCCATCCGTAACGAACGCAAGCCCAACAGCCGCTACTCCAGCTATGCGCAGTGCGAGTTCGAAGTGCGTGAAGTGGAAAATCTGTTCCGTCGCGAGAATATTGCACACATCAATTCCACGCATTTTTCGGTGGAAGAGATTTCGGCAAAGATTTTGGTTGAGAAGGGTGTGGAGCGGCGCTTCAAGTGATCTCTGTCGCCTGATCTGACGCTATCGCAGGCAAGCCAGCTCCCACAGTTGGAATGCGTTCCCCTGTGGGAGCTGGCTTGCCTGCGATGAACGGTAACGCGGATTTACAGATGAAACCGCCCCCCCCCCTGCCCCAACGCCGTCGCCAGCGCATCAAACCCCTCGCGCAGTAACTGATCATCGCCAGACGTATTGCAGATACTCGCCCGAATAAACTGCGGCACCGCCGTCTGCCCCACGGCAAACGCCTCGGCGGTGGCGATCAGGTAATTGTTCTGCCTGAGCTCTGCCTCGATTTCCGACGCACGCCATGGCTCCGGCACTTCGATCCAGAAATGCGGGCTGTTGAGGTGGGTGCGATACGCCAGCCCGGTCAATAAATCCTCGACCAAGGTTTTGCGGCGGCTGATTTCGTTGATTTGTTGGCGCAACAGATATTCCGCCGTGCCGTTTTCGATCCACTGGGTGGCCAGTTCCAGGGTCACAGGCGTCGCCATCCAGCAGGTCGAGCGCAACGCCGCGGAAATGCGACTGACCAGCGCGGGCGGTGCATGGACGTAGCCTACCCGCAACCCTGCCGACACCGCTTTGCTCAGACTGCTGATCAAAATCGTACGCTCAGGCGCGAAATAGCTGAGGGGCGGCGGGCGATCCTCAACCAGCACGCCGTGGGCTTCGTCCTCGAGAATCAGCAGGTTGTGCTCACGACACACCTTGGCCAAGGCTTCGCGACGCGCCACCGACAACACCGCCGTCGTGGGATTCTGAATAGTCGGCGTGCAGTACAACGCCGAAATGCGGTGATTACGACAGACCTCATCCAGCGCCGTGGGCAACACGCCTTCTTCATCCATTTCCAGGCCAATCAGGCGCACGCCCAACATGCGCGCAGCCGTAATCAGCCCAGGATAAGTCAGTTGCTCGGTGACTACCGTATCGCCAGCACGCAGCAGCGCCATCATCGCGCACAGCAAACCGTGCTGGCCGCCGTTGACGCAGATGACCTGCTCTGGAATCGGATGAAAATCGCGCTGCACCAGCCATTGCGCCCCGGCTTCACGGTAACGCGGCAAGCCGGCGTCGGGGGTATAGGCGCTGATGTCCTGCAGGAACTTGGCGTTGGTCGACAGCGTTTGGAAGCTCTGGGCAAGAAACACCGTTTCCTGCCCCGGAATGTGCATGTTGCGACTCATGTCGAAGTACTGGCGCGGCTCCTCGCTGAAATTGCGAAAGCCTTCATCACGCTGACGCTCCATCCCACGCTTGCGCACGAAGGTTCCGTCACCGACCCGTGCAACCACCAAGCCCAGGCGCTCCAGCTCACCGTAGGCCCGGCTGATGGTGCCAATGGTCACCCCCAGGTTGTCGGACAGCACCCGATGGGGCGGCAGTTTTCGTCCCGGTTCAATCAAGCCTTCGAGGATGCCCCGCTCCATCACATCAGACAGGCGCTTGTACTTCACGCCCTGCCCGTTGGACAGGCCCTCACGCATAATTGACACCATGTCAATATTTGTTTTGACAGCCATCTTTCGCCCTAATAGTGTGCTTTTACGGGTTCAATCGCCGATAAACATAACTCATTACAAGTTCAATATAGAGTTCAATTCCGGCTCAGGGAAGCAATAAAAGATGCCAATGTCCGCCGTTCTCGAAAACACTGCAAAAACAAAAACTCAAAAACAGTGGCTCGCCGGGCTGGTGACCAGCTTGATGTTTCTGATCGTGTGCCTGAGTTGGGGCACTACATGGCTGGGCATCAAGATCGCCGTAGAGAGCGTGCCGCCGCTGACATCCGCCGGGCTGCGCTTTCTGATCGCGTTTCCGCTGTTCCTGTGTTTTGCCATGGTGCGTCGCGAGCCGATCCTGTTCCCACGGGAAAGCCGCTGGTTCTTTGTGTTTGTGACCCTGTCGTACTTCAGCGTTCCCTACTACCTGCTCAACTATGGCGAGATGCACGTGTCATCCGGCCTGACGGCCCTGCTGTTCAGCTGCATGCCGGTATTCATCCTGATCTTTTCGGCGCTGTTCCTGCGTGAGCGCATCTACTTCTCCCAGGTCGTTGGCATCGGTATCGGGTTTGGCAGCCTCTACATGATCATCAAGAGCCAGGGCCTGCACCTGGACCACGCCGAGTTCTTCGGGGTGTTGGCGATACTGAGCGCCGCGATCATGCACGCGTTGTGCTACGTGATTACCAAGCAGAAAGGCAGTGCCATCAGTGTGATTACCTACAACACCCTGCCCATCGGCATCGCCGGGCTGATGTTGCTCGTCGCCGGCCTGTGGTTTGAAACGCCAGCCTTCAATGACATCACCCTGCGCTCCTGGACTGCACTGTTCTACCTCGGGCTGGTGGCCTCGGTAGGCGGGTTTATTGTGTATTTCATGCTGCTCAAGCGCCTGAGCCCGATCATCCTGTCGTTCGTCTTCATCATCTTCCCGGTGTTCGCGGTGATCATCGGTGCCTGGTACGAAGGCGTGGAAATTTCCCGCGACCTTATGCTGTATTCGGCGATTCTGCTGGCCGGCTTTGCGATCACCAAGCTGCCGGTTGAAAAACTCCTGGCCAAGAAAAAATGACCCTCAACCAACGCGAGAGAAACATGGAAGTCCTCCGCCCCACCGCCCTGGAACAGATCTACGCCCACGCCAGCCGCAGCTACCCAGAAGAGTGCTGCGGCTTCGTCTTCGCCGACGGCAGTGTGTACCTGGGCAGCAATATCCAGAACGAGTTGCACCACAAGAACTCCCAGATGTACCCCCGCAGCGCGGCCAACGGCTACACCTTCTCGGTGGCCGATACCCTGCTGCTGAACAAGTCGTTTCGCAGCGACAACCCGGTGGTGGTGATCTATCACTCCCACCCGGATGTCGGCGCCTATTTCAGTGATGAAGACCAGGACAAGGCGCTGTTCATGGGGGAGCCGATCTACCCCGTCAGCTATCTGGTGGTGGATGTTCGCCAGAGCCAGGTCCTGGGCTCAAAACTGTTTGCCTGGGATGGCAAGCATTTCGCACCTCAACCCTTCAACGACCTGCACACGGAGTTGTCCATGAACGCTGTCTCTTTCCCCGACATTCTGGTTCGCGTGGCCAAGCTGCCGGAATCGACCCTTGAGGGCGTCGGATCGACATTGCGCGAAGTCATTGAAAATCTCTGCACCAATCACCCCCAATTGCGTCAGTACCTGTTCCATGAAAAGAACAACCAGCTCAAGGAACACTTCCTGTTTACCGCCGAGGAGGCGCTGATCGAAGCCGATGAAGTCCTGCCGCCAAAATCCCGGATCGAAGTGTTGCTCGCCACCTCAGGCGGCATGGACATCGACACCCTGAGCAACGAAGAAGTGCAGCGCTACGTGCGCCACATCACCCTGCCGGGCGTCGGCCGCGAAGGCCAATTGAACCTGAAGAAAGCCAAAGTTCTGGTCATCGGCACCGGGGGCCTGGGCTCGCCCATCAGCCTGTACCTGGCAGCGGCAGGCATCGGCACCCTGGGGCTGGTGGATTTTGACGTGGTGGAAAGCAGCAACCTGCAGCGCCAGATTGTCCATGGCAACAGCACACTGGGAATGCCCAAGGTCGAGTCCGCCAAGCAACGCCTGCTGGACCTCAACCCTCATATCCGGATCAATGCGCACAACACCGCGCTTGACACCGACAACGCTCTGGAACTGGTGGGCGCCTATGACCTGGTGATCGACGGTACCGATAATTTCGATACCCGCTACCTGGTCAACGATGCTTGCGTACAGTTGGGCAAACCTTTGGTCTATGGCGCCATCTACCGTTTCGACGGGCAGATCAGCGTGCTCAACTACAAAGGCGGGCCGTGCTATCGCTGCCTGTTTCCCAAGGCCCCGCCCGCAGAACTGGCGCCCAATTGCAGCGCCGGCGGCGTGATCGGCGTGCTGCCGGGTGTGGTAGGAATGATCCAGGCCACCGAGGCGATCAAATTGCTGATCGGCATTGGCGAACCTTTATCCGGCCGCTTGATGCGCTTTGACGCGCTGGCGATGAAGTTCAGCGAGATCCGCTTCAAGCGCCGCCTCGACTGCCCCTGCTGCTCGGAGCTGCGCAGCAGCGAAAGCGCCGCCCCCACGGCATGTGCCGATGCCGTACCGAGCCAACCGTCGCTGGCGGCAGAACGCTACATCAAGCCTCAGAACCTCAAGCAGGTGCTTGAGCACCCCAACAGCGCCGATGTATTGCTGGACGTGCGCGACGCCAGCGAATTGGAAGTATGCAAGCTGCCAGGCGTGCTGCACATTCCCCTGGCCGAACTGGATGGGCAACTCGACAACCTCAGCCGCGACAACACCCATTACCTGATCTGCTACGCGGGCACCCGCGCCGAACAGGCCGCCAGCACCCTGCTGGCAGCCGGGTTCGCGAACACCAAAGTCCTGCAGGGCGGCATGAAGCACTGGGTTCGCGACGTCGAACCCGACATGCCTCTGTACTGATCGTGGAGACTTGCTGATGCTGCATAACTCCATTCTCGACGTCATCGGCCAAACGCCTATCGTGCGCCTGGCCCAGTTTTCCGAAGACCTCGGCATCGAGGTCTACGCCAAGCTGGAATCCCTCAACCCCGGTGGCAGCCACAAGGCGCGCATCGCCTTGGGCATGATCCTCGATGCCGAGCGCCGTGGCGTACTGATCCGCGACTCCGGGCAAACCATCATCGAACCCAGCGGCGGCAACACCGGCATTGGCCTGGTGATGGCCGGCAATGTCCTGGGCTATAAAGTGGTGCTGGTGATCCCTGACAACTACAGCCCCGAAAAGCAGAAATTGCTGCGCCTGTATGGTGCCAAAGTGGTGCTGTCAGACAGCCGCCTGGGCAACAACTCCCACGGCGAAAAGTGCATGGAACTGCAGTTGGAAAACCCCAACTTCGTGATGCTCAACCAGCAGCGTAACGGCGCCAACCCGCAGACCCACCGCGACACCACCGCGCCGGAGATCATCCGCGCCTTCGGTAATCAGCGCGTGGACTACTTCGTCAGCGGCATCGGCACAGGTGGCCATATCACCGGCATTGGCGAAACCCTCAAGGCCGCCTGGCCAGCGATCCGCGTAATGGGCGTGGAGCCGCAGGAATGCGACCTGCTCAAAGACCAGCACGCTGCGCACGCAATCCAGGGCCTGTCGATTGGCCTGATCCCGAGCATCCTCAACCTGGACGTGATCGACGGCATGCTCAAGGTGTCGCACTCGGCGTGCCTGGACATGATCAAACGCATCATGCGCACCGACGCCATCAGCCTGGGGCTGTCCTCCGCCGCCAACATGGTTGCCATCGCCCAACTCGCCCCCGAACTGCCGCCTGAAACGGTGGTGCTGACCATGGTCTACGACAATGCCGATAGCTACCTGCCCAGTTTCGAGTAACGGGTTTTTCAATCATCCAGAATGCGGGGGTGCCTCCATGGGGGGCTTTATCGACATGCAACTGCTGCACGATGAGTTGCTTACCCATCTCATCACGACCCTGACGCCCGGGCAGATGAAGCAGTTGGAACCACACCTGGCGCCACTGATCCAGAACGCCGCCCAAGCAGTGGCCGAGGACCTGATCGCCTACGCCTATCGCGACCCGGCATCCCGTGGGCGCGGGGAGTTGATCCTGGAATCCTATGCCTCGTTCAAGGCAGTGCTGTTCTATCGCCTTGCGCACCAGGTGTGGAATTTCCCCGACCCGGGCCATGGGATGTTTTCGCGCATGGCACTCAAGCTCAGCAACCAGGGCAAGATTCTCTCCGGTGCCGAGATTCATCCGGCGGCGCGTATCGGCCGGCGCTTTGTACTGGACCATGGCTATGGCACCGTCATCGGCGAAACCTGCGTGATCGGCAACGACTGCTACATCCTGTGCGGCGTGACCCTGGGAGCCCGCGGCATCGCCAACAATCCGGACGGCAAACGCCACCCGCGCCTGGGCAACAACGTCGAGGTGGGCGCCGGTGCCCGGGTGCTGGGCTACGTGTCGATCGGCGACAACGTATTTATCAGCCCCTCCTGCGTGATCACCCAGGACGTACCGGCAGGCACCAAGGTCAAAGTAGTCAACCAGATCCAGTTGCAAAAAAACGACGAATCGGACCGCAGCAATTACCTAGGCGCCTTTGCCCTGGATGAGCGCTTGCACGTCGTCGGTGAGGTGAGTGCCGGTCATAAGGTCACGGTGCTGGATGCCGACTTTCATCCGCTGCAAGGGTTAATGCTCGAACCCACGGTGAAAGAGCGCCACCACCTGCAATTTCGCCTGCACCGTGTCGATACCGGCGAACAACTGCCGCGCTTGCCGCTGAACCTGAAAGTCTGCGGGCCGGAATTTGAAATCACCCTGCTCTCTCCCCCTGGCTTGAGCGCGATGGTGCGCCATCTCTTGCAAGCCAGCCCACTGATCGTTGGAGGTTGAACATGTCCGTGCATACCATGGAAACCCTGGCGCTGTTCGACAGCGCGCCCTATCAGAACGCGTTCAGCGCCCGGGTTATTGCGGTCAGTGAACACGGCATCGCCCTGGAGCACACACTGTTCTACCCCACCGGCGGCGGGCAACCGGGCGATACCGGCCATTTCACCCTGCCCGATGGCACGCGGGTCGAGGTGACAGGTACCGTGCGCGATCCGGTGTTGCGCTCGATCATCTGGCATCAGGTTGACCATTGCCCCGAGCAGTTGACGGCGGGCATCCAGGTAGACGCCGGCCTGGATTGGGAGCGGCGCTACCAGCACATGAAAATGCACACCTGCCTGCATTTGTTGTGCTCGCTCATTGACGCGCCCGTGACCGGTTGCAGCATCAGTGCGGATAAAGGCCGACTGGATTTCGACCTGCCGGAAATGACCCTGGACAAAGACGGTCTAACCCGTGACCTCAACGCCCTGATCGAGCAGGCCCACGCGGTGAAGACCCTGTCGATGCCCGCCACCGAATACGCGACCTTGCTACAGATCACCCGCACCCAGGCGGTTGCGCCACCGGTGGTGTCGGGCTCGGTACGGGTGATTGAGATCCCCGGCATCGATATCCAGCCATGCGGCGGCACCCATGTGCTCAACACCGAGGAAATCGGCCGGGTGTTCTGCGAGAAAATCGAAAAGAAGAGCAAGCACAACCGCAGGGTGATACTGCGGTTTGAACAAGCTTGCGCCTGACCCGATAGTTGCCCCAATGGAGGACAAATGTGGGAGGGGGCTTGCTCCCGATAGGGGTGGACCAGTCAATGAATCTGTTGACTGACACCCAGCTATCAGGAGCAACCCCCCTCCCACATTGGCCGCGTTGTTTTTTAGATCACCAACAGATCCATGAAACGGTTCACAGCCGTCGCCTCAAGCCGTGCCTGATCCTTGCACAACGCAACAATCTCGGCGCTGCGCTGCGCAGTGAACCGCGTCGCCAGGTTGGCTTTGAACTTGTCTTCCAGCAATGGGATACCGTCCACCCGACGGCGGCGATGGCCAATCGGGTATTCCACCGCTACCTGCTCAGTGCAGGTGCCATCCATAAAGAACACCTGCACCGCATTGGCAATGGAACGCTTGTCCGCCTCCAGGTATTCGCGGCTATAGCGTGGGTCTTCAACGATGACCATCTTGTCGCGCAGCTCGTCGATGATCGGGTGGGCCGCGTGGAAATCATCTTCGTAGTGCTCGGCCACCAGATTGCCGAACACCAAGGGCACGGCCGTCATGTATTGCAGGCAGTGGTCGCGATCGGCAGCGTTGGCCAATTGGCCAACCTTGGAAATAATCCGAATCGCCGACTCATGGGTGGTGATCACGATACGTTCGATTTCATGCAGACGATGCTTGACCTGCGGGTGCAAGGTCACCGCCGCCTCGCAGGCGGTTTGCGCGTGGAACTCCGCCGGGAAACTGATCTTGAACAGCACGTTTTCCATCACGTAGGTGCCGTAGGCCTGAGGCAGGCTGAAGGCGCGCTTGTCTGTGGGCTTGAGCGCCAGGTCCTTGTTGGTGTGGCTGAACAACACGTCGTAGAACCCCCACTGCGGCGCACTCAACACACCGGGGATGCCCATTTCGCCACGCAGGGCGATATCCGCCAGGCGCACACCACGGCTCGATGCATCGCCTGCGGCCCAGGATTTGCGCGAGCCGGCATTCGGTGCATGGCGATAGGTGCGCAACGCCTGCCCATCAACGAAAGCGTGAGACAAGGCCGACAGCAGTTGTTCACGATTGGCGCCCATCAGCTTGGCGGTGACCGCGGTGGAGGCGACTTTGACCAGCAGCACGTGGTCAAGGCCGACGCGGTTGAAAGAGTTTTCCAGGGCGATCACCCCCTGGATTTCGTGGGCCATGATCATCGCTTCCAGCACCGCACGTACGGTGAGCGGCGCCTCGCCATTGGCCACGCGTTTTTGCGAAAGGTGATCGGCCACGGCGAGAATGCCCCCGAGGTTGTCCGAAGGGTGGCCCCATTCAGCGGCGAGCCAGGTGTCGTTGTAGTCGAGCCAGCGCACGATGCAGCCAATGTCCCAGGCGGCCTTGACCGGGTCGAGGCGAAACGAAGTGCCCGGCACGCGCGCGCCGAACGGCACCACGGTGCCCTCCACTATCGGCCCCAGGTGCTTGGTGCACTCGGGGAACCGCAGGGCCAGCAGGCCACAGCCAAGGGTGTCCATCAGGCAATTGCGGGCGGTGTCCAGTGCATCCCGGGATTCGATGCGGTAGTTGAGGACATAGTCGGCGATGTCCTGCAAAAACTGGTCGTAGTCGGGGCGGTTGTTCTGGTCGACGTTGGCGCTCATGGCAGTTCTCCTAAAAGTTGGGTTGTTCCATCCTCAGGGTCAGGGTTAATCGTTGCGCAGGTCTGATTGCCTGCTTGTATCCCTGTGGGAGGGGGCTTGCTCCCGATGACGGTGGGTCAGTTAATGAATGGGGCGACTGACACCCTGCTATCGGGAGCAAGCCCCCTCCCACATAAAGCTAAAAAGCGTCACCGGGGACGCGCACGAAACCTTCCATTAACACCCGCGCACTGCGGCTCATGATGGCTTTCTTCACCACCCATTCACCGTTCACTTGGCTGGCTTCGGCACCGACGCGCAAGGTGCCGGACGGATGCCCGAAGCGCACGGCATTGCGCTCCACGCCGCCCGCCGCCAGGTTGACCAGGGTGCCGGAGATCGCCGCCGCCGTGCCGATCGCTACCGCCGCCGTGCCCATCATGGCGTGGTGCAGTTTGCCCATGGACAGGGCACGCACCAGCAGATCCACATCGCCGGCCTTGATTGCCTTGCCGCTGGAGGCCACGTAATCCGCAGGCTTGGCCACGAAGGCGACCTTGGGTGTGTGCTGGCGCTGGTCGGCCTCGTCCAGGTGCTTGATCAGGCCCATGCGCAACGCGCCATAGGCCCGTACCGTCTCGAACATGGCCAGGGCCTTGGGGTCGCTGTTGATCGCGCCCTGCAGTTCGGTGCCGGTGTAGCCGAGGTCCTGGGCGTTGATGAAAATGGTCGGAATACCGGCGTTGATCAACGTGGCCTTGAAGGTGCCGACGCCCGGTACTTCCAGGTCGTCGATGAGGTTGCCGGTGGGAAACATCGAACCACCACCGCCCTCTTCTTCCGCCGCCGGGTCGATGAATTCCAGCTGGACTTCGGCGGCCGGGAAGGTCACACCGTCCAGTTCGAAGTCGCCGGTTTCCTGTACCGCGCCGTTGGTGATCGGCACATGGGCGATGATGCTCTTGCCAATATTGGCCTGCCATATCCGCACCACCGCCACCCCGTTCTCGGGCACGCGGGCCGGATCAACCAGGCCAGCGCTGATGGCGAACGAGCCCACTGCTGCCGACAGGTTGCCGCAGTTGCCACTCCAATCGACAAACGGCTTGTCGATGGAGACCTGGCCGAACAGATAGTCCACGTCGTGATCGGCGCGGCTGCTTTTGGCCAGGATCACGGTTTTGCTGGTACTTGAAGTGGCACCGCCCATGCCGTCGATCTGCTTGTCGTAAGGGTCGGGGCTGCCGATGACCCGCAGCAACAGGGCATCGCGGGCCGCCCCCGGCACCTGCGCGACTTCGGGCAGGTCCTTGAGGCTGAAGAACACGCCCTTGCTGGTGCCGCCACGCATGTAGGTGGCGGGGATCTTGATTTGCGCTACGTGTGCCATGGTAGTCCTCTTCAGGCGGTGGCCGCCGATTCCAGGAAATCCTGGGCAAAACGTTGCAACACGCCGCCCGCCTCGTAGATCGACACTTCTTCGGCAGTATCCAGGCGGCACGTCACCGGCACCTCGACACGTTCACCATTCCTGCGGTTGATCACCAGGGTCAGTTGCGCGCGCGGGGTGCGCTCGCCGATCACGTCATAGGTTTCACTGCCGTCGATCTTGAGGGTGTGGCGGTCGGTGCCCGGCAGGAATTCCAGCGGCAACACGCCCATGCCCACCAGGTTGGTGCGGTGAATGCGCTCGAAGCCTTCGGCGGCAATCGCTTCCACACCGGCCAGGCGCACGCCCTTGGCGGCCCAGTCGCGGGACGAGCCCTGGCCGTAGTCGGCACCGGCGATGATGATCAGCGGTTGCTTGCGCTCCATGTAGGTTTCAATCGCTTCCCACATCCGCGTGACCTTGCCTTCCGGCTCGATTCGCGCCAGCGAGCCCTGCTTGACCTTGCCGTTTTCCTGCACCATTTCGTTGAACAGTTTCGGGTTGGCGAAGGTGGCGCGCTGCGCCGTCAGATGGTCACCGCGATGGGTCGCGTAGGAGTTGAAGTCGACTTCCGGCAAGCCCATCTTCGCCAGGTATTCCCCGGCGGCACTGCCCGGCATGATCGCGTTGGACGGCGACAGGTGGTCGGTGGTGATGTTGTCCGGCAGCACCGCCAGCGGGCGCATACCCTTGAGCGGCCGCGCGCCGGCCAGCGCGCCTTCCCAGTACGGCGGGCGACGGATGTAGGTGCTCTGCGGGCGCCAGTCATACAGCGGGGTGACTTTGGGGCCGGTGTCTTCGTGAATCGCGAACATGGGGATGTACACCGCACGGAACTGCTCGGGCTTGACCGATGCTTTGACCACCGCGTCGATCTCTTCGTCGCTCGGCCAGATATCCTGCAGGCGAATTTCCTTGCCGTCGGCATCCAGGCCGAGCACGTCCTTCTCGATATCGAAACGGATGGTGCCGGCAATCGCATAGGCCACCACCAGCGGCGGCGAAGCCAGGAAGGCTTGCTTGGCGTAAGGGTGAATGCGCCCGTCGAAGTTGCGGTTGCCCGACAACACGGCGGTGGCGTACAGGTCGCGGTCGATGATTTCCTGCTGGATCACCGGGTCGAGCGCGCCGGACATGCCGTTGCAGGTGGTGCAAGCAAAGGCCACTACGCCGAAACCGAGTTTTTCCAGCTCATGGCCCAGACCGGCCTCTTCCAGGTACATGGCCACGGTTTTCGAGCCCGGCGCCAGCGACGACTTGACCCACGGCTTGCGGGCCAAGCCAAGCTTGTTGGCGTTACGTGCCAGAAGCCCCGCGGCGATGACGTTGCGCGGGTTACTGGTGTTGGTGCAACTGGTGATGGCCGCAATGATCACCGCCCCGTCGGGCATTTGCCCTGGCACTTCGTCCCATTGGCCGCTGATGCCTTTGGACGCCAGGTCGCGGGTGGCAACACGGGCGTGGGGGTTGCTGGGGCCGGCCATGTTGCGCACGACGCTGGACAGGTCGAAGGTCAGGCCACGCTCGTACTGAGCCCCCTTGAGGTCATCGGCCCACAGACCGGTGTGGCGTGCGTACTGTTCGACCAGGGCGACTTGTTCGTCTTCTCGGCCAGTGAGTTTGAGGTAGGCGATGGTCTGCTGATCGATATAGAACATCGCTGCGGTGGCGCCGTATTCAGGAGCCATGTTGGAGATGGTCGCACGGTCGCCCAGGGTCAGTGCACTAGCCCCTTCGCCGAAGAACTCCAGCCAGGCGCCGACCACTTTCTGCTGGCGCAGGAACTCGGTGAGTGCCAGCACCATATCGGTGGCGGTGATGCCCGGTTGCAGCTTGCCGGTCAATTCCACGCCGACGCTTTCCGGCAGGCGCATCCACGACGCACGGCCGAGCATCACGCTCTCGGCCTCCAGGCCGCCGACGCCAATGGCGATCACGCCCAGGGCATCGACGTGGGGAGTATGACTGTCAGTACCGACGCAGGTATCCGGGAAGGCTACGCCGTCACGGACCTGAATCACCGGCGACATTTTCTCCAGGTTGATCTGGTGCATGATGCCGTTGCCCGGCGGGATGACATCGACGTTCTTGAAGGCTTTTTTGGTCCACTCGATAAAGTGGAAGCGGTCTTCATTGCGACGGTCTTCAATGGCGCGGTTTTTCTCGAACGCCTGTGGGTCAAAGCCGCCAGCCTCGACAGCCAGGGAGTGGTCGACGATCAGTTGGGTCGGCACCACCGGGTTGACCTGCGCCGGGTCGCCGCCTTGCAGGGCGATGGCATCGCGCAGACCAGCGAGGTCCACCAGGGCGGTCTGGCCGAGGATGTCATGGCACACCACGCGCGCCGGGAACCAGGGGAAATCGAGATCACGTTTGCGCTCGATCAGTTGGCTCAGGGATGCGTTGAGGGTGGCCGGGTCGCAACGGCGCACCAGGTTTTCGGCAAGCACGCGCGAGGTGTAAGGCAAGGTGGCGTAGGCGCCGGGGGTGATTGCTTCGACAGCCGCACGGGCGTCGAAGAAATCCAGGCGGCTGCCGGGGAGCGGTTTGCGAAATTCAGTGTTCATCGTCAGGACTCGGTCACGGTAAGTTCGAAAGGTGAACTGTCGACACTGGCTTTGTTTCCTGTGGGAGCTGGCTTGCCTGCGATTGCATCACTGCGGTGTGACAGGTACACCAAGGTGATGCCATCGCAGGCAAGCCAGCTCCCACAAAAAAGCACATTAGCCAGCGAACACAGCCCATCCCATTCAGCGACGTTCGATTGGCACGAACTTGCGCTGCTCAACGCCGATGTACTCGGCGCTTGGACGGATGATGCGGTTGTTGGCGCGCTGTTCGAACACGTGCGCGGCCCAGCCAGTCAGGCGCGAGCACACGAAGATCGGTGTGAACAGCTTGGTCGGGATGCCCATGAAGTGGTAAGCCGAGGCATGGTAGAAGTCGGCGTTGGGGAACAACTTCTTCTGTTCCCACATGGTCTTGTCGATGGCTTCAGACACCGGGAACAACACCGTGTCGCCCACTTCATCAGCGAGTTTTTTCGACCAGCCCTTGATCACTTCATTACGCGGGTCGCTGTCTTTATAGATGGCGTGGCCGAAGCCCATGATCTTGTCCTTGCGCGCCAACATGCCAAGCGTGCCTTCGACCGCTTCTTCGGCCGAGGAAAAGCGCTCGATCATTTCCATCGCCGCTTCGTTGGCACCGCCGTGCAGCGGGCCGCGCAGGGAACCGATGGCGGCGGTGACGCAGGAATACAGGTCGGACAGGGTCGAGGCGCACACCCGGGCAGTGAAGGTCGAGGCGTTGAATTCGTGCTCGGCGTAGAGAATCAGCGACACATTCATGACTTTGACGTGCAGCTCGCTGGGTTTCTTGCCGTGCAGCAGGTGCAGGAAGTGGCCGCCGATACTCGGCTCGTCGGTCACGCAGTCGATGCGCTTGCCGTCGTGGCTGAAGCGGTACCAGTAACACATGATCGCCGGGAATGCGGCAAGCAGGCGGTCGGTGACATCGCGCTGTACGCTGAAATCTTTTTCCGGCTCGATATTGCCCAAAAACGAGCAACCGGTGCGCATCACGTCCATCGGGTGGGCGTCGGCGGGGATGCGTTCGAGCACTTCTTTCAATGCCTGGGGCAAGTCACGCAGCTTGCTCAGCTTGGCGCTGTAGGCGGCCAGTTCGATCTTGGTCGGCAACTCGCCGTACAGCAACAGGTAGGCGACTTCTTCAAACTGCGCATCGGCGGCCAGTTCACGCACATCGTAGCCACGATAGGTCAAGCCTGCACCAGCCTGGCCCACGGTCGACAGTGCGGTCTGCCCGGCAACCTGGCCACGCAGGCCGGCGCCACTCAATACTTTTGCTTCAGCCATGTTCGTTCTCCAATCTTGAATTTATTAGGGAGGCGCACCGCATTATTTTTTCGCGGCAAACAGCGCGTCGAGCTTCTGCTCGAAGGTGTGGTAGTCGATGCGATCGTAGAGCTCCATGCGCGTTTGCATGGTGTCGATCACGTTCTGTTGGGTGCCGTCGCGACGGATCGCGGTGTAGACGTTCTCGGCGGCCTTGTTCATGGCACGGAAGGCCGAGAGCGGGTACAGCACAATGGAAACATCCGCAGATTTCAACTGTTCGGTGGTGTACAGCGGCGTCGCGCCGAACTCGGTAATGTTAGCCAGGATCGGCGCCTTTACGCGGGAAGCGAACAGCTTGTACATCTCGAGCTCGGTGATGGCTTCCGGGAAGACCATGTCGGCACCGGCTTCGATACACGCGGCGGCACGTTCAAGGGCAGACTCCAGGCCCTCGACCGCCAGGGCGTCGGTGCGCGCCATGATCACGAAGCTGTCATCGGTACGCGCATCCACGGCAGCCTTGATGCGGTCGACCATTTCCTGCTGCGACACGATCTCTTTATTGGGGCGATGCCCGCAGCGCTTGGCGCCGACCTGGTCTTCGATATGGATGGCGGCGGCGCCGAACTTGATCATCGACTTGACGGTGCGCGCCACATTGAACGCCGAGGAGCCGAAACCGGTGTCCACGTCCACCAGCAGCGGCAGGTCGCAGACGTCGGTAATGCGGCGCACGTCGGTGAGTACGTCATCCAACCCGGTAATACCCAGGTCCGGCACGCCGAGCGAGCCGGCGGCGACACCGCCACCCGACAGGTAAATAGCCTTGAAGCCGGCGCGCTTGGCCAGCAACGCGTGGTTGGCATTGATTGCACCAACAACTTGCAAAGGCTGTTCGCTGGCGACTGCGTCACGGAAACGCTGGCCGGGAGTGCTGTTGTTATGGGAACTCATGACTCACCTCGTGATGAAGGAGCACCGTCCGGGAAGTGACGGGCGATGTTGCGTTTGGAGGCGCCGATATGCCGGCGCATCAACAGTTCGGCCAATTCACCATCGCGATCGGCAATCGCGTCGAGAATGCGGTGGTGTTCGGCAAAGGCCTGGCGTGGACGATTGGGGGTGGCGGAAAACTGGATGCGGTACATGCGCACCAGTTGGTACAGCTCGCCGCAGAGCATTTGGGTCAGGGTGCGGTTACCGGCGCCCTGGATGATCCGGTAATGAAAGTCGAAGTCGCCTTCCTGCTGGTAGTAGCCAACACCGGCCTGGAACGCGGCATCGCGCTCATGGGTGTGCAATACCTGGCGCAGCTCTTCGATTTCTGCGTCGGTCATGCGCTCGGCAGCGAGGCGGCAGGCCATGCCTTCCAGGGACTCGCGGATCTCATAGAGTTCGATCAGCTCGGCATGACTCAACGACACAACCCGTGCGCCGACGTGGGGCACGCGCACCAGCAGGCGCTGGCCTTCCAGGCGGTGGATCGCCTCGCGCAGCGGGCCGCGGCTGATGCCGTAGGTACGCGCCAGTTCCGGCTCGGAAATCTTGCTGCCGGGGGCGATTTCACCTTTGACGATGGCGGCCTGGATACGCCGAAAAACGTTCTCGGACATGGTTTGGGAATCGTCTGACGCCGCTATCGGAATTTCCGCCTGACCCAGCATATTGTCGACACCTTTAAAATCAATGCCGCAAAAACTAGCTAATTACCCCTTAACAGTCAAAGAATAAATACACATTGTCGACAATCGTCTAATACGCCTGAATAACCCATCCAAGGCATGGCCGCCTGCCAGCGCTGGCGCCAAAAAAGCATCATGTTAGAATGCCCGGCGTATTTGCCTGACATCTCTGGATGAAACGGCGCACGAGGGAGTTTGCGCAGCAATGCCAGTCGCCTTGAATTGAACATCGCACGGCACCGCCTCAGGATTTATGAGACTCAAGCCCTTCCCCCTGTTTGTTTGCCTAATGTTGCTGCCCAGCCTTGGCTTCACCGCCGAGAAAACGGTGTATGGCCTCAATGAATACGCCAAGCTGGACGGTATCGACCTGGAGGTCGCGGCCAAGCTCGACACCGGCGCCAAGACCGCCTCGTTGAGCGCCCGCGATATCAAGCGCTTCAAGCGCAACGGCGAAACCTGGGTACGCTTCTACCTGGCCATCGACACCGCCCACTCCCACCCCATCGAACTGCCCCTGGCCCGCGTCAGCAAGATCAAGCGCCGCGCCGGCGACTACGACCCCGATGAGGACAAGAACTACACCGCCCGTCCGGTGGTTGCCCTGGATATCTGCATGGGCACTGCTTTACGCAGCATCGAAGTGAACTTGACTGACCGCAGCAGCTTCCAATACCCGCTGCTGATCGGCTCCGAAGCGCTGAAACGCTTTGATGCGCTGGTCGACCCCAGTCTTAAATATGCAGCAGGCAAACCCGCCTGCGTCGCCGACGCTCATACCGCCGAGTAAACCGAATGCGCTCTCTGACCCTGCACCTGAAAATCCTGATCACCTTCCTGGTGGTGCTCGGCATTTCGGTCACCGCCTATCAGATTTTCGTGCTGGGGATCCCCGTGACCGAGGATGCCACCGACGACTTGTGGAACATCGACGCCAAGGTCGAGTTCGTCGCCAACCCCAAGGACCCAGTCAAGATC
This sequence comes from Pseudomonas sp. P867, assembly GCF_019891455.1. Classification (NCBI taxonomy): domain Bacteria; kingdom Pseudomonadati; phylum Pseudomonadota; class Gammaproteobacteria; order Pseudomonadales; family Pseudomonadaceae; genus Pseudomonas; species Pseudomonas sp. P867. The sequence goes on along the minus strand of NZ_JAFLXB010000005.1, from coordinate 41,735 downwards.
CAGATGTTCGTGCCGCCACTGAGCCGCGACTTCGTCAGCCTTAATGAAAGCTTTATCTCCAACAACTACGGAGTCAGCGTCAACCGCATCGACGGCAACCGCAAGGTCACCTGGTCAGCGCGCCGGGCCAAGGGCAACCAGACCCTGTATTACCGCCTGGTGCTGACCAAGCGTTACAGCGGCGAAAAGGTCAAGATCAAAGGCCCGACCTTCCGCGACAGCATCGCCGTGGAAGGCCCGGAAAAAATCGCCGCCGAAGCCTTGCTGGCGCCGATCCGCCAGCACTCGGCCGACGTCGAGACTTTCATCAGCGAAGCCATCAAGCGCACCAACAACCTCAACGACGACAACGTGAAGCTACTGCTGGCCGGCGACCCGTCGACGCCGCACAAGGCCAGGATCGTCGAGCTGCTGCTGTCCATCGCCCATGTGCCGGTGGAGAAAGTCCACACCATCCGCCTGGTGGCCGACCAGCCGCAAACCCCGGAACTGTGGCTGCGCAGCTTCAACGGCAACGACTGGCTGTACTTCAACCCGGAGACCGGTGAACAGGGCCTGCCCGCCGACCGCCTGCTGTGGTGGACCGGCGATGAAAACCTGATCACGGTCGATGGCGGCAAGAAGGCCATGGTGACCTTCAGCCTCAACAACAGCGAAATGAACGCGATTCGCCTGGCCAAGCTGACCGACGAAAACACCGACGCCAACTTCCTCGAATACTCGCTGTACGGCCTGCCGCTGCAAACCCAGCAGACCTTCATGATCATGGTGATGATCCCGATTGGCGTGCTGGTGATTCTGATCCTGCGCAACCTGATCGGCCTGCAGACCCTGGGCACCTTCACGCCGGTGCTGATCGCCCTGGCGTTCCGCGAGACGCAACTGGGCTTCGGCATTGTGCTGTTCACGATCATCACGGCACTGGGGCTGTCACTCAGGTCGTATCTGGAACATTTGAAACTGCAGATGCTGCCGAGGCTGTCGGTGGTGCTGACCTTCGTGGTGGTGCTGATCGCCGCCATCAGCCTGTTCAGCCATAAGCTGGGGCTGGAGCGTGGCTTGTCGGTGGCGCTGTTCCCGATGGTGATCCTGACCATGACCATCGAACGCCTGTCGATTACCTGGGAAGAGCGCGGCGCCAACCATGCACTGAAAGTGGCGATTGGCACCCTGTTCGCCGCCTCGTTGGCCCACCTCATCATGAGCGTGCCGGAGCTGGTTTACTTCGTGTTTACCTTCCCGGCGATCCTGCTGATTCTGGTGGGCTTCATGCTGGCCATGGGTCGTTATCGCGGCTATCGCCTCACCGAGCTGGTGCGTTTCAAGGCATTCCTGAAGGCTGACTCCTGATGTTTGGCTTCTGGAAAACCTGGAAGGCCCTGGAAGCGCGCGGGATCATGGGCATCAATCGGCGTAACGCCGACTACGTGCTCAAGTACAACAAACGCAGCCTGTACCCGATTGTGGATGACAAGATCATCACCAAGGAACGGGCGCTGGCCGCCGGTATCCATGTGCCGGAAATGTACGGGGTGATCTCCACCGAGAAGGAAATCGACAAGCTCGACGAGATCATCGGTGGGCGCAGCGATTTCGTGATCAAGCCCGCCCAGGGTGCCGGCGGCGACGGCATCCTGGTGGTGGCAGACCGTTTTGAAGGGCGCTATCGCACGGTGTCCGGCAAGATCATCAGCCACGAAGAAATCGAACACCAGATTTCCAGCATCCTCACCGGCCTGTATTCCCTGGGCGGCCACCGCGACCGCGCACTGATCGAGTACCGTGTGGTGCCCGACCAGATCTTCAAAAGCATCAGCTACGAGGGCGTGCCGGATATTCGCATCATCGTGCTGATGGGCTACCCGGTGATGGCCATGCTGCGCCTGCCGACCCGCCAATCCGGCGGCAAGGCCAACCTGCACCAGGGCGCGATCGGCGTAGGCGTCGACCTTGCCACCGGCCTGACCCTACGCGGTACCTGGCTGAACAACATCATCACCAAGCACCCTGACACCACCAATGCGGTCGATGGTGTGCAACTGCCCAACTGGGACGGTTTCATGCAGCTTGCGGCTGGCTGCTACGAGCTGTGCGGACTGGGCTATATCGGCGTGGACATGGTACTGGACCAGGAAAAAGGCCCGCTGATCCTTGAATTGAATGCACGGCCGGGGCTGAATATCCAGATCGCCAATGACTGCGGGCTGACCTTGCGCACCCATGCGGTGGAGGCGCGACTGGAGGAACTCAAAGCTGCCGGCGTGACGGAAACCCCGCAAGAGCGGGTGAAGTTCGTGCAGGAGATGTTTGGGCATATACCGCCCGTGGAAGGCTGATCCGGTCTTCAAACTGTCTATCCCCGACATCCCCTCTAGGAGCAAATCCTACAGGGGACTACAATCCCCCTCCCCCGCGCCATTGGCTGACCCAACCCCGCATGTTGACCTGCTCCGTACACCCATTGCCCTACCGGGCCAACCCCGCCGAGTATTTTGCGGCGATTCGCCGTGCTCCAGGCGCGGTACTGCTCGACAGCGGCCGGCCGACGGCTGAGCGCGGCCGGTATGACCTGCTCAGTGCCTGGCCGGAAGCGACATTGACGGTAGAGCCGGACGAAAGCGGCAGTGATTTCCTGCAACGCTTACGGGAAAACCTCACGCGATTGGGTGAAGCCGCAATCCCCGCCGATTTACCGTTGCCGTTCGCCGGAGGCTTGATAGGCTACCTGAGCTACGACTTCGGCCGGCACCTTGAGAACATGCCGCACCTGGCGGTGGATGACCTGCACCTGCCGGACGCGCGCTTCGGGCTGTACGCCTGGGCGCTGATCAGCGACCACCAGGCCCGGAGCAGCCAACTGGTGTTTCATCCCACGTTGGCCGATAGCGAACGACAACGGTTGATCGCGCTGTTCAGCCACGGGACTGTCGACACCTCTGCGACGTTCAAACTCCAGGGCCCGATGGCACCAGACCTCACCGCAGAGGCCTACCGCCAAACCATCGCGCGTATCCAGGATTACATCCAGGCCGGCGACTGCTATCAGGTCAACTTTGCCCAGCGCTTTCGCGCACCCTGCATGGGGGATCCCTGGGCAGCCTATTGCGCCCTGCGCGAAGCCTGCCCCACGCCGTTTTCCGGGTTCCAGAGCTTGCCCGATGACGGTGCGGTACTGAGCCTGTCACCGGAACGCTTTGTGCGCATCAGCGAACGCCAGGTCGAGACCCGCCCGATCAAGGGCACCCGCCCTCGCGGCGTAACACCTGCAGAAGATGCCGCCAACGCCGCCGAGTTGCTCGCCAGCCCCAAGGACCGCGCAGAAAACCTGATGATCGTCGACCTGCTGCGCAACGATCTCGGTCGCAATTGCCGCATCGGCTCAGTGAAAGTGCCAGAGCTGTTCAGCCTGGAAAGCTACCCCAACGTGCACCACCTGGTGAGCAGTGTCACCGGCATATTGGCCGACGATAAAGACGCCCTCGACCTGATCGCCGGCAGCTTCCCCGGCGGCTCCATCACCGGCGCGCCGAAGATCCGTGCGATGCAGATCATCGACGAACTTGAGCCAACCCGCCGCGGGCTTTACTGCGGCTCGCTGGTGTACCTGGACGTGCGCGGCGAGATGGACAGCTCCATTGCCATCCGCAGTTTGCTGGTCAAGGACGGGCAGGTGTGTTGCTGGGGTGGCGGTGGGATTGTGGCGGATTCGCAGTGGCAGGCTGAGTATCAGGAGTCGCTGACGAAGGTGCGGGTGTTGTTACAGACTTTGGAAAGTTTGTAGGGCCTGTACCGGCCCTATCGGGGGCAAGCCCCCTCCCACCTTCGACCGCGCCGCGATCAAAGGTGGGAGCTGGCTTGCCTGCGATGGGGCAATCAGTCGCGTCGCATAACTTACAGGCTCAACTGCCGATTCGACGCCTTGATAAACTCTTTCTTCAAGTCTTCAAACGTATGCACCGCCGGGAACTGCGGGAATTCGCGAATCACATTCTCCGGCGCATGGAACAGAATCCCACGGTCCGCTTCCCCCAGCATGGTGGTGTCGTTGTACGAATCACCGGCAGCGATCACGCGGTAGTAGAGGCTTTTGAACGCCAATACCGACTGGCGCTTGGGGTCTTTCTGGCGCAACTGGTAGCTTACCACCCGATCATTTTCATCAGTGATCAAGCGGTGGCACAGCAAGGTCGGGAAACCCAGCTGGCGCATCAGCGGTTGGGAGAATTCGTAGAAGGTGTCGGACAGGATCACCACCTGGAAGCGTTCGCGCAGCCAGTTGACGAACTCGACGGCCCCGTCCAACGGTTTGAGCGTAGCAATCACCGCCTGGATATCGGCCAGTTTGAGCCCGTGCTCGTCGAGGATGCGCAGGCGCTGCTGCATCAGCACGTCATAGTCGGGAATGTCGCGTGTGGTGGCGCGCAGGGATTCAATACCGGTTTTTTCGGCGAAGGCGATCCAGATTTCCGGAACCAGCACCCCTTCCAGGTCAAGACAGGCAATTTCCACAAGACACTCCATTGGATTTATTAGTTGAGCGGGCAAAAGGACTGCCGAACTCTAGCGACTCAAGCACGCCGCCGCAACGCACGGCAGATTTTGATACCATCGCCGCCTATAGAGCGCTCAGCGCCACTGACCTGTAGGAACCGTCCTGATGAACCAAGCCTTCGACGTCGCTGAACTCGCCGCGACTTATGCCAACAAGTCTGCACAGGATATTCTCAAGCTGGCGTTCAGCCAGTTCGGCGATGACCTGTGGATTTCCTTCAGCGGTGCCGAGGATGTGGTGCTGGTGGACATGGCCTGGAAGCTGAACAAGAACGTCAAGGTATTCAGCCTCGACACTGGCCGTCTGCACCCGGAAACCTACCGGTTTATCGAGCAGGTGCGCGAGTTCTACAAGATCGACATCGAACTGATCTCGCCGGACCAGAGCAAGCTGGAACCCTTCGTCAAGGAAAAGGGCCTGTTCAGCTTCTATAAGGACGGCCATGGCGAATGCTGCGGCATCCGCAAGATCGAACCGCTGCGCCGCAAGCTCGCAAGTGTAAGTGCCTGGGCCACCGGCCAGCGCCGCGACCAGAGCCCCGGCACCCGCAGCCAGGTGGCTGCGCTGGAAATCGACACGGCTTTCTCCACCCCCGAACGTACCCTGTACAAGTTCAACCCGCTGGCGCAGATGACCAGCGAAGAGGTGTGGGGTTACATCCGCATGTTGGAGTTGCCTTACAACAGCCTGCATGAGCGCGGCTTTATCAGCATCGGCTGCGAGCCCTGCACCCGCCCGGTATTGCCGAACCAGCATGAGCGCGAAGGTCGCTGGTGGTGGGAAGAAGCCACGCAGAAGGAATGCGGGCTGCATGCGGGGAATATCATCAGCAAGGCCTGAGGCCTGGCAAACTGGTGAGGTAAAAATGTGGGAGGGGGCTTGCTCCCGATAGCGGTGGGTCAGTTGCAGATTTTCTGACTGATATACCGCTATCGGGAGCAAGCCCCCTCCCACATTTTGTTTTGTGCGCAGCATAAAATGTACACAACCTTGTAACCATCGGTGCCATTTTTGTGTGCAACTCATATTCGAGCGCACCAAAACGTAACATTCATCTCTGCTAGTCCCCACACCCCCGAATCACGCTACTCCCAATCAAAAATAAATACCTGTTCAAACGGTCAATTTATATTGCTTTCAATTCAGTAGTTTATTTAAAAATACTATAAAAAAGAAATTATCCCCGTTTTTCATATAACGAAAACTGGCACGCATGTGGCTTAGTGAAAAGTACGCTTTGTATACAATCAATACAAAACCTACATACACTTTGCCATCCGCCGCTTTGCTGCCGATGCGCTGGAGCCTGCCGGAATGCGTACAAGTCTTTCGAGCAATATCGCGCTGGATCTGCCCTCCTCCACCCTCCACCCCGAGGCTGCAAGCCCCGGCCCACTGGTCCTCAGCCCGCGCCTGCACAACAAGGACCTGGCCCCCACCAAAGTCGAGGGCCGACGCTGGGGGCGCTATAGCATCTTTGCGCTGTGGACCAATGACGTGCACAACATCGCCAACTATTCGTTTGCCATCGGCTTATATGCATTGGGCTTGGGCGGCTGGCAAATATTGCTGTCCCTGGGGATCGGCGCGGCGCTGGTGTACTTCTTCATGAACTTGTCGGGGTACATGGGACAGAAGACCGGTGTGCCGTTTCCCGTGATCAGCCGCATCAGTTTCGGTATCCACGGGGCGCAGATTCCAGCATTGATCCGGGCGGTGATTGCGATTGCCTGGTTTGGTATCCAGACGTACCTGGCGTCGGTGGTTTTCCGTGTATTGCTGACGGCGATTCATCCGGGCTTTGCCGACTATGACCACAACTCGATCCTGGGCCTGTCGAGCCTGGGCTGGGCGTGTTTTGTCGCGATCTGGCTGGTGCAGTTGGTGATCCTCGCCTATGGCATGGAAATGGTACGCCGCTATGAAGGCTTCGCCGGGCCGGTGATTTTGCTTACGGTGGCTGCGTTGGCCGGCTGGATGTACTTCCAGGCGGGTGGGCATATCGCCTGGTCGATCCGTGAACCGCTGAGCGGCGGCGAGATGTGGCGCAATATCTTTGCCGGTGGCGCGCTGTGGCTGGCGATCTACGGCACCTTGATCCTCAACTTTTGCGACTTCGCCCGCTCTTCGCCCTGCCGCAAGACCATCCAGGTCGGCAATTTCTGGGGCCTGCCGGTGAATATCCTGGTGTTCGCCGCCATTACCGTGCTGCTGTGCGGCGGCCAGTTCCAGCTCAATGGCCGGGTGATCGAGAGCCCGACCGAAATCATCGCGGCAATCCCCAATACCTTCTTCCTGGTGCTCGGTTGCCTGGCCTTTCTGATCGTCACCGTGGCGGTGAACATCATGGCCAACTTCGTCGCCCCGGCCTTTGTGCTGAGCAACCTGGCGCCCAAGTACCTGAACTTTCGCCGCGCCGGGTTGATCAGCGCCTTCGTGGCGGTACTGATACTGCCGTGGAATCTCTACAACAGCCCGCTGGTGATTGTGTACTTCCTTTCTGGCCTGGGCGCGCTGCTGGGGCCGTTGTACGGGGTGATCATGGTCGATTACTGGCTGATCCGTAAAAGCCGGGTGGACGTGCCGCAGCTGTATAGCGAAGACCCCAATGGCGTTTATTACTACAGCCGGGGGGTGAATATGCGCGCCGTGGCGGCGTTTATTCCTGCCGCGGTGATCGCCATCCTGCTGGCGCTGTTGCCGGGGTTTGCCAGCGTTTCACCGTTTTCCTGGCTGTTCGGCGCCGGCATCGCAGGGTTGCTGTACCTGCTGATCGCCAAGCGTCAGCCGGTTTACGCCGATGTCAGCGGCGAAAGCATTGCCGTCGATAACGTCAGTCATTGAATATGGGACATTTCATGCGCATCCTCGTCGTCAACGTCAACACCACTGAATCGATCACCGACACCATTGCCCAGCAAGCACGGGCCGTGGCTTCACCGGGCACCGAGATTGTCGGGCTCACCCCGTACTTCGGCGCAGAATCGGTGGAAGGCAATTTTGAAAGCTATCTGGCAGCCATCGCCGTGATGGATCGGGTAATGGCCTACGACCAGCCCTTTGATGCGGTGATCCAGGCCGGCTATGGCGAACATGGCCGTGAAGGCCTGCAGGAACTGCTCAATGTGCCGGTGGTGGATATCACCGAGGCGGCGGCCAGCACCGCGATGTTTCTGGGGCACGCCTACTCGGTGGTGACGACCCTGGACCGCACTGTGCCGCTGATTGAAGACCGGCTGAAACTCGCCGGCCTCTACCAGCGTTGCGCTTCGGTGCGCGCCAGCGGCATGGCAGTGCTGGAGCTGGAAGAAGACCCGCTGGGCGCCATGGAAGCCATCGTGCACCAGGCGGAACTGGCCATTCGCGACGACAAGGCCGAGGTGATCTGCCTGGGCTGCGGCGGCATGGCCGGGCTGGATGAGCAGATTCGCAAACGCACCGGAGTGCCGGTGGTGGACGGGGTGACGGCGGCGGTGATGGTTGCCGAGTCGTTGGTGAGGTTGGGGTTGTCGACGTCCAAAGTCAGGACGTATGCGGCACCCAGGCCTAAGAAAGTCATAGGTTGGCCCGGCAAGTTCGGCCACTGAAGATCAAATGTGGGAGGGGGCTTGCTCCCGATAGCGGTGTATCAGCCAGCTTATCTATAGCTGGCCCACCGCAATCGGGAGCAAGCCCCCTCCCACATTTTGATCACTACAAGGTGTTAGATGGCACTGAATCTTTGGCCTAACTGCTGCTCGGCAAACTGCTCGATGATGAAATCCACAAACGCCCGAGTCTTGCCTGGCAGCAGTTTATGTTCGGCGTAGTAGATGCAAATATTGCCGTCGTTCACATACCAGTCCGGCAATACCCGCAGCAACTTGCCGCTCGCCAGCCAGGGTACGGCAAACGGCATGCTCACCAGCGCAACGCCCAAGCCCTGTTCGGCGCAGATGCAGGCGGCCTGCGAGTCGCTCATGGTCATGCGCGGTTTGAGACTCAGCGGGCCGTGCTCGCCATTGCGATGAGTCAGTTGCCAGGAGCGCACTCGCCCGGTTTGCGGTGAGCGAATCAGGATGCCGTCGCAGTGCTCCAGGTCTTCTGGCTGCAACACCGCTGGGCGTGCCGCCAAATAGTCAGGCGATGCCACCAGCACGCGGTGAGCCGGTGTCAGCTTGCGTGCCACGACGCCTTGGGGCAACTCAAAGCCGCCGCCAAGGGCCGCGTCGAAGCCCTGGCCAATCAGATCGACCTGGCGATTGTCGAAATGCCAATCCGGGCTGATATCGGGGTAGCGTTTCAGAAACTCCCCCAGCAGCGGCACGATATACAAACAGCCGACCACCGTGCCCATGCTGACCTTGAGCGTGCCCACCGGTCGCCCTTCGGCGCTGGCCAGGTTGGCCACAGCATTCTGGATAGTGGTGAGGCTGGCGCTGACCTCTTCCAGGAATAACTTGCCGGCTTCAGTCAACGTAAGCCGCCGAGTGCTGCGCTGAAACAGCCGCACACCCAGGCGCGCTTCCAGTTTGGCGACACTTTTGCCCACGGCTGCGGGCGTCAGGCTCAGGTGCCGGGCCGCCTCGGCAAAGCTGCCACCCTCGGCGCTGCGCACAAAGCATTCGATACTGCCAAAGCTCTCCATATCGGCCACTCTAAACTTTTGGTTTACACAGACTGTAGCAATCACGGTCTACCGGCGTACCGGAGGCAGGTCGATACTCAGCCCATCAACTACTTGGAGATCGACATGACCACACAAAACCTCACCGGCAAAGTCGCCCTGATTCAAGGCGGTTCCCGCGGCATCGGCGCCGCCATCGTCAAGCGCCTCGCCGCGCAGGGTGCTGCAGTCGCCTTTACCTACGTCAGTTCGGCCGCCAAGGCCCAAGCGTTGCAGCACGACGTGATCAGCGAAGGCGGCAAAGCCCTGGCGATTCAAGCCGACAGCGCCGATGCCACGGCAATTCGCAATGCCGTCAACGCCACGGTCGATGCGTTTGGGCGCCTGGATATCCTGGTGAACAACGCAGGCGTGCTGGCCATCGCGCCGCTGGAAGACTTCAAGCTGGAGGACTTCGACCAGACCCTGGCAATCAACGTGCGCAGCGTATTTATCGCCACCCAGGAAGCCGCCAGGCACATGGGCGAAGGTGGCCGCGTAATCAATATCGGCAGCACCAACGCCGAGCGTATGCCCTTCGGTGGTGGCGGGCCTTATGCCATGAGCAAGGCGGCGCTGGTGGGGTTGACCAAGGGTTTGGCGCGGGATCTGGGGCCACGGGGTATCACCATCAACAACGTGCAGCCCGGGCCGGTGGATACCGATATGAACCCGGCGAACAGTGAGTTTGCCGAAAGCTTGATCGGGTTGATGGCGGTGGGCAGGTATGGGCACGTGGAGGAGATTGCCAGCTTTGTGGCGTATCTGGCCGGGCCGGAAGCCGGGTATATCACGGGCGCCAGCCTGACCATCGATGGTGGTTTCAGCGCCTGATTTTGCAAAACCGCAAACCAAATGTGGGAGCGGGCTTGCCCGCGAAGGCGGTGTGTCAGTGCCACATCTGTCACTGCACTACCGCTTTCGCAGGCAAGCCAGCTCCCACATTTTTGACCGCGCGGGGTCAGGCCATGGGGGGCAAGCCGTAGGCGGCCAAATCAAAGTCGGCGAGCTTGCGAATAATCTGGTCAGCATGTTGGTACTTGCTGTCCGCCATGGCCTCATCGGGCACGGCGATGGCGGTCATGTTGGCAGCCTTCGCCGCAGTCACGCCGAACGGCGAATCTTCGAACACCAGGCAATCCTCAGGCGCCACACCCAGACGGCGCGCAGCCGTGAGGAAGATATCCGGCGCCGGCTTGGCCGCACCGACTTCCGGGTCGTCGGCAGTGACGATGGTGTCGAACAGGCCAAACCATTCGCGGTGCAAGGTGGTCTTGTGGCCAAACGAGTTACGCGATGAACTGGTGCCCACCGCAATCGGGATATTGTGCGCCTTCAGATGCCGCACCAACGCTTCAGCGCCCGGCATACCCAGGGCCTTGGGAAAGCGCTCGCTCATCAACGGCTCGCGAATTTCCAGAAACTGCGCGGGCGTGATCGGCAAATCCAGCGCCTTGACCACGTAATCGGCCAGATCCTGAGCGCCTCGCCCGATGATGTGCTGCTTGATACCCCAGTCATAGGTACGGCCATAGCGCTCGGCGATGATCTGCGTGACTTCGGTGTAGATGCCTTCGGTATCCAGCAACAACCCGTCCATATCGAAAATCACGGCTTTGATCGGGACAGCGGTACGCGGTGCATTCATCACGATACAACCTTGGGGCAAGGACTAAATGGATTCAGCACAATAACGGCCACCCTTGCCGGCGAGCAACCCTTTAGACTGTTTGCCCCTCCATTCGAAGTGCCCACAATGCTCTACCGACTCGTCGCCGACGGCCTCGTGCTGTTTCACCTGACCTTTATCCTGTTCGTACTGTTCGGTGGCCTGCTCGCCCTGAAATGGCCCAGGGTAATGTGGCTGCACTTGCCCGCCGTGGCCTGGGGGATCGCGGTAGAGGTGCTGCACCTGCCCTGCCCCCTCACCCGCTGGGAAAACCTGTTTCGTCACCTGGCCGGGCAAGACGGTTATGGCGGTGGGTTTATCGAGCACTACATCCTGACGCTGATCTACCCCGCCGGGCTGACGGCGAATATTCAACTGCTGCTGGGGGCGGTGGTGATATTGATCAACGCCGTGGTGTATGGGCGGTTGATCCGGAGTTTGCTGGCACGCAGAAGCGCATGACCTTCAGACCCGAGCTTGATCGCCTGGGCGCACGCACAAGCCTGAAAATGAAACCTGGGCAGATTGTTTTCAATCTGCCAACCGAGCGCTTAAAGTGTCGCCCCCTCAGGAATTGAATCTCGAGGTTGAGTTCATGGAGTTTCAAGTGAAATACGTCATTAAAGCAGTTGCAGCAGCGGTTCTTGGTTTCACCCTGGCAGGTTGCACCGGCACCGCCATGAAAACCCAGCAATACGACGCCAGCCAATACACCGTCCTCGGCCACAGCGAAGCCAGCGCCACCGGCATCATGCTGTTGGGCGTCATCCCAATCGGACAGAACAACCGCTTCGTACGCGCTCAGGATGCAGCCATCAAAGCCAAAGGCGGCGACGCGCTGATCAACACCCAAGTGCAGGAGAAGTGGTTCTGGGCCTGGGTATTGAACGGCTACACCACCAAGATTTCCGGTGATGTGATCAAACTGAAAACCGCGCAATAAAGTATGAAACTGCCAGGGCGCTGACCCCGGCAAGCGACGTATCATGGGCCTGACCTTCGAGGATGGCCCATGAACATCAGCATCATTTACGCCCTCGTGGCCGCCGCCCTGTTCGGCGCCAGCACTCCGCTCGCCAAAAGCCTTGGCCTGGGCCTCTCACCTATATTGCTGGCCGGCCTGCTTTACCTGGGCAGCGGCATTGGCCTTGCCGGCGTACGCCTGATCCGTGATCGCGGCTGGAAACCCACCGGGTTGACCCCATCGCAATGGCCCTGGCTGCTCGGCGCCATCGCCTTCGGCGGCATCCTAGGCCCCGTCGCCCTCATGTTCGGCCTGATTCGCACCGCCGGCGCCACCGCCTCCTTGATGCTCAACCTCGAATCAGTGCTCACCGCCGTGATCGCCTGGGTCGTATTCAGAGAAAACGCAGATCGGCGCATCGTGCTCGGCATGGTCGCCATTGTGCTGGGCGGCGTGGTGTTGTCATGGACGGGCGCCGGCGGCGGCATCCAGGACTGGACCGGGCCGCTCGCCATTGCGCTGGCGTGTTTGTGCTGGGGGATAGATAACAACCTGACGCGCAAGGTGTCGGCGTCTGACGCGCTCTTTATCGCCGGTGCCAAAGGTTTGATTGCGGGGCTGGTGAATTGCAGTTTGGCGCTTTACCTCGGGGCGCAGATTCCGGGGGTGGCGCAATTGGCGCCGATCCTGGTGGTGGGGTTCCTCGGCTATGGCATCAGCCTGGTGATGTTCGTGCTGGCGCTACGTGGGCTGGGCAGTGCGCGCACCGGGGCTTATTTCTCCACGGCACCCTTCCTCGGTGCCGCAGTGGCGCTGCTGGTATTTGGCGAGTCGGTGACCGTGGCGTTCTGGATTGCTTCGGCGCTGATGGCCGCGGGCGTGTGGCTTCACCTGACGGAGCGCCATGCCCATGAGCATGTGCATGAGGCAACGGAACATGGGCATTGGCATGTGCATGATGAGCATCATCAGCATGAGCATGGGTTTGAGTGGGATCCGGCGCAGCCTCATAGCCATGTGCATGTGCATGCAGTGATGAAGCACAGCCATGCGCATTTTCCGGATGTGCATCATCGGCATAGGCATTGAGCGCGGTGCGGATGTATCAGGGCCGCTCTATTGGCCGCCCTGGTGGAGAACAGGCCCGTTTAAGCGTGGTGGCCCGTGTAACCTTTATGCTCATACTCCCACCCCCTACATGCCAACCCGACATGCTTGGGAATAAGCGCAGCACCACTGCTGTACGCGGTGATAGTCCTACGAGAAAAGCCCAGTTCAACAGCAGCTGCGGAAAGGGATAAATTGTTACTGAGCATCCACTTTCTGAAATCCTGGGTCAGCATGACCTCACCAGATTGCTCCAACGCCAGACGGTGCAACGTGACAGCGGACAGTTCTAGGTTATTACCCCATGTCACATCAAAGCCCCACTCACCAACTTCCACTTGGCTGAATAGCGCCAAATCCAAGAGTGGTGTGAGGACAGGAAAAGTATTTATAAGATCGGTGAGGTCAACAGTGTGTCGCTTACCGTTGCTCCATTCGATCTCTAAGGCATGCTTGCCGGCAACTGGTTGCACAGCAGAAATACGAAGCTTGCTGGTCATATGTCAGTCCCTCCGGTTTTGTTCATCCCATACCCGCTTAAGATCAGCGATATGAGCTTTTGCCCAAAGCAGGGCAGCTTTCAAGGCTTTCTTCTCGGCGCCTGTGCCGAGCACAACAAGCCCTTCTAGCAGAAATGTGGGGCTCCCGTTTCAAAATCGCAATGTCTATAGTCACCCGGTCGCCCATACGGCGGCCGGGTTTGGCGACTCGAAAACAAGACGGAACGTAGACGACGTTATTTTCATGCGGCTGCCATTTTTGGCGGTTTAGCGTGAAAAGAGCTCATTGTTTTTATATTTGTCTTGTGGAGTTACACATGAACCAATACATAGCCCTCACCAGCAACGACAGCGCCACACCTGCCCTTTTTGTCGATACCACCGTGCCATTGGAAATACTCCTCGACGCTGCGACCTATCGAGTTCGTGCCGTTACACAAGTCCTTGAGAACCTCGCACTACGCAGTGAGATCAGTAGTGATGCGGTTGTACTCAGTGATTTTGCGTTGCTTTGTTCCATCTCTTTGCGCGACGGCTGCGATTTGCTGGACGTCATAGGAAGGCGAATGGATATGCCAAGCGCGTGATCTGATAAAGCTGGACTTTTCAAACCCTAGAAATCACAAAACCCCTGGTTTCTCTCGAAACCAGGGGTTTTGTTTACATCGAATTTGGCGGTGAAGGAGAGATTCGAACTCTCGATACAATTTCTTGTATACACACTTTCCAGGCGTGCTCCTTAAGCCACTCGGACACTTCACCGTATCTCGGCAAACCAGTTCAGTCTGTCGAGGCGCGCTAATGTAGTCGAAAGCCTTTCTGATGGCAAAGGTTTTTTTCAGAATTTTCATGCGGTTAGACGGTTATGCCATTCCCCGCCCGGCAAGGGGTGATGATTGTGCCATTCTCGGGCACCGGCGGCAGGCGTCTGGGACGGTTGCTGCGCCCTGCTGCGGGCCGTCTACCCTTGGGGATGCAGGAAAAGCCTGACTGGGTAGTCAGTCACGGCGCTTTACCAGCGCGGGCGTGGTGAGTAACGTCTGCGCATCTACCTCTATAACAAACCCTACAAGGAACCGCGTCATGAGTGAGTTGATTGCCTACCACTTCGAAGACGGTATCGCGACCCTGACCCTGAGCAACGGCAAGGTGAATGCCATTTCTCCGGCGGTGGTCAGTGAATTCAATGCTGCGCTGGATCAGGCCGAGAAGGATCGGGCGGTGGTGATCATTACGGGCACGCCGGGGATTTTGTCGGGTGGTTATGATTTGAAGGTGATGACTGCCGGCCCTAAAGAAGCGATCAGCCTGGTGACGTCGGGCTCGACCCTGGCACGGCGCTTGTTGGCGCACCCGTTCCCGGTGATTGTGGCTTGCCCGGGCCATGCGGTAGCCAAGGGCGCGTTCCTGTTGTTGTCGGGCGATTACCGTATCGGCGTCGAAGGCCCGTTCAGCATTGGTTTGAATGAGGTGGCGATCGGCATGACCATGCACCATGCCGGTATCGAGTTGGCGCGGGATCGTCTGCGCAAGTCGGCGTTCCATCGGTCGGTGATCAATGCCGAGATGTTTGACCCGCAAGGCGCCTTGCAAGCGGGCTTCCTAGATAAGGTGGTGGCACCGGAGGAATTGCACGCAGCCGCCCTGGAAGCGGCACGTCAGTTGAAGAAGATCAATATGAATGCCCACAAGCACACCAAGTTGAAAGTGCGCCGCGCACTGCTGGAAGCCCTGGATGATGCGATCATCCAGGATCAGGGCCACAATCTGAGTTAACACCTATATCCGTCTTACCCGAGCCCGACCTAGTGTCGGGCTTTTTCTTACAAATGAATCCGACATATCCGTAGCCGCTCTAGCCGGCCTTTGTGGGCATATGTGGAAACATGCGCTTAAACATCGCCTATCTCCCACCTCTGTAGGGGCAATTGCCGAATACAGTGCACATCCGTACACTGCGCCACCTTTTGTCCCAATGGGCCGCTTCGATGCTTTTTCTGTTACGTATGTTGTTGATGGGCCTGCACTTTATGATCGCAGGGGTATTGGGCGTACTTTTAGGGGTATGCCGGCCATTCAATCCGGACAACAGCCGCCTCTGCGCCCGTCTTTACGCATTGCCAGCCATGTGGATCTTGCGCCTGAAGGTGAAGACGGATGTCGACTCGCTGCGCAACAAGCCCGGCACCTGTGTGGTGATCGCCAACCACCAGTCCAACTACGACCTGTTTGTACTTGGCAATGTAGTGCCGCACCGCACCGTATGCATCGCCAAGAAAAGCTTGAAATGGGTGCCGCTGTTCGGCCAGTTGTTCTGGCTGGCGGGCAATGTGCTGATCGACCGCGGTAATGCGCACAAGGCCCGACGCGCCATGCTCACCACCACCCAGACCTTGCAACACAAGGACACGTCGATCTGGGTGTTCCCGGAAGGTACGCGCAACCTGGGTAAAGGGCTGTTGCCGTTCAAGAAAGGTGCGTTTCATATGGCGATTGCGGCCGGCGTGCCTATCGTGCAGGTGTGTGTCAGCAATTATGTAACGCAAATGCAGCTCAACCGCTGGAACAGCGGGGAAGTGCTGATCCGGTCGTTGCCGCCGATTCCTACCACTGGCATGACGGTGGATGACATCCCTCAATTGATGCTGGACTGTCACGCGCAAATGACCGCTTGCATTGAAACAATGGACCGTGAACTTGCAGGAGCGAGCTTGCTCGCGAAAACCGTATAAGCGACGCGGGTTGACGATCTTCGCGAGCAAGCTCGCTCCTGCAAGGGAATGGGCAATGTCAGTCAGCAACAACGGAACGCCATTCAGGCTAAGCTGCCCAATATCTGTCCTCTTAATAAGAAGTGATCAGCACCATGGGTAGAGTTGTTGCGGCCGCCGTCTACAGCGCCGGAAAGAAAGTCTCGGATATCACCCTCGATGAAGGCGCGGCCTGGGCCGCCAAACCCGGACACTTTGTGTGGATCGGCCTGGAAGAGCCCAGCGCCCAGGAGTTGAACAACCTGCAACGCCAGTTCAACCTGCATGAACTGGCCATCGAAGACGCCATGGAAAAGCACAGCCGCCCGAAGCTGGAAACCTTCGGTGACGCGCTGTTTATCGTCACCTACTCACCGGTGCGCGAGAACGGCAAGCTGGAGTTTATCGAAACCCATATCTTTGCCGGCAACGGCTACATCATCACTGCACGCAACGGTCACTCGGCGTCCTACGGTTTTGTGCGCCAACGCTGTGAGGCGCGGCCGCTGTTGCTGGAGCATGGGGAAGACTTCGTACTCTATGCGCTGCTGGATTTCGTCACCGAGAACTACCAGCCGGTCAGCGAGGCGATTCACGCCGAAATCGATGAGCTGGAGCGCAATGTGCTGTGCAGTTCACTCAATGAGCGAGATATCCAGCACCTCCACGGCCTGCGTCGTGATGTGCTGCGGCTCAAGCGTCATGTGGCGCCGATGGTGGAAATCAGCCAGGAGTTGCAGAAGCTGAGCTTTCCGTTTATCGACAAAAACATGCGCCCGTATTTCCGCGACGTGCAGATCCACGTCACCCGCCAGATGGAAGACCTCACCACCTTGCGCGACATTGCCAGCCAGACCATCGAGATCGGTGTGTTGCTGGAGGCGTCGCGCCAGAGCGTGGTGCAGCGCAAGTTCGCCGCGTGGGCGGCGATCCTGGCGTTCCCCACGGCGGTGGCGGGGATCTACGGGATGAACTTTCAGAACATGCCCGAGCTGCAATGGCATTACGGCTATTTTGCGGTGCTCGGGTTTATCGCTGTGGGCTGTGGCGGTTTGTGGGCCAGCTTCAAGCGTTCAGGCTGGCTTTAGGCCGCGGTATCCGGCTTGTGCGCGACAAAGCGCATCATCCACTCCGCCACGGTTACGCCGTGGTGGTCGCGATCCAGGCTGGCCACGCCGTTGGTGTAGACCTTCTCACCCAGGGTTGTCTGAAGAATCTCCAGCAACTCGCGGGAATAATCATGGATAAATTCCGGATGGCCCTGGAAGCACAGCACCTGATCGCCGATGTGGTAAGCAGCGAACGGGCAGAACTCGCTGGAAGCGATGACCGTGGCATTGTCCGGCAACGTGGTGACTTGATCCTGGTGGCTGATCAATAGCGTCAGCTCCGGCACCTCGGGGCTCATCCATGGCGTCTTGGCATCCAGCTTGTAGGCGTGGGTGCCCATGCCCCAACCCTGGCTGGCACGCTCGGCCTTGCCGCCCAGTAGCAGGGCGAGCAACTGATGGCCAAAGCACACACCCAGCAACTTGTCGCCACGCTCGTACCGTGTGAGCAAATAAGCCTTGAGGGTCTGGATCCAGGGGTCAGTGCCGAACGAGTCGGCCTTGCTGCCGGTGATCAGGTACGCGTCAAACACCTCGTCATCCGGCGGGTATTCGCCCTGCACCACGTTGTAGACGACAAATTCGGCGGCAATCGGTTGCTTGGCGAACAGGCGCTTGAACATCTGCCCGTAACCTTGGTACTGATCGATCAAGCCTGGACGCAGGATATCGGTTTCCAGGATGCAGACGCGTAGCGACATAAAAAATACCTGACACGGCGATGGGAATATTGCACACCCCAGAGCCTGCCTTGAAATACACCCTCAAGGCAAGCTCCCCACCCACATTTTGCTCAGCCGAACACTTCGCCCTGTGCCGCTTTCTCCAGCAACAACGTCGGTGGTGAGAAGCGCTCCCCATACTCTTCGGCCAAATAACGAGCGCGGGCGACAAAATCGTTCAGCCCGTACTGGTTGATAAACTGCAGCGCGCCGCCACTCCACGCGGCGAAGCCGATGCCGAAGATCGAACTGACGTTGGCGTCAGCCGTGGACATCAACACGCCCTCCTCCACGCAGCGCACGGTTTCGATGGCCTGGATAAACAGCAAGCGGTCGCGCACGTCCTGGGGTGAAATTCGATTGCCGGGCCGTTCGAACCGGGCTTTCAACTCTGGCCACAGGTGCTTCTGACCACCGGCGGGGTAATCGTAAAAACCGCCGCCCGCCGCCTTGCCGGTGCGCTTGTATTCATTCACCAGCAAATCAATCACCGCTGTCGCCGGATGATTCGGCAGTGCCTTGCCTTCGGCCTGCAGATCCTTGGCGGTTTGCTGTCGGATATGGCTCATCAGGCTGAGGGACACTTCATCGGACACCGCCAGCGGCCCCACCGGCATCCCGGCCTTGCGCGCTTCGGTCTCGATCATCGGCGCGGCCACGCCTTCGCCGAGCATGGCAATGCCTTCGTTGGTGAAGGTGCCAAAGACCCGCGAGGTGAAGAAGCCACGGCTGTCGTTGACCACAATCGGGGTTTTCTTGATTTGCAGGACGAAATCGAAACCGCGGGCCAGGGTCTCATCGCTGGTGTGGGTGCCTTTGATGATTTCCACCAGGGGCATCTTGTCCACGGGGCTGAAGAAGTGCAGACCGATAAACCTGGTTTGGTCCGGCACCGCCGTGGCCAGGCCGCTGATGGGCAAGGTGGAAGTGTTGGAGGCGATCACCGCATCGGCACCGACCACGCTTTGTGCGGCGGCCGAGACCCTGGCCTTGAGTTCGCGGTCTTCGAACACGGCCTCGATGATCAGGTCGCAACCGGCCAGGTCAGCGTCATCCTGCGTAGGGTGAATGCGCGCCAGGGTGGCCTCGCGCTGTTCGGCGGTCAATTGCCCACGGCTGACTTTCTTGTCCAGCAAGGCAGCGCTATGGGCTTTGCCCTTTTCGGCGGCGGCGAGATTGATGTCTTTGAGCACCACCTCGACCCCCGCACAGGCACTGACATAGGCGATGCCCGCACCCATCATCCCGGCGCCGAGCACACCGACCTTACGGGTGACGTGAGGGGCAAAACCCTGTGGGCGTGAGCTGCCGGCATTGATTTCATTAAGCTGAAACCAGAAGGTGCCGATCATGTTTTTCGCCACCTGCCCGGTCACCAGTTCGGTGAAGTAGCGGGTTTCGATCAGGTGTGCGGTGTCGAAATCCACTTGGGCACCTTCAACGGCGGCGCAGAGGATTTTCTCCGGTGCCGGGAAACAGCCATTGGTTTTGCTGCGCAACATCGACGGGGCAATGGCGAGCATCTGCGCGACTTTGGGGTTGGACGGCGTGCCGCCAGGGATCTGATACCCCTTGTTGTCCCAGGGTTGCCTGGCCTCGGGATTGGCGAGAATCCAGGCGCGGGACTTGGCCAGCAGCTCATCGCGATCAGCCGCCAATTGATCAATCAAGCCTGCTTGCAGTGCCTGGGCTGGCCGGACTTTTTTGCCCTCGAGCAAATACGGCAGGGCCTTTTCCAGGCCCAGCATCCGCACCATGCGCACCACCCCGCCGCCGCCCGGCAACAGGCCAAGGGTGACTTCGGGCAGGCCCAACTGCACGGACTTGTCGTCCAGCGCGACCCGATGATGGCAGGCCAGGCAAATTTCCCAGCCACCGCCCAAGGCCGCGCCATTGATCGCGGCCACCACCGGCTTGCCGAGGGTTTCCAGGCGGCGTAACTGCGCCTTCAACACCAGCACGCTGTCATGGAAATCCTTGGCGTGGGCCTTGTCGACCTTGATCAGCTCATTGAGGTCGCCACCGGCAAAAAAGGTCTTCTTGGCCGAGGTGATCACCACCCCGGCAATCTGGTCCTTTTCTGCTTCCAGGCGCGTGACGGTGGCCGCCATCGCTTCGCGGTAGACGGCGTTCATGGTGTTGGCGCTCTGGCCGGGCATGTCCAGGGTCAGTACCACGATCTGGTCCTGGCCTTTTTCGTAACGAATGGCATCGGTCATGACAAATTCCTTGGGCTCAGAGGCGTTCGATGATGGTGGCGATTCCCATGCCACCGCCGACACACAGGGTGGCCAGGCCGTAGCGTTGCTGGCGCACCTCCAGCTCGTCGAGCAAGGTGCCGAGGATTGCGCAACCGGTGGCGCCCAACGGGTGGCCCATGGCTATAGAGCCGCCGTTGACGTTGACCCGTGCGGCGTCGATGCCCATGTCTTTGATGAACTTGAGCACCACCGAGGCAAACGCCTCGTTGACTTCGAACAGGTCGATGTCTTCTACCCGCAGGCCGGCCTTGGCCAGCGCCTTGCGGGTGGCGGGTGCGGGGCCGGTGAGCATGATGGTCGGGTCGGTGCTGGTGACTGCCGTGGCGACAATGCGCGCCCGCGGTTGCAGGCCCAACTCGCGCCCCTTGGCCTCGGAGCCGATCAACATCAATGCCGCGCCATCAACGATGCCGGAGCTGTTGCCCGGTGTGTGCACATGGTCAATGCGTTCCACATGGCTGTAGACCCGCAGCGCGGTAGCATCAAAGCCCATCTGGCCCATCATTTCGAAGCTGGGCTTGAGCTTGCCCAAGCCTTCGAGGGTCGAGTCGCCGCGGATAAATTCGTCATGATCCAGCAGCACGATGCCGTTCTGATCCTGCACCGCGATCAACGACTTGTTGAAGGAACCGTCCGCCCGCGCCCTGGCGGCCTTCTGTTGTGACTGCAGGGCAAAGCTGTCCACATCCTGGCGAGTGAACCCTTCCAGCGTGGCAATCAGGTCAGCGCCAATACCTTGAGGGGTGAAGTGGCTGTGCATATTGGTTTGCGGGTCGAGCACCCAGGCGCCGCCATCGCTGCCCATGGGCACGCGGGACATGGATTCGACGCCACCCACCACGACCAGATCTTCGAAGCCGGAACGCACTTTCATTGCCCCCAGGTTGACTGCTTCCAGCCCCGAGGCGCAGAAGCGATTGACCTGGACGCCGGCGACGCTGATGTCCCAGTCCGCCACCAGGGCGGCGGTCTTGGCGATATCGGCGCCCTGGTCGCCCACCGGCGTGACGCAGCCCAGGACGATGTCATCCACTTGGCGGGTGTCGAGGTCGCTGCGTTGTGCCAGCGCCCTGAGCAAGCCGGCCACCAGGTTTACCGGTTTGACGCTGTGCAAGGCACCATCGGCCTTGCCTTTGCCCCGGGGCGTGCGTATCGCATCAAAGATCAAAGCTTGGGTCATGACATCCTCGAACCGCTGTGGGTGTATGCCCCCTACCTTAGGCCCGATTGACACGGTTTCAATGACGGATGCGCTCATTGCTTTTGACCCCCTCGCTCGGACGAACGGTAGGTAGCTACGGGAATTACCTGATTAATCGTTTTAGCTGTCTAGCCCTAGGGCTCGCGCCAAGATGGCAATAAGCCTCATGCCGTTTTTAGCGCAAATGCTGATTAGCTGATATGAAATGGATCTAAGCGAAGAAGATCGGGCGCTCTAAGGTTGAACCTGTAGGACACTGCTGCCGGGTTTTGCTGGAGCAGTTGTAAGAAAAGTGCAATGTCATCTCGCGATACTGAAATAAACCGGCACGCATTTGACGCTCAGGAATAACAACAAATAGGCAGTCAGCCATGTTCAAACATTCGAAAGTACGTCAGGCGGGACTTATTCTGTTCGCCACCACACTGATTCTGATCTTGCCCAATTTAACCAAGGTTATCGGGTGACGACCCAGCACCCGGTCTTCGTGCTCACACAGCACCGGACCAGCAGCGTTTGGCAGCACCTGCCGGGATACTGCGCTTAGCGCTACCGTTGCGGGCGCTGTCTTTTTACCTGTGCGTTTCGGGTATCTTGTGCGCTATCGCCATTTATCGTCGGGCCTGTGCCTTGAAACTGATCCTCGCTTTTTTTACTGCTTTGCTGAGCCTACCCGCTGCGGCTGCGCAATTGACCATTGAGCTGGACCACGCCAGCAAGACCTGGCAGACCGCGCAGTTGCTCAAGCACCCCGAGGCGCAGGACGTACAAATCGTCGACGACGTGTCTTACAAGCGCGACATGACCTATCGCGCGGTGCCCCTGGCGGTACTCCTGCCGGGCCTGAAGCCTGCGAACCACCTGCAAGCCGTTGCCCTTGATGGCTTTGCCGCCGAACTCACCGCCGCGCCCTTGTTGGAAAAAACCGGTGCACGCGCCTGGCTGGCCGTGGAAGACCCGGCCCATCCGTGGCCGGCGCTGGCGCAAGGAAAACCCAGCGCCGGGCCGTTCTACCTGGTGTGGACCAACCCCCAAGCCGGGCATATCAGCCCGGAACAATGGCCCTTCCAGATTTCCACGATCAAGCAATTGCAGACGGTCGCCGAGCGCTTTCCAGCGTTGCTGCCCGACCCGAAGCTGGCGGCGGATGACCCGGTGAACCAAGGCTTTGCGTTATTCCAGAAGAACTGCCTGGCTTGCCATCGCCTCAATGGTGCCGGCGATGCGCAAATGGGGCCGGACCTGAATATTCCCTATAACCCGACCGAGTATTTCGGTGGCGATTTCCTCAAGCGCTACATCCGCGACCCACAAAGCCTGAGGCACTGGCCACAGGCCAAGATGCCGGCGTTTGCCGCCAGCGTGTTGCCAGACCACGAACTGGATTTGCTGGTGGGGTATTTGCAGCATATGGCGGGGCGTAAACAGCAACCTTAAGCCTCCCACATCTGGCCCGCTGTGCTCAGGAAGTTTATTGCTGCTGCACGGAAACCAAGGTCGGGGCTACAAATACCTTGGCATGCATCTGCTCATGCCCGCCGCCACGGCGCATACCGCGTACCGGGCAGGCGTCGAGGTAGTCCAGGCCCACGGCGAGCTTCAAATGCCGCTCCGGACGGGCCAGTTGGTTGGTCACGTCAAAGCTGTACCAGGCGCCATCCAGCCAGGCTTCGGCCCAGGCATGGCTGGCCAGGTGCGCGCTGTCTTCGGTGTACAAATACCCCGACACATACCGCGCAGCAATCCCCAGGCTGCGCGCGCAGGCCAGGAACGCATGGGTGTGGTCCTGGCACACGCCCGCCGCGCCCGCGAAGGCGTGGGCGGCGCAGGTATCGACGGCAGTCGCACCTGGCGTGTAGATCATCGCTTGGTTGAGGGCCTGCATCAGGTCGATCAACGCGGTGCGGTCGCGACGCTGATGGCAGTGTTGTTCGGCAAACCGGCGCAAGGCTTCGTCGGGCTCGGTGAGGCGCGTGCTGCGCAGGAACGGAAAGGGCGACTGGCTTTCATGCTCGGCCTCGCGCAACTCATCAATTTCTACCTGGCCGCGGGCTCCGATGATGATGGCGTCGTGGGGTTCATCCAGGGTCAGCACATGCAGGATGTTGCCGAAGGGGTCTACTTGGGCGCGCACCGGGCGCGGCAGGTCGAGTTGCCAGCTGAGCACGTGCTGGCGCTCACTGTCGTGGGGTGTAAGGCGCAGGTATTGAATGCTGGCACGTACCTGGTCTTCGTAGTGGTAGGTGGTTTCGTGGCTGATGGAGAGTCTCATGCCGCCTCCAGGTAGGAACTGTAGATGGCGTCGCCCAACTGGCGGACCAAGGGGATAAAGTCGGTCAGCCAGGCGTGCAGGCCTTCCTCAAGGATTTCGTCGATGGCGGTGAAGCGCAGGCGCGCATCCATCTCGGCGGCCAGGCGCTGGGCCGGGCGGCCGTTAAGACCGGGCAGGCTGGCGAGGATCTGGTCGATCTCTTCACTGCACGCCCGCAGTGAACGCGGGACATCAGCACGTAACAGCAGCAGCTCGGCAACCTGCCGGGCACCTGGGGCATCACGATAAATTTCGGTGTACGCCTCGAATGACGACAGCGCACGCAGCAATGCGCTCCACTGGTAATACGCGTGAGCGGTGCCATCGCTGACCGCCGCCTGGTCGCCGGCCATTTCATAGCGGGCATCCAGCAGGCGCAGGGTGTTATCGGCGCGCTCGATAAAGGTACCCAGGCGGATAAAGCGGAAGGCATCGTTACGCATGATGGTGCCGTAGGTGGCGCCGCGGAACAGGTGGGAACGCTCCTTGACCCACTCACAAAACCGGCTCATACCGTAGTGGCTCAGCCCTTGCTGGGCGATGTCACGAATGTCCAGCCAGGTGGCGTTGATGTTTTCCCACATGTCGGCGGTAATACGCCCACGCACCGCATGGGCGCTGGCCCGCGCGGCGCCAAGGCAGCTGTAGATGCTGGCCGG
This sequence comes from Pseudomonas sp. P867, assembly GCF_019891455.1. Classification (NCBI taxonomy): domain Bacteria; kingdom Pseudomonadati; phylum Pseudomonadota; class Gammaproteobacteria; order Pseudomonadales; family Pseudomonadaceae; genus Pseudomonas; species Pseudomonas sp. P867. The sequence continues at coordinate 17,285 of NZ_JAFLXB010000005.1, read as the reverse complement.
GTTGGCCGCATCCAGCGCGAAAAAATGCAGCAGCCGTTCGGCATGAAGTTCGCCATGACGCTCGTGATAATCCTCCAGCGTGCCAGTGATCAACAACGGCATGGCCAGTTCGTGCAGGCCATCGCCGCGCCCATCCTGGGGCATCAGCGACAGCGAATAGCTGACATCCAGCATACGCGCGAGGTTTTCTGCGCGTTCCAGATAGCGAGACATCCAGTACAAATCCGAGGCAGTTCTACTCAGCATGGCATCAGTCCTCGACCACCCAGGTATCTTTGGTGCCGCCGCCCTGGGACGAGTTGACCACCAGCGAACCTTCGCGCAGCGCCACGCGGGTCAGGCCGCCAGGCACCACCCGGGTTTCCTTGCCGGACAACACGAACGGGCGCAGGTCGATATGCCGGGGCGCGATACCGTTTTCGACGAAGGTCGGGCAGGTGGATAAGCACAGGGTCGGCTGTGCGATATAGGCGTGGGGCTTGGCCTTGATACGCGCACGGAACGCTTCGATTTCGGCCGTCGTGGACGCCGGGCCAACCAACATGCCGTAGCCACCGGAGCCCTGGGTTTCCTTGACCACCAGGTCGGGCAGATTAGCCAGTACGTGGGACAGTTCGTCAGGCTTGCGGCATTGAAAAGTCGGAACGTTCTGCAGGATCGGTTCTTCATCCAGATAGAAACGGATCATTTCTGTCACGAACGGATACACCGATTTATCGTCCGCGACCCCGGTGCCGATGGCATTGGCCAGCACCACATTGCCACAGCGATAGGCCGCAAGCAGGCCAGGGACACCGAGCATCGAGTCGGGGTTGAATGCCAAGGGGTCGAGGAAAGCATCGTCGAGGCGGCGGTAGATCACATCGACAGCCTTGGGGCCGTCGGTGGTGCGCATGAACACGCGATCATCACGCACAAACAAATCCGCGCCCTCCACCAGTTCCACACCCATTTCCCGGGCCAGGAAGGCATGCTCAAAGAACGCACTGTTGAAGCGCCCCGGGGTCAGCACCACCACGCTGGGGTTATCCAGAGGGCTGGCGCTTTTGAGGGTATCGAGCAGCAGGTTGGGGTAATGGTCGATGGGCGCGATGCGCTGGGCGGCGAACAACTCGGGGAACAGACGCATCATCATCTTGCGGTCTTCGAGCATGTAGCTGACACCGCTGGGCGTGCGCAGGTTGTCTTCCAGCACGTAGTAGGTGCCATCGCCATCACGTACGAGGTCTACCCCAGAGATGTGGGAATACAGATCGCGGTGCAGATCCAACCCCTGCATCGCCAACTGGTATTGCTCGTTGGCCAGCACCTGTTCGGCGGGCACGATACCGGCCTTGATGATGCGCTGTTCGTGATACAGGTCGGTGAGGAACATGTTCAACGCCTTGACCCGCTGGATACATCCACGTTCGACGATCCGCCATTCACTGGCGGGAATACTGCGCGGGATGGTGTCGAAGGGGATCAGGCGTTCGGTGCCCTGCTCGTCTCCGTAGAGGGTGAAGGTGATGCCGGCGCGGTGGAACAGCAAATCGGCTTCGCGCCGACGCTGGGCCAGCAGTTCGGCAGGGGTATCGGCGAGCCAGCGGGCGAACTCGCGGTAATGGGCGCGCACCTGCCCTGCCCCATCGTACATTTCATCGTAATAAGTGCGGATCATGCCGTACTCCTTGTCACTGGGACGCAAGAACCTTCGCAAGGCCCGTGCCATCGACATAAACACTTGGTTATCAATGAGTTGAATAAACCAAGCGGCTTCGCCGCACCGTCCTGGTGCGCAGAACGCCCGCTGTGATGTGGGGTGCTTCATTGCAACGCGCGCTTTGACTATCAACAGCATAGTCAGAGTTGATTTCACGGCTCGGCGGACACCGCACATAATCGCTTCCATCAGCTGATCAGGAGATGTCCTACAGCCAACGCTTTTGCGCAATCGGTAATGTGTTACCTGTTGTACTGATTTACTCCTCAAGGTTCCCTTTCCGCCACCCTATCCGGGTGGTTTTTTTTGCGCGCAAGACTGCGATGTGCAGCCCTGCAAACAAAAACGGCCGACCCAAAGGTCAGCCGATACGCTGCGCTGCTCATAACACTTGCTACATGGGTAACCCACGCACCTCCTGCTTGACGCCCCATCCTTCGATGATGCCGCCGAGCGGTTCGACCACCGCTTCAAAGTCTTGCTCAAAGTCTCCTATACCGTCGTAGGTGGCGAACATGACCTTGCTCAGCTCCAGGTACCAGGCGCCGTCATCGCGCGCACTGACCTGGGCATTCAGGGACTCTCCACGAAATCGACCCGCAGCCCTGCGCGCCCGTTCCTCATCCGGGAAAATGGCGTAGAACTCGATGGGGTGAAAACGCGAAAAATCAAAACCGCCTTCTTTCATGCGGCGCAGAACGTTGGTGCTGATGTCTTCTTGATAGGCTGTGCTCATGAAAAGTGCTCCTCAAATGATGGATAGACTTTCCGTGCTTCCCGAAGCTCGCGCCCTGCTGGCGCGAGTACTACGGCAGGAACAACACCGCTGGAAAACAAGCATGTAGCTGACAAGACCAGACCTTAGCGATTCATTCGCTGATCTCGATTGCAGAGTAGCGCGAAGCTATCACCTCCACCAGAGGTGCTTGAAAGGCAGACAGGGAATATTCAGACGGAGGGAGAAATATCGAGAATCTGAATACTGTTCTGGTCTTTAAGAATCTTTACCGTTGGCTCGGGCTTACGGCCCTCGAGATCATTGAGGTCGAGCTCGGCAGCCACTGGCACCAGCTTGTTGCGAATCAAATGCGCCGCATCTTCGAGGCTGGGCTTTTGTTCGCAGGTGAACTGCTCCACGGACTTCACACCGTGATCATCAACGAAGGTAATCTGCCACTTTTGCATCGGTGCCTCCTCGATAAAACCCATTGGTGGGCTTACATTTATCTGGACCTTGAGGGCTCGCCAAACGTTCCACTCAAGCCCGGAGGCACCTGATCAACAGCGCTTATTTTTCAGCGTGTTCCTTCAGGGCTTTCAAGGTGTTGAACGGCGCGTCCACCACGAACTTGTTGGCCAACCACGACGGTACGCTGCCGCCTGGCTCGGTGTGTACCTGGTAGGTCACTTCAGTTTCATTGGCACCTTTGGGCACCAGTTTCCAGAAGCCATCAACCTGGGCCACTCGCACGTAGCCTTTTTCTTCAGGCTTGTAAGTCGGCACGCCTACCAGCTTGCGCGTAACGCTACCGTCAGCGGCTTTGGTGGTGGTGACGTGGATATACGAATCACGATCCGTCACAGGGAACGGCGCCTTGAACTGGGTGTAGGTCCATGCCTCGTCGCCTTTCTTGTCGACGAGTTTCTGGGATTTGCATTCATGGATCCACGCGCAGGCCCCCGCGACGTCTTCCTGCAAAGCCTGGATTTTGGCGACAGGCGCCTTGATCACTGTGACACCGCGATAGGCTTTGTACTTGGAGCCGGCCATTTCGCTCAGCGAAATCTTGATGCCGTCTTCGTCCTTGGCAACTTGCCAATCCTCAGCCTGGGCAGTGGCCGCGAACATCATCGTAAAACCGCACACCACAGCCATTCGTTTCAGCGAACCCATCGTTGTATTCCTTGTTGTTGAAGTTCCGATAGTAAAGCCCATCAAGCCGCCGTCATTTGCTCCCACCAGCCGATCAAGCGAATCGCATCGGCCTGGTCGTTACCGCAGACCTCGATATCCGCCTTGAAATCACTGCACACCGCCGGACGTTCCGGTTGACCGAACAGCTGGCACAGTTGTTCCACCGACAGGTGCAGACAACGCACGCCTGCAGGTTTGCCCTGGGGCATTCCCGGCAGCGGTGAACTGATGGAGGGGGCGATGCAGCATGCGCCACAGCCTTCACGGCATTTCATGACCAGCAGGTCCTCGACGACTCAATAGGATGGCCGGGCTAGAGTACGCCCTTAAACAGCCGTTTTAAAATGGTCCAACAGGGGTTTTTCGCACAAAACAAAGATGACCGACCAGTCTACGACAGATGGTCGGCAACCCGGGTCACCTGTGACTGAACAGTTTATTGCTTGAATTCGAAATCCAGCGCGGCGCCTTCTACATCGCGACGCTCATCGTTACGCAGTTGCAGCTTCATCTCATTGCTGAGCAAGCGGCCGTTGATCTGGAACGCGCTGTTATCGGTGGGCTTTTCGCCAAACATCGGCGGCAGCAAGGGCACGCTCTTGGGTTTGGGCATGGTGCCGATCGGCTGCAAGTGCCTGACCATGTCCGAAGGCAGGGACAGGTCCAACTGTGCCGGTGGCAGTTTGGTCTGGGCCACTTCATGGGCCGACTTGGACTTGCTCGCCACAGGTGCGCGCTTTTTGGTCTTCACCGCTTTTTTCACGGTGGCTGGGGCTTTTTTTGCGGGCGTTGGCTGCTTGGCCGACGTTTTCTGCTCGGCACTTGCGGCGGGCTTAACGTCAGCCACCGGCGTTGCAGCCAGCACAGTGCAGACGTTGCACAGGCTTAACAGGCCAATCACCAAAGTTACACGGAAAATAGACGTCATATCGCCAACAGCATTAACGGCAGAAGGCCATATGCTCGCTTGTTGTGCGTGGCATGACAAGGGCGCAGATCAATGTTGTCCCCTCTGCCCCCCTCAAAAGCCTGCTGCAGTTTCCTGGCACAGCTGGCTGGCAAGCATGCCCAGGGTCATCAACGCCCGCTCTGCCTCGCGGTTCCACGGGGTGCCGCAATTGAGACGGATGCAGTGGTTGAACTGTTCGGTATTACTGAAGATCAGCCCTGGTGCAATGCTGATGCCCTGTTGCAGGGCACGCACGTGCAGCTCCTGGGTATTGACCCGCCCCGGCAAACTGACCCACAGGATAAAGCCGCCGGTCGGACGGGTCATCTGGGTGCCTTCGGGGAAATATTGCTGCACCGCCAGCTGGAAGGCGCTGAGGTTCTTGCGGTATTCCTGGCGAATGTAACGCAGGTGACGGTCGTAGCCGCCGTTTTCCAGGTACGCCGCCACGCCCATCTGCGTGACGCTGCAGGCGGAGTGAGTGCTGAACATTTGCAGGCGCTGAATCTCCTGCTGGTACTTGCCGGCGATCATCCAGCCGATGCGCACGCCCGGGGACAAGGTCTTGGAAAAACTCGAACAATAGATGACCCGGTCAAGACGGTCATAGGCTTTCAGGGCCTTGGTGCGGCCCAGTTCGAACATCAGCTCGCCATAGATATCGTCCTCGACGATCTGGATATCGAAATCCGACGCCAGGCGCAGCAATTGCTTCTGCCGCTCCTCCGGCATGGTGCCGCCCAAGGGGTTGCTCAGGCGCGTGGTCAGCACCAACGCTTTGATCGACCATTGGTTGGCCGCCAATTGCAGGGCTTCCAGGCTCATGCCTGTGGCGGGGTCGCTGGGGATCTCAATGACTTTGAGGCCGAGCAAATCGGCCAGTTGCAGCAAGCCGTAGTAAGTCGGTGATTCGGCGGCGATCAAGTCGCCGGGCCGGGTCAGCACGCGCAAGGACATCTGCAACGCATCGACGCAACCGTGGGTGATCACCACTTCGGACGGATCCACGACTACGCCGGCATCGCGCATTCGGATCGCCACCTGGCGACGCAACGGTTCAAAGCCGGGGCTGAACATGTAGCTGAAGGCCCGTGGGCTCTGGAACCGCGTGACCTTGGCCAACTGCTGGTGCAGCGCCCGTACCGGCAGGTAGTCCACACTCGGCACCGCAGCGCCCAGGGGGAATACGCCTTCACGGCGTGACTCGACCAACACCTGCTGGATGATGCTGCTGCGGGTGACCAGCCCCGGGCGCTCGACCCGGGCGATGTCTGGCGTCGGCGCCGTGAGTGCCGGGGTCTGGTGCACGTAATAACCCGATTGCGGCCGCGCCCGAATCAACCCCTGGTCTTCCAGGTTGGCGTAGGCCTGCAACACCGTGGCATGGCTCACATTGAGCTGGGAGCTCATCTTGCGCACAGAGGGCACGCGCTCTCCCGGTTGGTAGACACCGCGCCGGATATCCTCAGCCAGTTGCTGGGCAATACGTTGGTAAAGCAACAGATTGGTCATGACGCAGCACTCGATTTCACGGCTATTTTATTTTTGTGTGAAACATACCAGCACAGTTTAGAAGTGTACGGGGACAGTTAACACAATAATCGAGCGCGAACCGTAGTGACAGCAAAAACTGTGAGGGAGTACGCGTGACAAAATGTGGGAGGGGGCTTGCTCCCGATGACGGTGTATCAGTCGAAGATGTTGCAACTGAACTACCGCTATCGGGAGCAAGCCCCCTCCCACATGCAATTGCGTCAGACTTTAGCGAGCGGCACCCAGTTGGCCCTTCTCGTCAGAGAACACGATTTCCACCCGGCGGTTCTGCGCGCGGCCACGCTCGGAGGCATTGGCTTCCACCGGGTATTGATCACCGTAACCCTGGACTTCGATACGCTTGTCGTCGACACCCAGGTCCATCAACAGGTCTGCCACCGATTGGGCGCGGTCACGAGACAGTTTGAGGTTCTCCTGCTCGCCCCCGGTGTTGTCGGTATAGCCCTCGATACGCACCCGACGCTTGGGGTTCAGTTGCAGAAACTGCACGATCTTGAGCACGGTGCGGCTGGCCGAGTTTTGCAGTTCGGCTTCGCCGGTATCGAACAACACATCCCCCAGGGTCATCACCAGGCCTCGGTCGGTCTGGGTGGTGAGGCTGGCGATCTGCGCTTCAACCCACTTGCCCTGCTGCTGCACACTGGCCAGCTTGTTTTCGCGCAGGGCCAGTTGCAGGCGCTGACGCTCCAACTCGAGCTGGGTGCCGCGCTCGGCATTGAGGCCCTGCTCGGTGTGTTCGCGGGCGATGGCACTGTAGCGCTGGCTCAGGTAGGCGTAATGCACCACGTCGGAGCCGCTGCCCCAGTAGCTGGACAGGCGATCGGCACGGGCCAGGGACTCGCCGGCGCGGATCACATCCTTGGGCGCAAAGCGCAGCACATTGGAGTCTTCCTTGACCTTCTGGAAGTCATCGCCCGCCTGTTGCAATGCCTGCTCGCTGCTGGGCTGGCTGGCGCATCCGCCCAGTGCCGCGCTGCCCAAGAGCAACGCACAGCTCAAACCACGGATCATCGGGCTCATTGCGCGTCTCCCAATTGCAGTTGCTTGCGCAGGCGAGTGATACGGGTATTAAGCACGTTCAATTGTTCCTGGCTCTTGGCGGTCAGCACTTTTGCCTCGGCCAGGCGCGCATCCAGCTCGGCCTGCTCGGCCCGCATACGCGCGCGCTTGTAGGATTGGTCGGCCATGTTGGACTTGGCCCTGGCGAATTTTTCTTCGGCCAGTTTCAGTTCGGGCGATTCATCGGCGTTGACCCCGACCGCGTTGGCTTGCTCCAGGGCTTGCTGGGTCAGGCGCATTTGTTCATTCGGCGCAGGATCGGTTGCACATCCCGCCAGAGCGACAACGGCGAGGGCCGCGAAAAGAGGTCGAAAAATCACTGTAAATCCCTACTTTGTTGGGGTGCCGACGGGTTGTTGCAATTGCGCTTTCCAGCGCTCCAGATTGCGCTGCAGCGCGGCTTGCGCGACACCGGACGCGGGCAATTCTGTCATCTTTTTGGTCAGCTGTCCGCGCAGCCAAGGATCATTGCACGCCGAGTTATGGGAAATCGCCAGGTACAACCCGGGCTGATCGACAGGCACCTCATGGGCAACCAAGTCGTTACTCATGCCCAAGGTCTGGGCCATGGCCATGCCGGAATAGCGTCCCGCCAGCACGTAGTCCACCTCCCCCAGTAACAGTTTCTGGAACGCCGGCGTGAGATTCGGCAGGCGTTGCAGGCTGAGCTGTTGGCCGGCGAAGGTTTCGAATTCAGTGCTCAAACGGGCGCGCTCCGATACCGCGCCCTTGTGGCCGTGCAGGTCAGCCGCCGTGGTATAGGCCAGCGGCGACTCCCTGCGCGTCCAGACCAGGTAGTCGGTCTGCATCAACGCCGGATGGATGTAGTCGAAGTTGTCCAGCTCACCGAGATTCAGTGGAGCATCAGCGAGAATATCCATGCGCCCGCTGCGCGCCTCATCCAAGGCCAGGGAGCGTTTGCCGCCGTAGAGCAGGTCGATTTTCAACCCAAGGTCCTTGCCCACTTGTTGCAACACGTCGGCGGTAGCGCCGATCAGGTGCGTGGGGTCCTGGGGGTCGCGCCACAGCAAGGGCGGTGCGTCCGGGCTGCCGGTGATCACCAGGCGTTCGCATTTGCCGGCGGCGAATGACAGGCTCGGCAGCAGCGTGAGGCCCAGCAGTAAAGTCCAGGGGCGCAACTCCATGGCAAGGTTCTCCTGATAAGTAAAAAAAAACCCGGTCATAAGACCGGGCTCTTTATAAGTGAAGCAGCTGGATTAGACCAGCTTCGAAAGCTCTGGTACGGCTTCGAACAAGTCCGCCACCAGGCCGTAATCGGCCACCTGGAAGATCGGTGCTTCTTCGTCCTTGTTGATCGCAACGATCACCTTGGAGTCTTTCATACCGGCCAAGTGCTGGATCGCACCGGAAATACCGACGGCAATGTACAGCTGTGGCGCAACGATCTTGCCGGTCTGGCCGACCTGCATGTCGTTGGGTACAAAGCCTGCGTCCACGGCTGCGCGGGAAGCGCCGACCGCAGCGCCCAGCTTGTCGGCCAGGGCGTACAGGTGTTTGAAGTTGTCACCATTCTGCATGCCACGCCCGCCGGAAACGACGATCTTGGCGGCGGTAAGTTCAGGACGGTCCGACTTGGCCAGCTCTTCGCCAACAAAGCTGGAAGTACCCGCGTCGTGGGCAGCGGAGACGGCTTCAACGGCGGCCGAACCACCTTCGGCGGCAACCGGGTCGAAACCGGTGGCGCGTACGGTGATGACCTTGACCGAGGCGTTGGACTGCACGGTAGCGATGGCGTTACCGGCATAGATCGGGCGCTTGAAGGTGTCAGCACTTTCTACCGAAATGATCTCGGAGATCTGGTCAACGTCCAGCTGCGCGGCAACGCGTGGCAGGATGTTTTTGCCGTTGGAAGTAGCGGCAGCCAGGATGTGGCTGTAGCTTTTGCCCAGCTCTGCAACCAGAGGAGCCACGTTTTCCGGCAACTGATGTGCGTAAGCGGCATTGTCAGCGTTCAGGACTTTGCTCACGCCTGCAATTTTTGCAGCCGCTTCAGCCACGGCGCCAGCGCCTTGGCCTGCAACCAGTACGTGGATGTCACCACCGATTTTAGCGGCGGCAGCCACGGTGTTCAGGGTGGCCGGGGCCAGCACCTTGTTGTCGTGTTCAGCGATTACGAGGATAGCCATGATCAGATCACCTTCGCTTCGTTTTTCAGTTTCTCGACCAGTTCAGCCACCGACTTGACCTTGATGCCTGCGCTGCGTGCAGCCGGCGCTTCAACTTTGATGGTCTTGTTGGTGGAGGCGGTGGAAACGCCCAAAGCATCCGGAGTCACCGATTCAAGCGGCTTCTTCTTGGCTTTCATGATGTTTGGCAGGGACGCATAGCGCGGCTCGTTCAAACGCAGGTCGGTGGTGACGATGGCCGGCAGTTTCAGGGAAACCGTCTGGGCGCCGCCGTCGATTTCACGGGTGACCGCAACACTGTCGCCACTCACTTCGACTTTCGAAGCAAAGGTACCCTGGCCGTAACCGGTCAGTGCAGCCAGCATCTGGCCAGTCTGGTTGTTGTCGCTGTCGATGGCTTGTTTGCCCAGGATCACCAACCGAGGCTGTTCCTTGTCGACAACGGCCTTGAGCAGTTTGGCAACGGCCAGGGAAGTCAGTTCTTCAGCGGACTCCACCAGAATGGCGCGGTCGGCGCCCAGGGCCAGAGCGGTACGCAGCTGCTCTTGGGCAGTGGTCGGACCGATGGACACCACGACGATTTCAGTCGCAACGCCTTTCTCTTTCAGGCGTACGGCTTCTTCCACAGCGATTTCGCAGAAAGGGTTCATCGACATCTTGACGTTAGCAAGGTCGACGCCGGAATTGTCCGCCTTGACGCGAACTTTCACGTTGTAATCGACAACGCGTTTGACAGCTACAAGAACCTTCATGGATTCCTCGTTACTCTCCGGTGAAAAGAAAGTCGCCTAGGCGAACCTGGCGGTTGATGCTCATCGGCACACAAGGGCACCTCCAAAGACCTCGGCAGTGGCCTTGCACACGGGAAAATGATGACCGTTCGTCAGCGGTGACTGAGAGGTCATTCTTTATCGCGGCGTGTAAACTGCACACCAGCTTACCTTTGGACGTGCTCTTGAAACCTGCAGTCTGCCTACGGGAAGCGCGAAACCGACCGTATCTTGACCGGAACGCCTATTCTGGTCAATACGGCAAAATGGTCAGTCATAAGCCCCGTTGCTTTGATTTACCTAGGCTGCGGGCAATTCAAACAAACGTTTGTATTGGACGCTGCCAGTGGTCTATATATAATGCGCCACCTAGAGAGACAGGTGGGTCGTGCCGTTGTGCATGACGCTACCGAACCTCCACCCATTAGAAAAAAAAGCCTGTTGAGCCTTGAGTAGGAGATAGCCTGTGGAACGCGAATACATGGAATTCGACGTGGTCATCGTCGGCGCCGGCCCGGCTGGCCTGTCTGCCGCCTGCCGACTGAAGCAGAAGGCCGCCGAAGCCGGTAAGGAAATCAGCGTCTGCGTGGTCGAGAAAGGCTCCGAAGTCGGCGCCCACATCCTCTCCGGTGCCGTGTTTGAACCCCGCGCCCTGAACGAACTGTTCCCGGACTGGAAAGCGCTCGGCGCCCCGCTCAACACCCCGGTGGTGCGCGATGACATCTATGTACTGCGCAGCGGCGATACTTCCACCAAGGTTCCCGACTTCTTTGTGCCCAAGACCATGCACAACGAAGGCAACTACATCATTTCCCTGGGCAACCTGTGCCGCTGGCTGGCCCAGCAGGCCGAAAACCTGGGCGTGGAAATCTACCCAGGCTTCGCCGCCCAGGAAGCCCTGTTCGATGAAAACGGCGTGGTGCGCGGGATCATCACTGGCGACCTCGGCGTCGACCGCGAAGGCAAGCCCAAAGACGGCCTGTACACCCCAGGTATGGAGCTGCGTGGCAAATACACTCTGTTCGCCGAGGGTTGCCGTGGACACATCGGCAAGCAACTGATCCAGCGCTTCAACCTGGACAGCGACGCCGACGCCCAGCACTACGGCATCGGCCTCAAGGAAATCTGGGAAATCGATCCAGCCAAGCACCAGCCAGGCCTGGTGGTGCACACCGCCGGTTGGCCGCTGGACATCATGGGTAACGAGAACACCGGTGGCTCGTTCCTCTATCACCTGGAAAACAATCAAGTCGTGGTCGGTCTGATCGTCGACCTGTCCTACAGCAATACCTTCCTTTCGCCCTTCGATGAATTCCAGCGCCTCAAGCACCACCCGGTGCTGGCCCAATACCTGGAAGGCGGCAAGCGGGTCAGCTACGGCGCCCGCGCGATCTGCAAAGGCGGGTTGAACTCGTTGCCAAAGATGGTCTTCAAGGGCGGTGCACTGATCGGTTGCGACCTCGGCACCCTGAACTTCGCCAAGATCAAGGGCAGCCACACCGCCATGAAGTCCGGCATGCTCGCCGCCGACGCCGTGGCCGACCGCCTGTTTGCCGAATCCGAAGGGGGTGATGAACTGACCGCGTATGTCGACAGCTTCAAAGCCAGCTGGCTGTACGAAGAACTGTTCGCCAGCCGCAATTTCGGCCCGGCCGTGCACAAGTTCGGCGCGATCATCGGCGGCGGTTTCAACTGGCTCGACCAGAACATTTTCGGCGGCAAGATTCCTTTCACCCTGCACGACACCAAGCCGGACTACGCCTGCCTGAAGCTGGCCAAAGACAGCCAGAAGATCGCTTACCCCAAACCCGACGGCAAGCTGAGCTTCGACAAACTGAGCTCGGTGTTCATCTCCGGTACCAACCATGAAGAAGAACAGCCGTGCCACCTGAAGCTCAAAGACCCGAGCATCCCGATCGGCACCAACCTGCCGCTCTACGATGAACCGGCGCAGCGCTACTGCCCGGCCGGCGTGTATGAGGTGGTGACCAAGGAGGACGGCGAGAAGCGCTTCCAGATCAACGCCCAGAACTGCGTGCACTGCAAGACCTGTGACATCAAGGACCCTTCGCAGAACATTACCTGGGTGACGCCGGAAGGTGCGGGCGGGCCGACTTACCCGAATATGTAAGGCCGCTCGAATAGTGGTTCTACGATCAGGCTGCACCGGCTGAATCAATGGCTTCTTCGATTCAGCCGGTGGACGTGCTGTCAGCGGTGCTGAAATCGCTGATCGGCTCAACTGACGGCATTGGTTTTCAACGACTCCAACAATTCGACCATTTCTTCAAAAGATTGGTTATCCGATTGAATCTGTTCCCTCAGCTCCCAAATACTGTTGCGGTCATCGGACTGTGCCAGGTTAACCCCTGCCGTCTTCGCCGAACCAAAATCCACCGGATAACACTTGCGAGTATTGGCGTCGTAAAGAATATTCCTTGCGGCCAAATCATTGTGAGCAATGCTGGCGTTTTCCAATTCGACCAGCATATTCAACACGCTGGCTGATAAGCCCTCGGGCAAGGCTTTGCACCAGGCGAATTAGCGTCTGGGACCAAGGAGGTAGTGCGCGTGAAAGTTCAGCCCCTCACTCATACGATGCTTATCAGCACTCAGCAATCCGTTTCTGCACTGCCTGCAAACCCTGTAACCATAACGAGCCAGAGCAGTTCCGTTGCCACCGCGCTTAAACAGTTATCAGGTATTGCCCCCCTATTCGATGTTCATGCAAGCAAGGCTTATCTGGCAGGCGTACCCGGCAGACTCAGGCGGCTCGCTCTTCACCAGGGTTACGCAAAAAGTAACGCTTATATTCGCGACTGAACTGCGACGTACTCTGGTACCCCACGCTGTGCGCCGCCTGCGCCACGCTCATGCCCTCCACCAGCAGCAACTGTTGGGCCTTCAATAGTCGCAGGCGCTTGAGGTACTGCACCGGCGACAACAAGGTGCAACGCTTGAAATGTTCATGAAAGGTCGACGCACTCATGTGCGCATACCCGGCCAGCGTCTCGATATTCAGCGGTTCGGCATAATGGGCATGCAGGTGATTCAATGAGGTGGCGATGCGCGAAAACTGCCCCTGTTGTTCCACCAATGCACGCAGCACATCCGCCTGCGGCCCGCGCAAGGCGGTGAACAACAATTCGCGCACCCGCGCCGGGCCCATGATCCGGCTTTCCAGCGGATCGTGCAGGCACTGCAACAGCCGTTCGACGCATCCACGCATGGCGTCATCGAGCACCACCGAACTCATCGACTCCAACGTCTGCGCCGTAGGCGGCGGCCCGGCCTGCATACCCATCGCAATCACCAACTCGCCCAACACCACCCGGTCGATGCCCACCGTCACGCCATACAGCGGCGCATCGGGCGCCATGGCAAAGGTCTCGCACTCGAACGGCACCGGCATCGCCTGGATCAGATAATGCCCGGCACCATACTCCAGGGTACGCGGGCCCAGGTACGCGACTTTGCTGCCTTGGGCCACGAACATCAGGCTCGGCTCGTAGATCTGTGGCCCCCGCGCCACATCGCAACTGGCGCGCAATACCTTTACACCGGGCAGGTGAGTCGGGGAAAAACCGTCGCGGGATGCAAGGCCCTCAATCAAGGCGACCAGGGTGGCATTGGCATCGAGATGGCGGGTCAGCAACATGGCAAAAAACTTCGCGAATTAGGGATGAGAGCATCATCGCAGGTCTGGCGACCAATACATCCAAACTTGAGGCAGTGCCGGACGAATAGGCATGAGACTCGGAGCAATCGCCATGGCCGCCGGTGCGCTCGGTACGCAGAATGGCTCGCCTCACTTGTCATTGCTTTTTTGCGAGGTTTCTTCATGTTCACCGCCATCGGTTATGCCGCCCAGTCGGCCACCACTCCCCTCGCCCCTATGTCGTTTGAACGCCGCAGCCCGCGTGTCGATGACGTGGCCATCGAGATCCTCTACTGCGGCGTGTGCCACTCCGATATTCACCAGGCTCGCAACGAGTGGGGCATTGCCGTGTACCCGCTGATGCCGGGCCATGAAATTGTCGGTAAGGTCACCGCCGTCGGCGCCAACGTCACCGCGCATAAAGTCGGTGATCTGGTTGGCGTGGGCTGCATGGTGGATTCGTGCCGCCACTGCGAAGCCTGCCAGTCAGACCTTGAGCAATACTGCCTCGAAGGCCCGACCATGACCTACGCCACCCCGGACCGCGTGGATGGCAGCAACACCATGGGCGGCTACTCCGACAGCATCGTAGTCAGCGAACACTTCGTGGTGAAGATCCCGGCCAAGCTCGACCTGGCCAGCGCTGCGCCGATCCTGTGCGCAGGCATCACCACCTACTCGCCGCTCAAGCACTACGGCGTGAAGGCCGGCGACAAAGTCGGGATTCTCGGCATGGGCGGCCTGGGCCATATGGGCATCAAGTTCGCCAAGGCCATGGGCGCCGAGGTGACGCTGTTCACACGCTCGGCGAGCAAGGCTGAGGAAGGCCGCCGTCAGGGCGCCGACCATGTGATCGTGTCCACCGATGCCGAGCAGATGAAGGCCGCTGCCGGGCACTTCGACTTCCTGCTCGATACCATCCCGGTGCAGCACGACCTGAACCCCTACCTCGATGTACTGCGCTTTGACGGCGTGCATATCCTGGTCGGCCTGATCGAGCCGGTAGACCCGCCCGTCAACGCCGCGAAACTGGTGCTGGGCCGTAAAGTGCTGGCCGGTTCGCTGATCGGCGGCATTGCCGAAACCCAGGAAGTCCTGGATTTCTGCGCCGAGCACAACATCACCTGCGACATCGAAATGCTCGACATCCGCCAGATCAACGAGGCTTACACGCGCATGATCGCCGGTGACGTGAAGTACCGCTTCGTTATCGACATGGCGAGCCTCAAAGCCTGATCAGGCTTTGGCGCCCAACTCCGCTGACAGCCGGGCTGCGACCTGTTTGATCACAGGGATCAGCTCGGCCATTTTCTCCAGCGGCATGTAGGGCACGGTACTGGCGATGCTGATGCCGGCGACAATTCGCCCGCCGGCATCGCGCACCGGTGCGGCTACACAGCGAATCGACGGTTCGTTGTCTTCCAGGTCGAACGCATACCCGCCCGCTACATACTCGCCCATGCGCTGTTCGAACTGCGCCCAGGATTGCTCCGGGTGCTGCGGCCATTGCAGGCTTTTGCCCGTCGCCGGCAAGCTGGCGTGGTACAGGCGCTGCCACTCCTGCGGCGAATCATCCAGCAACAACGCCTTGCCGATACCGGTGCGCGCCAGCGGCATACGGTGGCCGACCCGCGAGCGCATTTCCGGGCCATTGCGGCCAGGGTTCTTGTGCAGGTAAAGCACATCGTCGTATTCACGGATCGCCAGGTGGATGGTGTCGCCGGTGAGCGCCGACAACTCGTCCAGATAGGGTACCGCCAGGCTTACCAACGGTAGCTCTTCGCGGGCCTGGAAGCCCAGCTCGATCAACTTTGGCCCCAGCAGGTAACCAACCTGCGGCACCACGCGCAGGTAACGCTCCTCGACCAGGCAACTGGCCAGGCGGTGGGTGGTGCTACGGGTAGTGCCGATACGCCGGGCAATCTCTTTCAGATCCCGCGCACCAGCCGCCACCGCGTGCACCACGCCCAGGCCACGCAACAGGGTTTGGGTACCGGTGGGGGCGGCGTCTTTGACGGGGGTGTGGGCGTTTTCCTGCATATCGGGCCTATGTGGTAGTACGAAAACGAGCGGCATTATGGCAAATACCGCCCTCCTGAACACAGGAGATCCAAGGTGGGAGCTGGCTTGCCTGCGATGGCGGTGGGTCAGTTAAAGATAGGCTGGCTGACAGCCCGCTATCGCAGGCAAGCCAGCTCCCACAGTTTAATCTTCACAGGGCGAACATTAGCGTTGCTTCATGCGGTCGATGATGACCGCCAGCAGCAGGATCGAACCCCGGATCACATACTGGTAAAACGTGTCGATGTTCTTCAGGTTCATCGCGTTCTCGATGATCGCCAGGATCAGCACCCCGGCAATCACGTGGCGAATCATGCCGATGCCGCCGCTCAGCGATACCCCGCCCAGCACGCACGCAGAGATCACCGTCAGCTCGAAACCCTGGCCGATCATCGGCTGGCCCGAGGTCATGCGCGACGCGAGAATCACCCCGGCCAATGCGCCGATCAAACCGTGCACGGCAAAGATGATGATCTTGGTGCGATCGACATTCACCCCGGCCAGCAGCGCGGCTTCCTGATTACCACCAATGGCCATGGTGTTGCGCCCATAGGTGGTGTAATTGAGCAGCCAACCGAAGAACACGAAACACAGCACAGTGATGATGATTGGCACCGGTACGCCCATCAGTTGGCCATTGCCGAATACGAAGAAATCTTCATTCATCACCCCCACTGCCTTGCCGTTGGAGAAGATGTACGCCAGGCCGCGCACGATCTGCATGGTAGCCAAGGTGGCAATCAACGCATTGATGCGCAGCTTGGCAATCACGATGCCGTTGATCAGCCCCACCACCAGCCCCATGGCCAGTGCCGCCGACACGCCGAGTACTACGCTGTCGGTGTCACGGATCACGATGCCCGCCACCACCCCGGCACAAGCGATCACCGACCCCACTGACAAGTCGAAGTGCCCCGACGCCAGGCAGAACAGCATGGTGCACGCGGCGATGCCCACCGTGGATATCGCCAGCCCCAGGCCGCGCATGTTCAGTGGCGAAAGGAAGTTGTCGATAAATACCGCGCTGAGTACAAAGATGCTCAACGCTGCCAGCAGCATCACCCAGTCGTCGAGAAACTTGCGCTGGTTGAACCCCGGCCAGAACCCCTTTGCAGTTTTAACTTCAGACATAGCCAACCCCTCTTATTTCTTCAAGCCCGCGAACGCGGGAGCGCCAGTTGCAACAGGCGCGCTTCATCCGCTTGGGCGCGGGGCAGTTCACCGCTCAGGGCGCCTTCGCTCATCACCAGGATGCGGTCGGAAATGCCCATCACCTCCATCAGGTCGCTGGACACCACGATCACCGCAATGCCGCTGGCCGCCAGGTTATGGATGATCTGGTAAATCTCCGACTTGGCACCGATGTCGATACCGCGGGTGGGCTCGTCCAGCAGCAGGACCTTCATCGGCATCGACAGCCAGCGGCCAAGAATGGCTTTCTGCTGGTTGCCGCCGGAGAGGTACAGGATC